>NZ_JQLH01000001.1:2400000-3013750 GCF_000744105.1 Maribacter forsetii DSM 18668
AGAGGCAGAAACTTTAAAAGTTAGCGAAGAAGAGCGTTTAAAGTCTGAAACTGCTCGTATAGCTACACAAGAAAAAGTAAAAGTTGCCGAAGAAAATATGGAGCGTCAAATTATTGTCGCTTTAAAAAATAAGCAACGTACAGATGCTGTAGAGACGGAAAGAGTAGAAAAAGACAGACTTTTAGAGGCTACGGAAAGAGAAAGAGTAGTTACGCTGGCACAGATTGAAAAAGAAAAAGTTGTTGAAGTAGAGAAAAAGAATATACAAGATGTTATTCGTGATCGTGTTACTCTTGAAAAAGGAGTAGTAGAAGAGCAAGAGAACATGAAAGATATTCAAGCTTTTAAAACTGCAGATAGAGATAAGCAAGTAAAAATTACTATTGCCGAAGCGAATGCTCAAGAAGACTTAATTAAAACAATTAAGGCTGCAGAAGCACAAAAAGAAGCTGCAAAGCAAAAAGCCGAAGAAATTAATATTGAAGCTTTAGCTCATAAAGAAGCGAGTGAGAAAGAGGCTGAAGCACGTAAAATTTTAGCTGAAGCAACAGCTAAAGAAGAAGCAACTGTTGGTATGTCTGAAGCCCAAGTGATGCATGCTAAAGCCGATGCTTACGAGCGTGAGGGAATTGTTCAAGCAATTATCATTGAGAAAAAAGCGAAAGCTGAAGCAACTGGTATTGAAGCTAAGGCAGAAGCGAAACGTAAAGACGGGTTAGCTGAGGCTGATGTTATCAAAGAAAAGGCGCTAGCAGATGCCGCTGGTATTGAAGAGAAAGCTAATGCAATGAAGAAACTAGATGGTGTTGGTAAAGAGCATGAAGAATTTAAATTGCGTTTAGATAAAGAATTACAAGTTGATCTTGCTCACATAAATATTCAAAAAGATATAGCAGATGCTCAGGCACAGGTTATTGGTGATGCTTTAAAAGCTGCCAAAATTGATATTGTTGGTGGTGAAACGATGTTCTTTGATCAAATTATCGGACAAATTACTAGAGCCAAAGGGTATGATAGATTGGTTGAAAACAGTACCAATATACAAGATGTAAAAGATGCTATTTTAGGCAGCGATGATGTCAAGGGAAATCTTTTAGAAAAGGTAAAAGAATTCGCTGATAAATATGGAATTTCATCTGAAGACCTTAAGAATGTGACTATTGCTAATTTACTGATGGACTTAAAGTCAAAATCAAACGATAGCGACGAACAAACGTTATTTAGCAACCTATTTAACCTTGCAAAGGGATTAGGTATGGGAGATAAAAAGCTGAAATAACCAAGTGCGCTAAGAGTTTTTAAGTGAATTATTAATGTAATACTAAAGCCTAGTTACTTTTATGGCAGAAGAATCCCGAACAGACAAAACGGAAGAACATATTTTAGATGGCGGTACTTATGATGTAATTAAAAACCGACTGCAAAAGCAGAAGGAATTGTTACAGAGTAAGCTAATTAATCTAAATGATGATCGAAAAACCGTTTTTGGATCATTAGAAACAAAGCTTATTGCTAATGACAGAATCAATACAGAGAATAATTGTATAGCAAGAGATATCGTTTCTTTTGGCGACACTTGTCTGTTCGGGTATAATGTTCATTTTGGTCTTAGAACCGAGATAACTATTAAAGACGTTTTTAGCGCTTATAAGTTTAAAGAAAATAGTTTTAAAGCTTCTACTCTTGATATTTTAGATGACGAAACTTTTAGATCTGACTTTACCAATTTATATAAATACTATAGAAATACGATATTTTCCAATTTTGCAGTAATCGGAAATTATCTTCATATGGTTTTTCAGTTGAGCGATAGTCCTACTGATATTAAAACATTTAAATGGCTTTTGGTTGATAATGCTTTAAAGTATATTGATAACCGTAGCGAACATGAATATAAATTTCCTGTTCAACAAGAGTTTAAATGGCAAGAGGCTACAAGAGACATGCAACGTTATGGTGTGCATCCTCACGTGTCTATTAAAGACCGTGTGTTTGTAGAAACTATTGGTGGCGATCTTACCATAAAAATAGAAGATAACACTGCTGAAGGCAAAGGTATTTTAGATGAACCAGTAGAATACGTTGACCAAACTCTTGATGATGGGCAATATCGCTTTGGCGATTTGGGTAATCTTTTAATACTAGAAATAAAACCGTTTCAAGAATCGCCTCGCTACTTTGTTTACAACGACAAAATGAAAGAGGTTCAAAAAATTGAATCGGTTAAAAATGCCTGTATTTTATTGCCAGATGATCAAGGTATCATCTTTCCAACGGGTTATTATTTACAAACAGGAGAGTATCATATTTTTGATAATGCTATCCCTAATGTAAAGTTTCAAGAACGTATTGTTTCTCCTAACGGAGAAGATTTTCTGTATGTTTTCTATTCTGCTGCCGAAGGGTTATATAACCTTATGTCTTATAATATCATAAGCCAGGTTATTAAAACGCCTATCATCTGTAATGGATTTACAATTTTAGAAAATGGTGAACTTTGTTATTTCAAAACTGAGCAAGAACAAACCAAACATCATGTAGTTCAAATATGGCAAACACCTTATTTAAAAGGTGATTACGTGCCTTCTCAGCATGAAGATACTCTTCTTTATAAAATAGGAAACAAAGATATTGTAAAGGCTATGGCAGAAGTCAATGGCTTAATTACATTGTTGAATAAAAACGACAACTACGCCGGACTATATAGTGATATTGCAAAGTTCTCGAAAGATATATTAGATGCGTATTATTGGTTACCAGAACCAGAAACACATCAATTAAACGAGCCCATTGAAGAAATCAACAAAGCATCTAACGCTGCTATTGATGAGTTTGAAAAGGTAGTACAACTGCGTAAAAATGCTCAAAATCAATCTAAACTAATTCAACAGAATTCTGAGGAGTTATTTAATAAAATCAAAAGTACCTCATTTAAAAGTATTGATGAGTTTGTTGCGTTACTTACCAGGTTGCGATCTTTAAGAGGTGAAGCTATTTCGCTTAAAGAAGTACGATATATTGATTTAGAATATATTGAGGTCCTGGAAGAACAAATAGGAGAGCAGACCAAAAAGATATCAGAACGTTGTGTTCAGTTTCTTTTAAACCCGAATGCATTACAACCATACCATGACGCTTTAAAAGATAAAAAAGAATTTATAGCTACTGTTGAAAAGGTAATTGTAGCTAAAGAGAAGGAAGAAGAAATTAATGAGATCAGTACCCAACTAGAAATGCTGATTGATATTGTTTCTAATCTAGAAATTGAAGATACTGCCCATTCCACTAAGATAATCGATGATATTTCATTGATTTTCTCAACTATAAATGAACTTAAGGCGGCTTTAAAAAACAAAAGAAATTCTCTTGGTATATCTGAAGCCAAGGCAGAATTTGCCGCACAATTAAAATTGATCGACCAGAGTATCATCAATTATCTAGATATGGCATCTACACCAGAAAAGTGTGATGAATATCAAACCAAAACATCTATTCAATTAGAAGAACTAGAAGGTAAATTCACCGATTTCGAAGAATTTATCGAAACTATTATTGAAAAGAGAGAAGAGGTTTATGCTGCTTTTGATGCAAGAAAGAACTCTTTAATTGAAAAACGGAATAAAAAATCTAGCGCATTAGCCAATGCATCAGCCAGAATATTAAAAGGGGTACAGAAAAAAGCACAGAGCTTTAATTCTGCCGTAGAAATCAACGGATACTTTGCGTCAGATTTAATGATTAATAAGCTGCGTGATATTATTTCTCAATTGCAAGAGCTTGATGATAGTGGTAAAGCTGAAGAGATTGAAACCCAATTGAAAACGGCTAGGGAAGATGCTCTTAGAAAGTTAAAGGATAAGCTTGATCTTTATGAAGATGGCGATAGTGTTATAAGATTAGGTAAACACAAATTCGGCGTTAACAAGCAACAGTTAGACTTAACGATTGTTTTTCATGATAACGAACTCAATTATCATTTAACAGGAACCGATTTTTACAAAGTACTGAACAATGAAGAATTTGTTAAGAATAGGCACTTATGGAATCAGGAATATGTTTCTGAAACCGATGATATTTATCGTGCTGCATATTTAGCTTACAAAATATTTTCAAAGTTCACCGAAGACGATTTACTTCCTTTAAGTGATGAAGAGTTATTGAAGCTTGTTCAAGAGCAAAGTAGAAACGACTATTCTGAAGGCTATATAAAAGGGGTTCATGATGTTGATGCTTCAAGAATACTGAAACTTTTGGTACATAAACACCATGAATTAGATTTACTTACCTACCGACCAGAAATTCGTGGGTATGCCCAATTTTTCTGGTATGATTTGGATAAAGATGTTAAAGCCGAATTAGATAAAGGTTTAAAAGCTGCAGGAGAGGTTTTACAATATTTTCCTGAATCTAAAGAATACGCTTCTATAATTGAGGGATTAAAAAAGAAAATAGAAGTCTTTTCTGAAGAAACGAAACTTTTTGACGTACTATTAAGCGAAGATATTGCTGATTATTTGTTTGAAGAGCTAAAATCAGATTCTGAATTCGTGTATAGTGGCTTTGCTATTCAATTAAAAGATGAATTTTTAAAATTACTTAAATCTCAAAATGCAGATTTAAAGTTTAAGAAAAGTGTTGAAGAAGCTCCAAAATTTTCATCTAAAGTTCGTTTGGTGAAACAATGGGTAGGTGCATTTTTAAAATCTAAAAAAGATGTCGATGCTAATATTAATTTAAACAGATATGAAAATGAAATTGTAGGAGCCATTCTGTTTAGAGATGAGTCTGCTTCTAAAATCAAAGCAGTTTCGCCAAATGAAAGTCTAAAAGAGCTGAGAGGTTCTCATGAAACTATTGTTGAAGGAGTTTATTCGTTCAACTATCATGATTTTATTTCTAGAATGAGCTTATTCGTGTCAGATGAAGTTCCGGCATTTTTAAAGTTTAAAAAGACAAAACACGAAATAACCGAAAAGCTGAAAATTGATTTAAAGTTAGAGGAATTTAAGCCAAGAGTGCTTACATCATTCGTACGTAATAAATTAATTGATGAAGTATATCTTCCAATTTTCGGTAACAATTTAGCGAAACAACTAGGTACGGTAGGTGCAAACAAACGTACCGATAGAATGGGTATGTTGCTTTTAATATCGCCACCAGGTTATGGTAAAACCACCTTGATGGAATATATAGCAAACCGACTTGGTTTAATTTTCGTTAAAATAAATGGACCGGCAATTGGTCATGAGGTAACCAATGTAGATCCAGCATCTGCTAAGAACAGTGCTGCACGCGAAGAACTTAAAAAGCTGAACCTTGCTTTTGAAATGGGGAATAATGTCATGCTTTATATTGATGATATTCAGCATTGTAATCCAGAATTTTTACAAAAATTCATTTCCTTATCAGATGGTACTCGTAAAATAGAAGGTGTATACGAAGGGCAGCCTAAAACATACGATTTACGTGGTAAAAAATTCTGCGTAATAATGGCAGGTAACCCATATACGGAAAGCGGAGAGAAATTTCAGATTCCAGATATGTTAGCCAACCGTGCGGATATTTATAACCTTGGTGATATTATTGGCGAAACCGAACATTTATTTCGATTGAGTTTGGTAGAAAATTCGCTTACAGCAAATCCTATTTTACAGCAATTGGCAAGTAAAGAATTTGATGATGTGTATACATTGGTAGAACAAATTGAATCTAAATCTGATGAGGGTCAATTAATTGGAAACCATTCTAGTCAAGAAGTTGAAGAATATAAAAAGGTTATCGAAAAAGTATTGCGGGTAAGAGATGTATTATTGAAAGTAAATGCAACCTACATTAAAAGTGCCGCAATGCAAGATGAATACCGTACAGAACCTTCTTTTAAACTTCAAGGCTCTTATAGGGATATGAACAAGTTGGTGGCTCAGATTGTGCCTATAATGAACGAGCGGGAGTTGAACACGCTTTTACGTTCACATTATGAGAATGAAGCGCAGACTTTAACTGGTTCTGCAGAAGCAAACTTGTTAAAGTACAATGAGCTGATCGGTAATCTTACTACGGAAGAAGATGCGCGTTGGAGTGCTATTAAAGAGCAATTTGTAAAGAACAATAAATTAAAAGGGTTTGGTAATGCCAATGAGATGGCTCAAGTACTTTCGCAGATGATGGAATTCTCTGATAATCTTGCCGGTATCAAATCGGTTCTTGAAAAGGGACTTAAAAATGATTAAGGTTTAATTATATAAGGTAGTTTTTCTTTTATTACTGAAATTCAAGCTTTCACGTCAAAATAAAGATGTAGTTTTGCACCCGCAAAAAAGCTGCATTATGAAGCGTATTAATGAATATAAGAAACTCTTCGGGGTTGAAAAAGAAATTGAACTTAAAGCCCTTAAGTCTACCTATAGAAAATTGGTAAAAGAATGGCATCCAGACAAATTTCAAGAGGGTGACGACAAAAGAGAAGAAGCAGAGGTTGAAAGCCGTCGTATTATTGACGGATACCACTTTTTAGTAAGTATCGCCCCTGAAACCAAAGAAGCTAATAAAGAAGTATACAACGAGTCTATTAACTCTGGCGTTGCCGATTTTCAGCATAATGGTTTAGTATTAGAAGTTACTTTCGTTGATGGTGCTACGTATGAGTATTTTGGCGTAACAAAACCTATTTTTCAGAAAATGATCAATGCTAACAAATTGAACAGATTCGCGAAAAGAACCATTTTCCCAAATTATCTGTACAGAAAATCGAAACGTGACCTTCAAGAGGCATAATCGTATATAAATTAATGGTTATCAAAGACGCATGAAAAATCAAAAAGAGATTTTATCAAAATTGAATATTGATGCGTTAAATCCGATGCAAGAGCGTGCGTTAGATGTTATCTCATCATCGAATAATACCATTTTACTTTCTCCAACCGGTACAGGAAAAACATTGGCTTTTCTTTTACCGGTTTTAGATATTTTAGACCATGACGACCCTGAAGTTCAGGCATTGATTTTGGTTCCTTCCAGAGAATTGGCCATTCAAATAGAACAGGTCATTCGTAATATGGGTACTGGTTTTAAAGTGAATGCCATTTATGGTGGCAGACCCATGTCTAAAGATAAAATTGAACTGAAACATACTCCTGCAATATTAATAGGTACTCCTGGTAGAATTCTTGACCATTTCTTTGCAGACCGTTTTACTAAAGACCATATTAAAACTTTGGTTCTTGACGAATTCGATAAATCTTTAGAAGTAGGCTTTGAAGAGGAGATGAGTGAGATTCTTGCAGAGCTTCCAAACCTTAAAAAACGTATTCTTACTTCTGCAACAGAAGGTGTTAAGATACCGAAATTTGTAGGTATGGAAAATCCGAAGCGAGTCAATTTTCTTAAAAATGATAAACCTTCACAACTTACGATCTGCACTGTTATTTCAGAAGATAAAGACAAATTAAAAACGCTTGTTCAGCTCCTAAAATACATAGGTGAAGAACCAGGCATTATTTTTTGTAATTACAAGGATAGTATTGAAAGTGTTAGCGATTATTTAAGCCAACAACGCATTCAGCATGAGTGCTTTTCTGGTGGCATGGAACAGAAAGACCGTGAGCGTGCTTTAATCAAATTCAGAAACGGCAGTAGTCGTATTTTAATTGCAACTGATTTAGCCGCAAGGGGAATTGACATACCTGAATTAAAATTCATTATTCATTACGAATTACCACATAGAATAGAAGAGTTTACGCACCGTAACGGTAGAACGGCACGTGTAAATGAAAAGGGAACTGCATATGTTTTGCAATGGAACAAAGAATCGTTACCCGAATTCATTAAGAAATCCAAAGGAATAAACATAAGTAAAACCAATAGGATAGGAGACCCTATTTGGGAGACCTTATTTATTTCTGGTGGAAGAAAAGATAAAATATCAAAAGGTGATATAGCAGGACTTTTCTTTAAACAAGGAGGATTGAACAGAGAAGAATTAGGCGATATTGAATTAAAGCAAGATTGTGCTTTTGTGGCAGTGCCAAAGAATAAATCTGACCAACTTGTAAATCAATTGAACAATTCCCGTTTAAAAAAGAAAAAAGTGCGCATTACCGTACTTTAATCATTGTTAGTATTTTTGCCCTTTTTAAGGTAGTATGATGAAGGATAAACAACACGATAACGAAACTGAAATCGATTTAACAGAGATTGAAAGTTGTATTGAAATTTTAAATAGATTGGTAAACGATACCAATCAGATATTTGAAATTCCAGAAGAGAGACGCATTGCTTTAATTAAAGTAGCTGGCCAATTGTCTCGCCCTAGTAAACAAGAGTTTGCGAAAAGGGTAAAAGATGCCAAAAGAAACGCTAAAAGAAAGCAAGCCGTTCGTGACAAGCATGCACGTAAAGAAACTGGTATTCGTAGTGCCCGTGAAGCTCATGTATTTGTCGCTCCTAAATTATTACCCGCTGCTGAATTGGCAAGCAAAGATTTACCAGAATTGACCACTCCACGTAATTGTTACGTTTGTAAAACAGAGTTCACTAAACTTCATCACTTTTATGATACCATGTGTAGCGATTGTGGCGATTTCAATTATGCGAAAAGATTCCAAAATGCCAATGTAAAAGGTCAAGTTGCGGTTATTACCGGATCTCGTTTAAAAATTGGTTATCATATTACATTAATGTTACTACGTGGTGGCGCAACCGTTATTGCAACAACACGTTTTCCCGTAGATTCCGCGCTTCGCTTTTCTAAGGAAGAAGATTTTATGGAATGGGGACATAGACTTAAAATTCATGGTTTGGATTTACGTCATATACCCAGTGTTGAAATATTCTGCAATTTCATTGAGCAGCAATATGATAAGCTAGATATTTTAATTAATAATGCAGCACAGACTGTACGTAGACCGGCTGGTTTTTACCACCATCTTATGGAAAATGAAGAGAAAGAAATCTCTTCACTACCTAAGTTTGCACAAATGGTATTAAGTGATCATGAAAGTTGCTTACAAGAATTAAAAGGATTTAGTAAACAAGCATCACCAAATCAAAACATGCCGGTTACTTGGCACGGACCAGAACCTGGTATTGGTATACGAGCTTCTGCAAAGCTGTCTCAGATTCCGTATAGTTTTGACAATGCATTGGTAGCCCAAGAGGTTTTTCCAACGGGTGAATTAGACGCCGATCTACAACAAGTAGATTTGCGTAAAACAAACAGCTGGCGTTTAAAATTAGGCGAGATTGAAACTACTGAAATGATTGAAGTTCAACTAGTTAATTCTGTTGCTCCGTTTGTACTTTGCAATCGCTTGGCAGAGCTGATGAAGAAAGAGAATACAGGTCAAAAGCATATTATAAACGTAACGGCGATGGAAGGTAAATTCCACCGTTTCTTTAAAGAATCTCGTCACCCACATACCAATATGGCGAAGGCTGCCTTGAACATGTTAACACATACTGCTGCTGGGGAATTAGCAAAAGACGGAATCTTCATGAATGCAGTCGATACGGGTTGGGTAACTGACGAAGACCCTGCAGAATTAGCTAAGAAGAAGCAAGAAGTACACGATTTTCAACCACCCTTAGATATTGTTGACGGTGCTGCTAGAGTAATGGATCCACTTTTTGATGGTATCAATACGGGTAAACATTGGTGTGGTAAATTTTTAAAGGATTACTTCCCAATTGATTGGTAATAATTTAATGATTTACAGTTTTTATTACTTCATTCTCAATTGTTTAAAAACATTTAATAAAAAGTTAATATTCTTACTGTTCTAATTTACTAGTCTGAATCTATTTTCGTTTTTTTGCGACATGATTAGGCTAACTATCAAAGTATTACTACAATTTCTTGTGTTCATTATCATCGGAATATCAATTCCCATGAATGCACAAGAAATACAAACCTATAACGGACCTTTACAAATAGGGAAGTATAACGGTAAAGCAACGTATTCTTATAAAATTGTTGAGAACGACACCGTTCTTGATGGCGATTTTACAGTACTACGTTCCAATCTTCAAGAACTTTTAGAGAAACAAGATTACTCCTTTCAATTTAAGGGTGCTTTCGTAGACGGTACGGCAAATGGTCCCTGGAAATTTCAATTCGGAGAATTCAATTCAAAAAGTCAGTCTGAAGTTATAGATTATCAATACCGTGTCTTAGTAAGTGGAATTCAGAAATCTGCTATCGGTAAAATTAAAATGGGTAAGCCCAATGGTAAATGGACTATTGTAGAAGAAGAAATTGAAAATTCCGAAATATCCAAGACCTTATTTAAAAGTGTTATTTCTTTCGATAACGGTGTACCACAGCAAAACTTTAGCATCAATAACGAAAACTATACATTGGTAGGTAGATTTCTACGAGATGGTTTGGCGCATGACGAGTGGTCGTTGTTTCCTTCTAACGGTATGGACCAATCTGAAAGCTGGTTTTTTAAAGATGGACTATTACAGTCTATTAGAGTAGATGATGAAAACGATCATAAAACTATAAAGGCTTACCAAGGGTATAACGGTCAAACTAAAATCATCAATCTAAATGCGGGTTATATTAATGCTTTAGAAATTCAACTTTCGCAAGTAGATGTTGATATTCTTCATCATAATAGTCTACCTGAACTTTTAAAGCAAAATGCAGCACGTTATCAAGAAGTAGATGAGATATTATCTGAATTGGGTAAATCAAAATTTCTACCAGAGTTAAAAGTAAAGGTACCTTATTACCCGCTTGACTCCTTAGAAATCACTAAAGTTGATAGCATTGTATCTTATTATAAAAAAGCACATGAGTTAGGTGAGTCTATCTTGCATAATTCACAATTGAACATCTTAAGATTATCCGATAACAATACTGCTTATCAATATAATACGGTAGTTCAATTGAAGGAGAATTTCTTAAATCCTATTCAAGAAATTGTGAGTTATGATTCATTGGAAATATTGGAATACACTTCTCAAGAGCAATTAATCAATCACGTGTTTGCTAACGGACTTCCAAAACCTAAAATGGATATTGAGATACAAATAGATAGTGTTGTATCTTCTAAATCTTATACAATTCCTTCAAGCGTTTCAATATCTGCTGACACTCCCAACATAGAAAAAATTGAAGCTGTTGCTAAAATGGGCTATGACGGTATATTGTCTATTGCAAATGAAGTAAAAGAAACACTTGCTCAAGAAAAACGTCAAAACGAATTGGCTAGCTTGGAAGAAGAAATCATTATTAGAAATGATTCAATGATGGTTTTTATTGATTCTACCAGTTCAAATATTCCTTTAAAATACGCGACAGCCTTAAAACAACTGAAGTCTTTTACCAGTAAAACTATAAACGACTATTCTAAAGTGAAATCTGCAGAAAACAGATTATCTGCTGCTAGAACAACAGTTGAATGTCTTAATAATTTAAACGAGTTATCTAAGACGGTTTCAGAAATGCCAATATATCAAACTACAATAAAAGAAAGCTATACTGATAGAATTTGGAATCCGTTTATGGCAACTTTGATGGATGAGGATATTAAAAAACGAATAACATCAGCTTATTCAAAAACGTTAGAACCTTATTTCTTAAATGAGATAGACCAACACTTGTCTTGCGATACTACTAAAGAATTAAACAGCACTATCAATACTACATATACCAAGATTCTAGAATTAAAAAACCAGGACACCAAAAAACTTGAACGCAAGTTAAAGAGGCAAAAAGACCCTATTACTATATTAGAAATGTTGAATGTACAAAACACTGCAAAGCAATAGCCTATGAAAACGTTTCGTACATATAGCATAAAGCTTATATTCTTATTCTTGTTTTTTCTAATATTTCAAGGATTTTCACAAGAGAAAGAGGCTGTAGAATTGCCTGAGTATTCAAAATATAAAGATTTAGGTACAAAGACCTGGATCAATACTTATGGTAATATTAGAATTGGCAAACGCTTATTTTGGGATGCGCAAACCCACCTTAGATTAGAAGAAACAGAAGCTACACCATTTTTTGGTCAGGTAGCCCAGGTATATAATAGACATGCCATTGGGTATATTCACTCTAAATATTTTAATGTTCGATTAGGTGGAGTTTTAAGACTTAACTTCAATACTGATGAAGCTTCTACAGATCGTAACTTAGTACCAGAATGGCGTATTTGGCATCAATATCAGTTTGCACAATCACTTGCCAGTATGATGATTTATCATCGTATTCGTATAGAACATAGATGGACACAAGGTTTTGCCGAAAATAGTGAATACATCTTTAGAAATCGTTGGAGGTATATGTTTAGAATGAAAATTCCTCTGAACAATCACAAGTTAAAACCAAAAACTTTTTACGTTGCACCAGAGGCAGAATTGATCATGCAAAGTGGAAAAGCGGTTGTTGCAAGCCCTATGGAAGATTTGCGTTTAACCACTACACTAGGTTATATTCTAACGCCAAGATTAACAGTTGCGGCAGGAGCAATGTATTCCCAAGGGCAAGATTTAGCTAACGGAGGATATTATAAGCAAAGCTGGGCAATGAGATTTCATGTTTACTATTCTCCTGATTTTAGAAAGGTAAAGAACAAACTTCCTGAAATTCACTTAACGGACTAGAGGGTCAGTAATAAGAAAAGTATGAAAAAAAAGGATATTACATTATACAGTTTGCTTGCTATCATTTCTGCACTAGCTCTTTATTTCGGAGTTAAATCCAGTACTCTAGAAAATGAGATAGGGGAGAGTAGCAAGGCAAAAGAGGAATTGGATGTACTTGTAACCGGTAATAAAGAATTAGTGGCAATTGATTCTGTATTAATGGAAGGTGATTATAATAAAGCAATTGAATCTTATAATACCACACTTCAAAATCATGAAGAGCTGAACAGCGTTATTCCTTTACGTATTGCCCTTGCTCAAAAATTAATGCAAAATAATACGGTAAATACTTCTGAAAAGGGAACAGAAAAAATCTCTGTAGATTCAATTGCTGTAGCTCCGGTTTCGCAAAGTGAAATAAGAAGTATTGATTCTCTTAATTTTGCCCTAGAAAAAGCACGAGTTCAGTTAAATAACATGCGTAAGCAACTGAACAATAAATCTTTTGGTGAATATCTAAGTTTTACTAGTAAAAAAGGAACTGGTCTACATTATGTAGGTCAAGTGAAAAACAATAAGGCTAATGGTGTAGGTATTGCTGTTCTTGAAACCGGTAGCAGGTATGAAGGTGAATGGAAAGACAATTTACGTGAAGGCAACGGTACTTTTTATTGGCCTGATGGTGAATATTATATTGGCAGCTATAAAGATGACATGCGAAATGGTGAGGGAACATATTTTTGGCCAAACGGTGAAAAATATAAAGGACAGTGGAAAAACGACAAGCGAAATGGCAAAGGTATTTTTCACAAGAAAGAAGGCTCTGTTATTAGTGGCATTTGGGAGAATGATAAGCTTAAGGAAGCGGACAAATTGAACAAAAAATAGTACCGGAATTTATTTTGCATAAATTTTATCAAATAGATCAGTTCTAATCTCAATAAAGAATTGTCAAAATAAGAAAATCGCAAAAATCATCTTGAACGTATGTTTTGCGTAATGGTTTAAGTAACTTTAGGTCTTAACCAAACTATTATTCAAACCTAAATGAAATCGTTCTTTCGTTACCTAGCCATTGCATCATTTGTATGCATTTCTTCATCCCTTTTTTCTCAAGATTTTTCAGCATTGGAGTATCGTACAATTGGTCCATCAAGAGGTGGTCGTGTTACCACGGTTACCGGTACACCTGTTTTACCGGGCACTTTTTACCTGGGAGCTTCAGGTGCTGGAGTATGGAAAACCGATGATTATGGTACATCTTGGAACAATGTTTCTGACGGATTTTTTGATACGCCCTCTATTGGAGCTATTGAAGTTGCCGTCAATGACCCTAATATAGTTTATGTTGGTACTGGTTCTGATGGACTACGTAGTAACATCATTAGTGGTAAAGGAGTTTATAAATCTATAGATGCCGGAGAAACTTGGGATCATATCGGTTTGGCAAAAGCAGGACAAATAGGAGCGGTTGAAATTGACCCTACCAATAGCAATATCGTTTGGGTTGCAGCAATTGGCGATGCATTCAAAGCAAATGAAGAACGTGGTATTTACAAAACTATAGATGGTGGTGTTACTTGGAAAAAGATGCTACACATATCTAACACAACCGGATTTGCAGATTTAGAGCTATTACCCGGAAACCCTAATGTTGTTTATGCTGCTGCTTGGAAAGCACAACGTACACCTTGGACTATTATATCTGGAGGAGAAAACAAAGAAGGAGGAATCTATAAATCTGTAAATGGCGGTAAAGATTGGATTAAACTAGAAACAGGATTACCACAAGGACTAATCGGTAAAATAGATTTAGCAGTTTCAGCAGTAGACTCAAGTATTCTTTATGCGGTAATTGAAGCTCCTGGTGATGAAGGCGGTGTATACAAATCTGTAGATCAAGGTAAAACCTTTGTACAGACATCTAATCATAAAGGGTTGGTCAATAGACCTTTCTATTATATTAATATAGAATTAGACCCTACCAATCCTGACATAGTGTATTCAAATGCCAACCCATTATTAAAGTCTATCGATGGCGGAAAAAATTGGACGATGATGTCGGTTCCACACGGCGATAATCATGATATTTGGTTAAACCCTAATAATCCAGATTTACTAATACAATGTAATGATGGTGGTGCCAATGTTTCTCATAATGGTGGTAAAACATGGTCATCACAATTCAATCAGCCAACGGCAGAGATATATCAAGTTGCTGTGGATGACCAATATCCTTATTGGATCTATGGTGCACAACAAGATAATACCACCATTGCCATACCAAGTTCAGCACCTAGTGGAACTTCCGCTCAGGGTACGCAGGTTATGATTGAGGTAGGTGGTTGTGAAACTGGTCCGTCAATCCCAAAACCAGGAAATCATAATATCGTTTATAACAATTGCAAAGGTCGTTTTAGTGTCTATAACAAAATTACTGGAGTAGGTAGGGAATATTCTATTGGTGCTTCTAATATTTATGGTCATAATCCTAAAGATTTAAAATATCGTTTTCAACGTGTAGCTCCTGTTCATGTTTCACCTCATGATCCAGATGTTGTGTATATGGGTTCGCAGTTTGTGCATAAAACAAGAAATGACGGTGTTATTTGGGAAACCATTTCTCAGGATTTAACAGCTTTTGAAGCTGACAAGCAAGTGATTTCAGGCAGTCCGATTACTAGAGATATTACTGGTGAAGAATATTACAGTACTATATATTCCATAAGAGAATCAAAAATTAAAAAAGATTTAATCTGGACAGGATCTAATGATGGTGTGGTTTCTTTGACACAAGATGGCGGACAAACTTGGACGACTGTAACACCTAAGAAAATGCCTAAAGGTGGTAGAGTGGAGTCTATTGAACCTTCTCAATTTAATCCTGCCACTGCCTATATATCTGTAGATAGACATTTATTAGGTGATACTACTCCATATTTCTATAGAACGGAAGATTATGGTAAAACTTGGGAGTTATTGAGTACTGCTACAAACGGAATTCCGTCTGACTATACCGCTAAAGTATTACGTGAAGACCCTGAAACAGCGGGAGTCTTATATGCAGGTACTGAATACGGCATGTTCGTTTCTTTAAACGATGGACAAGATTGGAAATCTTTTCAGCAAAATTTACCGGTAACACCAATTACCGATATCATTATCAAAAGAGGTGATTTGGTTTTAAGTACTATGGGGCGTGGTTTTTGGGTATTGGATAACATTACCTCTTTAAGAGATTCTGCTATTGCTAATTTAGATGATACCCCTGTATTGTTTAAACCAGATAATACCTTTAGATATCGTACGCCAAGAAGAGCAAAAGGATTTCCTGACTATCCTTCAACGGGAGTTCTAATTGATTACTACCTACCAAAAGAACTTAAAAGCGAAGTGCAATTAGAAATTTTAGATGCTAACAATCAATCTATAGCAACTATCATAAGTGACTCTACAAAAGTGAAATCTACTAAAGAAGAAGTAGAGAACATGGGGCTTAGTATGGCTTTTAGTTACTTTGACAATAAATTAGAAACTAAAAAAGGTATTAATAGGTTTCAATGGGATATGCGCCAAAAAGGAGCATGGAGCGACAAAGAATCTAGAAGCTACAAAAATGGACCTATGGTGCCACCCGGAACATATACAGCGAAATTAACTGTGGGTGAAGAAACATTTGAGCAAACTTTTGAAATTCTGGTTGATCCAAGATTAGCTGAAGAAGGCATCGATGAAACAATTATAAAAGATCATTTAGTTTTTGAAAATAAAGTTTTAGCGCTACTGACCGAGGCTAGAAAATTTCAATCGCAATTAGAGAAAGAAATCAAGAAAACAACAGGAGACAAAAAAGCTTCTTTAGAGAAAACATTAAAAGCAATCAAGAATGATGAAGGAGCTTATCCGCAGCAAATGCTAGTGCCTCAAATTGCCTATTTATCTTACATCGTTGGCGGTGCAGATAAAATACCTGGCAATGAAGAAGTAGAGCGTTTAAAAGAGCTTCAATTACAGTTTAATACCATAAAAAATCAAGTGGAATTGAACTAAACTAAAAATGGGCAATTGCAGTTTAAATAGTAATTGCCCAAAAATTCTCATCGATAAAATTCCACTTTCTGTATAAAAATATAAGGTAGACTTCTATTCCTTTTTAATAAGGAAGTATAAAGTTTCACATTTGGTGTGTTAATTATAAACACGCTTAAATGAAACATTATATATTCATAGCTGTCATTCTACTTACCCAATTTACATTTGGTCAAGATGTAGAAACCAATACGACTTCAAAAATATGGTCGTTAGAAGATTGTATTTCTTATGCCATTGAGCATAATATCACTTTAAAAGATGCCGATTTAAATACTAGTATTTCTGAAGTAGATTACAATCAGTCCAAATCTGCCAAACTACCGAATCTTTTTGGTAGTGCTTCTCAAAATTTTTCTAGCGGTACTTCTATTGACCCCATAACCAGTGATTATGTTTCCGACCAAATACTTAGTACCAATCTTGGAATAAATAGTTCTGTTACACTCTTTCAGGGAAATCAGTTAACCAATCAGGTGAAGCAGAACAAACTTTTAATTGAACAAAATAGTTTATTGGCACAAGAGGCCAAAAACAATATTGTTATCAGCATATTAGAATCATATCTACAAACACTATATAGTAAAGAAGGAATTACTATTGCCGAAAACAATCTTAATGCCTCTGAAAAAGAGGTAAATCGGGCAAAATCTAGATTGGAAGCCGGTACTATTGCTTTGAGCGATTATACTGAAGCGCAAAGTCAAGCCGCAACTAATAAATACAATGTCATTGCAGCTAAAAACGACTATGAACTAAACATCATCACGCTAAAGCAGTTATTAGAATTATCTCCATTAGAAGATTTACAGATTGAAACCGTGGATGAAAATGAAGATTTAATTCACCTTGAGTTAAATAGAGAGGCTATTTATACCAACGCCCTTTCATACTTACCGGAAGTGGAAGCTAGTGCAACCACTATAGAAATTAATGAAAAAGAGCTAGATATAGCAAAAGGCGGTTATTTACCAACGTTGTCATTGACCGGTAGTGTTGGATCTGGTTACACAAGTATTAGCGACAACAATTTCACCGATCAATTAGATGTCAATTTTAATCAAAGATTGGGATTAAGTCTTAGTATACCAATCTTCAATAGAAACCAAACTAAGTCCGCGGTACAAATTGCATCTTTTAATATAGAAAAAGCCGAAATACAAAAACAAACAGTAGAAAAAGAGGTAATTAAAAAAGTAGAAACAGCGTACCAAAACGCATTATCATCGCAAGAACAGCTAGTTGCTGCAGAAGCATCACAAGATGCCGCAGAACAGTCGTATAATCTAGCTCAAAAGAAATATGAGTTGGGAGATTTAAGTACTACAGACCTTGTAGTCAGTCAAAATACATATACAAATGCACAACAGAATTATTTACAATCTAAATACCTAAATATTTTATACCATCAATTATTACAATTCTATCAAGGAAACGAAATTAAACTTTAATCAAAATGAAAAATAAAAAAAATATCATAATAGGCGGTGTCATTTTGGTCATCTTGGCTTTTGTTGCATATAGCTTTTTTAAGGGTGATGATACTGTTGCTATTGAAGCCAAAACAGTAGCTGCCAAAAAAGGTGATGTAACTACAATGGTAACAGCAACAGGAACTATTGAACCTATAAATCAAGTTGATGTAGGTACGCAAGTTTCGGGTGTTGTAGAGAAGATCTATGTGGATTATAACAGTGTAGTTACAGAAGGACAATTGATTGCTGAATTAGATAAAACCAATCTTAGAGCTGCTATGATACAGGCACAAGCTTCATATGATAACGCGGTAAGCAATCGTAATTATTTACAAACTATTTACGATAGACAAAAGTCCCTATATGACAATCAAGTCATTAGCAAATCTGATTATGACGATGCCTTTTTCAATTATGAGACTGCAAAAGGTACGGTTACACAACGTTTATCTGATCTACAGCAAGCGAGAACCAACTTAGGCTATGCCAATATCTATTCTCCTATAGATGGGGTGGTGCTGTCAAGAGATATAGATGAGGGACAGACGGTTGCCGCAAGTTACAGTACACCAACACTATTTACCATTGCCCAAGATTTAAAAGAAATGCAAGTGGAAGCTGACGTTGATGAGGCCGATATAGGTGTAGTAAAAGAGGGACAACGTGTAAGTTTTACTGTGGATGCCTACCAAGGTCAAGAATTTGAAGGTGAGGTAACGCAGGTAAGGTTGGACCCTACAATTACATCGAACGTGGTGACCTATACAGTGGTTATTAAAGCCGATAATCCTGATTTAAGATTGAAACCAGGTCTTACAGCTACCATTTCAATCTACACTTTAGAATTAAAAGATGTGCTATCCGTAGAAGCGAAGGCTATAAATTTTAAGCCGACTCCCCCTGAAATGATGGCTTATAATGAACAAGAAGAATTGACTGTGGAACCTCCAAAAGGTGGGGGACCAAAACCTGATGAAAATGATGATAGTACAAGGGTTTGGGTTCTCGAATCCAATGGTGCTATTTCTCCAAAAAAGGTGACTTTAGGAGCTAGTGATGGGGTAAATGTTCAAATATTAAGTGGTATTAATGAAGGAGATAAACTGGTGTATAGTTTAAAATCAGAAACTACTCAATCTGGTGCCCCAGCAGGAGGTGCAGAAGAGAGTCCGTTTATGCCACAACGCCCAGGAGGTAAAAAGAAATAACCATGAGCAAAGAAATCATAAAAATTGAAGACTTAAAGCGTGAGTTTACGATGGGTACCGAAACGGTTCATGCCCTACGTGGGATATCATTTACTATTGAAGAAGGTGAATTTGTAACCATCATGGGTTCTAGTGGATCTGGTAAGAGTACGATGCTTAATATTTTAGGATGTTTGGACCAACCCACATCGGGCACCTATGAAATTGATGGTGTAAGCATGAAAGATTTAAGTAGAAATGAATTGGCGACAATCAGAAATGAAAAAATCGGATTCATATTTCAATCATATAATCTTTTAGCTAGAACTTCAGCCATTGAGAATGTAGAGCTACCACTTTTATATAATAGTAAAGTATCTACAGAAGAACGCAGGGAACGTGCTATTAAAGCTCTTGAAATGGTTGGTTTAGGAGATAGATTACATCATACTCCTTCTCAACTTTCTGGTGGTCAGCAGCAGCGTGTGGCCATTGCAAGATCTTTAGTAAATAACCCGGTAATGATATTGGCCGATGAGGCAACAGGAAATTTGGATACGAGAACATCTTATGAAATTATGTCGCTATTTCAAGATTTGAACAAACAGGGAATTACCATCACATTCGTTACTCATGAGCCAGATATAGCAACATTTAGCAGTAGAACAATTGTATTAAAAGATGGTAGTATTATGCAAGATTATAAGAACCATAAAGTACAATCTGCAGCGGAGGAATTGGCAAAATTACCACAAGAAAATCATTGATTATGAGAATATTAAATCTACTTAAAATTGCATTCAAGGCTATTGTTCTCAACAAAATGAGAACATTACTGACCATGCTTGGTATTATTATAGGTGTAGCATCTGTAATTGCAATGCTTGCCATTGGTGAAGGTTCTAAAGAAAGCATAAGAAGTACCATTTCTAGCATGGGATCTAATATGATTACCATAAGACCTGGTACCGATGATAGGGGTCCGGCGAGAGGTAGCGGTGGTGATGTTCAGACCTTAACGTTAGACAACTATGAGGTAATCAAAGAAAAATCTACGCTATTAAGTTACATTACACCAGTGGTGAATGGTGGCGGACAAGTAATTAGCGGAGCCAACAACTGGCCCAGTACCATTTACGGTGTAAACCCAGATTATCTAGAAATTAAAGTTGTTGGTCTTCAAAGCGGTAGCATGTTCACCGATGCCGAAGTAAAATCTGCCTCTAAGGTGGTCATTCTTGGGCAAACGGTAGTCGATAATGTATTTCCTGATGGGCAAGAACCAGTAGGGCAAATGATACGTTTTGATAATATTCCGTTTAAGGTAATAGGAGTTTTAGAAGAAAAAGGGGAAAATACCTTTGGTCAAGATCAAGATGATGTTGTAATTGCACCATACACTACGGTACAAAAACGAATTTTGGCAATAGATTATTTGAATCAAATAATGGGGTCGGCCGTTAGCGAAGATGACGCTCCTGATGCTGTTATAGAGGTCACCGATATTCTACGTGAAGAACATAAGCTCATGGATAATGAAGAAGATGATTTTACCGTACGGTCTATGGAAGAATTAATATCAACATTTAGTTCTACTAGTGAAATGCTAACTGTACTTTTAGTTGCTGTTGCCAGTATTTCATTGCTTATTGGTGGTATTGGCATTATGAATATCATGTACGTATCAGTAAAGGAGCGTACTAAAGAAATAGGTCTTCGTATGGCGGTAGGTGGTAAAGGATCAGATATTTTGTTGCAGTTTCTGATAGAAGCAATTTTAATAAGTATTACGGGCGGTGTGCTTGGTGTATTATTAGGGCTTAGCGCTACTGTTTTAATTGAAAAGTTCTTACATTGGCCTACAAGCGTAGCGATGTATTCTATAATAATTTCGTTTGCTGTTTGTGCAGTTACAGGTATTTTCTTTGGATGGTATCCTGCAAGAAAAGCTTCTGCTTTAGACCCGATTACAGCTTTACGTTATGAATAAATAATTATGTACAAGAATAAAAAAATAGTAATTGCGCAGCATCTTATAATTTGGCTGGTGTTGTTTAGCATGCCCTTCGTTCTATCTTACGGGCAAGATTTGGATACAAATAGGTTGATTGCACATTTCTTAATACCAATGTTGTTCTATGCCGTAATATTTTATTTAAACTTTTTTGTACTCATAGACAGGTTTCTTTTTGCAAAGAAAACGCTGATTTTTATCATCGTCAATTTAGTCTTAATCGGTTTCTTTATTTTATTGAAAGAGTTTATTGAAGATAATTATTTTAGCGAACTAATTAATAATAGACCCCCAAATGCAAATAGGGAAGGACCACCGTTTAAATTGTTCATATATGTGCAAATGTTATCCTATGCGGCTCCTGTATTACTGTCCATAGCTATTAAATCGACTAAAAAATGGGTGAAGACAGAAGCAGAGCGAAAAGAAGCTGATAATTTTAAGTTACAAACAGAATTACAACATCTAAGATATCAACTTCAACCGCATTTCTTTTTCAACTCTTTAAACAACATCTATTCATTGGTTGATATTTCGCCGGATAAAGCTAAATCTACCATACATAGTTTAGGTAAACTAATGCGGTATTTGCTTTATGAAACGAATACAGAATTGGTGACACTTTCAAAGGAAATTGAATTTATGAGAAAGTATATCGAGTTAATGAAGTTAAGATTAACAGATAAAACTGAAGTAGAATCTAGTTTTCCAGTTAGTGATTCACAAATTAAAATTTCGCCATTATTATTTATATCTTTAATTGAGAATGCTTTTAAACACGGTGTTTCTGCCAGTACAAAAAGTATGATTTCTATTGACATGGCTATTAAAGGAAATAAGGTGGATTTCACTATTGAAAATCATAATTTTCCAAAACAAGATAGTGACAAAAGTGGTAGTGGCATTGGTTTACCGAACTTGGAAAAACGACTACAATTATTATATCCAAATAAACATTCTTTCAAAAAAGAACTTAGAGATGGTGTCTACAAGGTCAATTTGCAGATAGAGACTTAACTAGCGATTTGAATAGAATTAATTACAAATTTGTAATTATAATCATATGAAAATTAACTTATTACTGATTATTTCACTCATAGTACAAATTCACCTTTTTGCACACGAAGGTGGTCATGGAGACCCTTTAAGACAGTGGGAATTACCAGCCAATAATAAAATTATCAAAGCTAATTTTATATCATATGAAAACGGTGAAGTTTGGCTTATGGACGGTAATCATACTATTCAAACTTTTCAAATTACAGACTTTACAGAAGCTGATCAAAAGTTTATTAAAACTAAGAATGAATTCATTCATTCTTTAAATAGCAGCGCAACTATTGAGGTTGATTCACAATCATTATCAAGTTTTCAATGGGCACTTATTGGTTTAGGTGGTTTCCTTATGTCCTTTTCCATTTTTAAGCTTTTAAAACGAAAAAAAATCGTGTACTTGACTCACGGAGTACTTGGTTTAAGTGTAATTTTAATAATATCATGTAAGAATACCGGTAATACTAAATCAAACACAATACAAGTACCGGCAAATGACATTTCGCTGATGCAAACCTTTTTTAAAAAATTTGACGGTGTTACAACATATGCAGATGAGAACTACCTCTATGTTTCATCAAATGGATTACCAGATCATGACATGATGGTTGGTATTACAAACTGGCAGCAACAAGTACCTATCAAACAAAATTATACGGGTGATAATAGTTGGGCTATACCTACGCATCCAAAAATGGCAGAACATCCACTTTCTACAAAAACGAATCTCTTAAAAGGTGCAATTGCGGTTGCTGTAAATGGTATTCCAATTTTTAATCCTTTAAACAATAGAGGTGAAGATGCTAATGCTATTGGAGAATTAGATAATTGGGGCGGACATTGTGGTCGTGCAGATGATTACCATTATCATTTACCACCGTTACATTTACAAAATCAAGTAGGAGAAGGCAACCCGGTAGCCTATGCCGTTGATGGTTTTCCTGTTTATGGAAAAACAACGGAGACTCTAGACGAATACTTAGGTATATTAAACTCAGACGGATCTTATGAATACCACACTATTGATGAATATCCCTATTTTATTGCAGGTATGAGAGGTGAAGTAGTGCTAGATCCTAAAACCAAAGCTCCTGAAAACCAAGTTTATCCACAACCTAGAACGCAACAACTTAGACCTGCATTAAGACCTTTACGCGGAGCTGAAATTATAAATTTTGAATCTACAAGTACTAACGCGTACTCTTTAACTTATCACTTAGATTCTAAAGACTATATTATAAATTATGGATGGAATAAGGAAAATGTTTACACCTACGAATTCTTAAATCCTGATGGAACATCAACTATAGAAACGTACAAAACTAGAAAATAATGAAACAAACTTCACTAGTAATACTTACGCTTATTTCTTTTACAATAATTGGTTGTAAGAATAGTAACAAAACTGCACAAACAGAGACAACACCACAGTCAGATATTAGTATTTACAAAGGTACAGCTTCAGTTTCTCAAGGACTAGCAACAGTTGAAACTGAAAACATATACGATTGTGATAGAGGTAGAAAAGCACCTATTGGAACATCTACAGCAATAGATGGTAGTAGCTGGACTGTACCGTCAATAGTTAATTTTACGGATGATAATTTCCCTTTGGCTTCAGATTTGTTCAACCCGTGTACCAAAGTTGAATATGCTTCTGCAGAAGAGGCTTTAGCAGCATTAGATGGTAAAGATATCGTTGAAGTAGATGCAGATGGCGAAGTAATTACGGCCTACATATTTGCTGACAATTATTTTGAAATGTACATAAACGGTATGCCTGTTGGTAAAGACAATGTGCCTTTTACTCAATTTAATTCTAACATTGTTCGGTTTAAAGTAAACACCCCTTTTACTATAGCTATGAAATTAGTGGATTGGGAAGAGAATAGTGGGCTAGGATCAGAAAGCAATAGGGGAAAAGCATTTCACCCTGGAGATGGTGGTATGGTTGGCGTTTTTAAAGATGCCAACAATGAAATTATTGCCACTACAAATTCAAATTGGAAAGCACAGACTTATTATACCGCACCTATAAAAGATTTATCATGCGTTTCTGAAGAAGGTGCTTTGAGATTAAGTGATAATTGCAGTACCGAAGATTCAGATGATGGAACCTCTTACTTTGCCTTACACTGGAAAACTCCATCAGATTGGCAATCAACAAGCTTTGATGATAGTCAATGGCCTAATGCATCTGAATATGCAAATGATGTTATTGGAGTCGACAACAAACCGTCATATACCAACTTTACAGATATTTTCGATAATAATTCTGCTGATGCCCAGTTTATATGGTCTACTAATGTAATTTTGGATAACGAAGTGCTTGTTAGGTATACTGTAGAATAAATATCTGATTGTAAAGTAACTGATTAAATACAAGAAAACACTGTTCTTTAATTTATCTTAATAACTAATATGGAAGCTATTCAAATTACCTGTATGATTGTTGATGATGAACCTATGGCTGTCAATTTAGTTGAAAGCTATGTAGAGAAGACCCCGTATTTAACGCTCAAAAAAAAGTGTAGTAGTGCTATTGAAGCCATGCAATATTTAAATACGGAAAAGATAGACCTACTTTTTTTGGATATTCAAATGCCCGATTTAACGGGACTGGAATTCTCCAAAATGTTACCAAAAGAATCTCGGGTAATTTTCACTACAGCTTTTGACCAATATGCTTTAGAGGGCTTTAAAGTAGAAGCTTTGGACTATCTACTTAAACCTTTTGATTATGCCGAATTTTTAACCGCTGCAAATAAGGCGTTAGAATGGTTTTCATTAGTCAGAAAAGGAGCTACTACTGCTAAAATTGTTTCGGATGAAAAAGAGTTTCTTTTCGTTAAATCTGAATACAAACAATTACGCATTAAACTTGCCGATGTGCTGTATTTTGAAGGGTTGAAAGACTATATTAAAATTTGGCTGAAAGACAACCCAAAGCCAATTCTAACATTGATGAGCCTTAAAAGTTTGGAAGAAGAATTGCCCACATCTAATTTTATGCGTGTACATAGATCTTTCATTGTATCTCTAAAATATGTTGAAATTATCGAGCGTAGCCAAATCATAATCAACAAACAACGCATTACGGTATCTGAACAATACAAGCCCCGATTTCTAGAATATATTAACGACAACTCTTTGAATTCTTAAGGGTTAGATTGATGCGTTACTGCTATATTATTAATTGAGGTAATTTTATATTTCTTCTCATTAAGTCTACTTGGCGGTAACTATTAATTTTATTCGAAATTGATAGTTATGAGCAGAGGATTTGTAAAAGAAGAGGATCAGGAAGAAATACCAATGGTACCACCAAGGGCGGACTTGCCATTAGGCGCCACCAACTATGTAACCGAAATAGGTTTACATAAATTATTAAGTGAGAAGAACAGACTGATTACCGATAAGGAATTGTCCCATCAAGATAATGAAAAGGAACAACGCATTGCCATTAATTTAATAAATGCCAAATTACAGCTATTGAATGAGCGTATTTCTTCGGCAAAAGTTGTAAAACTAAACGACCAACCGTTAAACGAAGTTCGTTTTGGAGCTATAGTCTCTTTATTAATAGGTGATGCTATAACACCTAAAGAGTTTCAAATTGTAGGGGTAGATGAGGCTAATATTGCAGATGATAAAATTTCTTTTCTTTCACCCATTGCAAGAGTGCTAATTGGCAAAAAAGTAAATGAAATTGCTGTACTTCAAATTGGACAAACCGACCGTACATTTAAAATTGTAGGTATTCTATACTCTTAGTCCAAGAATTAAACAATTCATTCTCACAACTTAACACTTCAAAAACTAACTGTTAATCAGTTAATTAAAATAAGTTATTTCTTTCTAATATTTTAATTATAATTTCTTTTTGAGCCTGTTTTTCTTTTTTCACGGTCAATCTTAATTGAATATTACATCTAGTTTTGAAAAAAATGACAGTTTTAACCTTAAGGGTAAAACGTAGAATGTCATTTATTAACAAGGAATTATCTTAGAATAAATCTGTATAAACAAAAAATTATGAAAACTAGAAATATTAAAAATTTAGCACTTATCGCCTTTGCCGCACTAGCATTAGGATCTTGTAAAGACCAAGCAAAAATGGACGCTGACAAAAAAGCTATGGAAGAAAAAGTAGCCATGGAAGAGGCTAACGTTAAGGCTGAAGAAATGAAAATGAAAGAGGAAGCTAAGAAAAAAGAAATGATGGCTACCAGTATTGCCGCTGTTGCCAGTAAAAATGAGGAATTATCAACACTAGTATCTGCAGTAAAGGCAGCCGATTTAGATAAAATGTTATCAGAACCTGGTAGTTATACCGTATTTGCACCATCTAATAATGCATTTGAAAAATTACCTAAAAAAATGTCGATTGCAGAACTAGGGAAACCTGAAAATAAAGAGATGCTGACCAAGGTGTTACAATACCACGTAGTATCGGGAGTAATTACTAGTGATAAATTGGTAGCCGCAATTAAAGGAGCTAACGGTAAATATACATTTACAACTGTGGGTGGTAAGGATTTGACGGCAAGTCTTAAAAATGATAAGATTGAGCTAAAAGACGAGAAAGGAAATAAAACCGAAGTTGTTTTAGGGAATGTAAAAGCTTCTAACGGAGTAGTACACGTTATTAATGATGTGCTTTTAATGAAGTAAAAAAAAGAAAAATGCTAAAAAAAAGAGGACCAAATTGGTCCTCTTTTTTTATGTTTTAAAATAACAACTATTCTTCGCTGCTCATGACATCACTTAGCTCCAGCTCTTCATCCATAGTGTCGTCAACCGGTACTGAATCTTTCAATATGTTGAATTTCTCAACACGCTCCATATCATCTTCTTCACCAGAGAAATAAGGGAATACGTCCATTATAGGAGATTCTGATATTGACGGTACAGAGTATTCACCCATGGTATCTTTCATTACACTTATGGTATTGTCATAAGCTTCCTTTACATCGTTTGCCTGAATCAACAAATACATATTGGTCTTACGCTCCTTACCGCTTTCTTCGTCAAAGGCAATTAAAGAAACTTTAGATTTAAACCATCTGTCCGAATTTTCGAACGGATGAATCTCGGCAAAATTTGCGACCTTAATATTGGTGATTTTAATTTCTTCCGTATCGCTTAAGTAAGCTGACATTTCTTCGGTAATTCTACTCTCGGCTTCGGTATAGGAAATGGCATCAACCAAAAAAGGCTCTGTTTTCACCTTTAACATTCCTGAAGCTTCGTCTAGCTTTCTATATTTTATTTTACACTCGTACCACGTTGCACTCATAATTTGCTTTTATTTTGGGGTGCTAAATATACTTCTTAGTCATAGTTTGAAAAGCCAAAAAATGCAATAGATATTCACAATTTAGGGGTGATGAGTGTAGTCTACTTAAAATTAGACACTTAGAAGTCTTTCAATAATTTCTGAAATATTGAACAATTGTATAATATAAAATTGGAAAGAATTACGAATTAAAACAATTCATCTTTTACCCGGTCATAATAAGAATCACTAACGGGTATCATAACCTCTGACAGTAGTAAATCTCTACCTTTTAAGCCGGTTACACTGTTTTTATTAATGATATATGATCTATGCACTCTCATAAACATAGCACTTGGCAACTCTTGTTCTAAGGCTTTTAAACGTTGATTGCTTATAATTTTCTTGTCAGCCATATGGAAGGTAACATACTCACTATCGCTTACGATATACTGAATATCTTCAAATTTCACCTTATGTAAATCATAGCCGGATTTAATAGTAAATGAATCGGACTTTTCTACTATTTTATTGCTTTTCACCTTATTTACAGCAGTAACAAAACGTTCAAACGTTATTGGTTTTAATAGATAATCTACTGCATTTAATTCATATCCTTCCAAAGCATATTGAGAGTATGCTGTGGTAAAAATTATCTTAGTATTAGAATCTACCATTTTAGCAAAATCAGTCCCCTTGATCTCGGGCATTTGAATGTCCAAAAACAAAACATCTACATCATGTTCTTTCATTAATTGTAAAGCCTCTAACGGATTTTCAGCCTCTCCCACCAAATTCAAAAAATCTAATTTTTCGATATAACTTATCAGTAGGGCTCGTGCCAATTCTTCGTCATCTACGACTATACAATTTATACTATTCATTCAACTGCAGTTTTAAATTCACTTTAAAAGCCTCTGTGGTTTCATTAATTAGTAATTCATGACGGTTAGGATATAGAATTGCCAATCGTTTCTTTACATTATCTATCCCAATACCGCCAACATCATCCTTTATTACCTTAAATTCAGGTTTACTGTTCTCTAGCTCAAAATCAATACTACTTTCGGTAGCAGTAATTTTAAGATTAATAAAGGTTCCTGTTACTTTTTCAATATTACTATGCTTTAAGGCATTTTCCAAAAAAGGAATCAATAACATAGGTACTATTTCAACATTTTGATTCTCAATTGAAAAAGTCGTCGTTATAGGATATGTTTTACTACTCTTAAGACAAAATAGTTTTATGTAATTTTCAATGTAATCTATCTCCTTGTAAAGTGGCACAATTTCTTGCTCGCACTCGTATAAAACATACCTAAGCATATCTGACAAGTAGCTAATACTCTGTTGTGTTCTTCCAGAATCTATAGCAGACAATGCATATATATTGTTCAAAGCATTGAATAAAAAATGCGGATTGATCTGTGATTTCAATAGCTTCAATTCTGTTTGTAAAGCCTCATTTTTATTGATTACTATTTCCTCCTCTTTTCGCTGAGCAAATAAAAATAGTTCAACAAGGGTAGCAATTACATAGGCTAAAGCAATCAATAACAAATTAATGAAATATCTTGAAGGTGGTCTACGATTAATATCTAATGGAGGTCCATCTTCAAATCTAGGTCCCGTTCCTGGTCCGCCAGCTCCGGGTCTCTGTCCAAATCCAGGACCAGGCATCTGTCTTATCGTATTTTCAGACCCTAGTATTTGATCAGGAACAATATTGGTTAAAATTAGCGTGACCACAAAAACCGTAATTATAGAGACTATAGTAAATGTTACATACTTTTTTTTAAGTAATAATTGTGGAACCGTATAGTAAATCAATATCGCAATTACTACAATCTGGAACAAGAGTGCCAATCCATTTTCAACTGCAAATTGAATATCACTGCCACTAAAAATCCAAGCAGTTGACCAAATCAGTAACCATAGGGCTACATGAAATATAAAATTCTTATGTCTGTTCATGATGCAAATAAAAGGAATAAAAATTCAAACATACCCCGTAAATATGGCGATAAACAGGTTATACTAAAGAGTTCGCTGTTTATAATATGGCATTCACTTAAAAGTAAACAGCAAATACTTAATACGCTCATATTACATTAAAGTTTCTTACATCTTTGTATTCGAATATTAACTATAAAATTAAAATATATGAAACGTATTACTTTAAAAACAGGATTACTTTTTGCAATGTTAGTTGCATTTGGAACTGTAGCTGTTAACGCACAATCTAGAGGAGAAAGAAAAGAACCACCTACATATGCCAAACTTTTAGAAGAGATGGATGCAGATGAAGATGGTCAGCTTTCTGAAGATGAAGTAAAAGGTCCTTTAAAGGATAATTTTTCTGAAATAGATACCAATGAAGATGGTTTTATTTCTGAAGAAGAATTCGACGAGGCTCCAAAACCAAAAGGAAGACCTAGAAACTAAGTTTTCCTCAATATTGAAGAGAATTATAATTTCAATAATTTGTTTGTTAGCTTGAAGCTTCACGATAATTCGTGAAGCTTTTACTACCAAAAGGGAAATATTTTATTTAATGATATTCAGAAAGGTTAGAAGTAAACTATTAAAACTAGAAAAGTTCAAAACCTATTTAGTATATGCTTTAGGTGAAATTCTGCTGATCGTAATTGGTCTTTTAATTGCATGGAAAATCAATGATTTAAATGAATCTAGAAAAAATAGAATCGTAGAAGTAAAAATCTATAAAAGCTTAAGTCAAGAGCTAAACACCAATTTGGGAGTATTAGATAGTGCTATTGCAGATTACACTAAAAATATTCAAACCTTACAAAATACCATCAACTACTTAGGTGTGGAACCCACGGACCTAACATCGGACGCCAAATCAATGATTGTTAATTTAAACTATCATAAAACCATCGTTAGAGATGAAGCGATAAACTCTATAAACGCCACCAATAAGTTTGAATTTATTGAAAGTGATTCCCTTAAAAAGCTTATTGCTGCTTACCCGAACGAACTTGATAATTTCAACATACAACAGGGTAAGATTGAGAATATTATTACCGAGCGATTAAAACCGGTTATAGAAAAGCATATTTCTTTAATAGAAATTTTACCGGAAGACAGTTATAATTATCAGCGGATAAAAAATTATGGCAATTCGTCTAACTATTCTGAATTACTTGTTAGTAGGGAATATCAAAATAGTGTAATAGATAGATTGCTGCAGACCAAAGATCAGCTTACAATTGCTAGGAACTTAAGAAATAAAACAAAAATAATTGCCACAAAATTGAATCAAGAACTGAACAGATCCTAAACACTTTAAAACAACATCAATTTAAACCATTGAACTATGATACAGAAAAGTAAATATCACGTTTTAGCTTTCTCTATTTTCACCTTTGTCATTATCAGTTTTGTTGGCTGTAGTAACGAAGATGCCTCTTCAGATGATTTGGTGACCGAAGATGGTGAAGATACGGTTACCACTAACGACTCTACAGATGAAGACACAAATGTGGTAAGCGTAGATGCTTCATATTTTTATACCGAAGATGGGTCGGTTACCATAACCTTGGTACCATGTACACTATCAGATGGTACAGAAACCGATTGCTATGAAATAGTAACAACGAGCTTGCCCGGTGATCATGAAATGGGACCTTGGTGCCCCGGTAATATTGAAGATGACGCTACAGAAGGTGGTATTTGGTTAGAAGGTGGTGAAGTATATGATGTTGATGGTGCCTTTGTAGAGAATTTAGCTGAATTCTATAACGATGATAATTGGATGATGTATGATGAAAACGGAGACATTTATATTACAGAAACCGAAGATGATTGTATTAATGCAGCCAACCCAAACGTTGGTGCTGAATACGAAAATTTTTGTGTTGAATGCCTACCTTCCTATATAACCGATCTAAGTCAGACTTGGACCATACCCATCACTCCAGTGGCTCAAAATACTTCAGTACTTTTTAATACCGCTGCACAAGGTCCGCAAACAACCACTGCACCATCTACCCGTGGTGTTGCCTTAAACGGTATCGAATTTTCTGCTCCGGCACCTGTAGATAATATTCTTGGCGCCTATACCTTGGCACCTTTTGACGATGCCGGTGGTCATATCAACGTACACCAAGGATATCATTATCATGCTGCTACCGGTTTTAGTACCAAGATTGTTCAAGAAGATGGTCATGCCGCATTAATAGGTTATGCTCTAGACGGTTTCGGTATTTACGAACTATCGGACAGTAGTGGTGAAGAGGCTACTGGCTTAGATGAATTAAGAGGCCATGAAGATGACACCAGAGGTTATCATTACCACGTAGATGCAGCAGGGAACAATAACTTTATCGATGGATTAAAGGGTGCGTACGTAAATTAAAAATCAAGGATATGAAAAAGTATATATCAGTTTGTATCGTAGTGCTATGTTCCATGCTAGGTTATGCTCATAACCCAGATATCTCTACCACAATGCTGGTAGAAAAAGGAGATGGCACATGGATACTACAGATCAGTTCTTCATTAACTGCTTTTCAACAAGAGGTTAGAACCCATTTTACCGAAACTCCTTATAATTCCCCCGAGGAGTTTCAACAAATGGTTTTAGAGCATATTAAGAATAACCTTGAAATTAGTTATAACAATGGCTCAAAAATCAACTTTGGTCAAGGTATAGTAAAGCTAGGTCATGAAACTAAAGTCGTATTCGAAGTATTTGGAATACCTTCTAATTTACAGTCCTTACAGGTAACAAACACCACCTTTAAGGATATTGGTAGAAGCCAAAGTGCGCTGTTTTTATTTAAAGACGGTTTTCAAAAAGACCAGTTTGTTTTAAATAACGAGAATGGTCATACACAAGAACTTATAGCAAGCGGAAATAAGTTTATTGAGCCTAACGAACAGAATGCAAGCTTCAATTCTACTTTTGCCATAATAATCGTAATTAGTCTTTTGGTATTTAGCTTTATCGTTCAAAAGACCATTCTTTCAAAAGTTCCTATTGAATAACCTAACTATTACAATTAGCGGTTAGATTTTTTGATTTTTACAACCTATCAAAAATTCATCAACTTTAAAACATCGGTCATTCGCTTAATACAGTCGGTAGTTCACTGATTATTGAAAATTCCATATAAACATATGATTATACTTGTGCCGTAAACTTAAATGGTCATAAAAAAAACACATATTTATCCAACTAAGAATACATTGAGCGACACTTATAAAACTCCATTAAATTAACAATTATGAGAAAAAACAGTTTAAATAGAATACCAAAATCTTCGCTAGTTATAGCCTTGTCATTTATAACACTTTTAGCATGTAGTAGTGATAGTGTAGATGATGATGTTCTTGAAGATATTGTAAGTTCTGATAGTGAAGAGGAAGATGAAGAAATTGCTACTGAACTGCATGCTGCATACAGTGCTTTTAATACAGATGCAGTTACCATTTATTTAGATGGATCTGAGGTAGTCATTGAGACCACAGGTTTGCCTAATCATGAAACTGTTTATTGGGGAGAGGGTAATTCTCTTTATAGAGAGGAAGATGATGTGGATAAAACCCCTAGCATTATGTCCAGCAATAATAATGCAACAACTATTCGTGTAGATGCTACCCCTAATTTAACGGGGAGCACTGTAGAAACAGAATTGAATACTATTGGTATAGCAGTAAGTGGTTCCTCAATATTTAATGATCAAGAAGGTGGTGGGGCGTTAGACCAAGCTGCAGGTAGTTTAGACTGGACAGGTGCTCATATTGGTCCTGGAGTTTATCATTATCATTTAGAGCCTAAAGCTTTTACGGATGATGATGATAACCTAGTAGGTATATTATTGGATGGCGTTTTTCTTTACGGAAGAAAATGTAGTGCAACCGGAGATTATCCTACGGATTTAGATGCTTCTGGCGGACATACTTCCACTACACAATATACCGATGGTGAAGAGGAATATCACTACCATATCATTAATGAGGTATATTCAACAACAGGTTCGTACTTGGCTTTTGCCGGTCCATACCAAGGATACTAATATTTATGAAATTCACTTCTCTTTATTTATTCGTTTCGCTTTTGTTCATTTCATTGAACAGCTGTAAACATGCACCTGAAACAACAGAAAGTAAGGAAGAGCAATTGGTTATTGAAAATGTAACTAAGTTTAAGGAAGAATTAGAACTAAATCAATTAGAAGGTACATGGTATTATAAAAACTCACCTTATGATGGCTATTCATTAGCTTTACATGAGAATGGGCAACTGGCTGAAAAGGTGGGTTTTATTGAAGGAAAAAGACAAGGTGTTGTACAAAGGTTTTCCACAAACGGCGTATTGCGGGTAGAGTATTATTATAAAGATAACAGAATAGAAGGCAGTTATAAATCATGGTGGGAAAATGGACAATTGGCGCAAGATGCCATGTATGTAAATGGCAAAATGCATGGTAAGGAGAAAAAATGGTATCCAGACGGTCAATTGGCAAAAGAACGCAATTTAGTAAATGGACAAGAGGAGGGATTACAAAAAGCGTGGCTAAAAAACGGAACCTTGTATGTTAATTACGAAGCTAAAAACGGACGTATTTTTGGATTGAGAAGAGCCAATTCTTGCTATCAATTAGAGGATGAAGTTGTAATTAGATCAGAAAACGAATTATTATGAACAAGACAGTACTTTCTATAGTTGTTGTATTTCTTTTTGCTGCTTGTAAACAAACAGTGAAAAAAGAGAACATACAGGTTAAAGAGACCAGTAGGGTAGAGCACTTGCCTTATTATAATGATGAATCATTTACCCCACATTGGATAACTCCTAATACTGAAGAAGAAAAACAATTTCACAAAATTCCTGATTTTAAGCTGGTTGATCAGTTAGGAGATACATTGACCCAGAAGTCTTTCGAAAACCAAATTTATATTACTGATTTCTTTTTTACTACTTGCCCTGGTATTTGTCTTAAAATGACAAATAATATGACCAAGGTACAAGAGGCTTTTTTAGACAATGATGAAGTAGCTATTCTTTCACATTCAGTAACTCCTTCAATAGATTCCGTTTCTGTATTGAAGACATATGCTGAAAAAAACGGAGTTATTGATTCTAAATGGCACTTGGTGACCGGTGATAAGAACGAAATTTATAATTTAGGAAGAAACGAATATTTTGTAGAAAACGACTTAGGAATTCCAAAAGATATTAATGATTTTCTACACACAGAAAACTTTCTGCTCATTGATAAAAACAAGCATATACGAGGTATTTATAACGGATTAAATAGAGCATCTATAGCGCAATTGATAACGGACACTGAGGCTTTACTTAACGAAATCTAATACTGGAGATAGTTTTAAATTCTGCTATTTCTAAAATACAAAAATATTCTTGCTATCATTCTAAAAGTGTAACTTACAACTACAAAACAATGATAATGAACAAGATAGTTTATTACGTAGCTATTTCTATTGACGGATTTATCTGTGGACTTGATGGTGATATTAGCGGATTTGTAGGTGAGGGTAGTGGGATCACAAAATATAGGTCAGATTTAAAGGAATTTGAAACTACGATCATGGGTAAAGACACTTATGAATTTGGATATGCCTACGGATTAAAACCTGGGCAGCCAGCGTATGCGCACATGCAGCATTATATTTTCTCTAAATCTTTACAGTTCGATAATAAAAGTGATCAAGTACATATTATTTCTGAATATGACTTAGATAAAATTAAAGAACTGAAACAAAACTCAACCACAGATATTTACTTATGTGGAGGTGGCGTTTTTGCCGGATGGCTTTTTGATAATCAACTTATAGACGTCATTAAGGTAAAAATCAACCCCTTGATCTTAGGAGCTGGTGTACGATTATTTGGGGAATCTACATCTGGTTATCAATTAGTACTCACGGACACCGAATCTTATGATGGTGGACTGGTATTTAATACGTATTCTATAAATTATAATTCGTAATATTTTAAAACAAAATAGTCCAGAAAACCAAGTGATTTTCTGGACTATTACCTAACAACCAAACTAAACTTCTTATTTCAGTGCTGCCAATAATTTCTCTGCCACCAACTCAGATGATGCAGGGTTTTGACCTGTAATTAAATTACCATCTTGTATGGCGTACGCTGCCCAATCTTCTTTTTTAGAATAGATTCCTCCATTTTCCTGTAACATGTCTTCTACTAAGAAAGGAACAACTTCTGTCAACTGTACAGCTGCTTCTTCACTATTTGTGAATCCAGTTACTTTCTTACCTTTTACTAAAGGATTTCCATCAGTTCCTTTAACACCTTTTAGGGCTGCAGGCGCGTGACATACAAATGCTACTGGTTTCGCTTGCGAATTAAATGTTTCTATCAATTTAATTGATGTTACATCGTTCGCTAAATCCCATAACGGTCCATGACCACCTGGGTAGAATACCGCATCAAAATCAGAAGCATTTACGTCTGCTAATTTCTTTGTATTGTTTATAACGCTTTGTGCATCTTTATCATCCTTATAACGCTTTGTATCTTTTGTCTGAGCGTCTTCAGAATCACTACTTGGGTCAATTGGTGCTTGACCACCTTTTGGTGTAGCAACCGTAATTTCAGCACCTTTGTCTAACAGGGCATAATAGGGAGCAGCAAACTCCTCAACCCAAAATCCGGTTTTCTTTCCTGTGTCTCCCAATTCATCATGAGAGGTTAATACGAATAATATTTTCATCTTATTTTATTTAACTGTAGATTTATTTGTAGTCTACAAATTAGACTTTCACTATCATTTTGCCTTTATTCTTTCCATCCATCATATCTAAAAATGCTTGTGGTGTATGCTCAAATCCTTCTACAATAGTTTCTTTGTACGTTAATTTACCTTCACCTAACCAAGTAGATAATTGCTTCATAGCTACTGGGAATTTGTCCGCGTAATTAGAAACTATAAAACCTTGCATCAATGCACTATTCTTAACTAAGAATGGTTGTACCGCTACTGCCATAGGAATTTCTGTTTTATTATAAACTGATATAGCACCACAAATAATAATTCTTGCAAACTGATTGATATTGAAGAGAACAGCATCGGATATTGATCCGCCTACATTATCAAAATAAATATCTACTCCGTTAGGTGCAACTTCTTTTATGGCTGCTTTCATATCGTCAGTAGTTTTATAATTGATCCCGTGATCAAAACCGAATTCCGATTTCAACATGTCAATCTTTTCATCTGTACCGGCAATACCAATAACATTTAAACCGAGAATTTTCCCGATCTGGCCTACAACACTACCCACGGCACCTGCAGCACCAGATACTACTAAAGTCTCACCTTTTTTAGGCTTCCCAATTTCATGAAGACCTAAATAAGCTGTTAAGCCGGTCATACCTACAATGCCTAAAAAAGCACTTAAAGGAGCTTTACTTTTATCAACTTTCTGTAAGCCTTCCCCACTAGAAACTTGTTGTTCTTTCCATTCTAATAATCCAGAAACAAAATCACCTTTGTTATAATCTTCATGTTTAGATTCTAATACCTCGGCCACAATACCAGAACTGATCGGTTCGCCTACTTTAAATGGTGGAACGTAAGATTTAGCATCGCTCATTCTACCACGTAAATATGGGTCTACTGATATATATTTTGCCTCTAAAAAGACTTTACCATCAGAGACGGTTAAATCATTGTCCAACTCTTTAAATTCAAAATCGGACAGGGTAGGAGTACCTACCGGACGTTGTTTTAAATTAATTGACTTACTCATAATTTATGTTTTAATTTTTATAATAATTTCTAGCTGGAATTTTGGTCAACACTCATTAAATAAGGTATTGATCTATTGAAAATTCCGTTGTATTTATGTTTGACTATAACTACAGTTCAAAGGTATTCAAAAAAAAGAATGAACATTCATTTTTAACAAAGGTTTATAGAATGGACCATAATTACGGTCTAAAAAAAGCACCTAAACAGGTGCTTTTTAATGTTAAAATAGTTAATCCATAATCATGATGGACTTCACATTGACAAATTCTTTCATACCGAATCCTCCGTGTTCGCGTCCATAACCAGAATCCTTTACTCCGCCAAAAGGCATACTTGGTTCTGCCAATCCGAAGGAGTTTATAAATACCATTCCCGTATCAAAATGTTTTTCTGCGAGTTCTGTAGCCTTTTCAACATCTTTAGAAAATATTCCGCCACCTAGACCAAATCTACTATCATTGGCAATACGCATAGCATCTTCGTTGTCTTTCGCTTTTATCAAAGAAGCAACAGGACCGAATAATTCATCATCATACGCTGGCTGACCTGGTGAAACATTACCTAAGACTGTAGCAGGGTAGAAGTAGCCTTCCCCTTCAGAAATTTTTCCTCCACACAATACATCGGCTCCTTTTTCTACACTTTCCTGTACTTGCTCGTGAATTTTATCCCTAAGATCTTCACGCGCCATAGGTCCCAATTCAGTTTCTTCTTTTTTGGGATCTCCTACTTTTAAGGCATCCATAGCCTTTACGAATTTCTCTTTGAATTCGTCATAAACTTTTTCCGTAGCAATAAATCGTTTTGCCGCAATACAAGTTTCTCCGTTGTTATAGATACGCCCCATTACACTTTTTTCTACGGCTAAATCTATATCTGCATCATCCAGTACCAAATAAGCATCATTACTACCTAATTCCAATACCGTTTTCTTTAATTGTGCACCTGCTTTCTCTCCAATTTTTTCTCCAGCCACCGGGCTACCTGTTAAGGTAACACCACGTACAAGTTTATGCTCTATAATGGCATTAGATTGTTCATGTTCTATCACCATTACATTAAAAAGATTTGCGGGTAAACCTGCTGTCTCAAAAATGTTCTTCAGCAACTTGGCTGTTCCTGTTACGTTCGATGCATGTTTTAGCAAAATACTATTACCAGCCATCAAGTTCACTATCGTATAGCGTAATACTTGGTAACTAGGGTAGTTCCATGGTTGTATACCATAGATAATTCCCATTGGTGAATAGGCTACAATACCTTTTCCTCCATTGGAAAGTTCACGCTTTTCGCTCTTTAAAAACTCTGGCGCATTTTCTGCCGAATAATTACAAATTGCCGTACATAAATCAACTTCTTGATTACTTTGTTTTAGCAATTTTCCCATTTCATCGGTCATTAACTCAGCAAGTTCTTTCTTGTAATTCTGAAGTTCTTTACCAATAGATTTAATAATTTCGCCACGTTCCTCAACGCTCTTCATCTTCCATTTAAGAAACGCTTTGTGAGATTGTTGTATACTTTCTTCCACTTGGGCATCTGTCATATAAGTGTGTGACGCAATTTCTTTACCTGTAGTAGGGTTAATTGTTTTAAATGTATCTTGTTTTGTTGTCGTAGACATATGTTATCTTTTTTAAATTACTATTATTGTTGTTCACTTGGCACCAAATAAACATCGTTGATGTTTACCCTTTCTGGCTGTGTTAGCACGTAATAGATGGAGTTTGCAATATCTTCCGCCTCTAACGTTTCCATTTTTTGCATTTCTTCCATTTTTTCTTTGATATCCTCATCGGTAATTGTGCTGGTTAAATTTGTAGCAACTGCACCTGGTTCAATAGAGGTAATGTTGATTCCGTATTTAGGTGCCAATTCTTGACGTAATCCTTCCGAAAACATTTTTACGGCAGATTTTGTAGCGCAGTACACCGCTCCACCAGGAAAATATCTATTGGCAGCCATAGAAGAAATATTGATGATATTACCACCCTTATTCTCCTTTAATTCTGGTAAAACAGCGGCAACACCATTAAGTACACCTTTAATATTAACATCTACCATTTTTTCCCATTCATCTGTTTTTAATTTTTCAACGAATGAAAGTGGCATTAATCCTGCATTATTTATCAATCCGGAGATTTTACCGTACTCTCTTTTGGTTTTAGAAACTACATTTTCGAAATCCTCTTTTTTTGTCACATCACCTGTAACAACTAAAGCCTCACCACCTTTTTTGGTAATATCAGTTTTCAAATCATTAAGTTCATCTTCGCTTCTTGCCATTAATACAACCTTAGCGCCATTATCTGCTAATTTTAGTGCTGTTGTTTTACCAATTCCACTAGATGCTCCTGTTATTATAATTACTTTATCTTCTATGTTCATTGTTATTTTTTTTGATTCACCATAAAATTACAAGTCAAGAACTATTTGTTTTGACTAAATGAATTCAAGAATTGACCGATATGCATTTAAGCAAGAACAATTAGGTTGTGAGTCAAAAATGCAATGAATAACCAATGTGGTATTGATCATTTATAAATTATAGTTTTATTAAGACCGTTACTCGGTCGAATGCTCTTATTTTGTCTGCTTGATTTTATTAAAGAAGGTATGATGACAAATAAAATGATAGGCATTGTTGGTGGTGTGGGTAGTTACGCAGGTATCGATTTAATTAAAAAAGTCTACGACCTTACCGAAGCGAGTTCTGATCAAGATCATTTACCGGTATCTATGCTCTCTGTTCCTCATAAGATCATTGACCGAACCAAATACCTTTTGGGTGAAACAGAAATTAACCCTGGTATAGCCATATCTGAAATAATTGCTTCTTTAATCGCTAGCGGAGCAAGTATTATTGGTATTCCATGTAACACGGCACATGCTAAACCAATATTAAGTTTAATTGAGAAAAGCATACCAGAATCGTGTGTTTTGGTCAACCTTATTGAAGAAGTGGGCAAATATATTGCTGAAAAGCATCCGGAAATTACTAGGGTAGGGGTTTTAGGTACTACAGGTACTATTCTTGTCAAAGTATAACCAGAAGTATTGTCCAGGTACAATATTGAAGTAATACAACCATCAGAAGATATACAAGATTTGTTTGTGCATCCATCCATTTACGATACATCATATGGTATAAAGGCATTTTCAAATCCTGTAAATCAAAAAGCAAAAGAAAATTTGGGTATGGCGGCAACGTACTTATCAAGAAAAGGTGCACAAGCCGTAATTTTAGGCTGCACCGAGATTCCGCTTGCTATACAATACGAAAAAATAGAGGATAGCTTAATTATTGATGCCACTACCGTTTTAGCTAGCGCGTTAATAAAAGAATCCAAAAAAATGGAAATGATCGCCTAAGCACTTGGCGTTGGTGTACACGATGCTCTTTTCAATAACATATACTCACCGTTATTCTTAAATTCCCGTATTGATGTACCGGTATAGCGTTTAAAGGTTTTGGATAAGTGACTTACATCTGTAAAGCCCAATTCGTCGGCTATTTCATTTAAACGGAAGTCGGAATTCAATAAACGAATTTCTACCAATTTAAGCTTTCCCTTTATAATGTATTCGCGTAAAGACATATTCACCTGCTTTTTAAAATACTCGCTTACATAGGTTGGCGACATTTGAAAAACACCGGCTAAATTTTCAACTTTTAGCAATTCCGTCTTGTCAATATTGGTATTGATATAGGTAAGCATTTTAGTAATTCTATCATCTGAATTACTTTTTGCCAATTCAAAATAACTGCTCTTTTTAATATTACGGATTAAAATTTCCAATATGCTAGTCATTAAACTAGTCACTAAATTTATAGACTCTTCCCCATAATTTCTGGACTCTTGAAGTATCATCTCAATAAGGTTTTCAAGATAATTACGGTCTAATTCGTTCTTAATGATATCACCCGGCAACTGATTGTAATTGGATAAGATGTACGATGCCTCTTTAAACCACTCATTTCTATCAATAGTGATTCTGTTCGCATTTTTAAAGAAAGAATCGGTAAACTTTAAAAAGACAAAACGTGTCGGTTTTTCAATGGTAAAAGAATGGCATTTTAACGGAGGTAACAAAAACACACTATTCTTGCCATAGGCATAATCATTGTAGTTGATGCACTGGGTACCTTCTCCTTCCTTTATTAATACCAGCTCAAAAAAATTATTTTTAACAGGTCGTTGTTTCCAATCCGTCAACTCAATTTCTTGTATTTCAAAAGGTTTATATGCTTCTATTACTTGCATTTTTAGGATAATTAAGTGATATATGAACGAAAATAGTGTAAAACAAATACTCGTTACAAATATTAACCTTTATTTATACAATTTAAACCACTGCAACTACTTACATAGTACTATCAAAGCCAGTATCTTTGCAAGAATAGATAATTACTAGGTGTTATTTTCAAATGGATTTATTTAATCAAACCAATTTATTTTCAAAAGGAGAAGTTCGTAAAACTTCTTTTGATTTACCAGGAGCGGACATTACGTTGTTCGAAAATTTCTTCAGCATTGAAGAGAGTAACAAGCTATATAAAAGTTTACTAGCAAATACGCCTTGGCAGCAAGAACAAATTACCATTCACGGTAAATTGGTAGATTATCCTAGATTGACAGCTTGGTACGGAGATGCTGACAAAGACATTAAACACACGAATATAAAAAGTAAAATGCATTTATGGAATGATGATTTACTTTTCATTAAAGAACGTATAGAAAAGGAAGTACCTATTAAATTTACACGCTGTTTGCTCAATTATTATCGCGATGGAAAAGATAGCGTAGACTGGCATCAAGATTATAAAGGAGAACAACGAAAAAATGCGGTCATTGCTTCTGTTACCTTTGGTGCAACCAGACCTTTTCAATTAAAACACGTATCAAGAACAGATTTAAAACGTATAGATATTCCATTAGCAAATGGCAGTCTTTTATTGATGCAAGGCGCCACCCAAGAAAACTGGAAACATAAAATACCGAAGACCGCAAAACAGATTTCCCCAAGAATTAACCTAACCTTTAGGTGGGTCGGTTAATTTATTCGGCATCAATCTTTACTTTTATAGTTCTAACTTTAGAACCAATTTACAGCATCTTATGAAAAAATCGTATTTAACCTTAGTGGTACACATTTTAGTAAAAGAAGAATTTAGAGAAGAAATAAAAGCCGAATTGCTAAAACTTATTAGTCCCACTAGAGGAGAAGAAGGTTGTATTGCTTACGACTTACATCAAGATAACGATAACCCGAATCTATTTTTATTCCACGAGAAATGGGTGAATCAAGATTATTTGACCAAACATTCACAAAGTGATCACATTGCTGCCTATAGACTTGCCTCTAAAGATAAGCTTGAGAATGTTTCTGCTTATAAAATGACAGAGCTTACCAATTAGCATTGTAATTATCAAGGCTTAACATTAAATTAATGTATTAAAAACCGGTAATTTTACCTGTAATAAGCTCGTTTTGGCAATATTTTAAGATTTCGCCACTTAAAAACCTCCATTTATACCTTATTCTCCTTTTTTTGTACACTATTTAGGGTGTGTTCTCCAATTATCTTTGTCGTCAATAAATCTATCAATTATAAAAAGACATAATAATGAATACACCAAACATTGCAAAGGAAGATATTTTAAACGCGTTTAACTACAGACACGCTACCAAAGAATTTGATGCGTCAAAAACATTAACCGATGAGCAAATCAACTTCATCTTAAAAACAGCAAATTTATCTCCAAGTTCATTTGGTTTTGAACCTTGGCATTTTATTGTTGTACAGGATAAAGAATTACGTGAACTTTTAAAGCCAGTAGCTTGGGGCGCTCCCGTAAAATTAGATACTGCAAGTCACTTTATTTTAGGTCTGGCAATGAAAGCCCCTATGGTAAAGCATGATGCTCCATATATTGAACACATGATGAAAGAGGTTAAACAAATGCCCGAAGATGTTGTAGAAGTATACTCTAAGTTTTACCGAGAGTTTCAAGAGCGTGATTTTAACTTAGATTCAGATAAAAAATTATTTGATTGGTCTTCAAAGCAGACTTATATTGCTTTAGGTAATATGATGACTGCTGCTGCACTTACAGGAATCGATTCTTGTCCTATTGAAGGTTTTCACCAAGAGAAAGCAGAAGCATTGCTTAAAGAGAAATTTGATGTAGATACGGATAAATACGGTTTAGCTTTTATGGCTGCATTCGGATACAGAAAGGCAGACCCAGAATTTCCAAAATCTAGAAGACCATTGGAGGACATAGTAACTTGGAAATAAGAAATAGTATGAAAGCAATAGGATACAAAGAGAATCTTCCAATTGACAATATAAAGTCTTTACAGGATGTAGAATTGGAAACTCCAAAAGCTACGGGAAGAGATATTTTAGTTGAAATAAAAGCTATTTCTGTAAATCCGGCAGATTATAAGGTACGTGCAGGAATACCCGCAGAAGGTGACAACTGGAAAGTTATTGGCTGGGATGCAACGGGAATTGTAACTGCTGTTGGAGAAGATGTAACCTTGTTTAATGTAGGAGATGAAGTGTGGTATGCAGGCGATTTTACTCGTCAAGGTAGTTATGCAGAATACCAAATTGTAGATGAGCGTATTGTTGGTAAAAAACCTCAAAGCTTATCTTATGCTGAAGCTGCTGCATTACCATTAACCACACTTACAGCCTACGAAATGTTGTTTGATAGGTTAGAGGTATCTAAAGACGATGCCAGCAAATCTATTTTGGTAATTGGTGCCGCTGGTGGTGTAGGTTCTATTTTGGTGCAATTGGCTAAAAAACTGACCAAGTTGAACATTATAGGTACGGCTTCTCGTGAAGAAACTACGTCTTGGTTAAAAGAATTAGGTGCAGACACGGTTATTAACCACAGAAATAAATTGAGCGAAGAGTTCGAGAAATACAATTTACCGGCTCCGGAGTATGTAGTAAGCTTAAATGCTACGGAACACCACGTAGATGAAATTGCTAAACTGATAAAACCTCAAGGGAAATTCGGATTTATAGACGACCCAAAATCGCTAAATGTAATGCCTTTTAAAGGTAAAGCGGTTTCTACGCACATAGAGTTAATGTTTACACGCTCTATGTTTCAGACCGAAGATATGATTGAGCAGCATAACATTTTAAATAAAGCTTCTGAATTAATCGACAACGGAACTATTAGAACTACGTTAGGAGAAAATTTTGGAACTATAAACGCTGAAAACCTTAGAAAAGCTCACGCTTTTTTAGAAACAGGTAAAGCAAAAGGTAAAATTGTTTTAGAAGGATTTTAAACCCATTATCATAAATGTCACTTCGAGTATTTTTATTGAAATAGCATGGAAATAAAAATGTATCGAGAATTTGGGAACACGCTTGCTTTTCGATACTAAGCACTTTAAAAATATTATTAATAAAAAAAATAAAAAGTATCAAAATGAAAAAAACAATACTACTTGCATTAGCGATAGCAACAACGGCATATGCAAGTGCTCAAACACCAACAACAGATCTTGCCAAATCTGTAAATGAGGTGGTAACGGCGGACAATGTAGAATGGGGATGGTTAAATCCGTTACGAGGCGATAAAAGTCCAGCAGCAGGAAAACTTTGGGGAGATCGTACAAAAAATGAACCTGCAGGATTTTTAGTGAAATTCAATAAAGGGTTTTCTTCGCCTCCACATATTCATAACATTACATATCGTGGAGTGGTGATTCAAGGATTATTACACAATGACGATGAAAAAGCAGAAAAACAGTGGTTGCCAGCAGGATCCTATTGGCAGCAACCAGCAGGAGAAGCGCATATTACTGCAGCAGATGGTGAAGAAAATATGGCTTTTTTAGATATTCAAGAAGGACCGTATTTAGTACAACCAACAGACGAAGCTTTTGATAATGGTGAACGACCAATTAATGTAGATAAAACATATTTAGTATGGCTAAACGCTAATGATATAGAATGGGTTTCAGAAAAAAGTAATGTAGAAACTACTTTTTTATGGGAAGCCACGAAAAAAATCAATTACGAGCTTCTTTAATAAAATTACCAGCTGGTTTTAAAGGTAAAATTAAAAATTTAAGTTCAAATTTTAGAGCAGTAGTTATTTCTGGTGGAATTTCACACCAGTTTTCTAAAAAAGAAGATAAAAAGGAATTAAACGCACCATCTTATTTTGGAGCAGAAGAAAATGCAACTTCAATCATTTCAGCAGAAAAAGAAACGGTACTATACATAAGAAGTAACGGTAGTTTTGAGATAAAATAACTTTGATAAACACCATGAATTAAGCAAACATTTACGAAATTGTAAAGAATAAGGCTTTTTTGGTGACCATTTCAAAAACGTGCATGTAATGTTTGAAAACTATGCCGATGAAGCTTTTGTATCGTATTAAACCAACCAATTATGATAGATCCTAAATATCCAGAACTTACCGATCTGCAAGTAGAGAAACTTAAATCTTACGGTGAAATCGAATTTTATAAAGAGCCCACCGTAGTGTTGGACTTTGGTGATCAACATTACGATTTTTTCGTAGTGCTTACTGGCGGAATTAGAATTATTGATCCTGATAAAAAAGATGATAGCCTTACCATACATAGAAGGCATCAATTTTCCGGTTCAAGTAGTATTTTATCTCATAGAACGGTTGGTGTATGTGGTGAAACTTTAGAAAATACACAACTTATACGAATTAGTCCCGAAAAGCTAAAAAGTGCCATTGCTAAATTCAGCGATATTAGCGATGTACTCTTAAATGCCTTTTTATTGCGGGAAGATGCATTAAAAAACAACGTTCAGGGTATAAAATTAATAGGTTCTGAACATTCTAATGAAACGTATGCTATCCGAGATTTTATGGATAAGAATGATATCTGGTACAATTTTATAGATTCTGACAAGGAGGATGGATTGGTACAAATGTTAGATACTTTCAACTTAAAGGAATCAGATTTACCCGTATTGATCAATAGTCAGAATAAAATTTCTATTCGCCCATCAATTGATGAAATTGGTATGTGTACGGGAGTTCGGTTAGAACTAGATGATGAAATCTATGATGTTTTGGTCGTAGGCGCTGGACCTGCAGGTTTGGCTGCTAGCGTATACGCGTCTTCAGAAGGACTGAGTGTATTGACCATTGACAGTAATTCTCCTGGCGGACAAGCTGGCAAGAGCTCTAAGATTGAAAATTACCTGGGATTTCCTACAGGTATTTCCGGTCGGGATTTAGCGAACAACGGCTACATTCAAGCTCAAAAGTTTGGCTGTACTATTTCGGTACCGCATAGAGTGGAAGGCATTGAACGTAAAAAAGGTTACTATGAAATCAACTCTAACAACACTTCAACCTTAAAAGCCAAAACGGTAATTGCTGCAACCGGCGCTGCATATAGAAGACTGCCTTTAGAGGGAATTGAAAAATTTGAAGGCTCTGGTATATACTATAGCGCCACATCTATGCATGCCAATATGTGTAAAAACAGCGAAATTGGAATTGTCGGTGGTGGTAATTCTGCGGGACAAGCAGCATTATTTTTAGCCAATTATGCGCACAAGGTTTATGTAATCATCAGAAATGAGGATATTGGTGCCAAAATGAGCGATTACTTGGTGCAACGCATCATCGCTTGCGAAAATATTGAAGTATTGACCAGTAGTAACGTGGTTAAAGTTGACGGGGATACGTATTTAGAAAAGGTTGAAATCAAAAAGAATGATACATTAATTGAGAATAACATCAATTACCTGTTCACTTTTGTTGGCGCCAAACCCTGTACCGAATGGCTAGACAATATTATCGATACCGATGAAAAAGGCTTTGTGCACACGGGTCTCACCATTTGCGATAATGCCCTTAAAAGCGAATCTGTATTCAACAATAGAAAACCTTATACTTTCGAGACCAGTTTACCCGGACTTTTTGCTGTGGGCGATGTGCGTTCAGGTTCGGTAAAACGTGTGGCATCGGCAGTAGGCGAGGGGTCTATTGTGGTGAGTGATATCCATAAGTTTTTAGCCCTGGAAAACGAAGTAAAAACTGTAAAGTAACCTTTTATACTCATGGCTAGAACTATTATAGAGAATATCGTTATTGCGAAATACAAGAACCAAACATTTTTTGAGTTCTGTAAGTATACTACCATTCGTTTTTTTGAAATTGTATATTTTGAAAAAGGAACAGGAACTATTAAAATAAACGGTAATACGGTACCCTATACTTCTAACAGTGTTTTTGTTTTTATTCCTGACGATATTTATATCGTAAACCCTGATTCTGCGACCACTACAGTGGCTATAAAATTTTTAAAGAGCTTTTTTAGAAAAACATCTGCGCTAAACGAAACCTTACCGGTTAATGATTGGTTTCGAAAAATCGAAGAAATACTAAATAGCGAAAGTCACCAGCTTCGTGAAATGCAATTTGCAACCGAATCTGACCGGTCACACTTAGTATCTCTTATTAACATGGTTGCCACTGAATATATGAGCGAGCAAACTTTTGATATTTTCATTATTCAAAATTCCGTATCGGTTATTCTACATCTTATTGCCAGAAATATTCAATTCATTAATACGGCAGATACTGTAAAGAATGTGAAGTCATCTAAAATTCAACAAATCATCAACTACATTCACGCCAATATTTACAATTCCGAATTGCTTACCACCAAAAGTCTGGCAGAGGAATTTCATATGTCAGATAATTATATGAGTGAATATTTTAAAAAGCATACCGATGTTTCATTAAAGAAGTACATCATCAACTACAAGTTAAAACTTGTAGAAACCCGATTAAAGTATACCGATATGCAGTTTTCAGAAATAGCAATGGAATTGGGCTTTACAGATTCTAGTCATTTGAACAAGACTTTCCAAAGCTATAAAGGGATGACTATAGGTGCTTATAAGGCTAGTATTTCTGCATAATTAAATACCATCAAAAATTCCTGAAACAAATTCTCCAACACCCTCTAGCAAACCATCAAACACATCTCCAAAATCTAACCAAGAAGCATCTAAGTCAATAGCTGGAATATCGGTCCAATCTGTGACGGTAGAGGCAGAAATTCCGCTTAGCATTTCAGTTTTCATCGCAACATAATCACAAGCTTCACCCGCTAATTCATGATACAAATCAAAGGCTTCATGAGATGTAAAAACGGACATTGCCTAACATGATAAATCCACATAATCATACCACTTACTCTTTCTATGGGCTTTTTTCACTTCATCAGGTGTGTAAAATTTTTTCTTGCCATTATCCTTGACTAGTATTTCTCCAATATCAGAAATGAATTCTTTTTTATTCTGAGGTGCTGGTTCGCAAGATGTACTCATGTTAGTCTCAATTATATTGGAGTAATTTACTTACATAAACTTAAAAAATCATCAATTACCTCTTTTTTTACCTAAAGCACTTTGTTTTTTACCCATTTTAAGCTGGTGTCCCCAAATACCTTTGTACTGTAATTAATACAGAACGAATATCAACCAAAAACAAATATTATGGACTACAAGAACTTTCAAACATTTAAAGCAGAACAAAAAGGCGGAATTTTAACCGTAGACATCAACTTCGGACCAGTAAACGTACAGGGACAAGAAATGCTAGCAGATTTAAGCAGCTTATGCTTACGATTAGAAAGAGATAGAAGCGTAAAAGTTGTGGTTTTTGAATCTTCAAATCCAGGATATTGGGTATGTCATTATGATACGAACTTATTAAAAGATATGTCTACAGAAGCTGTTCCAAGAAACGAAGTACAGTTATTGGACTTACAAGCTGTATTAGAACGCTTAAGCAACGTACCACAAGCAACTATAGCAAAAATTGAAGGTTTTGCAAGAGGAGGCGGACATGAAATGGCGTTGGCGTTAGATATGCGTTTTGCAGCTAGAGGAAAGGCTAAGTTCATGCAGATGGAAGTTGGCATGGGAATTTTACCATGTGGAGGTGGAGCGTCTCGTATGGCTAGACAAACAGGATTAGGAAAAGCACTAGAAATTATTCTAGGAGCAAGAGATTGGGATGCCGATGAAGCCGAAAAATTCGGAACCATCAATAAAGCTTTAGATGCCGATAAAATTGGTGCTTATGTTGATGCTTTGGCAGAACGTATATCTCAATTTCCAGCAGATTCTATTGCCGCTAGTAAACGTGCAGTATATGCATCTATAGATTTACCAATAAAAGAAGCTTTAAAAGAAGAAGCATACCAATTATTTCAAGCTACGAGTAAAACTCCTGCAATAAAAAGATTTGCCTATGCAGATGATAACGGAGCACAATTTGACCACGAAAACCAGAAGAACTGGGAACAAATGGTTATGGATATTCAAGAAGTGAATTAAGGCGCTGAGCGCCATACGCCTTGCGCCAAGCGCATTTCGCATATCGCTTTTCAATTTTTATGTAGAGCGCATAGCGCACAGCGAACAACGAACAACGAACAACGAACAACAATTAAAAATTAACTAAATAAATAAAGAAGAAAGATTATGAAAGCAATGTTATTAAACAGTTACGGAGAAAACGCAAATTTTGAAGTTTCAGAAATAGCAAAACCAGCAGTAAAAGCAAATCACGTTTTAGTGAAAATAGCGGCATCTAGTGTCAATACTATTGATATGATGATTAAAAATATGGGGACAGATTTACCATTGTCTCCTGCTACTCCAGCTTTATTAGGTATGGATTTTTCCGGAGTAATTGAAGCTGTTGGAGAAGGTGTAGAGGGTTATGCTGTAGGCGATGAAGTATACGGTTGTGCTGGTGGATTAGCAGATTTACCTGGAACATTGACAGAATACATTGTAGCCGATAGTAGTTTAATTGGTCACAAACCAAAAGAATTGACTATGCGCGAAACTGCAGCTTTACCTTTAGTTGCAATTACAGCTTATGAAGGTTTGACAAGAGCAGGCGTAAAAGCAGGTCAGAAAGTATTGGTACATGGTGGTTCTGGTGGTGTTGGTCATTTAGCGGTTCAATTGGCAAAATATTTTGGTGCAGAGGTTTTTGCTACTGGTACTGGTGACAAGCAGAAAGCAATTGTTGAAAAATTTGGGGCAACGTTTATCGATTTTAAAACTGAAAAGGTAGCAGATTATACAGCAAAATATACCGATGGAGGTTTTGACGTTGTTTTTGATACCGTTGGTGGTTCAAACCTAACCAATTCTATGGAAGCGGTTGCCTTAAACGGACACATTTCTACAACGGTTTCCTTGTTGGAAATCGATTTAACTCCGTTGCACTTTAAAGGAGCATCATTACACGTGGTCTTTATGTTGATTCCGATGTTACATAACTTCAAAAGAGAAAATCACGGTAGTATTTTAAAAAAATTAGCTGAAATTTCTAACGAAGGTCATTTAACTCCGATTGTTGATGAAAATCAATTTTCATTGGAGCAAGTTGTTGATGCTTATGCACACTTAGCTAGTGGTACAGCTATTGGTAAAGTTGTGGTTGAAAACTAAATAATAGTAAATAAAATATGTAGTAGGATTAGAGTTGCACGCTCTAATCATGTCGATGAATATGTTCTTTTGAATGCCCCAGAAATGGGGCATTTTTTTGCTTTAAAACAAAACCTTGAAATTTACCTAAACAACCGTTTTTACTACCAAAAAATTACTGCTGTCTCATACTACCTTTGTTATCAGAATAAGTAAATAAAACCAAAAATACTTTTAAAGAGGTTTTGGTAAAAAACAAATATATTATGAAAACAATAACAAATACAAATGCACTCGCACAAGCTCGTGCGCTTACACTACCAACTCGCGAAGCTTCACTAAATCGTGATCCTTCTGTGTCACAATTTTGGAATAGTAACCGAGAGTTGCTTAAAGATGCTTGGAGCGAATGGGAAATTGAAAACAAAGACAGTTTGCTAGTACCTGATGAAACCTTACTTGACCCAAAATTAAGAAAAGCTATAAACGATGCTTGGGAAAATCCAGAAAAGGAAAATGCTGTTGCTGATTTATGGGAAGAGATTATTCCTGGGGTATATTCTGCTCAGTTTTTTGATTTGGAACGTCTAGCAGATTTTCGTAAATATCTAGAAGCTACGGTAAATTCTGAAATTCCAAGACGTGCACCTTATGGCATTCAGTTGAATCGTTATGGCGTTATGTTAGACCCACGTTCAGAAGGTCATCTTGCTGCACCCAATTTTCAGGCATTTTACAACGAAATCATGGATCACTATATGCGTCCGATCGCCCGTTTATTACTAGGTACTTATGGCTACGATAACCAAACCTTTGGTTTTTCTATTCAGTATAACCCAGATAAAGATAAAGATTTGCATGCCCATACGGATGCTTCCGCAGCTACCTTGAATATTAATATTAACTTACCTGAAGAAAAATTTACAGGTTCACAAGTCGATTTTCATGATCGATCAACAGGTAAAGTGGTTCAAACTATCTTTGAACCCGGTAAGGCAATAATTCATACTGGCAAAGTACCTCATGCTACCCATCCAATTACAAGTGGACAACGTAGTAACTTGGTTGTATGGCTGTATGGAGATCGTATGCAAATACCACGAGGAGGTGCAAGTAGTTATGGCAGCGTTGATAATTCAACATCAAAAGTTGTTGCGGCAGAAAATATTACGGCTCGCGAGCGTTGGAGTTTACCAGAAGGTCCCAAAGATACCTTTGCACCGTTTTAAAAATAAAAGAAAACAGAATTTTGGCAGAACATATTCTGCCAAAATTCCATTTATAAAATACTAAAGTCTAAAAAATGAAACATATATTAATTACGGGAAGCACAGACGGTATAGGAAAGCTACTGGCGCTTCGTTTGGCGAAAGAAGGTCATTTAGTTGGCGTTCATGGTAGAACTGATACTAAGTTAAAGGCTACTGTAACCGAAATCAAAGCGGAATCAAAGAATGACAATATAGTAGGTTTTTTAGCCGATTTCTCAAACTTGTCAGAGGTTAAACAGATGGCAAAAGAAGTTGCTCAAAAAATGCCGAAAATTGATGTTTTGGTAAACAATGCCGGTGTTTTGAAAACTAAAACTGATACTGCTTCGAACGGAGTAGATGTTCGTTTAACAGTAAACTATTTAGCACCATATCAATTTACAAATGCGGTATTACCGTTATTGAAAAAGTCAGATACACCTAGAATTGTAAATCTTAGTTCTGCGGCACAATCCCCAGTTTCTTTAAGTGCATTAAAAGGTGAAATGAGTTTAGGGGCTAATGATGCCTATGCACAAAGTAAATTAGCGTTGACCATGTGGAGTTTTGATTTAGCAAAAAAAGAACCAAGTATTTTGGTTGTTGCCGTGAACCCAGGTTCGTTATTGAATACTAAGATGGCAAAGGAAGCCTACGGTCAACATTGGTCTCCTGCAGAAAAGGGAGTAGATATTCTTTATGATTTAAGTATGACCGACAAAGCGAAAACAAACGCTTATTTTGATAATGATAAAGGAGGTTATTCTCAAGCACACCCAGATGCCTATGATGATGAAAAAATTAAAGAATTGGTTGAGTTAACGAAGAAATTGATTAAATAATTTTCACTTGCTATAATTTAAAATCACCATAGAAATAGATGTAATTTTGCAAGTATAAATTTATTGTTCAAAATTCATACATGAGCTTTACAGTACGAACATTTCTTTTAATTATAGGATTATTTATTGTTTCTGCTTGTGGTAATATTAAAAAATCACCACCAAATGACACCGATATCAATTTGCGTTTTATAGATGAATATGTTTTGCCTGATGAAACAACATTTGCCAACACTAGGGTAGGTGGGTTATCAGGTATAGATTATGCAAATGGAATTTGGTACGCCATTAGTGATGACAGTGATTTTCCACGCTTTTATAGCGCCAATATTTCTTATGATATTAACGGATTTGATTCGATTGAAATAACATCCGTTACTCATTTTAAAGATTCAATTGACGAAGTAATACCAAAAGGATTTGTCGATCCCGAATCTATTAGATATGATGATGGATGTTTTATTTGGACAAGTGAAGGAAATATAAAGAAAGGTCTGAGACCTTTCGTACGCATTTCAGATTCAGTCGGAAATTTTGTTAAAGAATTGAATCTTGCTAGTCGCTACTTACCTAATGAGAATCCAGATTTGGGACCTCGCCATAACGGTGTTTTTGAGGGAATATCTGTAAGTAAACATAAAAAAGGGTATTGGGTTGCCATGGAATTACCATTGAAAGAAGACGGAGTTGAACCTACTTTAGAAGAAACAGACTCACCTGTAAGAATAGTTTATATTAATGAAAAAACAGGGCATTCCGAAAAGGAAATAGTGTATGAATTGGACAAAGTTTCCCGTCCTGCAATTGACGGAGCTACATTTGAACTAAATGGTATTGTTGAGATTCTAGAGTACGATACCAATAGATTTTTTGTACTAGAACGTTCTTATTCCATGGGATATGAGGACGGAGGAAATACAGTTAAAATTTATGATGTTGATGCAAATAAAGCGACTGATGTAAGTGGTATCAATAGTTTAAAAGTTGAGCGCTATACCAAAGTAACAAAGAAGCTTTTATTCAATTTTGAGGATATTAGAAATGAATTAACCAACGGTATTGTCGACAATATTGAAGGAATCTCTTTTGGTCCTGACTTTGCAAACGGTAATCGCTCCTTAATAGTGGTGGCCGATAATAATTTTAGCCTGTATGGTCCACAACTTAATCAGTTTATACTTTTTGAAGTAGAGAAATAAATACAGAGAATCAATTTTGACCCCTTCTTATTTCATGATAAGAAAGGGCTCTTATTTAACCGAATTTCTATTCCTCAAACAAAAACTCCCCTTTTGTTTCTGCTGCGTGTAATCCCCAATCAACAATTAGGTTTAGAATTGGAACCAATGTTTGTCCAAACTCCGTAAGAGTGTATTCTACTTTTAAAGGTGGTTTTTTAGTAAACACTTTTCTGTTTACCATACCATCTGCTTCTAATTGTTTTAACTGTAAACTCAACGTGCGCTCAGTAATACCAGGAATTTCTTTACGCAACTCGTTGTAGCGTTTTTTGTCGCCTATTAAATGCGTTAGTATCACACTCTTCCATTTTCCACCTATCAATTCCATTGCTGCGCTCGTTGGGCAGAATGATATTTTATTATTGATTTTAATTTTTGGTTTCTTTTCAAACAGTTCTTTTCTGTCCATTTCTTTAAAATTAAATATATGACAAAGATAATAAGCTTTAATATAGTATGCAACTATACTTTTTATAGTAAAATATTATGTATTCAAATAATTGATATTCAGATTATTACAAATTATTTTGTATACTATACTTCTTGACCGTTATTGACACGTACCAACTCTACACTTACATTTGTACTATAATTTTGATAGTATTATAAATCAACAAGTTAAGAAATAACAAAAATGAATCTAACAGAAATATTAAACAACCGCTACTCAGCAAAAGAATTTGATGCAACTAAGAAAATATCAGATGCAGATTTTCAACAGATAAAAGATGTACTGCGTTTAAGTCCTTCTAGTGTAAACCTACAACCTTGGCATTTTTTAATTGCAGATACCCAAGAAGGTAAAGCCCGTATTGCAAAAGGTACAGAAGGCGCGTTTCATTTCAACACACCAAAAGTTTTAGATGCATCTCACGTAATTGTTATCGCAGCTCGCACAGATGCAGACGATGATTATATGAACAGCGTTCTAGAACAAGAAGACCAAGATGGTCGCTTTGCAGCACAAGAGTTTAAAGATCAAATGCACGGTGGTCGTATGCTATTTGCAAACATTCACCGCTACGACCTTAAAGATTTACCACACTGGATGGAAAAGCAAGTGTATTTAAATATGGGCGCACTTTTATTAGGTGCAGCTGCCTTAGGTATTGATGCTTGCCCAATGGAAGGTGTAGATGTAAAAGCTTTAGATGAAGAATTTAGCTTACGCGAAAAAGGCTTCACCGCTCTAGCGGTTGTGTCTTTAGGTTATAGAAAAGACAGTGACTTTAATGCAAAATTACCGAAATCTAGATTTCCTGAAGAAACAGTTATCACACAGTTATAATCAGTCTTAAAATCCAATAATGATGAAAACTAACACAAAAATTATTCACGCAGCTATCGTACAATATCACCGTTGGTATCTTTTTTATGAACGTGATTTTGAAAATAAACAACGACTAGAAAATCAGTTAGAAATTTTAGCAGATGATATAAAAATGAAATCTGTAGCTGGAGAAATGCAAGGCAAAGAAAATTATCCTGAAAGATTAAAAGTTTATAAAGGATGGAAGAATGCGCATCATATTCAAAATATAACAGTAAATAAATTAGAGAACGGTGCTATTAATTTAGAAGCTGATATTATATATCAAAATTTAAAGTCAGACGGTGCTAATGACAGTTATCCTTTGCATTACAGCACATTTTTAAAAGAGGTTCCTGGTGCGCTTTTACCTGTGTTTACAGAAATCAATATTAACCCTACTGGCGAGATTAAAGACCCAACGTTTGAGGATGCATATCCAGAAAACCGAATGTTATCTCTTATGCATTACTGGCTCTTAAATATGGAACAGTTAGATGGTAATGTTGCGCCTTTTAAAGAGGTATTAGCAGATGGTTTTAAACTTAATTTTTCAACAAATAGCGAGCCTATTGTTACCATAGAACAATTAGAACAATGGTTAAACGGAACGCCAAAGCAATTGAAGGAAAGCAGTCATTTTCCAGAGAATTTTACAGTAAAAGTAATTTCAGAAAATGAATATGAAGTCAATGTAGATTTTGTTTGGAAAGGGATAACAAAAGAGGGTCAAAAATTAACCGCAACTACTTCTCACCATTGGATTGTAAAGGATAATCCAAATGACAGATTTGCAAAAATAAAAGAGGTTACAATCATTCAAAAAGTACCACTTACTCCATTAAAATAAAAGGTACTTCAATTCTAAAGAACATTATTATGAAAAGTACAATAGTAAAATTTACTGCAAAACCAGAACATAAATACACGTTTGCAGCAACGCTTAAAGAAGCACAAGCGGCAACACAAAAAGAGGCTGGTAATAAAGAGATTAGAGTATTTGTGTCTAAAGCAGAAGACAATGTGTTTTTTGTTTACGAACGTTGGGCAGACAAAGCTGCTATTACAGCTCACGATAACGAGCCACATACCAAGAAGTTAATGGAAGTAGGACAGACCGCCTTACAGTCGGCTCCTGATTTCTACTTTTTAGGCGATACAAATCCGCTTCCAGACCATTCTAAATCTGAAAATCCTGAAGATGACGTATTTATTATTTTCTTCATTTTTAAACTAAAAACGGAATTTAGAGAAGCACTTCTTGAACAGTTTGAAGATCACATTATCCACACAAGAAACGAGGAAGAAGGCAACATTCTTTTTGATTTATATACAGTAGATAATCAAGAAGATACCCTAGCAGTTTACGAGCATTGGAGAAAAGAATCTGATGTTTGGGACATTCACTTTAATCAACCTTATGCAGTAAAAACAGGCAAACTAATGGAAGATGCTGTCATTGGTGATTTAAAGCAGTATATGAATTTCGTTAGAGAAATTTAAAAGATACCCAACTTTATTAAAAACAAAGATTATGAAAAAGCAATTAATTTTATTATACACTTTAGTTTTAGCTTACTCCAGTAATGCCCAAAACACTAAAGAAGACAACTATAAAACAGGCGTAAAAATTGTTAACGAGGTTAATGGTGAAGGCGCTTCAAAAGGATTAGAAGCAGCTTTTAAAAGTGTCTCTCCAGATATGGCAGATTATATTATTCGCTATGGTTTTGGAGAAATTTATAACAGAAAAGGCATAGATTTTAAAACCAAAGAATTATTAATAATTGCTAGTCTTACTACACAAGCTAATGCAAAATCGCAGTTAAAGTCGCATATAAAGGCTGCCTTAAATTTAGGTGCTACGCCAAATGAGATTTCAGAAACTATGATTTTATTAAGCTTGTATACGGGCTTTCCTGCTGCAAATAATGGCATTTTTACTTTAAAGGAAGTTTTAGAAGAAACAAACTATACGGCATCTAAATACATAAATACAACACAACAATTAGTTAAAAACTGGGAGTTAGATGGCTTTTCTATGCCTGAGTCTATTGTGGCATCACCAACAGAGAATTGGTTGTATGTTTCTAATGTAAATCAAAATAACAAAGGGTATATAAGTAGAATTTCAAAGGACGGAAAAGTTGATAATTATAAATGGGTAACTGGTTTAAATTCGCCTGCAGGCTTGGCATTATATCGGGACAAATTATACGTTGGCGATGGTAAGGAGCTTCATATTATCAATGTTAAAAATGGTAAAGTCGTAAATAGCATTACTTCTCCAGATGTTGTGTCATTAAATGATGTCGTGGTTTCTAAAAACGGACAGGTTTTTATTTCTGATATAGCAAGTGGTAAGATTTTCACATTAGTAAATAACAAATTAGAGGTTTGGTTTCAATCCCCAGAAATTAAGCATCCAAACGGACTTTATATTCAAAATGAAGACTTAGTTATTGCAAATTTTGGTGAAGAATTGACTTTAGAAATTTCACCAGATAAGTTTGGCAGTCTATATAAAGTCAACTTAAAAGATAAAAGGATAACACGGTTTAAAAGCAGTTATCAACTAGGAGCTTTAGACGGTTTAACTGCTGTTAATGATGGTTTTTTAGTAACAGGAGGTACGGTTAGTGACTTGTTTTTTATAAATGAGAATACGCGACAATTAATTGGGAACTTCCCGAAAGGTTTAGCAGATATTACCATAGAAAACAATGTGTTATTTACTCCGGTTCTATTTAGTAATTCAATAGCATCTTACACACTTCCATCAACTATTAGTAAAGCTATACCTGTAGATGAAAATTGGAAACGAATAAACACAAAAGAAGAATATTTAAAGATAGCTGCCGATAATTTTTATGGTGACAAAGACGGGCAATCTGTTGCTACTCACGACGGACAAATATTTGGAGTTTTTGGAGGTAAAGTTTTGACAGGTACTTGGGATTGGAAAAATAATTTCTTCACCAGAACCAGCAAAATCGGAGATATGGATTTAGGGTATGATGAACTTGTAATTGAAGTTACAGATACCAAAATGCGCTTAACACTTAAGCAAGGCAAGGGAATGACCGTTGTCTATAATAAAAAATAATTTAAAAATAGAAACACTATGAAAGCAATAGTATTAGAAAAAGCAGGAGGACCCGAAAACCTTCATTTAGTAGAAATAGCAAAACCGATTATAAAAGAGAACGAAGTGTTAATTACTGTAAAGGCAATTTCATTAAACCCTGCAGATGTAAAACCAAAGTATAACGACGAGATGTTAAGTATGATGTATGGTAAAGAACGACCTGTTATTTTAGGTTGGGATATTGCCGGTATAGTTACCGAAGTTGGCGCAGCAGTTACCAATTTTAATGTAGGAGATAAGGTCTTCGGAATGGTTAATTTTCCTGGTGTAGGTAATGCTTACGCGGAATTTGTAGCTGCTCCAGAAGCACATTTAGCTATAATGCCAAGTAACGTTTCTTTTGAAGAGGCTGCTGCTACAACCTTAGCTGCTTTAACTGCATTACAAATCTTAGAAGGAAGGATTAATAAAGGTGATAAAGTACTAATACAAGCAGGTTCTGGTGGTGTTGGTCATTTTGCTATCCAAATTGCAAAAGCAATGGGAGCTTTTGTGAATACTACTGCCTCGGCAAAAAATAGTGCATTTGTTACCTCTATTGGAGCAGATAACGTAATTGATTATCATACTGAAAAGTTTGAAGAAATTTTATCCGATATCGACTTTGTGTTAGATACGCAAGGTGGTGAAGTATTAGAAAATGCAGTAAAAGTTTTAAAAAGCGGTGGAACAGCCTACACAACAGTAGGTATGGACTTAGATGACTTAAAAGCATCAGCCAAAAAGGAGAACAAAACCGTTTCAGACATTTTAGTACACTCTAGTGCTAAAGATATGAACACCTTAAAAGAAATGTTAGAAAACGGTAGCATTAGACCAAACATTTACAAAACGTTTGCTTTTGAAGATATGGCTAATGCCCATACCGAAGTTGAAAAAGGAAGAACAGTGGGTAAAGTAATCGTGACACTTTAGTATCAATTATTAAAACACAATGAAAATGAAAACACAAGATAAATTACCGCATTATACGAGAAAAATATTTGTTGGTGGCGAATGGAAAGACGGAAAAGGACCAGCAATCAAGGATATTAACCCTTGGAACCAAGAGGAGTTATTCTCTTTAAATGGAGCTACTACAGATGATGTAAATGAAGCTTTTGAACAAGCAGCAGTTGCGCAGAAAAAATGGGCAGCTGTACTACCTCCTGAAAAGAGTAGAATGATGCTTAAACTAGCCGAAGTAGTTAGAAGCCGAAAGCAAGAGTTTGCAGAATGGGCAAGAAAAGAAGTAGGAGCAACCTTAGCAAAAGGGTATTTTGAAGCAGAATTAGTAGCTAGCGTTTTTGAAAGTGCTGTGCATTTACCATTACAAGTAGAAGGTAAAATATTACCACAAGATATTGATGGCAAAGAATCTATGGCTGTTAGAAAACCATTAGGTGTTATTGGTTTAATTTCTCCTTGGAATTTTCCGGGTCAATTAACCGCGCGTACTTTAGGTCCAGCATTGGCAGTAGGTAATGCGGTGGTGTTAAAACCGGCATCAACGTCTATAGTAACAGGCGGATTAATTTTCGCTTCTTTTTTAGAAGAGGCAGGTTTCCCGAAAGGGTTATTAAGCGTTTTACCAGGTGGAGGAAGTACTATTGGTACTGCAATTACAAAACACCCAATATCAAAATTAATTTCGTTTACAGGCTCAACACCAGTTGGTCGTCAAGTTGGTAAAAATGCTCTGGAGGCAGATATCATTAAAAACATCGAGTTAGAATTAGGTGGTAACAGTCCGTTTGTGGTGCTAGAAGATGCAGATATTGATCAAGCGGTTGAAGCTGCTGCTTGGGGTAAATTTATGAACCAAGGTCAAATCTGTATGGCTATCAACAGAATTATCGTTGAAGATAAAGTCTATGATGAATTCACAGAAAAGTTTATAGCAAAAGTAAAAACCTTAAAACGATTGGATATGAATGATCCGGATACGTTTGTAGGTCCTATTATTGATCAAAATCAGTTTGATACTGTTAAAGGGTTAATAGACGATGCAAAAGAACAAGGTTACAAAATGGCATTAGGTGGAGAAGCAGAAGGTTTACATATGCCGCCATACGTTTTTGTAGATGTAGACGAAAATTGCCCATTATTTCAAAATGAAATATTTGGACCAGCAGTGTCTATTGCTAGAGCAAAAGATACAGAAGATGCTTTACGTTTAGCAAATGCTACAGACTACGGTTTATCTAGTTCTGTATTTACACGAGACGAGGGAAAAGGAATGGCATTTGCACAAGGTATTGAAGCTGGTATGACACATATTAATGACCAACCAGTTAATGATAGTGCCTATGCACCATTTGGAGGAGTTAAAAATTCAGGTCTAGGACGTTTTAATGGACAATGGGGTGTAAAATCGTTTACAGTAGCTCATTGGATTACCATTCAAAAAACACCAAGGAAATATCCTTTTAAAGCAGCTGATTTTCAGTAGTCAAAAGTAATTTAAGTTACATTTTTAAAAGCTGAGATTAATTCCAATTAGTCTCAGCTTTTCTTATATTCTAACAATTGGTAAAAGTTTCAAAATATTCTTGGAATTTCAGTAAGAAATCAAGTTCTTGCACGATTAAATTTCGCTTAAAATAATGGATGATTTAATTACGTTTTCTATTGCTGTTTTTACTGGTTTTTTTGCCATTACTAACCCAATATCTAACATGACCGTTTTTCTATCTTTAACCCAAGGGGCAGATGAAAAAACCAAAGCCGATATCAATAAAAGAGCAAATTTTATTGCCTTTATCATTGTATTGGTATTTGTCCTTTTAGGAAAATATATTTTCGAATTGTTTAATATTAGTATTCCCGCCTTTAAAATTACAGGTGGTATCTTAATATTTTATATCGGTTTTGACATGCTGCAATCAAAACAATCTAATGTAAAGAATATAAAACACGTAAATATTGATGAAAATATTGCTGTATCACCATTGGCAATTCCTATTCTAGCTGGTCCTGGTACTATAGTTACCGCTATGAACTTTGTTTCTAATTCGCAACCTGTTCATATAGCAATCGTTATCGCTGTTTTCGGTTTCATGAGTATACTTACTTATCTGACTTTTAGGCTTAGTAACTTAATTGTACGATTGGTTGGTTACAACGTTATTTCTGTTATCGGTAAGATTATGGGTTTAATTATTGCCATCATAGGAACGGGTATGATTATCGAAGGAATAAAAATTTCCTTTAACCTGATTACAAAATAAATACCTAAATTAAAGGATACTTTTTTTAAAACGCATTGGAATATGAAGAAGGTACTTGTTTTATTTGCCCATCCGAAGTTTGAAAAATCAAGAGCGAACAATGTATTGGTGAATTATATCAAAGATAAAGAAGGTGTTACTTTTCATGACTTATATGAAGAGTATCCAGATTTTCATATAGATGTTCCTTTTGAGAAAAAACTGTTAGCGGAACATGATGTTATTATTTGGCATCATCCTATGTATTGGTACAGTTGTCCGCCGTTATTAAAACAATGGATAGATATGGTGTTGGAATTCAATTGGGCATACGGTCCAGAGGGAAAGGCATTATCTTCTAAAATTTGTTTAAACACTATTACCACAGGGGGCAACAAAGAATTATATTGTACCCAAGGAACAAATAGCTATACCATTACCGAGTTTTTAAGACCTTTTGAACAAACTGCCAATTTGTGTTTAATGCACTATCAAAAGCCATTTACCGTTATGGGCACTTACAAATTATCTGATGAAGATCTTAAGATTTACGGGGAGAATTATAGCATGTTAATAGATCAATTACAAAGCAAAGAAGCCATTGTAACCACATAAAAGGTATTTAGTTTAATACCCTTCACCAACCAACTAACCAATTATGACCGGAAGTCTACTTTTTGATGCCATTGTTTTTTTATTGGGAGCAATCATTTGCGTTTCAATAGCCAAAAGATTAGGTCTAAGTTCTGTTTTAGGGTATTTAATTGCCGGTGTTTTAATAGGTCCGTATGTTTTAGGTTTTATAGGTGAAGAGGGAGAAGATATTCTTCATTTTGCTGAGTTCGGGGTGGTGGTGATGCTTTTTTTGATCGGATTGGAAATTGAGCCTAAAAACTTCTGGAATATGCGTAAATCTATTGCAGGAATGGGTGGTTTACAAGTTGCCGGCTCTATGATACTCTCTTATCTTTTTTTTATACTACTTAATTTTGACTGGAAAGTTGCCTTGGTTATTTCTATGGCAGTAGCATTATCCTCAACTGCCATTGCAATGCAGACTATTGATGAAAAAGGACTCATGGAGACTACCTTCGGTAATTCGGCATTTTCTATATTGCTATTTCAAGATATCATCGTAATATTCATGTTAGGTGCAATTCCTTTGCTTTCAAATTCTGATAGTGAAGCTGCCATAGACAGTCATGAAGCATCCGGTAATCTTTTAGACGGCTTGCCCATGGGCTACCAAACACTGGCTATTATCTTGTCTGTAGTGTTAATTATCGGTGCAGGTCAATATTTGATCGTACCCATGTTACGAAGAGTTGCAAAAACAGGAGTTAGGGAATTGTTATTCGCCTCTGCTTTGTTAATTGTATTCAGTATATCCTATTTAATGGAATACGTTGGTCTATCACCTGCTTTAGGTGCGTTTTTAGGTGGCGTTGTCCTTTCTAGTAGCGAATACAAACATGAACTTGAAAGTAATCTTGAGCCTTTTAAAAACCTGCTATTAGGTTTATTTTTTATAGCTGTTGGCGCATCTATTAATTTTGTGGTCATTGCTAAAATTCCGTTGACCATTGGCGGTATATTACTAGCAGTAATATTGATTAAAGCATTAATACTGTTTAGTACAGGTAAAGTATTTAAACTTAAGCTTGACCAAAATCTACTACTAACATTTAGCTTGGCACAAATTGGGGAGTTTGCATTTGTTCTGCTATCCTTTGCATTTCAATTGAATATACTAGATCAGGAACAGATGGATATTATGCTTGTAATAACAGCCCTGACCATGTCCATTACCCCAATCATAAGTATTATAAACGAACGATTTATATTACCAAAAATTGGCACAAAAGAGTCCATTAAAAGACCCATGGACCATATTGCAAAATCTCAAAATGTTATTCTGGTCGGTTTTGGTCACTTTGGTAGTACCGTTGGTCGGTTTTTACGTTCTCACGGTATAGAGGCAACTATTCTAGACCAGGATTCAAATAGGGTAGATGTGCTACGTAAAATGGGATTTGAAGTATACTATGGGGATGCTACTAGGTTAGAACTTCTTGAAGCTGCGGGTATTGCTCAAGCTAAAATTTTGATATGTGCCATAGATAATCCGCCGGTAACACTAGAAATCACCAAACTTGTTAAAGAAAAATATCCTCATGTAGAATTAATGATACGTGCCCAAAATAGAAATGACGCTTATGAATTGCTGAATATGGGCTTTGAAAACATTTACCGAGAATCATTGGACACCTCTTTATCTCTAGCAAAAGACGTATTAAGCAAACTCGGCTTTAGAAAATACACATTGAACAGACAAGTACAGAATTTCATTAAATATGATGAGACCAGCTTAAGAAGATTGGCAGCTGAACCTAAGGGAAATGAAGATTATATATTTAAAGTCCGTAAAGAATTAGAGGAACAGGAACGATTATTGGAAGAAGATTTTAAAAGGGGTATCGTCGAATACGATAATCATTGGGACAGTGAATCTATTAGAGAGGTATTAAAAGACCAACAAAATAACAATTCTTCATCTACCAACTAAAGTCTTCTAAAAGCCTATTTTGTACTTCTATAAAATAGGCTAATTCATAGACAGAATATGCCAATTCGTCTATTTCTAACTTAATAACTAGTATATCGATTAAACCACAAGTGCATTTACATGTCAAAGTATTGAACGTAAAAATAAAAGTTTAACCTTTTAAATTTAAAACGATGAAAACAAATACTAAAACATATGTAGTACTAGGATTATTTTTAATGGCATTCGCTTTGCCAAGTACAGCACAAACACGTAAAAGAACGTCAACAAAAACAACTACTACTAGGACTACTACAGTAACAAAAACACCAGGTAGAGTATCAAGTAAAAGAGTTCAGTATAAAACACCCAAGAAAAAAGTAGTAGCAGTTAGGACTGTACCTAATAAAACTGTAGTAAAACATAATGGGCAAAATTATTACTACTCAAATAATAAATACTATACAGCATCTGGTGGTAGATATATTGCCATAGCGCCTAAAATTGGATTTAGAATAAATAGCCTACCTCCAAACTATGCTAGGGTACGTTTCAATAACCATTTGTATTTTAATGTTGGTGGCACCTTCTATGTTGAAGCCAATTCTGGATATGAAGTTGTAGATCCTGAAATTGGTACAGTAGTTAGCGAATTACCTGATGGATATGAGAAAGTTACTATTGATGGATTTACATATTATGAATACTCTAATATACTGTATGAAAAAATACAAGTAAATGGATCAAGAGCTTATGAGGTTGTTGGTATTATTGATATGGAGTAATTAAACAAACGTTTTAAAAGTCAAGGGCTTACGAAAATATTCGTAAGCCCTTTTTTTATTCCAATCAATAAAACATGATATTCGTTAGGTTTATAAAAAACCGAATTACTTACTTTTACCTTAGTATAGTAGATTGCAATCAAGAACCCCTTTACACGTAAAGATGTCATCAATAAATCATTTCATTATAGTATGTACGTTTATTTTTTTAGGATCAATTGGTTCTATATCAAAAGATGTAAAGCCTCTAAAAAACACTCTTTTCTTTGATATTGTACATAAAGACAATGTAATAGGTAGTTTAAAAGCTTCTAAAACCATTAAAGACACTAAAATTCATTATCAAAGTGTAACTACTATAAACACGCGCATTATCAAAGAAATAGATGTAAATTATTTGTACAATGTTATCTATGAAAATAATAAATTGAAGAGGGCTAATGTACTTATAGATGTCAACGATAAACCCTATGCCGACATTCTTACCAATTGGGAAATAGATTATTACCAGATTTCAAAAAACGATAAAAACGAGTTAGTGGTACAAGAAGATATCAAGTACGCTACCATATTGCTATATTTTGTGGAACCAGTAGACATAGAACGGTGCTATTCTGAACAAGATGGAAGTTTTAATACGATTATACCTTTAGGCAATCATTCGTACAAAAAAATAAATGCTAAAAACCACGAGAATATTTATCATTATAAAGATGGCTTTTTAGAAAAAGCAGAAATTAATGGAGGGTTGATAAAATTTGACATTGTTGCCCAAAAATGATTTTTAAAAAATATAACATAAAACAGTTATGACAAATACCGGATTAGTACTTTCAGGCGGTGGCATACGTGGAGTAGCGCATATTGGTGTTATTAAAGCCTTAGAGGAAAACGGTATTTACCCTACTCATATTTCGGGTACTAGTGCAGGTGCTATTGTTGGTGCCTTATATGCAGGTGGTGTAAAATGGGAAGATATTTTAGAATTCTTCAAAGTAATTCCTATTTTTCATGCCAACAGATTCGCCCGTAAAAAACCCGGTTTTATAGACACCGAGAAGTTTTATGATGAGTTTAAAAAGTTTTTTCCTACCGATAAATTTGAATCACTTCCTAAGGAGCTTTTTATAACAGCTACGGATATCGTTAAAGGGGAATTAAAGATTTTTAATACTGGAGAATTGATAAAACCAGTGCTTGCATCTGCAACTTTTCCCGGTGTTTTTTCACCTATCAATATTAATGGGTCTTTCTACGTAGATGGTGGTGTATTGAACAATTTCCCTATTGAGCCTTTACAACCACACTGCGATAAAATAATAGGCAGCTATGTAAACGCACTAAAATCTATTAAAATAAAAGATTTAAAACATTCGTACAATGTATTGGAAAGAGCGTATAAAATAAAATCAGCATCAGAATCCATAGCAAAATTTTCAGAATGCGAGTTTGTAGTTTCTCCCGAAGAGCTTTGTGAATATGCAACTTTTGATATGAGATCTATAGATGCCATTTTTGATATTGGCTATAATAGTACTATAGACGTGCTACGTAAACAAGGATATTCTAAGCAATAAAAACTCATATTATAGCTTTACATGACTTGCTCGTTCCATAAAATAATCTTCAAAACGTTCTAATTTAGGATGCATTTTTTCTGAGTATATCACATATTGACATTTCATAATACTTTGTGCAACCGTAATCATTGCTGTATAATCCGATTTCTGAATTAAAAAATCACCATCATCAATACTACAGATTTTCAATTGTGATGTACTTACCCCATTCAATAAAAACAACTTGTGTAGGGTAGTAGGTGTTGTAATAAGTATATCTATGCCTTCAAATATTTCAGATTTTTGAATATCGATATGCAATTCTTTATAACTGGCATATAGTCTCATATCCGTATACTTGGTGTATTCAAAAAACTTATCATAAAGTTCCAGTACCTTTTCTTTATTCTCAACCACAACAACAGCTCTTGGCGCATTGCCTTCGGCTTTACATTTTAGTTTCTGTAATGTTGTCAATATTAAGGTTGTAGTTTTACCACTTTCCTTTGGAGCTGTACAATATACATTTGCTCCGCTTTTAATTACGGGAATACTTTTCTTCTGGAAAGAAGTTGGTTCTGTAATGGAAAGGTATTCTAGTCTTTCTAATAAGTGTGGATTCAGTTTCTTAAATGACATATACTACTTTAAACTAATTAAACATACTATAATGCTACAAAGATACAGCCTACCAACGGGCTAACCCCATTTTAACACTCTATTTTCTTATAACAAGAAAGCAATACAGAATTTCTTATGAATAAAGAATAAGAAAGACACCAAGCATAATACCCGCTAACGGCACTAATTTTTTACGCTTATTTTGTTCTTTAAAGATAAAACCGCCAACGACTACAGCTATCAATATTTGACTACGCTTTATGGCTGAAAGTAGTATTATCAATGCATCTGGATCTTGTAATGCTTTAAAATAAAAATAGTCTGCCGTTTGTAAAAGTATACCCACCATAGGTATCGTCCACCGCCATTTAAAAGATCCTTTTAAATTAGCATTGGTAGCTCTTGTAATGACCACTACCATTCCTATAATCAACATGGTGTAGGTACAGAACCAAAATTGAAGGGTAGGGGGATTCAGATTTAAACTTTGTATTAAGAACTTATCATACAAACCACTTGAAGCTCCTAAAAAAGTAGCGCCAATAATTGCATATATCCATTTATTACTTTTAAAATAAATACCTTCTTTTTTGCCAATTCTAGAATAAAGAAATACGGAAAAAATAATTAGGAAAAATCCAATCCACTGCCAGAAATCAGGGCGTTCTTGATAAATGAAAATCGCACCGATAAAAGTAAAAAACGGACCTGCAGAACGTATTGGGGTTACAATGGTAATAGGTAAATGTTTTAAAGCTTGATATGCCAATATCCAAGAAGAAGCCATAATCATGGCTTTTATAACTATAAACCCATGTGTCTTCAAGGATATATCAGATACAAATAAATCAATTTCTTGTAATTCTTCAGGATAGTATTTTGAACCGATAAATAATGGTAAAAACAATAGAAAGCCAGCGATTAAGGTGCCTAAAAGAACAGAAAAGGCATCATTACCTTGTACGGCATGTTTTTTACATAAGTTGTGTAATCCTAAAAAGAGCGCTGCTAAAAGTCCGAGGTACATCCACATAATGCGCGCGAAGATATTGGTTTTTGATTATTCTGCCTTCGAGATAAGTCATTCATATGTGATTTGTAATTGGTATAACCGGAAATAAAAAAGGGCTGTCTAAATTAGACAGCCCTTTTTAAAAATACTTCGCTTAACCTAATAAGCCATTTTCACAATTTTCTGTGCATCTTCTGGCATTAAAGCCTGACGTTCACCTAATTTCCATCCACGATCTGTAAATCGCTTAGATATTTCTTCGGCAGTGCCTTCATACTCTTTTGTGTAATCAGATAACTTAGTATCGATACCTAATTCATGAAAGAATTCCTCGGTCTTTTCAATAGCAGCATATGCTTTGTCATCGATACTACCTTCGATAATATTCCAAACACGTTCACCGTACTGAGCTAATTTTTCTTTTTTAGCTTCAAAATTGTACTTATAGTGACTTGGTGCAATTACCGCTAAGGTACGTGCGTGGTCAATACCAAACAATGCGGTTAACTCATGACCCATCATATGCACAGCCCAATCACCAGGAACTCCTTTTTGAATTAATCCGTTCAATGCCATTGTACAGCTCCACATAAAATCTGCGGCAGGTGTATAATCGGTAGGATCTTTCAATACTTTAGGAGCAACTTCTACTAATGTCTGCAAAATACTTTCTGCAAATCTATCTTGTAAAGATGCACCTATTGGGTAGGTCATGTATTGCTCCAATACATGTGTGAAAGCATCTGTTATTCCGTTTGCTAATTGACGTTCAGGAATTGAACTAATAACCTGTGGATCTAAAATTGAAAACTCAGGAAACAATCCTGGACCACCCATGGCTAATTTCTCTTTGGTTTCCGCTCTTGTAATTACAGCACCTGAATTCATTTCAGAACCTGTTGCCGGCAAGGTCAATACGGTCCCAAAAGGCATTCCTTTTTTGGTTCTCACATTTTTGGTAAGTATATCCCAAGGGGTATCTCCATCATATACCGCTGCTGCAGATAAAAATTTTGTTCCGTCTATTACAGACCCACCACCAACTGCTAATAAATAAGTAATGTTTTTATCTTTTATTACCTGTAAGGCCTCCATAAGTAAGGCATATTCAGGGTTAGCAGGTATACCGCCAAACTCTGTTACATCTATATTAGACAATGCTTTGGTAACTTGTTCGTAAATACCGTTTTTCTTGATACTACCACCACCGTAAAGCATTAATACTTTAGCATCTGCAGGAATTTCACTTTCTAATTTCGCTATGGTATCCTTTCCAAAAATAATCTTGGTAGGGTTCTTAAATTCAAAATTGTTCATTTTCTCTCTTCTTTTTAATTTGTAATATCTATTTATGGTTTGATAAACGATTACTCTATAACCGTTACCAAATCTTTCATTGGTTTTCTAACCTTTACTAGATTAACCAACCAATCTTCACTTTCATTTCTATAACCTAGTGGTAACAAAACAGCACTACGTAATCCTTTTTCGCGTAAGCCTAAAATTTTATCTACTGCAGCAGGATCAAAACCTTCAATTGGGGTAGCATCTACCTCTTCAAAAGCTGCTGCCGTTATCGCTTGTGAAAAAGCAATATATGCTTGTTTTGCAGCATGGTTAAAGTTCTCTTCTTCATCTTTTTGTGGATAAGAATCTAGCAACATCTTACGATAGTTTTCCCATCCTTCGTTCTTAAAACCTCTAATTTCATTGGTTAGATCGAACATGTAATTGATTCTATCTTCGGTATAGGTATCCCAAGCTGCAAAGACAAGTAGGTGTGAACAATCTGTAATCATAGATTGGTTCCAAGCAACAGGTCTTATCTGTTCCTTAATATCTTGGTTTTTAACCACTATAATTTCAAAAGGCTGTAAGCCGCTTGAAGTTGGGGCCAAACGCGCTGCTTCTAAAATACGTTCTACTTTATCTTCGGCTACTTTTTCACCGTTCATAGCCTTAGCGGCGTATCTCCAATTTAATTTATCTAATAATTCCATTTTAATCTTTCTATTTTAAGTTGCGTTTTGCTAATTGTTCTATATCGTTGGATGTTATGATAACATCGGTATTACTCGTTGTATTTGCTAAATTCAACATTGCCTGAGCAATGCTTTCTGCATTGATAATTCTATATTTTTTCAACGGACCAATAAATAAGAACTGAATGGCTTTAAATACTATTAGTCCTATTTTTTCAAGTGTTCGTTGTTCATCTCTTTCTCCTCCAATTAATGACGGTCTTAAAATTGATGTATGGGGTATGCCTTGGTTGACAACATCTTGCTCCATTTCTCCCTTTGTTCTATTATAGAACACTTTACTTTTTTTATTTGCACCCATTGCAGAAACCACTAAGTAGGTGGATATTCCGTTTTCTTTTGCCAATTTTGCCGCAGCAACAGGTATACCGTAATCAATGTCTTTGTAACGTTTTTTATCTGGAGTTTTCTTTGCAGTAGTACCTATACAACAATACACTTCGTCTGCTGTAAATTCTTTTCTAAACTGTTCTAAGTCTAAAAGGTTTCCTATAAACTGCTGTACTTTACTTGGCAAACCCTCAATTCTTGATCTAGAAAATAATTTTATAGTATCGTACCTATCGTCAATAAGTAATTTCTTCATCAATAATCCTCCTGTTAAACCTGAAGCTCCTAATATGATGGCTGTCTTTTTCATTCTACTTACACGTTTTAATGCTGCTCCATGCAGCTTCGTAGGCCTGGTCTAAATGCTCCTTATCCAATGTTACAGAACCTCGGTTTTGAGTAATCATTAAAAATGAAAGCGGATTAATTGAATAGGCATATAACATATAATCTGACAATGGTTTTATAACACCTTCTTTTTTACCACGTGCCCATAAATCTAGTAGGGGTTGCAAGTGCTTTATGCCTTCTTGTCTGCTAGCTTCATCTATCATTGGGGTATTATCACATTGCGCTAAAAACATGGCATCGGCGCTTTCCTTTAACTTAAACTCAGCTATTCGTTTCCAAATTACTTTAAAACCTTCTTCAACCGGCATGGTTTCATCATATGTGGCAAATGCATAAGCCGTATAATTAGCCTTAACCTCTATATAGGTTTTATTCACCAGATCTTGTTTGTTTTCAAAATATAGATATATGGTGGCGGGAGATACACAAGCCATTTTTGCAATCTTACTCATTGGTGTGGCATGAAATCCATCATTGTTTACCAACTCTATAGTTGCATTAATTAATGCGTTTCGTTTGTCTATGCTTTTCTGTAATGCTGCCATAACTATGATTTCTTGGTACAAATTTACAAAAAATGAACGTTCATTCTTTTTTATTAACAGAACTTTAATTTAAACAGTGGGGAGGGATCAAAAAAAACATAATATCCTTATAATTTCTAAGAACATTCTACAAACAACTTATTTCTTAATTCTCTAATTTTAAAAAGTACAATACAGGTAGTTCCCACGTCCTTTTCAATTTTAAATTGAATCCCTTAACTTAATTTCCTAAATTATTATTTAAGATGTACAAAATTCTATCTCTAGACGGTGGTGGCAGTTGGGCTATTATTCAATTACTTACTTTAAAAGATAGATATGGCAATTTAACGGGTCACGATATTTTAAGGAAATTTGATCTTGTAATTGCCAATTCGGGTGGTAGTATCGTCCTTGCTGCTTTAGCTGAAAATTATACCATTGACAAAGCCATTTCCCTTTTTAAGGAAAAGAAAAACCGAGAACTTATTTTTCATAAGAACTCTTTTAAAGATCGTTATTTTCCTGTTGACTATTTAGGACTTTTTAATGCGGGATTTGGACCAAAATATAGTACAACTAAAAAAAAGGAAGCTTTTGAAAATCTATTTCCTCAGATTGATGAAATACAGATGGATGAAATTCCAAAACTGATTGGTAAAGCATCCCTTAAAATAGTAGTTGCCACATATGATGCCTTAAATAATCGTGCTAAATTCTTTAAATCGTTCTCAACAAACCTTGATTCTTATGACTCCGTTAGACTTACTCAAGCTATAAACGGATCATCTAACGCTCCTGTTCAATATTTCGATTTTCCGGCACGCTTTAAGGCAAAGGGTAGCGATATATTCTATGAGCTTTGGGATGGTGCTCTAGGCGGATTCAATAATCCTATTCTAGCTGGAATCATAGAAGCCTATAAACTAGGTGTTGACTTAAAAACGGTTCAGATTATATCTCTAGGCACCAGTAATTCATTAATGTCGTCTGAAGCGAAAAAAAACTTTTGGGATTGGAAACAGATTGCACTAATTTTCAGAAGAAAGAAATTTGCTTTCTCTAAATGGAAACCGCAATTCAACTTCTTTAAAGAAACGGTGTTACACCAAGCAAAAACAATTTTATACCAACCACCAGATACGGCCAACTATATTGCTATGATGTTTTTACAGGTAGCTACGGACAAATTACTTAACGAGCAAATTATTCGCTTATCGCCCTTAATTCATTATGATGAACAAACCGAAACATCAATAATTCCTTTAGTTCAAGATTTATATAAATTAGATATGGACCTAACCAAAGATGAAGAAATTGAAACGTTAATCAATTGTTTTTACGCTTGGAAAAGCGGACAATTATATAATCAACCCATAGAATTTAAAGTAGAGCGCAATAACGATTTATCTTTTATTAAAGGCGATAAATGGTATCAAGAGGGGATGGATAGGTGGAGGAGTTGGGAAGCTACTGAATAAATTTCCATCTTTAAATTTCCTAGTTTTAGCTAACATATTTTATTGAATACTCAGCTTTGCGATCGTTGTATAGTTTATAAATCCTTTTACCTATTTTTGAGAAACTAGATAACCCTGCAACATGACACTAAAACAACATCTTTACATCATTACTTTTTTATTTGCATTACCACTTATAGCTCAAGAAACTAGCCCTTCTGAAGTATTTTGGAACAACTTAAAATCTCATTGCGGTAAAGCATACGAAGGTAGTTTAGCTTTACCTGAAGAAGATGAAAATTTTGGTGGCAAAAGACTTGTTATGCATGTTAGAGCATGTAGCGATAACAAAATTAAGATTCCGTTTTATGTTGGTGACGATAAATCTAGAACATGGGTCTTAACTAAAAATGATGGTATACTTACCTTAAAACATGACCATAGGCATGAAGACGGCGCTGAAGATGATGTGAATTTTTATGGTGGTACAGCAAGTAATGCAGGTAAAGCTGATATTCAGTTTTTCTCAGCAGATGGCGCAACTCAAAAAATGATACCTGGTGCTGCAACCAATGTTTGGTGGATTACATTAAACGATACTACTTTTACTTATAATTTAAGAAGACTAGGAACTGACCGAGTTTTTAAAGTGGTAATGGATATTACTAAGCCGATTGAAGAACCAGAAGCTCCGTGGGGTTGGGAAGATTAAATGAATCATTACCGGGAATCTACATCACTTATAAATAGATTGTTGTTACTCCCTGAATAACTGTACCTATCTTTGCCGAAAATTATTTTATGTCAAATCAGTTTTCAGATTTAGGAATCAATAAACAAATTCAACAGAGTTTAGAGGAATTACAAATTACAGTACCTACAGATATACAGAAAAAATGTATTCCTGTTGTCCTAAATAAAAAAGATGACCTTGTTGCATTAGCAAAAACAGGAACTGGTAAAACTGCTGCATTTGGCTTACCATTACTGCAATTAATCAATACAAAAAATACAGCAGTACAAGCTGTTATTTTAGCACCAACAAGAGAATTGGCACAACAAATACATGCCAACCTAATTTCATATGCCAAACATAGTCCTGCAATATCAATTGCTTCAGTATGCGGTGGTATACTTATAAAACCTCAAATAGAACGCTTAAAAGAAGATACTCATATTGTAGTAGCTACGCCTGGTCGTTTAGTTGATTTGGTAAAACGTGAGGCTATTAATATTAAAAATTTAAAGTACTTGGTTTTAGATGAAGCTGATGAAATGGTCACTGCCCTAAAAGAAGACCTAGATACTATTATTGCCGGTATACCTAAAGCTAGACGTACTTTTCTCTTTACCGCTACCATGTCTGGAGCTATTAAACAACTGGTTCAAAACTACATGTCTAAACATGTAGTACATAAAGAGGCTGATATGGCAACCCTTGGACATAAAGGTATTGATCATAAATATGTGGTAGTTGAGCCTATTGAAAAATTAGATGTGCTTATGCACTTTTTAAATACAAAAGAAGGGCAACGTGGTATCATTTTCTGTAAAACAAAAGCGGCAGTAAACAAGTTGGCTAAAAAATTAGCTATAAATAAATTTTCATCAGGTGCTTTGCACGGTAGTTTATCTCAAGGAATTCGTGATCGTATAATGGGTCAGTTTAGAGAAGGGAATATCAATATACTTGTAGCGACAGATTTAGCTTCTCGTGGCTTAGATGTTAAAGAATTGGGTTATGTAGTCAATTACCATTTACCGGACACCTATGATGCATATGTTCATAGAAGCGGACGTACAGCTAGAGCAGGAGCGAAGGGACTTTCATTAACCATTTTACAAAAAGAAGAAGTTGCGGAAGTATTTGATTTTGAAAAGGAATTAGGTATTTCTTTTTCAAAATACCAAAAAGCAGATGCACAGAGTATCGAAGAAAACAACACATTACTTTGGGCTAAAAAAATCTTTAAAACCAAGCCTAATCGCGAAGTATCTGAAGAATTTAAAACTAAAGTAAGAACCATTTTCCATCACTTGACCAAAGAAGAATTGGTAGAGAAAATATTGGCAAACCATATAGCCCAAACCACAAGTCTACATATAAAATCTGAAGAGCCGAAAAGGAAAAAAAATCAAAATGGGAACAACTAATAGTTTTCATTTACAACATTTTAATGCATAAAAAAGCCGACTTAAATAAGTCGGCTTTTTTTAATATTTTAAACTGTCTTCTACAAATATGCTTTTAGTACTTCGTTTTGTGATTTATTACGAAGCTTACGAACAGCCTTTTCTCTTAGCTGTCTAACACGTTCTCTAGTTAAATCAAAAAGCTCACCAATTTCACTTAAACTTTTAGGGTGACTTTCACCTATTCCATAGTAGAGTTTAATTATTTCACTTTCTCTGCTTGGTAATGTATTTAATGCCTGATTAAGATCTGTTTTAAGTGAATCCATCATCATACCGGCATCTGGTCTGTTTGCATCTTTAGAGCTAACCACATCATATAAATTAGATGATTCTCCTTCTTGAAAAGGGGCATCCATAGACAAGTGTCTTCCTGAATTTTTTAAAGCAAGTTTTACTTGCGTGCTGCTCATATCAAGTTCTCTAGCTATTTCCGTAGTACTTGGTGGTCTTTGTAAAGATTGCTCTAGCGTAGAAAATACTTTATTTATCTTACTTATTTCCCCAATTTTATTCAATGGAATACGTACCATACGAGATTGCTCAGAAATAGATTGTAGTATGGATTGTCTGATCCACCATACGGCATATGAAATAAACTTAAAACCTCTGGTTTCGTCAAAACGTTTTGCAGCCTTCACTAAACCAATATTTCCTTCATTGATTAAATCTGAAAGTCGTAATCCGCTACCTTGATATTGTTTTGCTGTAGATACTACAAAACGTAGGTTAGCATTTACTAAGGTATTTAGGGCATTTTGATCTCCTTCGCGTATTCTTCTAGTTAGTTCCACTTCCTCATCTGCGGTAATCAAATCAATTTTTGATATTTCTTGAAAGTACTTTTCTAATGATTTAGTGTCTCTGTTTGTAATTTGCTTAGTGATCTTTAGTTGCCTCATATATTATTTTAGTTTTTATCGTTGTTATAATTTAAGCAATTTTTTAAAAATATCCTAATGAAATCAAGTATTTGTTGTAATTATTTTAATGGATTCTAAAAATTGATTAATTAAATCTAAAATTATATGATATTTTGATTATATTTTATCAAATCTTTAATACTTAGACAATAGTTATCCCTAGTGGTTGATCCTCTAGAAAAAAGCTCGAAATTCGGACTAACCATAACAAACCAAGATGAAAACGACCTCTTCTATCATTATCTTATTTTTCTACACAAGCTTTCTTTTTAGCCAAACTCCCGTGCAATCTTATTTTGAATGGACAGCATTACCTTTTGCAAAAGAAGAGTTAAGAGAACGACGAGATAACCTAATGAATATTTTAACGGAACACGGTAAAACAGGAATAGTGATTGTACCTGCTAATGACGGATTTTCATTCGGAGAAACATTTAGACAGGCAGATGATTTTTATTACTTCACCGGACTAGAATTACCAAATGCCATTTTGGTTATGAATGTAGCCACCAAATCAGTAACTATATACACCCCTGAACGAGATTTACGATTTGAAAATGGCTCTCGAATAAATGATTTTCCAGGTAGACCTTTATTGAATGATAAGAATATTACAGAAAAAACCGGAATAACTCTTGCATCTATTGACGACTTTACCTTTCTAATGGATGCTGAAAGTAAAAAAGAAAACACCGTTTTAATTAATAGTGGACGAAAGGGTGACATTACTTATGCATCTGATGCCTATATAGCTACGCATTCTCCTGTTCAAGTTCTGCTACAGGCCTTGATCAAAAAACATCCCAAATTGAAACATGAAAATATGTACGATGCAGTTGCAAATGTTCGTATGATTAAATCTGAAGCTGAAATTGAAATTATTCGAAAGGCTGCTACCATTACGGCAGAAGGTATTAAGCAATCTGCTAAAAAGATTAAACCTGGGGTAGATGAGCGTTACCTAGAAGGTATTTTGGAAGGTGATTTCAAAATTAACGGTTCTCAACGACTTGCTTTTGGTTCCATAATTAAATCAGGACCAAATTCTCATTGGCCTTGGAGAATATTAGCTACACACTATAACCGTAGAAATAGGGTTATGGAAAAAGGCGACTTGGTTATTTTTGATGTTGGTTGTGAGTATGAGCAGTATGTTAGTGATATTGGTAGAACCTTTCCCGTATCTGGTAAATTTACCGATAGACAGAAAGAGATTCTTGTCATGGAAACTAAAATAGCAGATGAGATAATTAAGTTTCTAAAACCCGGTATTACATTTAAAGATGTACAGACACTAACTAATAGTATTATTCCTGATGATGCAAAAAAATATATGCAAGTAGGCTTGTTTTTTGGTCATCATTTAGGGCTCTCAACCGGAGATCCTAATATATCTACCACAGTGCTAAAACCTGGTATGATTTTTACTGTAGAGCCTTGGTACTACAATCATGATGAAAACATTTCAGTATTTACTGAAGATATGATTCTTATTACTGAAGATGGTTGTGAAGTTTTAAGTAGTGATTTACCAAGAACCCCTGACGCCTTAGAAGGTTTGATGAAGTAATAAGAAACCCAATTTATATATTGGCTATTTCTAAATTAGGGCATATTCAAATTTCATGATGAATGAAGGTCAAGAGCGTGTTAAAGCTAGTTACAAACACAATTATGTGAGACTGGTTAAAATTAAAAATAGCTATGACCCACAGAATTTATTTAGAGTAAATCAGAATATTAAACCATCTACCAAAAATATTAGAATTAATATGCCTGCTTTCTAATGTGCTAATAAAAAATCCTATCTAAAATATTATTAAATAGGATTTAAAGTATCATTACTTAAAGTATTACTCATAGAATTCTGATATAGATTCCAATGGCTTTCTTTCAATATCTGGCACATATGTTGGTGTCTTGGGGTAGCCTACCGGTAACAATAAAAATGCACGTTCATTACTTGGACGATTCAATAGTTTTGCTAAAAAATTCATTGGGCTAGGAGTATGAGTTAATGTTACCAAACCTGCATTGTGTATCGCAGTAATCAACATACCTGCCGCAATACCTACAGATTCATTAACGTAGTAATTATTTACCTTTTTACCATCGCTATCTAAATCATGTACTTTTTTAAAAACGATAATAAGCCAAGGTGCATCTTCTAAAAAGGGCTTATACATGTTTGTACCCATCGGCTCAAGATCTTTTAACCAACGGTCGCTCATTCTACTTTCATAACTTTCCTTTTCTTCTGCTTCGGCAGCCTCTCTGATCTTTGCCTTTAATGTAGTATTAGAAACAGCACAGAAGGTCCAAGGTTGTTTATGCGCACCTGACGGAGCCGTAGAAGCCGTTTTTATTAAAGTTTCAATTACTTCTTTTGGTACAAGTGTATTTGCATATTCTCTAACAGATCTTCTTTCATCTAAATGTTTAAAAAATGCCTCACTTTTGACAATGAGTTCTTCTTTAGACAATGCATTTTCTTTATAAAGTACATGCGTGTGTCCGTTTACAGATATATGAGATTCAGTTGCCATTTTTGAAGTAAGGTTTTAATTGCAAATTCTATTCTCAAAGATATTGCTTTTTTTAGGTTTTACTTTTAATGATTCCTCTGTGGCTCAATTTAGGTGCATAAACCAGTTTTATAAATTCGGCTTAAAGCATTTACCGTGAATAATCCCCTTTTCACTTATTGTTAATTCGAATACACTGATTGTTTAAAATCTGCTTGAATCCAAATTCTATATTTATCCTGTTGCTAAAACGGCATACCCAAATTATTCACATTTTTAAAATAACCAATTATGAGAAAATCTATATTTAAAGTAAGTTTTACCTCTGTTTGCGTATCAATCCTATTATTAACCTCTTGTAGTAATGATAGCGATGATTTAACCCTTTCGGAAGATACTACCACAACCGACAGCGACGAAACAGAAGAGGCTAGTAGTACCGTAGATTCCAATTCTTATATACTAGCAGTTGCTCCGGATAATGGTGTATTTTTAATTGACCACGATGGTAATACCCTGTACGATTGGGATTTTGATGGAGACCAACTGGGTAATGATGCCGAGCTACTTAGCGATGGTAGTTTAGTAGCTACTATTAAGGTTGATAATCCACAAATCACCTATGGTGGTTATGGTGGTAGTTTTAGAAAAATCAACGCAGATCAAACTATTGCTTGGAATGTTGATTACTCTAGTGATACCTATATATCGCACCATGATGTAAATTACCTTTCTAACGGAAATATCATTTTCCCTATTTGGGAACAGGTTAGCCAGGATGATGCTGCGGAAATGGGATTTTCTGGAAATTTTGATATTTATCCAGATGCTATTATAGAAATGAACCCATTAACCCAAGAGGTAGTTTGGGAATGGCATGTTACAGATCATATTGTACAAGATTTTGATGAAAGTAAAGAGAACTTTGGGGTAGTGGCAGATGTTCCAAACCTGATTGATATCAATTACAATAATGACCAAACTGATGGAGATATTACACATGTAAACGGTATTACATTAGACGAAGAAAATGATTTGCTTTATATGACCGTTAACTTTTACAGTGAGGTATGGGTAATTGATCATAGTACCTCAACGGAAGAGGCAGCTTCTAGTACAGGGGGAAGCTATGGTTTGGGAGGTGATTTAGTTTATCGTTTTGGAAATCCGTTGGCGTATGACAATATTGGTGAGGTCACTTTAAATAGAGTACACTATCCAAACTTATTCGATGATAATAAAATGTTGCTATTCGTAAACAACAAATATGATAATCAGTCTGCTGTAGCCGAATATCAATTGAGTCCTCCTTTTGAATTAATAGCTGGGCAAGATAATGAGCCTGAACTTACCTGGGAATTTACAGATTCTGATTTATATAGTAACGGATTAGGTAGTGGTGTACGTATGAGTAATGGGAATACCCTAATTGCGGAGGGTACAGGTGCAATTTGGGAAGTAAATAGTAGTGGCGATGTTTTATGGAGATATACAAATTACAGTAGACCTTGGCGAGCTTATGCATTTACTAAAGATGATGAAGCAATATCAGCTCTAGGTCTATAAAAATAGTTTTTTGGTTTAATTGATTGATTGGTAAGAAAGGGTTCCTTTAGAAATATTGGGACTCTTTTTGTTATACCTAAGATCAAGTTGTTTCATATTTAAAACTATCAAAACATTTGGTTCCACGTTTATGTACTACTGAATACAAGAATCCTTTCGCTAAAAAATAGCTGCCATTCGCTTAAATTAAAATTATGCCCCCTTTATATGAATTAAGTTTGAAATCCATTAAAGCAAATAGCATTTAAATCATGAGATTATATATTCAACTACTATTACTTTTAGTATTAGCAACAAGCCAAGCGCAAAATACAGAAGACAACATCACTTACAGCAGTTTTATTGCTGATGAAAATGTTCACGTACAATTAAGTACAGTAGACCAAGCAACAATGCTTGCTATGCTACATAAAGGCTTTTACGTATATTTTGATGTTAAGGGCAAGCGAAAAAAGAATGTCTCGGTACAATATCCAATTAATATTGCACCCCCTGAACGCCCAAATAGAAACGATAGAGAAAATGGGAATAGAGAGGAACTAGACCAGGATGAAAGAAGAGGACCTGACATAGTTAAGTTGATTACCGAGATGCCAAAAATGGCTGAATTTACCAATCTAGATTTGGTGCAGGAATTTCATTTGGACTTAAACAAGCTTGGTGTTTCCATTACATATAATTATGATGAAGACAGCAAAGAACTTCAATACGAACTAATTATTCCGAAACAGGAAATTAGCAATGCTCACTTCTCTAAACTATCCATTGGCATCGTTACGCCTAAAAGGGAAAAAGAATCTAAAGACAAAGATACTAACATCAGTTTTGGTGGCGGTGGCCAAGGCGGTGGAGGTGGTGGTAGAGGAGGTCAGGGCGGACCTGGTGGAGGTCAAGGCGGCGGTGGTCGTGGCGGATCTCAAGGTGGACCACCACAGCAAAATGATAAACCAGAAGAATTATCGGTTGATATTTGGTTTAAGGCAGACATGGGTTAAATGGATATCTTCACATTTTAAAATCAATAATTATAGGTCCTACATTAGATTTAATCCCTAAAATATACAGTTATAAATGCTGATTCAAAAAATGTTTTATGATTCCGTCTACGATAGGTGTAAAATGCTTCTTTTCTTAGTATTTTAATCTTCATGGTAGATAGAAGTACATTTATACGAACTGAAATACTGGCAGGTATCAGTTCATTTCTAGCAACATTTTATATCATCATTGTAAACCCAGCAATTCTTTCTGCTTCTGGAATGCCTTTTTCTGCAGCAGTAACCTCAACGGTTCTTGTTTGTGCCTTTGGTAGTATTATGATGGGGTTATATGCTAAAAATCCATTTATAATTGCACCTGGTATGGGTTTAAATGCTTTCTTTACCTATACTGCCGTACTAGGTTTAGGTTTAAGTTATCAAGCTGCCTTGGGTGCCGTATTCTGGGCAGGTATTTTATTTCTAATCTCAAGTGTTCTTAAAGTCAGGGATAAAATCGTACTAGCCATACCACATTCGCTAAGATTTGCTATTGCCGCCGGTATCGGACTTTTTATTTCTTTTATAGGTTTCCAAAATGCAGGTTTTATTATTGATGATAAAGCTACCTTGGTTGGTCTAGGTTCACTTAAAGATCCTTTGTGTCTCACCTTTTTAGTAGGTCTACTCATTACTGCCATATTAATAGCTAAAAGGGTTACGGGAGCTATGATTATAGGTATACTATTAACTACTATTCTTGCTTGGCCCATTGGTAGATGGTGGGGAGATGCCTCTCTTGTAAACTATGGTATACCCACTATCGTAAATTACTCAGGAGTTTTCTCTTTGCCAGACTTCAGCTTATTATTTAAAGCCGACTTATTAGGATCAATTAAATATGCATTTTTACCCGTAATCTTTGTATTTGCCTTTACAGATTTATTCGATAGTCTTTCTACATTCGTAGGTTTATCAGAAGCATCTGGCTATAAAGATGAAGATGGAAACCCAAAAAATCTTAAAAAATCTTTAATGGTAGACGCGGTTACCACCATATTCTCAGGTTTGGTAGGCACTAGCTCAGGTACTGCATATATAGAATCTGCCGTAGGCATTCGAGAAGGTGGTAAAACGGGACTTACAGCAATAACTGCTGGCATTCTTTTCTTACCGTTTCTATTCTTCTCTCCATTGTTATCCATAGTTCCAAGCATAGCTAGTTCTATTGCATTGGTTTTAGTAGGTTCTTTTATGATGAAACCGTTAACTAAAATTGATTGGAATACGGCAGATGAAGCTATTCCGGTTTTCTTTACCATGATACTAATGCCATTAACGTACAGCATAACCACAGGAATCATTTTTGGCTTTCTAACATATACCTTACTCAAACTCTTTACTGGCAAGAAATCGGAAATAAATCCAGTGTTGTTAATTATAAATGCATTATCAATTCTTTACCTATGGTTATAAGACATTATCTATTCTTTCTAATGCTATTTGTTATATGTGGTGTAAAAGCCCAACGTATTGCCATTATGGGTGCTATGGACGAAGAAATAGAACTACTAAAGGGGCAATTAGAAAGTAGAGAAGAAATTGAGAAAAACGGAATTATATTCCATACCGGTAAACTTAAAAATAAGGAGGTTGTTCTGTTAAAGGCTGGTATTGGTAAGGTAAATGCAGCATACAGTACGGCAATACTTACTACTCACTTTAAACTTAAAGCGCTTATTTTTACTGGTGTCGCAGGCGGATTGCACCCAGATATACAACCAGGCGATATTGTTATTGCCGATAGTTTGGTTCAATATGATTTTGGGCAATTACAGGATAATGAGTTTATAACTTGGCCAACACGAAATCTTATTAAGAATACTAAAAATCCTTTACTTCTTTCTGTAGATAGCACATTACTTCATATTAGTAAAATAGTCTCTAATACAATTCAATTAAAAGCATTTAAAGGTAGAGTGCCTAAATTCTATGTAGGTACTATTGCTACGGGTGATACTTTTGTAAGCGATGCTATGAAGGCTAAAGCTTTATACTCTAATTTTAATGCGCTTGCCACTGAAATGGAAGGAGCCGCAGTAGCTCAGATTTGCACAATGTTGGATCTACCTTATATTGTATTACGTAGTTGTAGCGATAATGCAAATACCAACGCGCATACAGATTATTTTAAATTTGTTGAAATCGCTGCCGTTAATTCAGCCCAAATGGTTTTGGCTTTACTTGAAAATACGCTCTAAAATTGCCCCATGTTTTCATCTAAAGATAAAGGCGGTTAATAGGTATATATAGCTTATTTGTATATAATCTTTTTAATAACACATAGTTAAGATTACATTTGCACTGAAATAAAAAACACATAACCATGAAAAAAGTAATTGCAACATTCATTTTAGTAGCTTCGATAACTAGCTGTAATAGCGTTAAAAATATGGATACCACCAAGGTTTCAAATGCTGCTCAACTATTAGGTTCTTTAAGTTCGAATTCTACAGTTCAACAAGTAGCTAGCTTATTTAGCCTTTTAGATACGAACAACGATCAAGCTATTAGCTCCTCTGAAGCTATTGGTGAAGTTTCTGAAAATTTCAGTACTTTGGATACTGATAATAATTCAAGTCTTAATCTTACGGAATTAGAGGGTATTCTTGCCTTGTTGAAGTAATATATAAGATGATATTAAAAAAGGCGTATTCATTAGAATACGCCTTTTTTAGTTTCTATTCTAGAACAAGACAACATCTCACTAAGTATTCAGTACCTAAGGATTAAACGAAGGCAACTCTACTACATATGACTCTACTGATGTACCGTCTTCGCTACCGCTCCAATCAGAACCAAAAAGTACTCGTGTACCTGTGGGGCTAATAACCGCATGCGGTTCTCCCCAATAATCGAATTCATCTTCATCTGCTCTATGATGTCCTATTCTGTATACTTGAACATTACCTGGCTCAACACGAGCAATCACTAGCTCTTGATCTAACAATGCCTGACCATCTCCTTCAAAACCAATCATGGATGCAGCAATCCATCCCTGATTTTTATGGGCTACCGCAGAAATATGGGTTCCTGTTTTTGGATAGTCATATCCTAAATCTTCAGAAATTACAGGTAGACAATCACCTGTATTTAAATCATAAGCAATGATATTTCCTTGGCATCCGCCGTTTGGTCCGGCATTAAAACTTACAGAGAAACTTGTATCAGTACCATCTGCCATCTTTCCTAGACAAGAATGTTCTGCTTTACTCATATTCAATCTAGCTTTAAAGTTACCATTAGCATCATAAGATGAAACGTTATGATAAAAAAGGTTTCCGCTTGGTGCTGGCATTGCCGCTGTATAATTGACATCATCTAAATTGAAGGTAACTAATTCTTGTGTAGATATTCTATAAGAATATGCCTCGCTATTATCGCATCTAAATCCTATAACATCAGAATCCCAAGACATCATTTGCACATCATTACCCATACTAATACTTCCTGAGCAGTTAGAAACATCTTTAAGATTCACAAGAATATCTTTTGTACCTGATGATACTGTATATTTTATAAATTCAGCGGTAACGGCATCCAAATAATATAAAATATCAGGATTATTAAAATCCCAAAATAGCTGTTCTAAGTCGTCTGGTCGTACATCATCAAGATTCCGCATAAACTCATACGTGATACCATTAAGTAATTGATGTACTCCTTTAGTTTGATTATACAAAATCATTCTAGTTTCATCTGCATTCCATGCCTGTATAGTACTGTACATTGGTTTTATGACTCCACCTGTTCCGGCATTGGATATTCGCCTGATAATGGTCCCGAATGAAGGATCAACAATCGTTTCTAAATAGTTTGGTTTAGCAATATCTTGCATTGGGTGTGGCTCTAAGTCGTTCGCAGTTAGTTCTGTGGCTATGACTATGGAAGTTGTATTTTCATTAGTTGCTGGTTCTTGTTCTTCTTGTTCGGCCCCATCTTCATTGCCTTCAATTTCGGAATCATTATTTTCGTCAACAGATACGATATCTTCATTATTTGTACAAGCTATCATTGTAAAACCTATAGTAAATAACAATAGGTATGTTTTAAAATTTAGCATAGTCTTTTAATTTTGGGGTTGTTCTATGTACGTTTAGAAATACCGATTTAGTTGTTAAAACCATGATTTTTAGTAATTTAATCTCGTTTTATAAACTTTGATATTTAATTAAGAAGATGTTAAACAGATGAAAAGTATAGATTTACAGATAATTAATTTTTAAAATGAACAAGACACTTTTTGTACTAATTTTCACACTATATACTGGATATAATGATGTACTCTTTTCTCAGAATACTTTTGACTCAGATTCTATTGATAATCATTTGACTTCCATTTATAAAAAGTTTTGTGATAATAGACATGACTACGGTGGTAAATATGGGGAAGCTAGAGATACTATTTTAATACGATTTCAAAACACATTGGCTGAAACACTTAGAAAGGAATCTTTTTTAAATGTCAAATACGATTCGTTATCTGAATACATGAGGATAATTACATCAGAAGATCATAAACTAAAGATTTTTTCTTGGAATGAGTTTAGTGGTGGTACCTGGCATGTCTATAACTCTATGTATCAATATAAAGTAAATAATGAATTAGCCGTTGGTTTTCTTACAATCAAAACCGAAGATCATTATATTACAGATAATACAGAAGTTTACCACTATCAAACACATCTCATCGACAACGACAAATACCTAGTAAAAGCTTACGGAACACACGGTAGCGGTAAAGAGTTTTATATGTTCAGATTACTGAGTTATAATGACGGTGTTTTAAAAGATTGTTCTGGCTGCTTTAATGGTGATGATAAATTTTTCTATGAGATCACTAGAGGTTCAGATGAGTTGATACCTCAATACAACCCCAAAACCGAAGAAATAGCATTCCATGAATTAGTAGAGGGTTATATTGATGGAGACTTAGATTCCCCATCGGGATTCATGGATTCTACCGGTAAAATTCTAAAACTGAAGTATGAAAACGGTACGTTTATACCTCTTGAAGATTAATTCATTTTCAAATAACCACTTTACCTGTTTTTACAATATTAAATTTCGGCAGCTAATCTACACGCCTGATTTATTGCACGTTTAGCATCTAATTCTGCAGCAACATCGGCACCACCTATTACATGTACTTTTATACCGCTTGCCTGCAATGGTTCTAAAAGTTCTTTAAATGGTAACTGTCCTGCACAGATAACAACTGTATCTACTTCTAGTATTTTTTGCTCTTCATTTTGGGTATAATGCAAACCTTCATCATCAATCTTAGTATACTGCACTTCATTAATAAATTGTACATTTTTCTTTTTCAACGTAGAACGATGTATCCAGCCTGTGGTTTTACCAAGATTGCCACCAAACTTACCTTTGCTACGCTTAAACATAAAAATTTCTCTTGGTGATGGGTATATTTCTGACTGTATGTTCTCAATACCACTACGAGCCTCTAAGGTCTTATCAATTCCCCATTCTTTAAGCCAAGCATCGATATTTAAGGCTGTACTTTCCCCTTCATGGGCTAAATATTCAGAAACGTCAAAACCGATTCCGCCTGCACCAATAACGGCAACACGCTTGCCTACCGGTTTTTTCAATTTTAATACATCTATATAGTTTAGGACTTTGGGGTGGTCAACACCCTCAATTTTAGGAGTTCTTGGTTTTATTCCGGTCGCTACAATAACTTCATCAAAATTGCCATTTTTCAAGTCTTCTGCACTAACTCTGGTATTCAATTTTACAGTTACATTATGCAGCTCTAGTTGTTTATTAAAATAGCGAATGGTCTCGTAAAATTCTTCTTTACCCGGTATTTGCTTTGCCAGGTTAAATTGTCCGCCTATTTCTTTTTCGCCATCAAAAAGTGTAACATCATGCCCACGTTGTGCTGCTATTGTAGATGCTGCCAATCCTGCCGGTCCTGCACCAACAACGGCTATTCTTTTCTTTGTTTCTGTTGGGTTATAATTAAGAACTGTCTCATGACAAGCTCTTGGGTTTACTAAGCAACTAGCAACTTTTCGTTGAAAAACATGGTCTAAACATGCTTGGTTGCAACCAATACAGGTGTTTATCTCATCTGACTTATTCGCTTTAGCTTTGTTGACCCACTCTGGATCTGCTAAAAAAGGTCGCGCCATTGAAATCATATCTGCATGACCTTCTGCTAAAACTTGCTCAGCAGTTTCGGGCATATTTATTCTATTAGACGTAACTAACGGAATAGATAATTCTTCTTTCATCTTTTTGGTCACCCAAGTAAATGCCGCTCTAGGTACCGATGTTGCAATAGTTGGTATACGGGCTTCATGCCAGCCAATTCCTGTATTTATTATTGTAGCTCCCGCTTTTTCTATTTCTTTACCTAGGGCAACCACTTCTTGCCAAGTGCTTCCTTTTTCTACCAAATCTAGCATTGATAAGCGATAGATAATAATAAAATCTTGACCAACGGCTTCACGTGTTTGCTTCACTAATTCAATTGGTAAACGCATTCGATTTTCATAGCTGCCACCATAATTATCGGTACGTTTATTAGTTCTTTCAGCAATGAATTGATTTATTAAATAACCTTCAGAACCCATAATTTCTACGCCATCATAACCCGCTAGTTTTGAAAGTTTAGCCGAATTTACAAAATCACGAATGGTGCGATTAATACCGGATTTATTGAGCTTAAAAGGTTTAAAAGGGGAGATGGGGGACTTTATAGCGGATGGTGCCACAGCAAAAGGATGATACCCATACCTGCCTGCATGCAGTATTTGCATACAAATTTTACCACCTTCTTTATGTACGGCATCAGTAATGACCTTATGATGTTTAGCATGCTTTTTAGAACTCATACGTGCAGAGAAAGGACCTGTCCAACCCTGCACATTGGGCGCTATACCACCGGTTACTATTAACCCGACTCCGCCTTTTGCCCGTTCGGCGTAGTACGCTGCTATTTTCTCTATTCCATTTTTTTCCTCTTCTAATCCGGTGTGCATAGAACCCATTAAAATCCGATTCTTTAAGGTGGTAAATCCTAAATCTAAAGGCTCAAAAATATGTTTGTACTTGGTCATCTTACTACTAATTAAACTTAATTTACTATGCATGCATAATAGTTGAAGGTACGTTTTAAAAACTGAACATTTAATTTGTAGCGCTATTATTTTATCATATTGGTTTACAGATTATTTAAAATAGTGCCAAACAAGCGCCTTCAAAGTTCTTCAAAAAACTGAATTAAATACTATACTTTCTTAATTGGAACATATAAAAACCCCTATTGAAACTGTTGTTTCAATAGGGGTTTTTATTATAAACTCTTTAATATTACTCCTTACTTGCTTTTGCAAATTTATAAGTAACACCAATATTTAAACCAAATGAAGAATAAGGAACTTTTTGAGATAATTCTTTTGACGTATCCGTATTAGTATTGGATAACTCATCTACATAGGTGGTATTTCTATTTATGCCTTCTGGTAGATTATCAATAGAATAAAAACCACTAACGGCAACAGTTCCATCAGGAAGTTTAACATCTGTATTAAACTCTGAAATTTCAGAATCTTTACGCTTTAAACTAATACCGTAATACTCCACTTCTGCAAAAACACTAAAATTAGAATCTAGATCATACTTATATCCAAGTGCACCAACGAAACCTAAAGGAAAGTGTCCATGAAAGTCTTCTTTGTAGTTTGTTTCAGAATAAGAACCATTAGGCACACCTAGAGCTTCAGCTTCTTGCTCTGAAAAAACAGATTTTTGATAGATAACCCCCTCAGTTTTACCACCTAATTTTAATAAGGCTCCAAAACGACCATATATATTATTGGTGAACTTATATACTACAGATGCAGAAGCTCCAAAAGCACGTGCTCTTGCCACTGCATTTACTTCTGTACTTGGTAAATCTACCACAGATACATCTTGATCCGTACCATTTAAATACCCCACACCTAAATCAAAACCAAAAGAATCATCAAAGAAATAAGTTCCTCTAAGTTGAAAATTTGTTCCCTCACCATAACTTCCATAAGAGTTTTCCGTTGAAGAAGCATTAATGCGTTCTCCTAATTTCATGGTTGCGCTACCAATTGCATATCCAGAACTTGCAGATACCTGCCATTGTCCGTAAGATATAGAGCCTAATAAAATTGCTGCACACACAGCGATTAAATGTTTCATAATTAATGATTTATAAGTTGAAATATGTTTAAACTAATTTTTAACAAAGCAAAAAAAACTCACATAACCCTTTCATTAACAATGATTTACACTATAAAATATCAATGAATCACTAAGAGTCTAAATGTCACTTTTAAATTAGTCTATCAAAATTACTTTTTTAGGAAACCCCTACATATCGGAGTACATCCTTTAACATTCAAATTAAAATCTCTACCTTAATTCACCCTATATTTTATTAATCAATCAATTTTATAAGCTTAAATCAATCTTATATATAATTTTTTAGGAAATAACACGTATTCTCTCAATCCCTAATCAATAACTATTAAGATAATCACCTTATAATAACTAAGGTGTTTTAACTAAAAATAGCGCTTCCAAAAAATCAATATCCAGTTTTTAAAATTGGTTTATTCTATAAACGGACTGGCATATTTTTCATCGTTTATAAACTCATTATCCGTTAAGGTATTTAGAAAATCTACCAAGGCTTGTTTATCTGTATCAGACAAGTTTAATCGACGGACATTATTACCTTGGGTTAATCTATTATCTAGATTAGGATTATTTTGGACACCACTGTTATAATGTTCAATAACATCTTCTAAAGTTTCAAATCTACCGTCATGCATAAACGGTCCGGTTAAGGCTATATTTCTTAATGATGGCACTTTAAATTCACCTAACTCATTGTTGTTTCCTGTTATACCACCTACACCCGGATCTGTTATGGTAGCATCCAACCCATTGTTTCTTGCATCATCCCCAACAAATACATTGGTGGCATGACAATCAAAACATCGCGTTTGATTACTCATAAACAATTGCTTACCTCTATTTTCAGATGTTGTGAAATTGGGGAAATTGTCATCTATATCTTGTGTCTGAGCAAGTCCTTCATCAAATTTAGATTCGTAGGAAACCATTGATCTTATAAATTGTGATAATGCCAATGCTACGCGATTGCTTGTTATTGTTTCATCGCCAAAAGCATTTGTAAATAAAGCTGCGTAATAAGGTTGTTGTGTTAGTTTATCTTCAAGTTCAGGCAATGTTAACCCCATCTCAACCAAGTCCTGTATAGGTACTAAGGTTTGTGCTTCTAGGGTTGCGGCTCTTTCATCCCAAAAGAATCTTCCATTCTCATAAAACCTGGCATTTGCCAAACCCATAGAATTTCTTGAAGTCAACTCTCCATTAAACCCTGTACTTAATGCATTGGGATCAGAAAATCCGTTTTCTTGTATATGGCAAGAAGCACAAGAAACGGTGTTGTTCATTGACAGGTTCTTATCATAGAACAGAACTCTCCCTAAAGTTGCTCCATTATCTGTTGTAGCATTATTATTAGGAGTATTATCCTCATCTCTGACATCATTGTCAAAGAAAAAATCAGGTAAAAGAATATTGGCATAATTAAAAGGTGAATCAGGTAGGTTTAGAATGGAATCATCCATCTCCACAATATCTAATGTTTCTTCTTCTACCGTGGTATCATTTTCACTTTCATCTTCAACCAAAACTACTTCTTCCTCATCTTCAGGAATTTCTATATACTCATCTTTTGCACAAGAAATGATTATAAATGTCATTAGACATAAAGTGACAACATACTTTTTCATATTAAATTGATTTTAAAGGGATTTATAAAAATTAAAAAGTAGTTTATTGGCATTCTGGTCATTTAAATTTTGGTAGGGTAGAGGTTATATAATTGTAAAAGCTTCGCCAGAAATGGCGAAACCTTTACAATTAAGAGTTTAAGTTTAAAAATTTGGGGAAAGATTGAAACTGTTTATAGCTGCTGAAATTTCATACCCTAAACGAGCACCTTCATCGCTATCTGCTTGTATATGAACTCCCAATGGTATTCTAGAATATCCGTTTTCTTCTGCCATTTCAGAAAAAGAATTGAAGCTTCTAGAGTCGCTTCTAAATTCTGATCGACCTGCGTGGGTTCTGTCCGTGAAATTAATTGCATCACCACCAAATATGTCTATAAATACTCCAGATGCAACAGCTGCAAAGGTTGCATGACCTGAAGGGTAGGCTGGAAATGCAGGATTTGGAGATGAAATAAACCGTGCTAAATTCGTTTGAAAATCATCATTTATATATTCTAAAATATATCTACTTGGACGCTCCGTGTTGTAAGTATATTTATCATCCCAAGCCGAAACTGCTGCATCGTTCATGGCGAAACCCAATTTTAATAATAGCTCTAAAGTTTCTTCAAAATCTAAATCTTCTTGCTCAATAAGCTGATTTGCTATTGAAAACTGACGTCCAGGCGGACTCATCATCAACCCTTCTACATCATCTGACCAGAATTCTGAAATCCATAAATCTTCATTATCCGATAATCTTGCAGTTGTAGCAGAGATCTCCACTTCGTCCATTTGTTCATAATAACCACTATTTCTATTTTCATTATGATCAAAAGGCGGGGGAGTACTAGAGGTTTGTTCAGGAGAAATCACAAAAGTTCTAACTTGATTCCAATAAGGAAACCATGCACTTTCACCTTCAGAGGCAGCCCATAAACCAACTCCTACAGGTGCCACGTATGAGGCAGGATTAGGATCTAATTGTTGTGTTTCCGCAGCATTGTCCGTTTGACTATATGCAATGACCATTTCCGCTACCAATGCTCCCCACTCTTCAGAATCTTCTATTTCTTCTTGAGATAAATTTTCGGATAATTCTTCTGCCATTTCATTTTCCAAAGTGGCAATACCAGATTTAGCATTGTTGGATACACTGAACATAAAATGATCGAACACCAAAGCATAACAAGTGTTTAGTGCTAAATTTCTATCTACATTGGCAGGTCTATCATCTTGGTCTAGATTAAAACCTTGTAATTGATTTCTAGTAGATCCGTAACCATCCATATCAGCTACTGCTGTTTCATAACCAGCTAAATGAATATAAGCAAGTGCTCTTGCCGTAGTGTTAGGTCTTAATCCGTTGGTGTAACGATCTAATACTAACCACAGATCGTTCCAATCCGATATAAGCTGTACTGTCTCTTCTGAAGGATTTAAACCGTTGTTTCTATTGTTCTGTCTTCTAGCAGTCAACGAATCTTGTTCTACCGTATTAAGATCTTCTACTTCAGCATCGCTTAGTTCAAGCACATCAAGTTCATCTTTGGCACAAGCTTGTACTAAAATCACCGCTAGAATTATTATTAACCATCTTAATTGATTATTTCGCATAACATTTTTTGTATTAAGGTTACTGTTTAATTGAAGGCTTATTTATGCCTTTTCCTTAATACGATTAAGAGTTCGATTTACCCAACCCCTAATTTGAAAAAAAATAGAATTAGTTTTAGAATACTTTAAAATTGGTAAGATTAAATGGTGTTTTGTTTTAGTAGAACACTTAAAACTGTATGCTAAGTTGTAGGTTAGGAGCGAAGCCTATAGTTTTACGGTAGGGGTCATCTACCGGTGGCTCATTCTGAAATATGTTTACAATATTATCTTGGTCATAAAGATTCACAAATGACAACCCCACAATGCCCTTCCAACCTTTTTTAGCATTTGTGAATTCATATGTTGCTGATACGTCTAATTGATGCATACTAGGAAAACGATCGGTATAGCCAATATCCAAATCGCTTTGTGAAATTGAGCTACTACTATCGAAATTCGGTACTATTACAGGCATACCGGTAAAATAGCCCCAAGTTACCGCCAAATTAAAAGGATCTAAATGCCATAAAGCTGTAACATGTAAAATATGACGTTGGTCAAAAAATATCGGCAAGGTTTCATTAAAGTCCGTATTTACTTCACTTAACGAATAACTAAACAAGGTTTCAAAATTGTTCCATCTCTTTTTTACGAACAAATCTGCACCCATACTTTTCAACTTGCCTTTCTGTAGGTTGCTGGTATTGGTTTGTAAAGTTACATTGTTGGTATTTTTACTATACAATTCAAAATCTATTAACCAACCAGATTTGTTGTATAAGGCACCTAACATAGTCTGGTAGCCCTCAAGTACCGAAGTAGTTTGATCAGGAAGATACCAAAACTGAGTCTGATTATTAAAATCATCAAAATCGTCTCGAATCTTTTTTTGAATAAATTGATGAGATCGACCTACCGAAGTCTTCAAATAAAAGGCATCACTTGTCCTAACATTAACTGAAATTCTTGGGTCTGCATAAAACCTTTTATTAGGTTCGTAATAATCGGTATGCATACCAAAACTAGCCGTTATATTATCGTTCCAATTTTTATTGATCGATAAGAAAGCACTATGCGTTAATGCATCTTGATCTCTACGATTGTTTACACTATTCTCATCATTACGCTCATCAAACCTTAAACTATAATCAGTTAAGCTATATCCAGTTTCTAATTCGGTATTTTCGTTAAGCTGCAATTGAACTTCTGTTATAAGGCGTGTATCATCAATGGTGTTAGCGTATTTTTCAAAACTTGAACGTTCAGATGCTAAAAAGCCTTCACTTTTGTTATCGATGTATAATATAGATTTACTGATTCGTGCTTGGACTTTGAGTTTCTCTGACAAAGTGCCTTCCCATTTCATATTCATTCCCCAGTTATTCAACGATAAATCCCTGAAATCTTTATTGTCCTTATCCTCAGAATCTTCTAAGGTTGCCGATAAAATATTTTGAATATTTATGTAGCTGATCGTGGCTTTATGGTTCTCATTGATATCATAAACCAATTTTGAATTAATATCATAGAATCCAACTTTAAAATTTTCGCTATTGACCTTATCCGCAACATCTTCTAAACGACTACCTTGAAAATTTAGAATAGAAAAGGCGGTAAGTTTTGGAGAATTAATACTTGGGTAATTAGACCTACCGGCTACATATAAGGCAAGCTTATCTTTTACAATAGGAATTTTTGCCGTAGCACCGGCATATACAGTATTTGCTTGAACGTTATATGCTGTAGAGTCCGGTACAGTATTGCTTGTGGTAATATGTATTAGCCCCCCAACACGACCTCCCCATTTTGCAGAAAGGGTATTTCTTTGAATTTCAATTTCGTTAACTATTGTAGGATTATAGGGTGCTATAGCGCCATAAAAATGCCCGTTATGGTAAATGGGGATATCGTCAATTTCAATAAGTGATTGATCAAATGTACTTCCTCTAAAATTTAAACTTCCTGGTTTACCACTTGGCGTATGTACTCCCGGTATATTTTTAACTACATTAAAAACATCACCATCAGTTTCCCCTGCTAGTAAACCCAATGACCGCATATCTATATGAAAGGTATTATCACTGATCTTAGCGTTAACACCTCTTGTCAAATAATCGGTAATTTGAACTTCATTCAAATGAATCATAGCATGTTCTAAGCGCACAGGTGTTTTTAATGCATCCAACGCAGAAGCTATTATATCTAATTTGGAATAAAAGGAAGCACGTATATGAACCGAATCTAATGCGAATATATTCTTGATTGTATACCTTGAATTAATAGGATACAAAAAACGCTCTTCTCCCTTATTAATTTGAATGGTTATATTAGGAATGACCTCACTATTTTCTGCATCTATAACACTAAATGAAATATCATTTCTTATAGGCACAACCATATATGAGTTGATTCCGTCTTGAACAAATTTGACAGGAGCCTCTTCATTTATATTCGCTAAACAATTTTCTAACGATTCACAATCATGTGAAGAGGAGGGCAGTACAACTTGATCTAAAAGGGTATGGTTATAGATAAAATCTACATTGTAAGTGGCTTTTAATTCATCTAAAAAATCTACTAATTTTAAAGTAGGACCGTTTTGAGAAAATGATATACAAGGAGATAAAATACAACACCAACTAAGAACAAGAAACTGAAGTAATGTTCTCTTATGCTTATACATGGGTATCATATTATGCTTTATACGTTCAATACTATTCAAAAATAACGGTATTACCCTCTTGAAGCTCGTATTTTATTTCCATGGTGGTAAAAATGGTATTTAAAGTTTGTTTCAAATCTTTATGCGCTATTGTACCCGTAAACTGAAGTGTATCATACTTTTGCGGAAGATTTACATCTACATTGTAATAGCGTTTCACATCAGCTATAACTGTTTTTAGCGGAGTTCTATCATAGGTACTTAAACCATTCATCCATTCCGGACTCAAATATTGATGTTTGTCTTTTTTAAGTTTGCCATTTACTATAAATACACTTTGCCCTTTCGTAATAATTTCTGAATTGTTTTTATACGAAACTTCTATTTTACCTTCATAGCAATATACCGAAAACTCTTCCTCTTGTGTACTTATATTAAACTGTGTACCCAACACAGAAACTTGTGCCGTGGGAGTTTGCACCACAAAAGGAGCACCGCTAGTTACATTAAAAAATGCTTGACCTGAAAGAGTAAGCATTCTACTGTCTTCCCAATTATCTTTATAATATGTTATACTTGATGCAGCATCTAATTCAACCAAAGAACCTGTTGGCAGTTCAACTGTTTTACTCTCTGCAATTTTGGTAGCAATAGTAGTGGAACCAGTTGACGTGAAATACCAAAGCAGACTACAAGACAGTAATATAGCTACACTTGCGGCAATACGCAGCCAGTTTTTATTGCTCTTTTTTAATGGAACAACTGTCTTATTCTCTTCTTTTAATTTGGCTAAACCTGCCTCTAGATCAAATGGTTTTACCTTCCAGGTATCTATATCATCAATTACAGTTTTAAGCGCATCTAGTTCACCCGATTCTTTCAGTTGTTCTTTCTCCTCGTTACTTAAACGATCATCCATCCAACGGGCAATTAAATTTTTATCTTCTAAATGCTTGCTCATACTAGTAATACGTTTAAATAACTATTTAACCAACCTGCTAAATAGAAAAATCTTTAATTTCTGTAATACTGTTCAATTTTATTAATGCTTTTGAAATACGTTTTTCAATAGCTGTCTCGCTGACCTCTAGTCTAATCGCTATTTCTTTGTATGTCAGCTTATCTATTCTATTCATTAAAAAAGCCTCGCGTTGCTTTTCTGGTAAATCTGAAATAACGGATTCTAGTTTTAACTGAAATTCTTTTGTTCTTAATTTAAAATAAGGGTCTTCATTGTCTTGTTCCTTAACCAATCCTTTTTCAAATTTCAAAGCAACTTTCTTATTACGCAGCGTATCGATCATTAGATTTCTTGAAATACTATATAGAAAACTGGCTACCTTTTTATAAACGACGGTACTACATATAGACCACAATTTAACAAAAGAATCATGTACAATATCTTCTGCCCGTTGCATATCGCCAAACTTATAGTAAAGGTAATTTCGCAAACCTTCTGCATGGGTTCGATAAATGTTATTATAAACGCTCTCTTCGCAAACCGATGGTTCTTGCCCCATTCTTTAATATTAAATTCTAAAAGACCAATTATAAGGTCTATTACCCCAATATTAGTTATTGAAACTTTTAAATGCAAGATACTCTAAAGTAAACTACCCCAAGATAATACTCAAAGTATTCAAATCTTATCTATGGAGTATTGTTATGTGTTTATAATACTATTGAGATTAAGTTCTCAATTATAAAACCTTGTTATTTACGTAAAGGTCTTACCCCAATAAACAGTAACGTATACATAAATAAAAGCATTAGATACCATGTATTACTTACCAAATCCAAATAATCTATTTCCCCTTTAGAGAAGCTTAAAATCATTAAAACTTGTGCCCCATAAGGCAATAAACCTTGAAAAATACAGGCAAAAATATCTAAGATAGACGCTGTCTTTTTATTATCTAAATGATACTCGTCATTAATAGTCTTTGCAATTGGTCCGGCAATTATAATTGAAACGGTATTATTGGCTATTGCCATATTAATTGTACTCACTAATGTGGCTATACCAAATTGTGCCGATTTCTTATTTTTTATCAGCTTTCTAATATTGACCAATATAAATTCTATTCCGCCATTTCTTTCTACCAATGCCGCCAGTCCTCCGGTCAATAAAGACAAAAGAAATATTTCTGTCATGTTGGTAAATCCTGTGTAAGCAATTTTGGCGGATTCAATCAGAGTAAAATCTTGATAAACAATTCCTAATACAACTGCAGCTATAGCGCCTAGTAACAGCGTCACAAATACATTGACTCCAACAATAGACAGGGCAATCACCAATACATACGGTAAAATCTTTACAATATCATAATTATAAATCGTGTTTTCAGGTGCAACGGATTCTAACCCTAAGCCTTGAAAAATTAATATAGCAATGGTAAATATCGCTGCTGGCACAGCTATTTTAATGTTTTGTTTGAACTTATCGCTCATTTTACAACCTAAAGATTGGGTTGCCGCAATAGTTGTATCTGAAATGACAGATAAGTTATCACCGAACATACTACCGCCCAATAACGCCCCGCATAATATTGCCAGCTCTGCATTGCTTTCTTCTGCAAAACCTACTACTATTGGCGCCAAGGCTACGATAGCGCCAACAGAAGTTCCTGTTGAGACAGATAGAAATCCGGCAATGACAAAAATGCCCACATAGATGTATTGTATGGCTATTAGGTCTAAACCAAGATTTACAATGGCATCTACACTACCTGTTTCATTAGTAATTGCAGCGAAAGCACCTGCCAATAAATAGATAAGGCACATCGTCAATATCTTATCATCTCCACAACCTTTTAAAAGCGTATTGATTTTATCTGATATCGATTGCCTAAATAGTATGAACGCAACTACAATACCCACAATTACCGCAATAGGTGCGGGTAGGGCATAGAAATCATTTTGATAGATACCTACGCCTAAAAAGGTAAATACAAATACCAACAAAGGTATTAAGGCAGAAAATTTGGGGGTCATCTTTTTGGTACTTTCCATTTCTCTTTCTTCATAATCAAAAAAAGAAATAGCTAAAAATTAGAAGGATTATGAATTAACATTTGTTCCAATTAATTGGCTTATCTATTTAGCACCTTGCTTGTTATTGCAGGTTGCTATCTCCTTTTTTGAGATTCTTGATAATTATTTTAAGGCCGCAAAAATAATGTATAAAACTGATGACTAAATCTTAAATAAGGTTAATTTATCTACAAATTATTCTTACAATAGATTGCGGTATTCACTCGTGAATTATTACATAAATTTTAACGTCAATTATTATTTAATTAACAACACCGTACAATTTAATGGTCGAAGTTTGATTCCATAACACAAACTAATTCAACCATTTACATATGATTAAAAATTACTTTAAAGTTATTTTCGCATGTTTGTTAGTTGTTTTTACTACAGCATGTTCAACCCAAATAGAAGAATTCGGTGAAAATTTTGACCGAGATAAAATGGACTTGTTTTTTTCAAGAATTGAAAAACAAAACTTAGGAATGGGCAGTATATCCATTTTTAAAAATTGTAAAGAAGATTATCAATATTCATTTGGTTTTATTGACGTTGAAAATTCAATTGAGGCCAACGAAAATTCTAAATACAGAATAGCATCTGTTTCAAAAGCATTTACGGCCACCATGATCATACAGCTAGTTGAAGAAAGCAAATTGACTCTAGAAACTACAATAGAAAATTACTTTCCAGAAATACCTAATGCCAAAATTATTACTATAGAACAATTATTGAATCATAGAAGCGGACTCTTCAATTTTACTGAGGGTGAATATGACCCAGAAGACCGAATACAACCCGCCTCTAGACAGAAACTTATAGAGATTTTCATTAAAAACGGTACTAATTTTAGTCCAAATGAGAAATTTGAATATTCCAATACCAATTACCTTTTGCTATCATTTATAATTGAAGATATTGACGAGAAAACTTATGCTAGTTCATTTAAAGATAGATTGGCTACACCGTTAGGACTTACAAATACTTATAATGGAGAAGAAATCAATGCTACAGACAATGAGGCATATTCTTATCAATTAGAAAGTGAAAATTGGGTCGCTTTGGTTGAAACTCATTATACCATTCTTCAAGGAACCGGCTCTTTGGTATCTACACCTAAAGGCGTAAATGCATTTTATAATGCTTTGTTTGACGGAAGGTTGGTCTCTGAAAGCTCCCTTAATAAAATGACAACGATGAATGATGGTTATGGCTTTGGTCTATTCACAATTCCGTTTTATAACAAAAGCGGATTTGGACATGATGGCAGGGTAGACGGTTATCAATCTTTAAGTATCTACTTTCCGTCAGATGATGTAACCCTTACCTATTTGTCTAATGGTGTAAACATGGTGCCAAATGATATTGTAATTGGTGCCTTGAGTATATATTCAGGCTTAGATTATGAATTACCTTAAGGTTTTAAGAACTTATCTCCTTTTAACCCATGAATCAATACCGAATGCTTTATTTAATTCTGATATAAGTTGCTTCTTTTTTGATTCATCCTCGCAATCAACAGGTACGCTTATGTAAGTTAAACCTTTAGGGTATGCGCCTTGTGCATGAGTATATCCTAAGGCATTTAGTTTTTTAATAATCGCAGCTATGTTGTTCTGATCTTTAAAAACACCTACCATAGCCATACAGTTTAATTCTGAAGTTGTATTAGCTACTGATGCTGTTTTTGAACTCTCTGTTAATACATCTTCTTTTTCTACAACTGGTTCTTTAATTTCTTTTGACTCAACACCTGTAGTTACAGTGTCTACCATTGATTTTACAGATTCGGTCGACAATGTATTTTCTGGTTTATCTACTATTTCTTGCTTAACAACCGAGTCTATTTTATCATCTACTAAATCAGCCTCAGTAAGTGTCGTATCAGAAATGATAATTGCAATTTTCTTATTAGGGTCAATTGCATCTTTTGCAGGTATTGTCACCGGCACATAAGTTTCTGAATTTGTATATACATACTCTCGATCTTCTGAATGATAAGAAGTGGGTAATTGTCCTTTTTCCGTTGTTTCCAAATCAGGAGTAGCCTCTGTTATTTCATTCTCATTATTAAACATATACATGTAGATGAAAATAGAGAATAGGGCTATTACGGCAATGGCAATTGCAAAGTCCCATCTACCTTGTTTAGTACTAAAAATATCTTTATCGGGGGTCATGGTTATATGTATGTTTTGAGATACAAGAATTTACTAAAAAAGTAAATATAACCAATCTAAATATTATGTATGCCAATAAGATGCTATTACCATCCTTAATTATTGGTAAGAAAATTATGAGTTCAACTTACTTTTTTACCATACATGTGATAGTAAACTGAATCTATAGCATGGTGTATATCTGTTTTGGTAAATGGTTTGGTAATAAAATCTATGCAGCCAAGCTCTCTTGCCACTTCTTCAAATTCTTGTTTAGTAGAAGTTGAAATAAAAGGCAACCTATTACTGAACATTTCTAAGAACGAAAGCCCGTTCATTCCTGGCATTTCTATATCCGAAATAACAAATTGTGGTTTGTTTATCTGTATATGTACCCAGGCATCATATGAGTCTTCAAAGATTGTTACCTTACCAACCAACGGATGCGTTTTGGCAAGCTTTTCTGCTAATGACAACCAGAGGTGAGAGTCATCTACAATTACTAATTCGAGTTTCATTAATCTGAGTTTGAGGTTTGAGAGACGAAAAGTACCCCATTGTCTGAAAATGAAAAATTAATTCTGTTGAAAGGTGAGAAAGTGTCTTTATATGTTAATTTCCCATCTAAAACACTAAATTTAATTCGGAATTTTAAAAGTAAATATTTCCCTATTTATAAAGCCAAGCTCTCTAAATTTGTGCATTTATTTTAGCGCTATAGCAACTATAGTTAAGATGCTATTTTTAAATTATCCATTTTTTTTGATATGGTAAAAAATATTGAAGTTCCTTTATTTGGTTCACTTGCTACCCATAATCTACCACCATTACTTTCTACCATATCTTTACATATAGACAATCCTAAACCAGTGCCTTTCTCATTATTAGTACCAAAAGTTGATTTAATATGCTTTTTTTGAAAAAGCATTTCTTGTGTTTCTTTATCCATACCAACGCCATCATCTGCAACTTCTATTTGTAATTCATCTTCCTTCTCTGTAACGCTAATGACTATCTTACCCTGCTTATTTGTATATTTTATAGCGTTACTAATTAAATTTCTGACTATAATAATAACATGGTTGGCGTCACTATAACTAATGGTTTTCTCTGGAATATTATTTAAGATATCAATTTCTTTCTTTTCTGCCAAGGGAGTTAAAATTGAAACTGTATTCTTTACAATTTTACAAACCTTAATATTAGAACGATCTAATACGATGCCTTTCATTTGTGTTTTTGCCCATATTAATAAATTATTCAACATTTCAGAAATTCCTTGAATATCCCTTAAAGCTTGTGGAAAAAAAGTATTATAATCTTCTTTGCTAATAGTCTCATTAGAGGTCATTTTCATAAGCGTGTAAAAAGAATTTATAGGTCCCTTTAAATCATGGGCAATAATAGAGAATAGTTTATCTTTTGTTTTATTGGATTCTTCTAGTTGTGCCTCATGCATTAGTAAAGCATCTTGTTTTTCCTGTAGCTTTTTATTGTATTTTTTTTGGAGTTTTCCTGTTCTATATAACAAAACAAGAAATAAGGAAACGATTGCAAGTGCCGCAATTGCCAAGTAGACATATTTCTTTTGTTCAGCAATAGCTTTTTCTTGATTCGCAATTAATTGTCGCTTTTCATTCTCATACTTTGTTTTACTACGTAAAATTCCAAGTCCTTTTTTAAACTTCTCTGTTGAACTTTTTTCGTATAAATCCATATAAGTAGATTGATACTTATATGCTAATTCATCTTCACCTTTAAGATGGTAAACTTTAGATAATATTAAATTTGACTTTTTAATAGATCCTGCAATTTGTTGCTCTGTGGAAATAGCTAAACCTTTTAACCCATACTCCTCTGCTTTCTCTATATTGTTCATTTCTAAATAACACTCTGCCAGACCATTGTATACAAGTGTATACCCGAAACTAAAATCTATTTCATCACATAATTTTTCTGATTCTAAATAATAACCCAGGGCTTCTTTATATTTTTCTTGTTCCAATGCAATAGACCCTTTTTGTTCAAAAGCATGGGACATCCAATCTATACTTTTTTGTTTTTTAAAAAATTCTAAACTCTGATTTACCATTCTTTCAGCCTCTTCAAAATCACCTGCATCAGCATATATAGTTGCCATATTAATTAGGGTATAAGCCAGTACTTCTTCATTTGCCAATTCTGTACTAAGATTTTTTGCTTTTCCCAGAAATGTTAAGGCAGTTTCATTATCACCATTAGAACTATACAAATTGGCTATATTGACATTGATACCGATTATTCTATCCACATCATTAATTTCTGTGGCAACAGCTAATGCTTCTAGAAATTTAGTTAGGGCTTTATCTTCTTCTCCTTGTAACCAATAATCTAGACCCATATTATTCAAAGCTTTTAACTTTGGCTTATTAAGATAATAGGAATTAGCTAAATCTAAGGCCTTAGTATTATACTCATGAGCTTTTTCTATTTTGCCCTCTTCAAAATATAAATACCCATAGGTAGATAGCGCGGTACTTTCACCTGCTTTATATTGCATTTCTAAGCTTAGATCATATCCTTCTTTAAGCAAAATAGAAGCACTGTCAGCATTTGATCTAATTTTTAATTTTGCTAATTCTAAAACTAAGTCGATATATTCTTCATTCTGTTCGTTAAAACCCGTAGAAGATTTTAATTCTTCAATTTTTCTTAAGGTATTTTGCTCTGATTGAGCCAATATTGAGACAATACTGAAAAGCATCAAAAAAACTGAAACATAGAAATGGCTAGTTGTATAAAATACCTTTTTCATTATTTATTTTTCAAAAAAGATACTACACATTAATTACATAAAAATATTAATGTTGCAAAACATCATTAATTGTAGGTAAATTCATACAAATTGTATTTATTAAAATTCAGTATCGTTGAAAAGTAGGGGCAAAGGGAAAAATTAAAAAGTAAATTTCTTTACAAGGTCATCAATTTTAAAACAAGCGAGAATTATAATTATACGCAGTCACCATCATAGTTTTCTAAGATTAAAAATTCCTATTAATCCAATAACAAGAGTTATTAAAAATGTTGGCAATAATAACTTTAACCAACTAAATTCACGATTTACATGATAAAATTTAACATCGTGCTTTGTCCAGTCTACTGAACTCTCTGATTTTTCACTGAAAATTTTGTCATAGAAGCCCAATCTTAGATTTTCATGAAATTTAGTCAATGCATCTAAAAAACCTAAATGGCTTATCATATCTGTGCCAGCCAGGTTGTTCATACTTAATTGTGCATGCATAGTTGGTATAAAAAGTGCTACTTTTTCACTCACCATATTGCGCTGTATAATTTTATCTTTCATTTCTTTACTTGTTTTTTTTGCAGCCATATCTCCCATATGTTGCATGCCATAATACCAGATCCAGCTAAATCTATCTTGTGGTACTTCATAATTTACATATTGCGGGTAGGCTCCTATAAATCCATTCATGGTAACATCCTTTTCCATATCCCATTTTTCATGGTAACCATCTCTTTGCTCTACCATGGCGTCTAAAGCTTCGGGCACTTGGTAGGCATTTATAACATAGTTGTTGACCAACGCCGGAATCAATATGGTCAGTACCACCCAAATGGAAATTAATGCCAAAGCATTAAAACTTGAATTCTTTAAAAAGGATACGATCCAAAAACATAAGGCACTCCAGAACATCACATACAAAACGCTCTGAATAAAAATTGCCCAGAAATTGGCGTTCACCGGAATTTGTAGCATAGCACTTGCCAAAAACATCAAAAAAATTAAAACAGCGAATACAAAGAGTATTCTCACCAGTAGTTTTTTGAATAAAAACTTTGCTTTTCCAGAGGTTTGAGCAGCCAATATTCGCCATGTTCCCAATTCTTTTTCTTCTGAATACAAATTGAAAGTCATGGCTATCAATACCAACGGAAACAAATAAATGATAACAAAGCCTAGATCAAGGTTGCCGGACATTAGTAATGACGGGTTCTCAAAATCGGTGTCATATTTTTGTGCTTCCAAGCCTCTAATGGTCACCGCTTGCAATAGCGGATTTACATCACTCTGCCCTATGGAAATTGCGTTTATATTTTGAGGTTTCTTAATGAGCGTAAAACGTAGGTAATATAAAAGCAAGCTTAAGTCTTCACTATGGTATTCCACGTTCTTTTTAATGCTTTCTTCTTGAAATACCTGTGCTGCAGCAATTGTCTTTTCCTGCTTTACCAAATATTGCTTTCCGATCAAGATGCTTATCACCCCAACGGTTAACAACAATATCAGACTAACCAAGAAAATTTTCGTCCTAAAAAATGATTTAAATAATAAACTATACATCTATATGGCTTTTAGGTTAGTGGATAATCTTAATAGTCCGAAAATGGAGAGAACGCCCCAAAGCACTAATGCCAATAAGGATATAAGCTCATTTTTAAAGACATCTGAAATGTTTAAAAAATGATACTCAAACGGAGGAAATTCTTTCCAATAATCACTGGATATAGTATTTGGTCCTTCTTTTCCTTTATTCGGAATTAAATCCACCTGCAATTGGTTCATTTCTTGCGCCAGCTTAAAACGATACGCTTCTGCCTTATCCTTAAAATGAAGGAAAGATTGAAAATCTGTACCCGAGAAAGCCATTGATAAGTTCTTGATTGCCGTATACGGATTTACAAATGCAGAATAGCGCTCTAGGTTATTCTGCTTTCCATACACTTCATACAAATCCTCCTGATGCTTTAAATATATTTTAGTGCTCATTGCTTCACCTTGAGACATCACAAAACCACCATAATTAAAAGGAAGGTCTTCAACATTTTCTACGTTATGGACACGTAATACGGAATCTCTCATGGCTTTGAAATGCGGATCATTAGGGTCATGACTATCTCCAATCTCAGCCAAATCGTGTTCCACTGCTGTTTCCATTTCTATTTTAGAAGGAGTAGGGTAAAGGTAGAACCCCATTGCTTGTAATGATTTTGGAACAATGATCACAAAAAGCAACCAGATGCCCAATAGTTTTACCAGTGCTCCTTTGGCTGTAGCACTAAAAGCCGAAACCAGAATGGTAATTGCACTCAAAATACCGAAAAACAGTAGATAAGCTACTAACAGTACAACATATCTTAATAGACTATCGGTATGCATGCTATCGTGCGACTCAATCAAAACAAAAAACAGAAGTACCAGAAATATAGCGCTTAGAAAAACAAGCGATAGACTCCATAAGCCCAGCCATTTTCCGAATACAATTTCTTTACGCGTTATACCTTGCCCAATCAACAGCTTTAAGGTGCCATTTTCACGCTCTCTGGCAATGGTAGCAAATCCTAAATAGAATATTAAAAGTGGTACGATTACTTTTAATAACATTGCCAGACTCACTTCGCCAAAACGTAACAAACCGGTAGACATACTGGCTTCTGAAAAATTGACGGTATTTTGTTTGTGAGCTTCCAAGAAAACGGCATTGCCCACAAAGTTTTCCATTCCCATATCAAACACACTTAACACGTGTTTTAATCTTAGGGCAAAAGAGCCATAGTGCGCCATACGGTGCGGATGTTTATCTGGATTGTTCTCCCAACTTTCTTCTACTTCATCTTGAATTTCATCTCGCGTAAAATTCTGGTCATGGTAATTCTCCCAACCACTATACGCGGAAAAAAGAAGTAGGCATAGCATTAAGGCAGAAGCAATCAACATGACCTTGGATCTAAAGGCATCTTGCCATAATTGACGAGCCAATAATTGAATTACATTTTTCCTCATTCTTAAAACTTATACGTTGCGTTCAACAATACATTTCTTGGTGCGCCAGGTCCTAATCTTGATGGGTTTAGACCTCCTAACCAATACGTTTCATCAAATAAATTATTTAGCTTAAGGGTTAATTACATACCGGTATTATTAGGCTTGTAATATACCGCTGCATCAAATACGGTATAGGAAGGTAATAATAGTCTATCTGTGTCGTACGTAGGGTTGTACCACGTATATCGTTCATCCATAAATTGAGCACCCAAACCGAAGCCGATACCTTTTAAGGTTTCATTTGTAAAATCATATCTCCCCCAAATATTCGCATTGTGTTTTGGAGCGCCTCCTATAGGTTCACCAATAAACTCTTCTATGGCATCTTCTACAATTTCAGCATCTGCAAAACCGTAAGATGCGGTAAGCTGAAAGTTAGATGATATATACCCAGATACATCCATCTCAAAACCTCTACTTCTTTGTTCACCTCTTGTAGTTAAATTGTCCAAATCATAGGTGTCACCTAAAAGGATATTTTTTTGAGTAATGTTAAAGATAGCTAGGTTGGCAAATATTTTCCCGTTCAAAAATTCTCCTTTTGCTCCAAACTCTGTTAAACTACTTTCAAGGGGATCAAATCTGCTTGGTGATGTGGACCAAAAGAAACCTTCTGCCGTTGGCGATAATGAAACAGTATTAGTGTGTGGCTGAAAACCTTCTAAATACGTAGCGTATGCACTAACCGTGTTGGTAACTTCATAGGTAAGACCAAACCTAGGTACAATAGCATCATTTGTAAACTCTTGCTCATCGCCTTCATAATCAAAAATATCAGTAAAACGCTCATATCGTAAGTTTACCAAAGCTGAAAACTTACCTACTTTAAACTGGTTTTGAATATAAAAACCATTTGAGGTATTCAGGTTAGCAGGAATACTCAATTCTGCCAGATTATATGCATTTGTATTTCTAGCACCATTAAATGGGTCTGCTAAGTTAAAATGAGGTACTGCGGGTACAGGCATAGTTACACCATCTACCACCATTTGCTGAAAATTGGCTGCATTTGCAGGGTCATAGTTAGACTGACCACCATCTACTGTCAAGTACCTTCTGGCACGAAGAAATCCGGCTCCAATTTTTCTTTCCCAACGTGTAGCATCATAACCAACTAAAATTTTGTTGGTAATCTTCTCCGTTTCTATGTCGTACGTAAAGTAAGTGCTAAAGTTATCGGTTTCCCAATATTGTTGTCTTTCATCATATCGCATTCTAGCCAAGGTAGGAATCACATTTCCATCGATATCCACAGCTGTACCATCAACTCTATGTTCGGCTAAATCCTCATCCCAAGTTTGTTTCATGAACTGGGCATTGAAACCTAAGTTATCGGTTAACTTTTTACTGAAATTAGTCATAAAAATGAACTCTTTGTTTTTGTAATGATCGCTTGAAGCACCTACATTCATGGTAATTGGCGTACTATTAATATCGTAATCACCATTAATAGCTCCAAAAATAGGCTGACCTCTATCTAAATTACCCACGGCATCACTGTAGATTAATTCTACGTTTAAAGATGTGGTTTCATTTGGAATATAGCTTAAGGAAGGCGAAAACAAAATGGCATTGTTGTTTACGACATCTCTAAATGAATCTGCCTCTTGTATTGCGGCATTAAAACGATATAAAAGCGTTTTAGATTCGTTTAAAGGACCGGTAAAATCTGCTGTAGCTCTTATGGTTCCAAAACTACCTGTGGTCAAAGAAACTTCACTACGTTTTTCTGTTAATGGTTTTTTAGTTACCATGTTTACCGTACCACCTGGATCAGCACTTGAGAACGTTACCGATGATGGGCCCTTTATAACTTCAACTCGTTCTAAGTGGGAGGTAATAGGCTGTAGAAAGTAATATTGGCGAGTACGCATTCCGTTCAATACCTGCCCATCATCTGCCTGCGTAATACCACGAATGTTATAATGATTGTATAAACCCGTTACCGATACATTACTTACCGTTTTTACGGCATCAGGAACTTGAAAAGCAAGTCGGTCTGCAATTAACTCCTTTGTTACCGACGTTATCGCTTGCGGCAATTCTTTATTGGCAATTGCCACTTTGGTAGCCGAAAATGAATAATCGCTATTATAATCTGTTCTTGCTCTACCAATGACTTCTACAGACTGTAATTGCTCTACACTCTCTTGAAGGTTGATGGTGCCCAAATCATAATCGGTAAATTGGTTGAATGATTTATTAAAACTTTGGCTTTGCATACCTATGTAGCTTACCGAAATCTGATAGTTTCCGGTTTCGGAAAGGTCAAAGTTAAATTTACCATCGTCTCCAGTTACAGTACCTCCTTTTTTAGAAGTATTCTCAAGATTATATGAAATAGTAGCTCCAAAAATGGGAGATCCGTCATTATCCAAAATTTTTCCGCTTACAGCAATTTGTGCTAATGTAATGTTACAAACAAGTAAAGCTAGTATGGTTATATAGTGTTTCATGTTTTAGTTATATAGTTTCTAAGTAAAGTTGATTTAATTCATTTGCGTTAATCTCGCTAGCTTTTAGTTGTTGTGCTAAAACACCTTCTTTCATAATACCGATGGTGGTACCTAATTCTACCGCATTAAAAATATCATGGGTAGCCATAAAAATAACCTTGCCCATTTTTGCGAGTTCTTTACAAATTTCAGTGAATTCTGCTGTTGCCTTAGGGTCTAGACCAGAAGTAGGTTCGTCCATAAAAATTACTTCTGCATTCTTGGCAAGCGCAACGGCAATTCCCACTTTTTGGCGCATTCCTTTAGAATAACCAGATAGCCTTTGATGTTGAGCATCTGCTTGTAATCCTGTTTTTGTTAAGAACGCTTCTAATTCTGATGTGGAATAGGAAAAACCTGCCAAGCGACTAAAGAAATTTAGGTTCTCAATACCACTTAGATTTCCATACAATTGAACGGTTTCCGGAATGTAGGCTGTTAGCTGATTAGTGTCATCTACACCAACTTCTTTATCACCAACAAATGCTTGACCCCCATCTTTTTTAATAAACCCTAAAAAGATATTGATGGTCGTTGTTTTACCCGCTCCATTTTGTCCTAGAAGACAAAATATTTCACCTTTTGAAACCTCAAAAAAAACGTCTTTCAAAGCCATTTTCCCGCTGTAGGACTTAGTAATGTTTACTGCTTTTAGCATATAAATAATATGTATTAAAATTGAATGTATATGATGTAAATACCGTGCAGCGCAATGATAAACAGAGCGTTCAAGTATTTAAGCTCTAGGAGAAATAGCTAGAATCTGTATGGAATCCGTATATAATAAATCAGTAACAATCACTACAACCTCCCAGGAATAAGAGGTTACAAAAACTAGTAAATGATTGAAAACCGAATACTTATCTCAAAAATGAAACAAGCAAAATTACATTTGGATTATACTGATTGTGGAGGTGGTCTAGTAAAGAGATAACTAGATAAAAACCTATCATTATAGGCTTCAATAAGGGTTACAGTACTGACTTTAGCCGGCACTATATAGAAAACCACTTTTGGTATGGCTGAAGTTTCAACCTCTACTAAGGGCGTAAAATTAACGGCTGTAGTAATATGACATACCTCGCAATGCTGAATATCTGTTTCATCTGCATGATGAGAAAGTGCATGTATACCCGCTACCTTGAAAATTAACATCAAGGTAATATAAAACAGAGCAATAAGATGCTTGGCGTTTTTCATTTGCAAGCGGCAAAAATAAAAACAATTATAATTTAATTGAGAATTTATTTTTAAAAACCTTTTTTATGAAAGATTAGTCTTTTGTTTCAACAATAGTTATACTAAAACTATAGACATTTATTTTATACTAATTCTAGAAAATGTTATGCGAAACACTCTTCACATCTGCCCTGAATCAATAACTGCGAAACTTCAATTTTTCTATTTGGTATCTGTGGTAGTGGTACGGTAAAGGTTAAACAATCTACACGACCACAGCTAAGACATTGAAAATGGGGATGCACATCTTTATGTTCAGTGGAAGTACAACCATTACATTTTGCATACCATTTTAAGCCTTCTTTCCCTAAAAAGGAGTGTAGAACACCATCATCTTCTAACTTATCCAACACACGATAAATGGTGGTTTTATTAAATGTATCGCCCAACTGTTCAATTAATGCTTTTGCAGAAATAGCTACCGAGCTAGTATTAAACTCATTAAGCAAAACCTCTACGGCCTTAGTTTTTCTAATTACTCCCATAAAACAAATATAACGCAACCTTGTTGCATTAACAAATATTATATCTACATTTGCAACTCAGTTGTATTAACATAAATTTCAATGATATTAATTAAACAAAAATCTGACATTCTGGGCACTTTCGCTAGTTCGTTATGTCTTGTTCATTGCATTGCTACTCCATTTTTATTTCTAGCCCAAGCTGGTGCAGCAACCTGTTGTGACGGTCCGCCAACGTGGTGGAAATTTATGGATTACCTATTCTTGGCAATTTCATTTTTTGCCATTTTCTGGTCAACCAAAACTACAACTCTTAAATGGATGAAACCTATGCTTTGGTTAAGTTGGTCTGTTTTGGCAACAATAATTCTAAATGAAAAATTAGAACTTTTCCCAATACCTGAATTTGCAATATATATACCCGCCATTGCTTTAGTAATGTTACACTTATATAATAGAAAACACTGTAAATGTGCTACAGATAATTGTTGTGTAAATGAAGGATAAAGAACACATAGAGATAGTAGGGGACAATCATATTTCCTCAAACGTAGAAACCCCGTTAAGGGCAGATGCCTTTTTAAAAAGTGACGATGCAAAAATAGAAAGTATTCAGCATCATTTTTCCAAAATAATGGAAGAGCTAGGTCTAGATTTAACCGATGATAGTTTATCTGGTACGCCATACCGTTTCGCAAAAATGTATGTCAAAGAGTTGTTTTACGGTTTAAACCCAAAAAACAAACCTAAGCTTTCGGTTTTTGAGAATAAGTATGAATATAAGAAAATGCTTATTGAACAAAATATCACAATAGATTCATCTTGTGAGCATCATTTTTTACCTATTACCGGGCACGCACATATTGCATACATTCCAAAAGATAAAGTTATTGGTTTATCAAAAATTAACCGCTTAGTGGATTATTACTCACATCGCCCACAGGTACAAGAACGATTGTCTTTACAAATTTTAAAAGATTTACAAGGGATATTAAATACCAAAGATGTTATTGTTATGATTACCGCCAAACACCTTTGTGTGTCTTCTAGGGGCATTAAGGATAAAGATAGTTTTACTACTACTATTGAATATGATGGCGAATTCAATAAAACTGAAATAAGATCAGAATTTTTCAATGCATTACAGAAAGGAGACAATTTATAAAATCATCTAAACGACACAATCATGGAAATTAAAGAAACTGTAAACAAACATTATCCTACCGCAAAAACTGGAGCTGAAATAACCGATAGTTATTTATCTCTTCTGGAAACGGAATATAAATCAGACCTCAAAAAAATGCTTTTTGCTACATCAGTCTGTTCTGATGATGTAAATGTTTCTACAGATTTCCGTAAAGTATTAAGTAGACCATTTACCATGGGCGGACTAGGTGGATTACCCTTTTCTGGATTCACAGGCATGGTCGCTTTTTCTCACCATATTCCAGATGATGGAGATGCATTTATCTTTTATGGTCCACATATTGGCATTACAGATGAAGGTGAACTTGGCCGTATGCGCAGAATTGGTCAATCTAGGCTAACAAACAGTTGTGGCGCTCTAATGCTTGCTTTGGAACGGTTTAGCGAAAAAAGTGAAGAACCAATTTATGTTCCTCAAAACGTGTACTACGATCATCAACAAATTCAATTGGAACAGTCATTAATGCCTTTTAAACATGATATCATCAATTCTGACAATCCAAAAAAAGCCATAACGGACTACACTTATATTGCCATTGATAAACAAATAAAACAATTGGTAAAAATGAGTTTAAGTGAATTCTCTTGTAAAAGAATTTTTCTGCTTGGTGGTGTAATCATAAACACAAGTGAAGAATTTAATGACTATGTAGATGTTAGAAACTTTGATGTTATAAACACGGAAGAGCCAAACAATTTTGAATCGATATCCATTATGGAAACAGAAGCCTTTAAAAACTTATAATTTTTTTACCATTATCATTATATCATATTTTTCTTAATGCAAAACAACCTATTTCTTTTATGTCCAACAGATAATTTAGAGCCGGTAATCAACGCGATGTATAGTTACGAAAATTATTTTTACACCTCGTTAGGGAATACATTTTCAAAGGATATAAAAACAGTAGAATGCCTTAAAACATTAATAAAAACAAAAAATATTGGAACTATATTTTTTATACTCTCCAGTAAAAATAAAATTATTTTAGATGCGCTAGAGACTCAAATCTTTAAAAATATAACTGGGTTAGAACATCTTTATAAAAAAATTGAAGAACAAAAGAGATATTCAAAATTTTGGAACAATAACCAATTTGAAAATCTACTGCTTTCATATTATTTGAATTTTAAAATTAAAGAACTCAGCAACGATTTAAGCTCTATGTTATTACCATCCGTTACTATAAAAGGAAAAATTTACAACGAACAGGAACATAAGTTTTATCCTATTTATTCAAATTTAATTTGTCAAGAAAAATTCCATTTTAATTAAAAATGTTATGTCATACAACCGTAGAAAATTTATTTCCTTTATGGGGAAAGCAGGGCTAGGTACTGTAGTTATGCCACAGTTTTTAATTAGTTGTGGTAGCACGGCAACACCAACTAATGGGTTTGGACAAATCTCAAAAGAAAAGATTAGTACATTAAAAGCTTTTGATTTAATGGGTTTATCCGCAACTAATAAAGATGATTTGGTTTTGGCTAACGGACTTGATTACCATACCGTCATTAAATGGGGCGATAAAATTAGTGATACTGACACTTTTGGTTTTAATAATGATTTTACCTGTTTTATTCCTTTCGATGACAATAATCCAAAAGACGGATTATTATGGGTAAACCACGAGTATGTAAATCCGCTTTATGTATCTGATTTTGATGCCAAAAAATATGAAAACCCTTCTGAACATAGAACCAAAGAGCAAGTTGATAAAGAGATGTATGATGTTGGTGGTACTATTGTAAGGATCAAAGAAGAAAATGGCGCATGGAAAGTGGTTGAAAACGACCCTCATAATCGCCGAATTAATGGTAAAACACCAATAAGCGTTAATTGGGACAGCCCCATAAAAGGCAAATCAACTATTATTGGCACAAATAGCAACTGCTCAGGCGGTATAACACCATGGAAAACATTTCTTACCTGTGAAGAAAACTATGATGGTTTTTTTGGAGAAACGGAATATGACGAAGCTAAAGTAGCCACACATAGAAATAGTTATTACGGTTGGGAAAATTTTTATAACTACCCACCAGAGCATTATGGTTGGGTGGTTGAAGTAAACCCAAAAGATGGCACAGCACAAAAACATATTGCCTTAGGCAGATTTGCCCACGAATGCTGCACCTTATATGAATTAGACGATAAAAGGGTAGTAGCCTATACGGCAGATGATAAAAATGATGAACATTTATACAAGTTTATTTCATCTGAGCCAGGTTCCTTAAAAAAAGGAACCTTATATGTAGCCGATACTATCAATGGTATTTGGCTGGCACTAGATTGGGAAACTCAAGCTGTATTAAAAAGTAATTTCAAAGATCAGACCGAGGTATTGATCAGGGCAAGAGAAGCAGCCAAGCTTCTTGGTGCCACAGCTTTGAACAGACCTGAAGATATAGAAATAGACCCTGTAACCGGCAACATTTTTATTACACTCACCAATAATAAACCCAAAGGAGATTTTCACGGTTCTATTTTGAAAATCGAAGAAAACAACGGAGCTTTTGATGCTTTGAGTTTTAAAGCCGAAACGTATTTGGCGGGAGGCGATGAAAACGGATTTTCATGCCCAGATAATTTAGCTTTTGATATGTCGGGCAATCTTTGGATCACTACAGATATGTCTGGCAGTTCCATGAACAAAGCAGATAAGCCATACATGGCTTTTAAAAACAATAGCCTATTTGTAATACCAAGATTTGGACCCGATGCCGGTAAAGTAATTCGTGTTGCATCTGCTCCAAATGATGCTGAACTTACAGGTCCTTGGTTTTCTCCTGATGGAAAAACCTTGTTTTTAAGTGTTCAACACCCAGGTGAGCAAACCGTAGACAAAAATAATCCTACCAGTACATGGCCTTTTGATGATGACAATATTCCTAAGCCTGCTGTAGTTGCTATTACTGGAGATTTAATTGAAAAAATGAATTTGCTAAACCGAATTGAAATATAATTCCGCAAAAAACCAATTGTACAATGGAAGCTATTATTACCGTAGTTGGTTTTTTAGGTGCCGGAAAAACGACCTTATTAAAATTCTTGGTCAATAGCTATATTGACAAAGGTTGGGATCCTTTCATTGTTCTTAACGATTATGAGAATGCCCATATGGATGCCCAACAGTTGACCAAAAAGTTAGATTTAAAATCTATTAAAGCACTAAGCGGTAGCTGTATTTGCTGTAGCGGCATTATGGAACTTAGAGATTCAGTAAATAGAATTCCCAAACGAAAAAACGGAATCACACTAATTGAAGCAAACGGAACTTCTGACGCGTGTTCGCTACTTGAATTTTTAGGAGTAGGGCTAAATGAAAGGTATTTGCCTCCTATACAAATATCAGTAGTAGATACTAAAAACTGGCAGCTAAGGGGAGAACATAATGAACTAGAGTCTAATCAAATACAAGTGTCTTCGCTCATTATACTTACGCATCTTGAAAAGGTTTCAAAAGACAGGGAAGACATTGTTAGAAAAGAAATAAAAGTCATCAATTCATTTGCTAAAATTGTGACTTTGGACGAGTTAGATGTTAGTCTACTTCCAGAATTAGAACCATCTACAAACTCAATAAAAAAGCTTGAACATCAAAAAGCACATTGGTCTTCTTGTTCGACCGACTTACCTGAAATTCCCGATCAAAAAGTTATTTATACTATTTGCAAAGCTTTACCTAAAAGCATTTTAAGGGTAAAGGGATGTACTAAAATAAAGGGAGAAAAAAACTACATCTATTTTGAGAGAAATCCTGATGGTGAAATTTTTGTAAGACCGTTTAACGGTATTCCCGTTACAGGTTCAAAACTATTAACCATTGGACCGGGTAGTGCGCCTCAAACTTTAGAAAATGCTATTAATTTAAGCTTAGGCACAAACAAAATTATCAACAAATGAAAAAATTGCCTGTTACCGTTTTAAGCGGATTCTTAGGAGCTGGAAAAACAACCTTGCTCAACCATGTACTACATAACAAAAAAGGCTTAAAAGTTGCCGTAATCGTTAATGATATGAGCGAGGTAAATATAGACGCCCAGTTCATAGAAAATGAAAATACGCTTTCTAGAACCGAGGAGAAACTTGTAGAAATGTCTAACGGCTGTATTTGCTGTACGCTGCGAGAAGATTTAATGATTGAAGTTGAAAAATTAGCTACCCAAAATAGGTTTGACTATTTGTTAATTGAAAGTACCGGTATAAGTGAGCCCATTCCTGTTGCGCAGACCTTTACTTTTGAAAGCGAAGATGGTAATATTGATTTAAGTCGTTTTAGCTACATAGATAACATGCTAACCGTTGTTGATGCTTTTAATTTTTTGAAAGATTTTTCAAGCTCAGACTATTTGACCAGCAGAGATTTAACCAATATTGAAGGGGATAATAGAACTATTGTGAATCTATTGACCGATCAAATTGAATTTGCCAATGTCATCATATTAAATAAAGTTGATTTGGTGACAGAAAATGAACTTGATGAACTTAGGGCTATAATTAAAAAACTAAATCCAGAGGCGCGTATTATAAATGCTGAAAATTCTAATGTTGAGCTAGAAAATGTAATCAATACCGGTTTATTCGATTATGAAAAAGCCGAAGCATCAGCAGGGTGGTTACAAGAGTTAGAAAATGAACATGTTCCAGAAACCGAAGAATACGGTATAAGTTCTTTTGTTTTTAGAAGTAAAAAACCATTTCACCCAGAACGTTTTTTAAATTACTTAAATCAACGATTTCCACAGAATATAATTAGAAGTAAAGGTTTATTCTGGTTAGCTTCACGTTCAGACCAAGCATTACTATGGAGCTCTGCAGGAGGCTCTTGCAAAGCTGATTCCGCTGGGGTTTGGTGGGCTTCAATGCCTTTGGCAGAACGCGTTAGCTATGGTGCTTTTGCTGAAAACCAAAGTGATATCGAGTCTGACTGGGATGTGCTTTTTGGAGATAGAAAAATAGAATTGGTGTTCATAGGGCAGCATGTGGATAAAAAAGAAATGATTACTGAATTAGAAAAGTGTGTTCTAACTGAACCAGAGATAGACTTATGGAAAGAACAACTATTTCCACAACAAGATCGATGGCCCATAGCATAAAAACGCCGTAAAATTATATGGTACAAACAGATCAACTTGAATTTCAATATAAGAATAAGGAACAGCTTTTTCGCTTTCCTAATATTACTCTAAAGGAGCAAGAACATTTAGTTATTCTTGGTAAATCTGGGATTGGCAAAACTACCTTGCTTCATTTATTAGCCGGTTTACAAAAATCAACTGCTGGTTCTATTAAAATTGATGAAGTACTTATCAACTCCTTATCCCATTCGCAATTAGATACATTTAGAGGGCAACACATTGGGCTTGTCTTTCAAAAAAGTCATGCTATTACATCTTTAAATGTGTATGATAATTTAAAGGCACGACTTTTTATTAGTAAAAAAGCTATCGATGAAAAAAATATAGATGCTTTATTGAAGCAATTAGATTTAATTGAAAACAAGAAAAGCAAAGTAAATGAACTTAGTGTAGGGCAATTGCAACGTTTAGGTATTGCCATGGCAGTAATACACCAGCCAAAACTGATTCTTGCCGATGAACCAACGTCTAGTTTAGACGATGAAAATTGCGAAATTGTGATGAATTTATTACAACAACAAGCCAAACAACATCAAGCAAATTTAGTGGTCATCACCCATGACGCACGAATTAAATCATCATTTAAAAATGTGATGACGTTATGAACAACTTAATCATTAGTCTTAAAAACCTATTTCATAAACCGCTTTATGCGTTTCTTAGCATTTTCTCGCTTTCCATTAGTGTTGCGTTATTACTTGGCATTCAGCAATTTGACACTTCTATACAGAATCAGTTCGAAAACGGATTAGGTAACATAGAAATGGTAGTAGGAGCCAAGGGGAGTCCGTTGCAATTGGTACTTTCCTCTGTGTTACATATTGATAATCCTACGGGAAATATTTCGTATACCGAAGTACAAAAGCTGTCTAAAAACCCTATGATCAAAGACGCTGTTCCTATATCCTATGGTGACAATTATAAAGGTTATCGTATTGTAGGTTCTACTCTAGGTTTTGTGAATATATATGAGGCAGAGCTATTAGAGGGAAAGGAAGTGAGTCAGTCCCTAGAGGTCGTTTTAGGTAATGACGTCGCTAACAAATTAGGACTAAAATTAGGCGATACGTTTCTGAGTTCTCATGGACTAACAGAAAATACGATTGAAGAACATGATCAATCTTTTACAGTTGTTGGTATCTATAAGCCTACTTATAAAGTAATTGACAGACTGATCATCACCAACCTTGCTAGTATTTGGGATGTACACCATCATGAGGAAGAAAAAGAGGAAATTCATGATACACATGAACATGAAGAAAATCATGAACATGATACACATGAAGCTGATGAACGTGAAGTAACCTCTATTCTAGTTTCGTTCAAAAGCCCTATGGGATTAATGACAATGCCTAGAAATATTAATGCCCAAACCAATATGCAAGCTGCATTGCCTAAATATGAATTAGAACGGTTATTTCAATTTACCGGTGTTGGGGTCAAAGCCATTTCTTGGATCGCATATGTCATATTGCTCATTTCATGCATAACCATTTTCATTAGCCTTTATAAAATGGTCAAAGAACGTGCTTTTGATCTTGCCCTAATGCGTACCTATGGTGCAAGTAATTTTCAGTTGTTTTGTATTGTAGCCGCTGAAGGTATTATCATGTTAACTGTTTCATTGATTTTAGGTTTCATATTTTCGCAGGTAGGCTTGCAGTTTATTATAAGTATGTTCAAATCTCAGTTTCAGCAAGATATTGTACTTACATTTTCAACTCCTGATATGGTACAAACATTGTGTATCATTATAGTCATAGCTATGGTTTCAATTGTTTTAGCCATACTACCTATATTAAAAATGAATATTTCAAAAATTATAAGTGATGAAAAATAGATTCCTCCATATACTAATAATGCTAATTTCCATAAGCGCCGTAGGCCAAGTAGAACTTACATGGAAAGACTTGGCAGATATTTCATACACTGAAAAGTATTTTGTTTCCTATGATTCTAATTTCTTATATCCAGAATTTAGTAAAGAGATGTCCGACCTTGTGGGTAAACAGGTTTCCTTATCAGGCTATTATTTAGATATTTCACCAACCGGAGAGCTAATTGTGTTATCTAAAAACCCGTTAGCATCGTGTTTCTTTTGTGGTAATGGCGGACCGGAGACGGCAGTAGAAATTCAATTTAAATCCAAACCCAGCTTTAAAACCGATGATCTCGTTGTAATTACAGGCACTTTAAAACTTAACAAAGATGATATAGAACATTTTAATTATATACTAACCGACTGTTCTGGTTACAAATTGAAATAGAAATTGCGTAATTAAAATTATATACTTCCAATTAAAATTACTAATGCAACTTAGTTGCGTTACAATAAAAATTGATATATTTGTCAGATATTTTTTAACACATTGTTACACCATCGCTCAAAACTGTTTTCATTTTAATGAAACTTAGTCGATATAAAATAAATATCACCAGCTTGCTCCTCGTTCTTTTTCTAGCCATGAAATTGACAGGTCTTCATGCGATGTCTCATATTGATGATGCTGATGATACATGTGCCATATGTGACCATGCCATTACTCATAATCTGACCCCAAGTATTGCTCCAGATTCCAATGATATCCAATTAGAACATATTATATTTTTAATACCGATTGAAGTAACTAACAACTATAGTTACTCTACCACTAGCAGCCTTATTACAAGAGCTCTTTTTTCAAGACCACCACCAATAAAACTATAAGTATTCTTTACATATTCGCTTAGAAATTGAGTTTACAACGTTCCTACAATGGGTAACCGTTATTTACAACTCTATTATTTTCAATAAGCTATATGTCTTGATTTTGCCTTGGTCCTTTTTGAAGGACAACTATTCAATTCTTATAGTACACTATTATGTTTCAGAAAATACTGGGTATTTGGCTAATTTTTAGTCTTTGCTCAACAGCGTTTGCACAAGATTCTTTTCAAATAAAAGGGGTTGTGCAACACGCAAAAGACTTTACACCTGCCCAAGGTGCAACAATTATAGGTAAAAAAATTTATGCAGTTTCATCAGAAAATGGTGCTTTTACCATCAACAATGTGACTAAAGGCACCTACACTTTTACCTTATCTCATATTGGTTGCGAACCTACAACCCTAAGTGTTGACGTACAGCAAAATATGGACGAATTAAAGGTTTATTTGGTTGAATCCGCAACGGTTCTTGAAGAGGTCAAAGTCAACGGAAAAACTAAAAGAAGGGAAGCAAAAGAAGTTCCTATTGTTACCCAAACGGTTTCCAAAGAATTTCTTGAACAGAATAGAGAAAACACCTTAATGCAAACTTTGAGTAAAATTGCCGGAGTGAGTACGATCAATATTGGTTCTGGGCAGTCAAAACCGGTTATTAGAGGTTTGGGTTTTAATAGGGTTGCCGTGGTACAAAATGGTATTAAACACGAAGCACAGCAATGGGGCAATGACCACGGTCTAGAAATTGACCAACACGGTATTGAAAACATTCAAATCATTAAAGGTCCGGCTTCTTTATTATATGGTTCTGATGCTATTGCCGGTGTGGTAGATATTCAACCTAACCAAACTCCGTTACCCAATTCTTTTGGTGGTGAAGTCAATATCCTTGGAGAAAGTAATAATGATCTGTTGGGTGTTTCAGCTGGTATAACATCTAGAAAAGATAAATGGTTCTATAGAGGTAGATTAACCTATAGGGATTATGCAGATTATAAAGTTCCCGCAGATAGAATCAATTATGAAAACTATGTTTTTGAACTAGATGATAATAATTTAAGGAACACTGCAGGTAACGAAGCAGATGCCAGTTTAGGTATTGGTTATGTAACTGAGGGATTCAAATCTGAAACCGTTTTTAGTAATGTAAATGCAAAAAATGGATTCTTTGCCAATGCACATGGCTTGGAAGTACGAACTTCTAGTATAGATTATGATAGCTCTAACAGAGATGTTGACCTTCCATATCACAAAGTAAATCACTTTAAAATAACGAACAATACTTCAATCAGTGCCGGGGAACATTTATTACATATAGATCTTGGTTATCAAAACAATAATAGAGAAGAACATTCAGAACCTGTACCGCACGGGTATATGCCTACACCACCGGACACTAAAGAAAGGTTGTTCATTAAAAACACCTACTCCTTAAATTTTAGAGACGACTTTAACCCTACCGATAAACATGATATGGTGGTTGGTCTAAACACGGAATATCAAAATAATAATATTGGTGGTTGGGGATTTCTAATACCAGAATACAACCGTTTTACAGCGGGTGTTTTTGCGTATGATCAGTTTGAGATTAATTCTAATTTTCATGTCTTAGGCGGATTGCGTTATGATGTCGGTAGGGTAGATACCAAGGCATATTATGATTGGTATCCTTCAACTGTAAATAATGCCGATGGTTCCACATCATATATTCACCAACAAAGGTCTAAAGACAAAACCTTAGATTTTGGGAGTCTTAGTGCTTCTTTAGGGTTAAGTTATATTCAAGATAAAACCAGTTACAAAATAAATGTAGGTAGAAGTTTTAGAATGCCATTGGCTAACGAATTGGCGTCTGACGGAGTTAACTATCACATGTATCGCTACGAAAGAGGTAATCTAGATTTAGACCCCGAAGTTTCGTATCAGCTAGACTTATCCGTAGAACATACTGAAAACTCTTTCAGTGTTGGCGTTAGTCCGTTCGTAAATATTTTTCAAAATTATATTTACCTGAATCCAACTTCAAGTTATTACGAAACCATACAAATTTACGAGTACACGCAGGCTGAAGTATTTAGAATAGGTGGTGAATTCAACGCAAGTGCTACTATTACTAAAAACTTGCAGTTAGATGCATCTGTAGAGTATGTGTATTCAGAGCAAACCAGTGGTCCTAAAAAAGGATTTACATTACCGTTTTCTCCGCCTTTATCTGGATTGTTATCTGCCCGATATCAATTTGAAAAGCTTTTGATTTTTAACAAACCACAATTGATTGCGGATTATAGAATTACCGCAGCACAAGAAGAAATTGTGCCACCAGAAGAAAAAACAGACGGCTATCAAGTATTGAACATGTCTTTCTTATCAGAATTGGATGTGTTTAAAAACAGCTTACCACTAGAAATGCGCGTAAAACTGAATAACGTATTCGACACCAAATATTTTAATCATACTAGTTTTTATAGGCTCATAGATGTGCCAGAAGCCGGTAGAAATATCTCATTATCACTAACGGTACCCTTTCAATAATCAGTAATCAGTAATCAGTAATCAGTAATCAAATTAAAAATTAGTACAATGAAAACAACCATTATGAAACAGAATTTAAAATTTTTAGCACTCATTGCGGCTCCAGGACTCTTTTTACAATCATGTAGTAGCGATGATGATGACAGTATTGAGTTAAGCGCTCCCGAAATTATCAGTTTTGAATATGGTGAAGGGCACCATGACGAAGATGGGGATGACGATCATGACCATGACCATGAATCAGAAGAAGCATATGCCTTCAAAGGTGCAGACATTCATTTAGCTGCAGAAATCAACGCAGAAGCTACAGTTAGCAGCATAACGCTTTCTATTCATTCAGACGAGGTAACTGCTGGAGAAGGCGAAGTAGATTGGGAGTTTGAACAAGTATTTACAGATGCTAAATACTTGGTAATTAATCCTGAATTTCATGAGCATGTAGATGTTCCTAGCAATATTCCTTCAGGGGAGTACCATATTGAACTTTTGGTAACCGACGAATTGGGGAATAGCACAGAAGTAGATGGTCACCTTGAAATCATGGACACCATTACTATTAGTGGCTTTGAAATGGATGAAACGGTTGCAAGAGGAGATGACTTTCATATTGAGTTTATGATACTTGCTGCACATGGCATACATAGTATTGCTGTAGATATACATGCAGACGGTGTTACACCTGGTGAAGGAGAAGTAGAATGGGATTATGAAGAAGAATTTTTAGAAGGTTATCACGAAGAAACCGAAGCAGAATTCCATGAGCATATAGATGTACCTGCTACTGCTCCTGCAGGAGAATATCATATCATATTTACTGTTGAAGATGAAGATGGTGACACTATTGAATATGAAACGCATATAGATGTTACTGCTTAATTAATAAAACAAAACCGCATAGCACAAAAGCGTGCTGTGCGGTTTTAAAACTAATCTTATGAAATCTACATTCAAACATTTTTATTTTTTATTCATCATACTGCTAGCTGCGGCGTGTTCCAGTGATGACAGCACTGAAATAGACGAAGATAAACCAACTATCAGTGTTAATTATACTGCTGGTTTTCCTCAAGGCTGTGCTTTACTTTCCAGAGGAGAAACTTATAATTTTAGGGCTATGGTGACCGACAACAGCGAACTTGCTGCATACAGCATTGATATCCATCATAATTTTGACCATCATACCCATGATGACCAAGTAACGGAATGCGAATTAGGCGAAATTCAAAGCCCTGTTAATCCTTTGATTTATGTAGAAAACTTTACAATTGAAGGATCCTTGACCAGCTATGAAATTAATATTCCCGTAACCATCCCAACTGATATTGATACGGGCGATTACCACTGTGCCTATTCGGTTACAGATGCCACCGGCTGGCAAAGTAGAACATCTATTGATATTAAAATAGTAGAATAAACAGCATAGAAAAATATACTTTGTTTTTAACTCTATTGGTTGCGGTGTTTAACATTATAATCAAATGGTTTTGATACATAAAATTAATTATAGAATGAATTTTAAAATTAACAAGACATTACAATTTTTACTACTTCCAATAATTCCCCTAATGCTTTTACTTCATTCTTGTGACAGTAATGACGACGAAGAAATTAATTTAATATCCCCTACGGTATCAGAAGTTGAGGTAGGATTATTTAATAATGAACTTGGAGTGGTAGGAGAAGATTTTCACTTTAATGCAGAGTTTTTAGCAGGTGACTTATTAGATCTGGTTACTATAAATATTGAGCAAAGAGAAGGAGAAACGTATTCAACAGATTGGTCTTTTGAAATGGTTTGGGATAAATATCAAGGTTTAAAAAATGCTACTATGCATCAGCATTTTGATATACCTGCAGAAGCACCTAAAGGAATTTTTGATTTTATAATAACTGTTACAGACCAAAACGGAACATCTTCAGAAGAAGTCAGAAACATTGAATTGATTGATGCTGCAGATTTTCCAGAAGTTAATCCGCATGTAGATGTATTTGGAGTAGACAAGATAAATGTTGAGGGCACGGGAGGATTTAACAATTTTTACAATAATGGCGAATTCAGAAATCCTGATGAAGCATTTTTTAGCACAAACGAGTCAATATGGTCATCCATACAAATAGGAGAGATAAAGGGAGATGGTATTATGTATGGTCTATTAATCAAGAAAAGTCACAACCACAAGCCTGAAACCTTAGAAGCCATTGATTTTTCTAAAGTTATCGTTACAGAGGTTAAAGAACACTCAGGTTTTGAAGAGGTTAGAACTTTTGCCAATAGTTATAATACAAACTTTAATAACCATTATATGTATGGGGTACCTCTTAAAATTGGTGCTTCGGAAGACAACAATTTTCCAGAAGCCACCCCCATTACAGAAGATATAGCTTGGGAGAGCGGTACTTACTATTATGGGGTTGTATATTATAATTTCACATACTTAAAAAGTGCATTTCAATATATCGAATTCGATATTGTTATCGAGTAAGATATTAGATAAGCGAGATTTACTACTACGATTTTGTCATATTTATTTAGTAAATACATATTTTATTCTCTTTTGTAAGAAATAGAACGTAGTAAAATTGCTTCTTTCTAGATCAAGTGGTGATTTCTATTTGAAATCACCACTTTATTTCTGATATTACCTGACCGAATTCATCATTTTACTATAATAAATTACATCAATGACCAAATCCTCCTTTTGCATTCTAGTATTAATCTTATTTATCATCACCTCTTGTAAAACTGAAAAGAAAAAAGATTTTACAATTGAACGTTCTAAAGATATAGCAGCTAAAAACAAGGCTCACAATGAATTGTTGGATATTGAAAAAGAACAGGGTTGGAACTTACTTTTTAATGGTAAATCATTAGAAGGCTGGCATCTTTTCAATAAACCAGATTCCACCAAATTTTCTGCTTGGGAAGTAAGAGATGGTATGATTTTTTGTAATGCTACGGATGAAAGTAAAATATTTGGGGATTTAGTAACCAATAAGGCTTACGAAAACTATGAGTTGCAATTTGATTGGCAAATGGCACTTAGAGGAAACGGTGGTGCATTTATCAATGTGCAAGAAACTCCTGAATACAAAGCAACATACAATACTGGTGTTGAGTACCAGTTATTGGAACCAGAACATATGGATACTAAAACTCCTTTAAAAAGACCAGGTACTATATGGGGCTTAGCTCCACAACTAAATACCGTTGAAGCAAATCCGGTTGGGCAATGGAATACCACACGAATTATTCAACAAAACGGAAAAATTCAGTTTTATCTTAACGGCGTACTTACGGCCCAAGAAGAAATAAATTCCGCCGCTTGGAAAAATAAAGTTGCCAACTCAAAATTTAAAAACGCACCTGGCTTCGGTAAAGCAACCCAAGGTAAAATTGCATTTCAAAATTGGTATTTTGAGTCTTGGTTTCGAAATATAAAAATTAGGGAATTGTAATAAATAATAACTTCTATTACAAATACCGTAAATATAAATTTGAATTTAATAGCAAGTGTAATGCAAGGCAAAAAAAGTTACTGTAAATATAAGTGATTCTCCATATCTCATATTTTAGATATAAAGAATCACTTTAAAAAGCTGGTATACTCATAATACCAAACCTTCCTAAATATTAATCAAAATAAGAATACAACTCTTTTTTTAAGTTTTCCCATTGTCCCTTATCTCCACTAATTATTTGACCTACTTCTTTTACTTTAGAGGTACCAAAGCCAATAGCTTCTTTAATGCCAATATGAGGCGGTAAGGACAATGCTCCACTATTAACTACAGCATCAATAATAAATGGTTTTTTACTTGCTTTAGCTTGTATAATGGCTGCATCGATATCTTCTGCATGCTCGACCCTAACACCATCACCACCACAAAGTTTAGCATATTCAGCAAAATTGACATTGGTTTCATGTAAAGCGTCTAGGCTTGCTGCCAAACCTGCTTCTTCCATTTCTAACTTAACAAAGCTTAGTTCTGAATTATTGAATATCAAGACTTTAATTGGCAGTTCATATTTAACAGCTGTTATAAAATCTTGCATAGACATATTAAAGGCTCCGTCTCCACAAAATGCCCATATTTCTTTATTCTTATTTGCAAATTGAGCGCCAATGGCAGAAGGTAACCCTACAGCCATAGAACCATGATTAAAAGAACCAATAACTCTTCTTTGACTATGAAAAGATATATGGTGTGCCGCCCATATAGCAGAGGTACCAGTTTCTACGGTGAAAATGGCATCGTTTGCTGCATGCTCGTTTACCAAGTCTGCAAATATTTGTGGATGCAATGGTTCATGATCACGGGTAGGAGAGGCTTGTTTTTTCATATTCGCTCTCCAATCTATAAAATTACCTCTTAATTTATCTAAAAACGCTGTATCGCTTTTCTGATCAACTTTCGGATTCAACAATTCTAAAAATGATGATATATCGCTCCATACACCTAGTGATACTGAGGTTCTATTTCCTATATTTTCTTGTCTAATATCTACCTGTATCGTTTTTGTTTGATGTGGAAGAAAGTCTATATATGGAAAATCAGTACCTAGCATCAGTAATAAATCACAATTCATAACGGCATTATAACCTGAAGGATTTCCTATTAAGCCAGTAAGCCCTACAACATTATCAGTATCATGATCAAAAATATCGCTAGCACGTAAACTATGGGTTATAGGTGCTTGTAGTTTTTTAGCCAACTCCAATACTGCACTACGACTCTCACGACAACCGTCACCTGCTAAAATACCAACTGTTTTCGCTCCATTTAATAATTTAGCAGCTTCTAAAATGCTGGTGTCATCAGGTACTAAACGAGATGTGTATTTTTTAATTGGATGAATAAACTGTTCATTTTTTGCCTTCATTTCTGCAACGTTTGCAGGTAACTCTATTCTACAAACAGCATTATTAGCCATGGCAATTTTAATGGCTCGTTGTATAACCATGGGTGCCTGTTCTGGTGTTTCTATAACCGCCTGATAATCACAAACATCATCAAATACCTTTTTTAAATCTACTTCTTGAAAAAAGTTGGTACCCTGTTGTTTCTGATTAATTTGACCTGTAATGGCAATTACAGGCGTGCGTTCTTTTTTAGCATTGTATAATCCATTAATCAAGTGTAAAGCTCCAGGACCAACGGTACCTGCACAGACCGATAAATTGTTACTGGTTTGACTATGCCCAAAGGCGGCAAAAGAAGCATTGCCCTCGTGTTTCATACCGATCCAATCAACAGTGTCTCGTTCTTCTATTGCTTTAACAAAAAAGTTTAAGGCATCACCCGTTACTCCATATACTTTGTCTACTCCAACACTTTGTAAAATATCTAGTAGTTGTTCTGATACATTTTTACTCATGATAATTTTCTTTAAATTTTATAATTAGGATGAAAAAAGCATCCGTTAGTTATCTATACTCCGGATTTTCGAAATTCCAACGTGTACCGTCATCCCAATCTTTTCTTGAATTTCCGTAAGACGGATATCCTTCGTTATCCTTCAACATTTTAGCCAAATGCATTAGATTGTATGACATAAAAGTGGTGTTACGATTCGTAAATTCAGAATCAAAACCTACTGGTGGCTCAATTTTTTCGCCATCCCATTCCGTATCTCCATAACTGGGTCCGGGTCCAACTTTACCTATCCAACCAGCATCTGCCTGTGGTGGTATACTATAGCCTATATGTTGAAGTGCATATAATAGCCCCATAGAACAATGTTTTACTCCATCTTCATTTCCGGTAATAATACATCCACCGGCTTTGCCATAATACACGTATTGCCCCTTATCATTTTGGTATCCGCTCATAGCGTATAATCGTTCAATAAGTTTTGTAGCTACCGATGAACGTTCACCTAACCAAATAGGCGTACCTATCACCAATATATCAGCTGCCATTACCTTTTTATAAATTTCTGGCCAATCATCTTTATCATATCCTTCTTTGGTCATATCTGGCTGTACACCAACCGGTATGTCAAAATCTGCAAGTCTTAAAACCTCTACATCAACTCCTTCCGATTTCATAATCTTAGCCGACACATCGATTAAATTACGTGTGTGACTTTTAGATGGTGATTTTTTTAAGGTACAATTGATGAATATTGCTCTTAACGTACTAAAATCTGTCTTTTTCATATTGTTCTTATTTTCCTATAGTTTTTACAGTAACCACACCAAATACTATGTGACCAATTAACATCGCCACTAATCGCATTGGCATAGAACCATCCATTGGTGGCATTTCAAATAGCACTCCCATTACCTTCATACCAATCTGTGCCATAATAAGTGCTACGATACCAAAGGCAATTCCTTTCAAGAAAAGATTAGAGATGTTGACTTTAGGAGCAAATACATAACCATACCCTAAAGCAAATAGAATTCCCATAAGAAAATGTAAAATCCAACCTACTGCTATGGGTAAGTTCATAGCGCCTGCCAATAATTTCCATGGTGCCATTTCTGGCATGCCCATATGTGGTGCTACCAACATTATTATGGTCATTACCACTGTTCCTAAAATACCTGCTAATACCAATTTTGGTAATTCATTTTTCATTTATATACTTTTTTGCTTTTTGATAATTTTATAGTCTATATATATTACTACTCATACAGACCTATTTATTTCTAATATAAAGCTGATTAACAGCACGCAAGATATTTTTAGTTGCATTAAATCATTAGTTCATACCATTATTTTATTAGCGTGAAGGAGATAGACTACTGAAATTTTATGTGGTTGAAATCATTTAAGAGACCAGTTTTAGTTATAAAACAACCATTTAAAATGATTTTAAAATTTTAATGAAGTACTTCTAATCATTTGCTTAACTTGAAATTTCTAACCAACAAATAAGTTTTAATTAATTAAACAATTACTACCATCAGCCGACCAACCACCATACAGGAAGTTCTAAATCAATTAGACAACATCATTGATAATGCTATAGTAAACAATGACCGCATAGGATATTTTGCTTTTTTATATAGAAGGGTTACTGCTGAAATTCTGAATGAGGTACAATTAGGGAATTTTGAGGATAATGCCCGAATGGAAACTTTTGATGTTGCCTTTGCCAACTACTATATAGATGCATACAACGGTTATATAACAAACCAACCAATCAGTAAATCTTGGCAGTTTGCATTTGATTCCAAAAACGACCCACTAACCATTCTACAACATATCATGTTAGGCATCAATACCCACATTAATCTAGATTTGGGTTTAGCAGCAAACGCTGTAATGCAAGGCAAAGAAATAATTAATATAGAAAATGATTTTAATGCAGTAAATACCATTCTTGGCAATATTGTCAATGAAATGCAAGACAGATTAAGTAGGGTATCTCCACTATTATTTTTACTAGACCTCGCCGGAAAGAATACTGATGAACAAATTATAAACTTTAGCTTGGCTAAAGCTCGCGAATTATCATGGGTTAATGCAAATCTACTTTGGGGATTAGGAGATGGTCACCAAGATGCCGCTATTCATCAAATGGACAACACCGTTTTAAGACTTGGCGAATTTATAAAAGCTCCAAAATCTAAAATTGTTACTTACGCCCTAAAGTTTTTAGGCAAGTTTGAAGAAAAAAATGTAGGTCTGGTAATTTCCAAGTTAAGAGAGGATTAGTTTTAATTGCCAATGAAAAACCAATTTTTCCTTTAACATTTTTAGTTGTATTTCATTAAAAAACATTATTGTTTTGTGTTCAATTATGAAATATTCTCATTGCAATTATCAAATTTGTAATTGTACGTTAAAACCATATTAAATACTGCCAAATAACTATCTCATTTCACTAAATTCAAGCATATAAAATGAATGGATTTTGGTTATAAATCTATCGGATATACCCTTTAGTATCGCACTAATATTTTACCTTCCAATCTATTGTTTTATAGTTATTTATAAATTAACATTATCTCAAACCAATCAAACTATGAAGACTATTATCAAGTCCTTTCTACTATTGCTATGCATTAGTAGTTTAGGCCACACTTTGCGTGCGCAAGAAAAAAGTAAAAACCCCTTTGCTGGGCTAGAATTCAGGAATATTGGTCCGGCAATGACCTCTGGTCGTATTGCCGATATTGCCATTCACCCAGAAAATGAAAACATCTGGTATGTTGCCGTTGGTTCTGGCGGTATGTGGAAAACAATGAATTCTGGTACTACCTGGAAACCTATTTTTGAGAAACAAGATGTATACTCCATGGGTTGTGTAACCATAGACCCTAGTAATCCACATACAATTTGGGTAGGTACAGGTGAAAATGTAGGTGGTCGCCATGCCGCTTTTGGTGACGGAATTTACGTTAGCCATGACGATGGTAAGACTTGGAAAAATATGGGTTTAGAAAATTCTGAACACCTATCAAAAATCATTGTACACCCTACAGATTCCAATACCCTATGGGTAGCTTCACAAGGTCCATTATGGAGCAAAGGCGGTGATCGTGGTGTTTATAAAACTACAGATGGCGGTAAAACTTGGAAACGTACCTTGGGCGATGCCGAATGGGTTGGGGCAACAGATATGTTGATAGACCCAACAAATCCTGATGTTTTATACGCTGCTACATGGCAAAGACACCGTACGGTTGCCGGTTATCTTGGTGGTGGTCCTGGATCAGGACTTCATAAAAGTACAGATGGCGGAGAGACTTGGAAACCTTTGAAAAACGGTATACCAAAATCTAATCTTGGTAAAACGGGCTTAGCCATGTCGCCTTTTAATTCTGAAGTTATTTATGCAGCGCTAGAGCTTGATAGAACTAAAGGTGGTTTTTATATGTCTAGCAATGGTGGTGAGTCTTGGGTAAAACAATCCGACGCTGTTTCTGGTGGTACCGGTCCGCATTATTATCAAGAAATTATTGCTTCCCCACATGAAGAAGGTACCGTTTATTTTATGAACAATAGTGCTTTGGTCACCAAAGATCACGGAAAGACATTTACGCAAATGAGCAGGTCTAACCAACATAGTGATAGTCATGCGCTAGTTTTTAAAAAATCCGATCCTAATTATTTGCTTATTGGTACAGACGGTGGTTTATATGAAAGTTTTGATAATACCGAAAGCTGGAAATATGTACGAAATCTACCTATTACCCAATATTTTAAAATTGCCGTAGATGATGCCAAACCTTTTTACAATGTGTACGGTGGTACGCAAGATAATGGCTCGCATGGTGGTCCTTCAAGAACTAGAAGTTCTGACGGAATTGCTAGTGAAGACTGGTGGAAAACATTAGGTGCAGATGGTGCACAAACGGCAACAGAACCTGGTAATCCTGATATTACCTATGGCGAATTTCAACAAGGGGCTTTATGGCGAATTGATAGTAAAACATTAGAAAGTGTTTTTATACAACCTCAAGCTAGGGAAGGAGACCCGTTTGAGCGTTTTAATTGGGATGCTCCAATTCTTGTGAGTCCTCATAACCCAACTCGTTTATATTTTGCATCGCAACGTGTATGGAAATCAGAAAACAGGGGAGATGCTTGGGATCCTATTTCTGGTGATCTTACCTTAAACCAAGAACGAATGACATTCCCGTATTATGGAACTTCACAAAGTTGGGATAACGCTTGGGATATTAAAGCAATGTCCAACTACAATACCATTACGTCATTAGCTGAGTCTCCTAAACAAGAGGGATTGATTTATGCTGGTACGGATGACGGATTGATTCAGGTTACAGAAGATGGCGGAACAACATGGAGGAAGTTTAGTTTAAATACGATAAAAGGTGTGCCTGAAACTCCTTTTGTAAATGATGTTAGAGCAGACCTTTTTGATGCTAACATTGTTTATGCAGCATTAGACAATCATAAATACGGAGATTACAAACCGTATATTCTTAAAAGTAGCGACAAAGGAAAATCTTGGTCTATTATCAATGGAAACTTACCTAACAAGCTATTGATTTGGAGATTGGTACAAGATCATGTAAAAAAAGATTTATTGTTTGCCGCAACAGAATTCGGAGTGTACACAACGCTTGATGGAGGTGGAAAATGGACAAAGCTTGAAGCTGGTATGCCAACCATTCCGATAAGGGACATTACTATTCAACGTCGTGAGAATGATTTGGTAGCTGGATCCTTTGCCAGAGGTATTTACATTTTAGATGATATTTCACCATTACGTGAGTATGACGCTAGTGCTACGGCTAAACTTTTCCCTGTTAAAACCGTACCATGGTATAAACAATCGAGTAGAGTAGGTAGTCAAGGTGATGCAGAATGGAAAGGTAAAAATCCTGCTTTTGGTGCAACTTTCACGTATTTTATGTCCGATAAGTTAAAGTCTAAAAAAGACATGCGTAAAGCTGCGGAGAAAAAAGGTACAGGCAAATTTCCTGGTTGGGATGCTCTTGAAGCAGAAAGTCTACAAGACGGACCATCAATCGTATTGGTAATCAAAGACGCTAGCGGAAATGTGATAAACAGCGTAAAGGGTACCAACAAAGAAGGCTTTAATCGCGTTAGCTGGAATTTGAGCTATCCGAATAAAAACGGAGAGCGCTTAGAAGCTCCAAAAGGAAGACGTGGTCGCCGTAGAGGTGGCATTATGGTTACACCGGGTGAATATTTGGTAACCTTAATGAAGCGTGTAGATGGAGTGAACACCGTATTACAAGGTCCGGAATCATTTAGTGTAACACCTGTTTTTGAAAGTGCTTTACCAAGAAAGTCAAATGATGAAATCGACACTTTTAGAGAAGCTGCTTTTGCATTTCAACAAGACTTAACGGCTACAAATATTGCGTTATCTACAAGTCAAAAAACTGTTGATGCCATGTTACGTGCCTTGAATAAAGCATCAAACCCTTCTGGTGATTTGTATAAAAAATTATACGATACTAAAAATACCTTATTAGCTATCGATAAGGAGTTAAATGGTAATCAGATAAAGGAAGAAATAGGTGAACGTTCTAACCCTACGGCAAGCGAAGGAAATTCAATTGGTTGGAGAGCCTTAGGAAACACCTACGGACCAACAGGTGAACACCAAGCTTTTTTAAGTCGTGTACAAAGTCAACTTAAGAAAGTAAAGTCTAAGCTTCAACCGGTAATAGAAACCGAATTGCCTGCGCTTGAAAGTGAATTGAAAAAATCTGGAGCTCCATGGATTGAAGGTCAAGGACTTATTAAAAACTAATTTCAAGAATAGTTATAAGCAGCACTAGTTCTGCCTTATAAGAATATCTAATACCGCTTAAAAACTTAGACGTACAAATTATACGGCTAGCTTTAAGTGGTATTTTTTTACTATTACTATTACTTAGTTTATACTCAATTCTTATATAAAATATAGACTTCATGTTTTTTTTGTTTAATTATTTTAAAAATTAATTAAACATTTTGTAGTTTTGATATGTATCATAATACAGATATATTCATCAAAAAAGCTTAACTATGTTCGGATTATTTAAAAAGAAGTCGGAAAAAGAAAAATTACAATCTCAATATGAAAAGCTGCTGAAAGAAGCTCATACATTGTCTACGACAAACAGAAAAATGAGTGATCAAAAAGCTTTTGAAGCTGATGAAATAATGAAAAAAATTGAAATGCTTCCTTAATTTCACCTTTTGTAATTAGGAATAGTATTAAAGCGTAGAAGGTAATTATGAATATACAGGATTATAAAATACATATTGTTGGTGCCGGTGTTAGCGGATTAATAGCTGCGACTGTTTTAGAAAAAAACGGATTTTCTCCCATAATTCTTGAAGCAACAGAAAGAGCAGGAGGTAGGGTAAAAACGGATATTATAAACGGTTATCAATTAGACCAAGGGTTTCAAGTGCTACTTACGGCTTATCCTGCCGCTCAAAAATATCTAAATTTCCAATCTTTGGAGCTACAACGCTTTTTACCTGGTGCGGCAATTTTAAAGCATACAAAACAACACGTTATAGGCGACCCGCTTAGAGATATAAGCCTCGTATTCTCAACACTATTCGCAAATATTGGTACCGTTGCTGATAAATTGAAAATTTTACGATTAAATACAAAACTTAAAAATAAATCCCTTTCAGATATTTTTACCACCAAGGAGCAATCCACCATTTCTTACTTAACGAATTTTGGCTTTTCAGCTGATATGATAAATGACTTTTTTAAACCTTTCTTCAGTGGAATTTTTCTTGAAGACCAACTACAAACATCTAGTAGAATGTTCGAGTTTGTTTATAAAATGTTCGGCGAAGGTGATGCGGCAGTACCAAAAGGAGGGATGGAAGAAATTCCAAAGCAATTAATCCGTCAGCTACAAAACACTTCTATACACTACAATACCGCAGTAGCTTCCATAAGCGAAAAAGAAATTTTGCTTGCTAATGGAACTACATTAGAAAGTGATTTTACGATCGTTGCTACTGAACCTAGTCAACTAATACGAAATCTAAAGAATCAAGCTACGGAATGGCATAGTTGCGACACCTTATATTTTGAAACCGAAAACAGAAAAATCAATAAAAAATTAATCGGACTTCTTCCAGAAACCAATTCGTTAATCAATAACATTTTTTACCCCACAAGTCTTGAAACCATGGTAAGCGGCGGTAAGGAATTACTTTCCGTAACGGTAGTTAACAATAAAGGGTTAACTGGAAAAGAGCTTGTAAAAAGCGTTCAAAAAGAATTAAGTGAATACTGTGGCATTACCTCCCGTACATTTATAAAACATTACCATATTCCCATGTCTTTACCAAACTTGAGCCAACTGCAATACGAGGTACCGCCTTCTGAAACACGCTTGACCGAAACAATTTATTTAGCCGGGGATCAACAGATAAACGGCTCTTTAAATGCCGCAATGCTAGCGGGCGAAAGTGCTGCGCTAGGAGTGTTGGAAAACTTAGAAGGTTTGTTTAAATAAGTTATAGCACCAAGTTCCGCTTACTTAATACTATAGTAGTTATTCCCAATTATTAGCCCAATCTTTCCAAACCACATCAAGTCCTTGCGATTTTAGCATAGCGGTGATTTCTTCCGTGGGTCTTTCATCAGATATTTCAAACTGTTCTAAAGATTCGGGCGCAACTGCATACCCACCAGGATTAGTTTTGGATTCTGCACTTATTGAGGTGATACCTAAATTGACAATGTTATTTCTAAAGATTTCGCTTTCACGGGTAGAAATGGATAATTCAACATCTTCATCCAATAATCTGAAGGCACAGATTAGTTGCACCAGATCAGGATCGGTCATTTCAACCTTCGGTTCCAATCCGCCTGAATGTGGTCGTAATCTTGGGAAAGAAATGGAGTACTTCGTTTTCCAATAGGTCTTCTGTAAATACTTTAAGTGCAAGGCTGTAAAAAAGCTATCGGCTCGCCAATCTTCCAACCCAAATAAAGCTCCTAATCCAATTTTATGAATACCTGCTTTGCCTAAGCGATCGGGAGTATCCAGTCTAAAATCAAAATTGGATTTCTTACCCTTCGGATGGTGTTTTTTATATTCATCTCTATGATAGGTTTCTTGATATACTAAAACCGCATAGAGTCCGCTTTCTATCAATTGCTCATATTCATCTTGTAACAATGGTTGTACCTCTATGGTAATATTAGCAAACTGCGAACGAATCAATTGTAAGGCATTATCGATATAATCAACGCCAACTGTTCTATTAGCCTCACCAGTTACCAATAGAATATGGTCATAGCCTTTAGATTTTATATAAGCTACTTCTTTTAAGATTTCGGAATTCGTTAGGGTTTTTCTTGGAATTTTGTTCGTCATACTAAAGCCGCAATAGGTACAAATATTCTGGCACTCATTGCTCAAGTACATGGGCGAATACATTTGTATGGTATTCCCAAATCTCTTTTTTGTCAATTGACGGCTTAGCTGTGCCATTTGCTCCAAATACGGTTTGGCGGCAGGTGAAATCAATGCTTTAAAATCCTCAAGGTCTCTTTTCGTATTGCCCAAAGCCCGTAATACATCGTGCTCGGTTTTAGAGAAAATACTCTCTAAGGTTTGGTCCCAATTATAGGTGTCGAAAATGTCTTTAAAACTGCCCATATTACTTTAATTCAAAAAACTGGTTAACGGACTACTGGCTTCCGCTTTTTTGTGGACTACCGGAGCCAACTTTGCTTCATACGCCATTCTGCCGGCAGCTACCGCCATTTTAAACGCTTTACCCATTTCAACGGGATTCTGGGAAACAGCTATCGCCGTGTTGACCAACACTGCATCTGCACCTAATTCCATCGCATATGCAGCATGTGAAGGCGCTCCTATACCGGCATCTACAATTACGGGAACATTGGTTTGGTCAATGATGATCTCCAAAAACTCTTGTGTTTTTAAGCCCTTGTTACTTCCGATAGGGGCACCCAATGGCATTACACATTGTGTTCCTACTTCTTCAAGACGTTTGCACAACACGGGATCTGCATGTATGTAGGGCATGACTACGAATCCTAATTTCACAAGTTCCTCAGCAGCTTTTAGTGTCTCAATAGGGTCGGGGAGTAGGTATTTTGGATCCGGATGAATTTCTAATTTCACCCAGTTGGTCTCTAAAGCCTCACGAGATAACTGTGCAGCAAATACCGCTTCTTTTGCTGTACGTACTCCCGATGTATTCGGTAGTAAATTGATATGTGAATGATCTAAATGCCGTAAAATATCATCTTGACTATCTTCAACATCTACACGTTTAAGGGCAACGGTGACCAACTCGCTCTCAGAAGCCAATATAGCTTCTTTCATTACGATAGATGAACTGAATTTTCCCGTTCCCGTAAACAATCTGGAGTTAAACTTTTTGTCCGCTATCTGAAACATATTATTTTCTTTTTTCTTCGGATATCCAACGCTGCTCGTCAAGTGGACCTCCATTAATCAATTTTTTAAATTCTGATATTGTATTGAAATTCCGTGTTATTTCACCCGATACGGCTATACCATGAACACAGGTTTTCATTATTTCTGTAACATCGTCCATAACAATGCCACCTATGGCAATTACAGGTATTTCTGCTTTCAGTTCTTCCAATATGGTCAAGTAACCGTTTAAGCCCAAAACCGGACTCAAATTTTCTTTGGTCTCCGTAAATCGAAAAGGACCCAGACCTATATAGTCCACATTCTTATCGATTAAAGTTTCACAATCTTCGAGGGTATTGGCAGTGCCACCTATAATCTGCCAAGAAGAAAGTTCTTTTCTAGCTACAGTTGGGCACGTATCTGTTTTACCTAAATGAACACCATCGGCTTTTACGGCAGCAGCAATCTTATAAAAATCGTTGATTATCAATCTAGTTTGATATTTCTCCGTGATTTCCCTTGCTTTTTTTGCCGTTTCCCATACCACCTTACCAGGTAATTTTTTAAGTCGTAACTGTACCAATTCCGCTCCTGCCGTACAGGCTTTTTGTATATGATCTAAATGCTCTTCTGGTGTTTTACCCTGTGATATATAATGTAATGTTGGAATCATATAATTTCTTTAACTTAAATGTCTTTTGCTGTATTTCTTAGCGATGTTTTTCGCTGTTCGTTCCATGATCGTTCATATTGTTTCTGTATTTCCAAAAAGCTTTTTACCGGATTTTCCATATTCCAAATTCCGCCTAAAATGCCAATACCCTTATAACCCAATCGCACGGTTTCCGGTATGGTCTTATCGGTAATACCGCCCATACCCACTATGAATTTGTCAATAGCGTTGACATCAAAACCCTTGCCTTCATAGCCTTTTTTAGAGATAGATGAAAATACCGGACTCAGCAAATGGTAATCAAATTCGAACTCGCATGCTTCCAAAACTTTTGGTTCATGAAAAGAGGAGCTTATGGTTTTACCATACATATCGAACTTTTTAAAATACTGCCCAGGGTTATCAATATGATCTATTCGCATTTGCTCTTGAAAATGCAATCCCTTAAGATTGTAACTATTGATCAGTTCATGATGTAAGTGCACCACGATTCTATCATGATATTTTTTATCGATACCATCTAAGTAATCACAATGTTGTTGATAGTCTTTAAATGGCTTCCTTAAATGATAATACTCCAAGCCCTCTTGAAACAGCTCATGTAAAATGGCTATCTCATTGGGTATATCTTTTTCCGGTGCTATTACTACAATCATTTGTTATGGTTTGTACGATTTGCAGTTCTATTTTCTTTAACCTCCTTGTGTAGCCCTAATAATCAGTACCTCATCATTCTCGGTTAACGTTTTATTTCCCCATGTTGCTTTAGAGACGATGTTTTCATTTACGGCAACTGCTATACCGTTCACAGAAATGTCCAGTTCTTTTATGATTTCCTCTAGCGTAGTAGTTTCTGCTATTTTTTTAGGGGCGTCGTTTACTTTTATGTGTATCATCTGCTTCATTAATTAATCAAAAATGCAAAACGCAACATTGATATGGATTACGTTGTAAACAGAAAGAATTGATCTAATGGATTGAAAAACGGAAAGTTCAGGGGTTGATCCTGCTAACTTTTCCCTACGTTGATCTTAATCAAATCAGGTTCTAAGGATATTTCTCAAACTATGAAATAGCTACTCCTAAAGTTTACATCGCTAAATTAAGAATTTGATGTGAGATATGATTCTGAAAGTAGCATTGATTGATTATTTATTTTCTGTTGACCTCACTAAACCAGGTCTAATAGCAAGACTTATACAGATAATATTATTGCATAGAGTAGTGTGATCCACATAAAGCACTTCATTCTAATTCTACAAACTTTCATATATTAGCGTAAAATATACGCATAGTATGCAACAATCTATCAAGCTTTCTGTAGATGCTGTCGTTTTTGGTTATGAATCTGAAACGATATCTGTTTTACTCATCAAACGAAAATATGAGCCTTTTAAAGGAAAATGGGCTATTCCCGGCGGATTCGTTTTAAACACGGAGTCTTTAGAAGAAGCGGTAGAGCGGGAGCTGAAGGAGGAAACGGGAATCAAAATTAATTACCTAGAACAACTATACACCTTTGGCAACCCGGAAAGAGACCCTAGAAATAGAGTGGTTTCCGTTGCGTATTTTGGGTTAATAAAACCGAGCGCTTTCAAATTATTGGCTTCCACAGATGCTGAAGAGGCACAGTGGTTTCACATCAACAACTTGCCTCAACTATCTTTTGATCATGCCGAAATTTTAAAACTTGCCATTACAAGGTTACAGGCAAAGATTACCTATGAACCTATCGGCTTTGAATTGTTGGACACCAAATTTCCGTTTTCAGACTTAGAAAAATTGTATACTACATTATTGGGTAGGGACGTAGATAGACGTAATTTCAGAAAGAAAATCTTAAGCTTGAATGTTTTAGATGAGTTAGACGAAAAAGTTTCTAAAGGTTCTGGCAGACCTGCAAACCTCTTTATGTTCAATAAAAGCAGGTACTTCAAGCTTAAAAAAGAAGGAATCATCTTCGAAATTTAAACAACTAATTTATAGTTTGCGTAAAATAAACACAAATAACACTTTGTAAACTTAAATTATATTTTATATTTGCGTTATAAATACGCAAATTAATAATTATGATGTATACATCTAACGACATACTCCCAATAAATAAAAAGAACCAGCGTTCTATTTTTCTAGCAGGTAGTATGGATCATAAGCAGGAGGGGAGTTGGAGAGAAGAGATTATTGCCGAGTTCGGCACAAATGACATCTTTGACCCTACAAACACACATCATGATGAATTGAACACTGAGCAAATGAAGCATCACATTGTGTGGGAGTTAGGTGCTTTACAGCAATCGGATTTAATACTATTAAATTTTCTAAAAGAATCCAAATCACCAATTTCTTTAGTAGAATTAGGTATGTATGTAACCTCTAACAAGCTTATCTTCATCTGCCCGAAAGAATTTTACAAAAGCGATTATGTGCATACCCTTTGCAATAAGTACAACACACCAATTTTCAATACCCTCAACGAAGCAAAAACACTATTAAAAAACAGCATTTAAACATAAAATCATGAACGGATTACTATTAACAGACGGATATAAAACAGGACACCACCAACAATACCCAAGGGGAACAGAAGAAGTTTATTCTAACTGGACACCCAGAAGTAATAAATATGCTCCTAAAGGTTGCGACAAAGTGGTTTCATTTGGACAACAATATGTTTTTCAATGGTTACATGATTATTTTCAGGACAACTTTTTTTCTAAGCCAAAAGCACAGGTCTGTAATGAATTGAAAGAAGAGTTATCGCTTTACTTAGGTACAGATTATGATGTTACTCATTATGAAGAATTACATGATTTACAGTATTTACCTATTAAAGTAAAATCAATAATAGAAGGGGTAGAGGTTCCTATTAGAGTACCAATGGTAACCGTTGTAAACACGGATAAAAAATTCTATTGGATTACTAATTTCTTAGAAACCATATTATCTACCATGCTATGGCAACCGATGACTTCGGCTTCTATCGCTTTATGTTACAAACGAATTTTTAAAAAATGGACTTTACAGACCGATAAGGATAATTTGGCTTTTATCGATTTTCAAGGACACGATTTTTCCATGAGAGGTATGGGCGGTTTACAAAGTGCAATATCATCTGGTATGGGTCACGCATCTGTATTCTTAGGGTCAGATACATTACCGGTAATTAGTAGTCTACGTAACTATTATAAGGCTGAGGGTTTTGTTGCTGGTTCTGTAAATGCTACCGAACACTCCGTTATGTGTGCAGGTACAAAAGATGATGAAATAGGTACTTTTAGAGCTTTAATGAACACCTACCCAACAGGAATTTTATCTGTAGTTAGTGATACGTGGGATTTGTGGAAAGTACTGACCGAATACCTTCCACAGCTAAAAGAAGAAGTACTTTCTAGAGATGGTAAATTAGTGATCAGACCAGATAGCGGAGATCCTGTTGATATCATTTGTGGAGAGTCTCGTGAGCTTGGCAGCAACACGCCTAAAGATAAAGGGGTAGTGGAACTTCTTTGGGATATTTTTGGCGGAACCGTCAACGAACAAGGATTTAAAGTATTAGACTCGCATATTGGTGCTATTTATGGTGACAGTATTACCACAGAAAGAGCAGAGGCTATATGTCAACGTTTAAGCGATAAAGGCTTTGCAACCACTAATGTAGTTCTTGGTATTGGTTCTTTTACCTACCAATTTAATACCAGAGATACTTTTGGTTTTGCAATGAAAGCTACTTCTGTAGTGGTAAATGGGGAGCGTAGAGAAATCTTCAAAGATCCTATTACCGATGACGGAGTTAAAAAATCTGCTAAAGGATTGGTAAAAGTGGAGTTACAAAATGGTGAATATGTATTGGTAGATCAAGTAACACCTGAAGAGGAAAATACGGGCGAGCTACAAGTAATCTATGAAGACGGACAGTTTGTGAACCAAGTAAATATACAGGAGATTAGAGAACGAATTAATACCAATCTTTAAAACAAAAGCTATGTGGTTCGAAGAATTGACAGGATTTAAAGAAATATCACCTGAATATGTACGTGATAATATCAATATTGACGGACAGAATTTAATTTCTAAAGTCAATAATAAATCCTATCAATTCGGGTCGTTAGAAGTTGTTTCCTTAGGACAATTAAGGAAACAACAAACTTTTAATAACAGCATTAGCAAAATAAAGGTCTCTGAAGTTGTTGCCGACATACAAGAATTACATGCCAACCCTAGAAATGAGCACGCGCTATTTCAAGCGGCATCCCAGTTTAATTTACTGGAAATGGTTGGTCCAGAAGTTTCTCCTAAAGCGGGAGTAGGTATTTATGAAAATGACTTTACCCAAGGTCCGGCATGCGCCATAGCTTGTGGTGCAGGCACCATATATAGAAATTACTTTGTGCCGGTAAATGATCAAATCGGACAAACAGGTACATATCAGATCGATTGTTTAGATTCGATCGGTAAAGAGCTTAATAATGAGGAGCTACAATTGTGGGAAATGACTAATGGTTATGCTGTTTTAAGTCTAGAAGGTTTGCTCAGTATTAATAAGCAAATAGGAAGTTTTACAGATGCCCAAAGGGAGTTTCTAAAGGGTAAACTAAAGGTTGGTACACAATGGAATACAGAAGTAACATTGACGGATAAAAAACAAATTGTATCTCAAATATATTGTTCTGCATTGCCCGTTGGATATTCGCATATCGAATCCTATTATTGGGAGAATTTTGCTCGAATAATTTTAGAAGCTACCTATGAAGCTACTTTACATACGGCTTTAGTGAATCTTAAAAACAACAATTCTAATAAAGTATTTTTGACCTTAGTAGGGGGTGGAGCATTTGGTAATGATTTAGATTGGATACTAGATTCATTGTTCAAAGCACTAGAGAAATTTAAGAATTCGCCATTAGATGTGACTATCGTAAGTTACGGCAGCTCAAACCATATATTGAAACAAGAAATAGAGAATTTCAACAGAAAGAATTAGCATATGAAATACGAAATTAAAAAATTTAAAGACGGACAAGTAGCTGCTAAAATAATTGAAGGCGGAGATATTCATATTAAAATTAGAGGGAACAGTTATGAAGATTTGTTCAGAGCTGCTGCTATCAAAGAAGCCTGGGATGCTGAAAATGCGACTAATAAAACAGCCATAGCTAAACTCACCATATTTTGCCTAATTGGGCAACGATCAGATAGACGATTTAATAAAGGAGAATCATTCGATTTAAAAGTCATTTGTAAGTTTATCAATGACATGAAGTTTGATTCCGTTGCCATCTTACATCCGCATAGTCCTATTTCATTGGCATTAATTGATAATTCAGAGAAAATATCTCATTTCGATTTTGTTGAAAAAGCATATAACCAAATAGGTAACCCAGTATTAGTGAGTCCAGATGCTGGTGCGTATAAAACGACCCATGAAATTGCCGAAAAACTAAATGCTGATTTAGTACCCTCCAATAAAGTACGGGTAGATGGCGCTCCGGTGATTAGTATACAAGGTGATGTAAAGGACAAACAATGCCTAATTGTTGACGATTTAGCCGATGGAGGCAGAACATTCAAATTTTTGGCGGAAGCTTTGAAAAAACAAGGTGCCGCAAAGGTTTATTTATATGTTACACACGCCCAATTCAACTATGGTTTTGATGAACTCAAAGAAACCATTGACCATATTTATTGCACCAATAGCTATAAGGATATTGATGATGACTATGTTACTCAATATAAACTCGCCAGTCTATAAGATTGCTACTTACCAATCATTTTAAAATGAACTAGACATAAAAATTAATCTAAAAGATTTGTCAACGCACAACTAAAAACGCTAGCCACCCACTACCCAAGATCGGGCTGTGCTAAGTAAGGTTTTCTTCTCTTCTAGTGAACGTTTCAATGGTAATTGAGCTAAACCTATTAAACGACGTAAAACCTCCATACCCGCAAATTCTCGCATTAGTGATTTATTTATTGGGCGTTGATAACCTTCTATGACTTCTTCTAATATACTAGTATTACCTGTTGCCATAAAAAGATGAGCCGCCATGACTCCTAGATCAAATTCTGCGAACCCTAAAAAACTAAACTCGGGATCTAAAACAAATATTTCATCTTGTTTACACATCCAACTGCCAGGGTAATAATCGCCATGTAGCAATACGCCACCTGTTGTAGTCAAATACAATTTTCCAAGAACAGCTATTTTTTCTTTTAATAGCAAATCTTGCTTTAGTGGTAATGATAAAGCCTGTAAACCTTCTTGTACATCATCTAAAGAGAAACCGTTTTCTTCTAAAAAAGGCAGTACAAATATGTGTTGATGGTTTAGTTTACGTAATTCTATGTTTTCAGGGTAAGAACTTGTAAGTGTACTTTCATGAATTCCCCTAGCTATAGACGTTAATTGTTCTATATGCCTTTTAGAGATTTCTCGTGTATTATACACAAAAGAAAAATCTTCGCTATCACCTAAATCTTCTAGAAATAATAGGTGTTCTTTAGAAAGAAATCCTAGTACTTTTGGTAAATGTTCGTCTATTGTTCCTTTTTCAATAGTCTGATAAAATTGATGCTCTACTGAAATACGATCTATAGGTGCCGGAATATCTTGATATTTCTGTACAAAAGGTCTAGACTGTTTTGCTATAAAAGTTCGTTGATTAGTACGTACACGTAACACAACGTTCATATTCCCTTCTCCTGGTTTTTCGGTGCTTTCTACCTTTTCACCATCCCCTAAAATACCTTCCTTCGTCAAAAAGGTACTCAAAAGTTCTATGTTAATATTAGCTGTTAATTGCATCTATATTATTTAATAAGTTGGTTCATATGTTTCCAAAAATCATTTTCCATTTGCTCAACATCAATATTCGTATATACTTCAATATTGCGCTGTACGTTTTCTTTAGGGGTCTTAAAGGTTTTTAAGGTTGCCCATTCTTCATGGGCCAAGGCCTCAATAATAGCAACGTCCCACATAATCCATTCTGTTTTCTCCGGATCTTTCTCTGTCCACCATCGTTGGTAAGTCTCCCAACGGTTTACCAAATAATCGGGCATCCCGCCTTTTCCCTTTAATTGCGTATCTACAGTTGTTTTCTTAAATACAAGATGTTGACTTGTTGTTGCCGTCATTACCCTAACCTTAAGCTTAGGGTAATTCATGATTACATTTACTGCAATACTGTCATTTCTAGAATTAAACTCGTTCTTGTCATAACTATTTACTTCTGGATCATGCCAAAAGCCCAAATAATTCACTTGTATTTTAGGTACAATGGTACTATCTAATAAAATAGCAGAGGCTACATTGGTACAAGATCCTAAAATGACCAATTGTAATTTATTTCCATCTTTTATTTCATGGGCTCTTTTAATAATAAATTGAGCCGCCTCTGAATTTTGTGGGGCATCATTTGCCATTAGAGGATCGTTACTACCCAAGGGTAGCGCAATGTCTGTTTGGTTTAACAGACTCATTAACCTTTCGTTTATTTGCTGACTTTCAACAACCGTACTATCGCTAGCATATGGCGAGGTGTGAAACTGCGCCGATGTAATTGCCAACAAATTAAATTTTGGTTCTTCTATAGCACGAACAAGGGCAAAAAGATCATCAACCTCATTTGCAGTATCGGCATCTATAATTAGAGGAATTTTTTCAACCTTCTGGTTTAACTGTGCCTTACATCCATTTATGGTTATTAAAACAACGAAAAGAGACAACACCCAATGTATTTTATTCAACATAAATTTTCTACTTTAAATTTTATAATTCATCTATTAGAACAAATATCTAGCACTAAATTGAAACTGTCTTGGTGGTGCAGCATTTCTTGCTATAAAACCGCTATCTGCCGGTCCTTCTTGAATCTGGTTGCTCTGCGTAGCATTATTACTAAAACCACTTAAGTTTACGTTATTAAAAAGATTAAAAACATCTGCTCTTAGTTCTATTTTATTTCCTTTTGATAATTCAAATTGGTATTGTGCTGCCAAATCAAAAGTATATGACCAAGGTAAACGGTCGCTATTTCTACTCTCTCCTGGAGAGCGGTCACTGTTTCCCGTAAAATTTTCACCAAAACCAGTACCATCACCATTTAAATCGCGCGTTAAAAATTGTTCAAAATCTGAAGTAACAATGGTCGTATTCGGTATTCTGTTAATAGGCTGACCACTTTGTAATAACCCTGCAAGGGTAACAGACAAACCTTTTACTGGATATAAACTACCAATGGCATTGATAAGATGTGTTCTGTCGTTTATAGATGGTCCAAATTCTAGGTCATAATTATTACCGTCCATTGCTCTAAAATTGATTCCCTCCGTATCATTTTTAGAAGATGATAGCGTATAGTTAAAACGGTAACCAAATATGCCTTCACCACGGTCTTTTTGATAGTTAAGACTTAAAGCAGAGTAACGTGATCGACCTTCACTTTCTGTAATAACTACGCTACGGGCAATACCAGTTAAACGTTCTCCATTTATAGTTGCACCACCATTTTCTATTGGTATAGGTCTTGACAAATCTGCTTCTGCCGCAGTACGCACATCATCTTGTGTAAAATTCGTATCAATTGGAAATTCTGCCGCTGCATTTAAATTACGAAGCCTAAATAAATCGCGAGCCTCATTATGTACCAAATCCACATAAAACAAACTACTTTGATCTATTTGTAATTGGTAACCTAAAGTAAATTGATGTGTAAATGGGTTTTTGTAACCATCAGGATTTAGTATACGACGCTCATTACTAAAAACGTTTTCTCTATTCGCTTGTAACGTTTCGCCAGACGGACCGTTTAAATAACTAATATTATCTGCCTCTACAAAAGAAGCTGCTAAATTACCTTCAAAAGTAACGCGGTCAATATTGGTATCTGCCGGTAGTAAACCTAAGTCAATAAATTCTTGAAGTTGTACACGGTAATCTGCTCCGTTCGTATTTTGTTGTAAGGCATCACTATAAATAGCATAATTGATTTTATCGTAAAAAATACCATAACCACCACGTATACTTGCATTATCACCAAGCTGATAGTTAAAATTAAAACGTGGTGCTATATTATTTAAATCTCCTTTATCACTACCACCTTTAGAAAGGTTATCATAATCATATCGTAAACCATAAGTAATTTTAAGTTTATCGGTAGCACTCCATTCATCTTCTAGATAAATAGAATAAATATTCTGTGTAGTGCCAAAAGACTGTGGGCGCAATTCTACATCATAAGAGGTAACCGTAACATCTGAAGGTAAATCGGTAATACTTAAACTACTACCAAGGTTAGCCGTACTTAATTGATCCAGTTGATCTTGAGTTAATCTTACCGAATAGTTTCCGCTTGGGTTACCACCGCCAGTAAGACTATGGTTGCCAGAAATAAGCCCTAAACCTGCTTTCAATGTATGATTACCTAAATAAAATTTACCTTTTTGTTGAAATTGAAAAGTGTTTTCCAATGCATCAAAATCAAAACCGGGACGACCAATTATAGCTATTGCTGCTGATCCTGGATCTAAAATAGTAACACGTGGACTATCTGCATCTATAGGTCTGCCATAATCCCATCTAAAACGAGAATATTGAAAGTTACTTTGTAAACTGTATTTATCTCCAATAAAATCATTTTTAAAGGCGATATTTAATGAGTTTCGATCTTGAAAATTTCCTGCAGACGGAAAAAGAACTCCGCCTTCGAGACCTCCACCTTGTCTTTCTATAGTAACTAAACCAACATTGGCACGTAACGAACTTCTAAAGTTTTTAGACCAATTTTGATCAATCTTTGCAGAGATATAAGTAAAATTATTACTACCTCTGACGGTTTCGTTTACGTTTAGTTGTTCTGAGTTTAAGAGGTTGTCTTTAAGATCTCTCGTATATTCTGCATTTAGAAAAAAGAACGTTTTATCCTTTACCAACGGACCCCCAATAGCAAAACCTTGTTGGTATCTTTGAAAACCATCTTGAACCTGGTTTCCTGAAAGATCGCGTTGTGCAAATGCAGAACTAGCATCTACAGAAGCACCCGGTCTTGTAACAAAAAACACTTCGCCCTCAATTTCATTACCGCCAGATTTAGTGGTTACGTTGATAACACCATTATTAGAAAGTCCAAATTCTGCAGAATAGTTATTGGTTAAAACCGTAATATCTTTAGTAAACCCAACTGGTATAGCAAATTTTTGACCTCCTAAAAATCGTTCGTTATTATCCAGACCATCAATTAAATATGAAGTAAATAAACCATTACCACCATTGATACTTACATTTGGTGCCTCTGGAAAAAAACCAGTAGCCTGAGATACATTTGGTAACCTAAACAAAGCCCGGGTTATATCTCTACCTTCTACAGGCAACTCTTTCAACTCTGCTTCTTTTAGTTCAAAAGAAACTTCTGCAGATTTTCTATTAATACGAGCACCGGCTATTGAAGAAACTACTACTTCATCTAAACTTTCAGTTACGGAGGAGGAAGGAATTAATAAAAATTGTAAACTAAGTTCTTGGTTTGAGCGTACATCTAAAAGTTCTGAAACTTGGGCTGCATACGTATCGTCACCATCAAAAACTACTTGATATCCATTTACTACAGGTATAGAGTTAAAAAACACTTTACCTGAAGCTGATGTGCTTTTATTGACCTCATAGGCCATGTTTTTATTTAATAACGATACAGTGATTCCTTCAATGGGTTTATTGGTGTTAAAATCAATAACAGTAACTACTAAATCTTCTTGTGCAGACAGCACAGTACAACATAGCAAGAGTGCTATACTTAAATATTTTTTCATAAAAATTTTTGAAAGCACCAGTTGGTGCAATTGATACATTAAATTAAAGCTTGGTTTAATGTATGCAGCTGGGTGAGCCTTTATTGTAAAAGCAGGCTAAGAAATATGTAGCATTTAAATTTTGACTGTTTCGGGTAATTAAAATAGAAGCTTCTATTAATTTTTGTAAACAGGTACTTATTAATTTGAAAGATGCACCCAATTGGGCAAGTACCTTTTTAACTCCGGTTATATGATCAAGGTCATAAAAAGCAGAAAGACAATGAATTGTATTTTGTGCTTGATCTGCATTAAGTTCAATAGTAATATACTGATGAACCTGACTAAAGATTTTATTAGTTTGCCAATCAAAAGTCTGAAATGTGTTTGCCTTAAATTGGTCTTTAGCAATAGCCAATAAATAAAATCCTCCATCTAAACTAGGACCTATAGTCGGTTGATTTTGTTGAAGCCTTTGATGCGCTTCTTTTATGTGCTTAGATTGTAACTGAGGCGTGTCGTTACCAATAACAATTACATTATCATAGCCTAAAGCAAAAACAGATGACATAGCGTTGCTAAAACGTTGCCCAAAGGTGTTTCCTTTTTGTTGTTTCTCTGTATACAGTATACAGTCTAAATTAGCAGCTTCTGCTTTTCTAATACTGTTAGCCGTTAACTTTTCTGAAAGTTCACCAGAATCCATAAAATGTTTATGCTTGCTCTCTTCTTCTGAAGAAAGTGCAAAAACAAGAACGGCAGTAGTACTCAACTTAGTGATAATGGTCGATTTTAAACCGTTGGTCGTGAAGTTATCTAAAACACTACAATTCTATTTGTTAAAATTTTGAGAGGACCCAATTCTTTTATTTCATTTTGACTGTACTAAATTTCAAAGAGCCGAAAAATCGGATGAGATTAAACCTATGGTAGTTCAAATGGACTCAGATCAAATTAAAACCTGCAACACCAAAACGACTTTATTAAAAAAATTCAATAACACTATAGCTCATCAGTAAGATAAAAAATGTGGTTTCTTCCTGTTACGTGTTTGTACAATAACAAAACCTCATCTATAGGGGAGGAGTGCATGACCAGAAAATAAGGTTTCTTAAGTATTACTTCTTGCGAACGTTCTCTCGGCTCTAGTTGTAGAGTAAACGGAATTACATTTTCATATTGATAATTCGCTAACGTAATACCCTTTTCAAGTGTAAAGACAATATCATAAACCGGACTCCCATATTTTTCAAAGTAGTCTTTGCTCAATATGCGAGCCAGTAATATGGTCTGTATGGTAGTAATACCTGTGATACTTTTTTCGAGTTCTCCGTAAAAACCTGCCGGGAAAACATCAACAACCAATGTATCTATCTCATAATCCTTTATGTAGTTTTGTAGAAAGAGGTTGAACCGATCTTGATCCTTAAAAAATGCATCTTCTATATGTAGTGTTTTTATATCTTTTGGTACCTGATCGTGATAGATAGAATTCGTTAACAGCACACAATTCTTTAGCGGAATTTTTTGAGTGTATATAAAATTGAGAACCCTATTTATATGCCCAAAACCAGCACCATAGACATAAAATAAATACACTATATCTTGTTTAATAATTCTGCTATAATGAACATTTTGTGCTCATTAAGCTATACGCTTTATATAAACCAACAAACAATTCATCCCCAAAATAGTACAATTCGGTAATTCTCAATTTAATGTTATCTTAATTCCATATAGTTTTGCATCATCAATCATACGGACAGCATCATGGAACATACCAAACCAAAGACCAGTAAGAAAAAACAAATATTCAGAATCATATTATTTGCCAGTACCTTCATTTCTTTATGGTTTGTACCGTGGATTTTAGTGAAAGCATGGATATTACCTTTACCGAATACGGTACAAGAGCAAGTAGATCAAACCTTAGGTTACGGATTTGACGGAGTCATTGTATATGTAGATGAAGCCGGTAAGCCTCCGGCGTTTTATGGCGCTGGTTATCATAATAGCGTAAAACAAATACCTGCCAAACCAAACGCCTTATTCAAAATTGCAAGTGTAAGTAAGCTGTATGTAACTGTCGCCATCACAAGATTAGCTAATGAAAATCGTATTTCTTTAGATAAACCGCTCACTGATTATTTTCCAGAGCTTTCAGGTAGAGTTGAAAATGCCGATAAAATTACGTTGAGAATGATGGTACAGCACCGAAGCGGCATTCCCAATTTCACCGACAATCCTGAGTATTGGAAAAACCAACCGAACACGGATGTAGATGTGCTTACATATGCATTGGATTTACCAGCGTACTTTGAACCCAACAAAGATTATGGCTATTCCAATACCAATTACTTACTACTCTCCAGAATTATAGAGCAGGTTACTGGTGGAAGCCGACAAGATTATTTCAAAAAGGAAATCTTAATACCACTTGGACTCAACAATACGTACGGGTCTATCAACGAAGTAAATATCAAAGATGTCATGAGTGGTTATTATGTAGGAATAGATAAAGATTTTAAAAACGAGGATAACGGTATGATGCTGGCTACCGCAGAAGATGTTGGTAAATTCTTAAGAGCATTGAACGACGGCTCTTTACTTAATGAACAAGAAATGGAAATCTACACCTCCCTTTATGAATTTAATCATGGAGGCTTGGCTGCTGGTTACCAATGTTTAGCAGAATACCATAAAGATATTGATGCCGTGGTCGTGCAATTTATGAACACGACCGATTTTGAAGGCTATCAATGGAACTTATTACAAATTACCCATAGCCGTGTGGTTAAAATATTACGTAAAGAAAAATAGCTATAAAACCTCATAACTAACTAAAAATTAATTATTTACATACTAAAGTATGTAACAATAATAGTACTTCATCGTCTTACAGTCAAATCATCAATCAATCAATCAATCAATCAATCAAATCAGTATGAAAGTTTTAGTGGTCGGCGCCAGTGGTGCCACAGGTAGTAAATTAGTAGCACAACTTCTTTTGCAACAACACTTAGTAAAAGTAATTGTACGTTCTCCCCATAAACTCCCTGAATCATGGAAGAACAATGAAAATCTTCAAATTATCAATGCGAGTATTTTAGCATTAAGCAATTATGAAATGGAAAATTTAGTCAAAGATTGCGATGCAGTAGCATCGTGCTTAGGGCACAATTTAACCTGGAAGGGTATCTATGGTCACCCCAGAAAATTGGTTACCAATGCTACAAAACGTTTATGCAATGCCATAAAATCTAATACATTAGAACGCACTACAAAGTTTGTGCTGATGAATACCACCGGGAATCGTAATCGTGATTTGAACGAACGGATTTCTTTCGCCCAAAAATTCGTTATTGGTTTGCTTCGCTTATTACTTCCGCCACATGTAGATAATGAAAAGGCGGCAGATTATCTACGTACCCAAATTGGTCAAAATAATAAAGCCATTGAATGGGTTGCCGTGAGACCAGACGGATTAATAAATGAAGAGCAGGTTAGCGATTATGAAATTTACCCTTCGCCTACACGCAGCGCCATATTCAATGCCGGCAAAGTTAGCCGTATCAATGTCGCTCATTTTATGGCTGATCTCATTAATGACGATAACCTATGGGATAAGTGGAAGGGGCAAATGCCGGCTATCTATAGTTCATCACAAGGCAATTAATTAAATAGCATATTAGTAAGATGAAAAGATTTATAAAACAGTTAGAAAAACAACATTCTGGCAAGAAGGTACTAGTGCTTTTTTTACTCACCAATATCGTTTATGCGTATATGCTTTTAGTTACCATTCCGGCAACGATGATTTTCTCGAACGGATTGCAATTATTGGATATGATGCCCGCAGGATATGATTTAGAGGTTGTAAATACCCTTTTTCTTACACTAGGCCATACCGGTCGCCAAACGTATCTTACCAAACAACTTCCTGTAGATATGATCTATCCATTACTCTTTGGTATTTCCTATGCAGCAGTACTGGCTTATTTCCTCACGAAACTATCTAAATTGAACCCTAATTACTTATATCTGTGTCTATTGCCCATAATTGCTGGTATAGCGGATTATATTGAAAACATCGGCATTATTTCCATGCTAAATGCCTACCCAACTGTTACAGAGACTTGTGTACATATCACCAGTATGTTTTCAATTATTAAAAGTAGTGCTACCACTATTTATTTTTTAGTTTTAATAGTCGTCTTGATTATACTTGGTTTTCGTAAGTTGAAATCTAGTAGCAAAAATTAGCTGCAATAACATAACCCAAAAACTATTAATGGGAGGGAGGCACTATTTATTACAGCTCATACCTAACAAATAAAAAAATATAAACAGTTACCCTAATTTGGTATTTCACAAACCCCAGAATCAATACGTTATATCTGGGTCTTGCAAAAAGATTTATTCTTCACTTTTTGTAAGCAAATGCAGTAATGGTAGACTCATGCATGTATAACCTAACAACGCTATTTATGAAAACGATTTTCTCTTTTGTTTTAAGCTTAAGCTCCATTTGTATGTTCGCACAGAAAACTATAGACTTTCCTTCTAAAGACGGTCTATTGATTACAGCAGATTACTATGAAGCCAAAGGAAGCGAAACCTTTATAATGCTTTTTCATCAAGCAGGTTGGAGCCGTGGAGAATACAAAGAAATAGCGCCTAAACTAAACACTTTGGGCTATAGCTGCTTGGCAATTGACCAACGCTCTGGTGGAGCGGTAAACTCCGTTACCAACCAAACCAGCCAAAGAGCGGTAGAAGCAGGAAAGGAAACCAAATATATCGATGCTTTTCAAGATATTGAGGCAACCCTAGCTTATGTAAAAAAGACATATATGCCAAAGAAAATAGTTATCTGGGGCAGCTCTTACTCTTCTTCTTTGGTACTTAAATATGCAGGCGACTACCCTGACAGCGTAGATGCCGCAATGGCTTTTTCTCCGGGAGAATATTTTGGCAAAGACGATTTCATAAAAAATAGTGCCGCACACATTAAAGTACCCACATTTATAACTTCTGCGCAAAACGAACAAGATAATTGGGCTGCTATAAACCAAGCGATACCTACCACAACAAAAGTATTGTATGTGCCGGCAACCAAAGGAAATCATGGTTCGCGAGCGCTGTGGGAAAAATTTGAGGATAATGATGGCTATTGGAATGCTGTAAAAAACTTTTTAAAGCAAATCTAATTATACCCTCAACACATCATGAGACAGCCTACCATCTATTTTTATATACTATGCGCGTTACTTTTATCCATTATTAGTTGCAAGCAAACTAGCAAAAAAGAGGACGACGTTAAAAAAGTAAAAAACGAAGTATTAGTTTTAGGAACTATTCACGGCGGACACCTTACGGATAGTGTTTATACAACCATCTACCTAAAAAGATTAATTGAGAACATTAATCCTGATTACATATTAACCGAAATTCCTCCAAATCGTTTTGAAACTGCCTATGAAGGGTTTAAAAGAGACGATAGTATTTCTGAGCCGCGTACCATGCGTTTTCCTGAATATGTAGATGTTGTTTTTCCGCTATCCAAAACTATGGATTTTGAAATTATCCCTACCGCTGGTTGGACTAAGATCATGGCAGATGAGCGAGGGGAGAAATTAAGGGCTATCAGGCAAGACACTTCTAGAACAGCTGATTGGACGGCATACGTTAGCGCTAATAAGCGTACAGATTCTTTATACAAAGCAAGTGGCAAGGTTAATGATCCTTATTTTATCCATACCAATACATATGATAGTATTCAAGATATAGGGTTACAAACCTATAATGAGCTATTTAATGAAGAACTAGGTCTTGGTGGTTGGGAAAATATAAATATTGCACATTATTGGAATATAGAAAAAGCTCTTGAAAAACACCGCTATCAAGGTAAACGGATTTTAATTACCTATGGCGCAGGCCATAAAGGTTGGTTTTTAAGGGAACTCCGTAAGCGCGATGATATTGAGCTATTAGATATGCATCCATTCTTAGATGCTATACAACAATAGCTTCCTGGGCTAGTATGGGCTATTAACAATGTTAGCTGTAAATGGGAGGGAAGCACTACCTATTACAAACCATATTTATCCCAAAAACGCTAAAAAGAATAAAACAGTTGCTGTAATTTTGTATTTCATACACCCCAAATAATACAAAAGCTTGTTAGAGAAAAGAAGACAATTACCCCAAGAACAATTAACGGATGAAGACCATTTCATTTACTGTTTAGAAGGTGTCGATGATATAGAAACTGAACAACTTACCGAAGCACAACAAAGCTTGGAACAACTCGCCATGAAATATGGCATTGCAAGTATCTACAAAACGTGCGATACCATAGAAGGACTAGAAGATAGTCTAAACGCATTGGTGTTAGATGATCATAATTTTAAGGATTATGAGATTATTTATTTGGTGATGCATGGCGAAGCAAATAGTATCTGTCTAAATGATTACTACTATACTTTACAAGAAATTGCCGAAATTTTTGAAGGTCGATTAAAAGGTAAAATCCTGCATTTTTCAAATGCAAAAATTCTTGACCTAGACGAAGAAGAAGCCCAGTACTTTTTAGATATTACAAACGCCAAAGCCGTTTCTGGCTACGGAAATGCTTTTAACGGCGTAAGCAGTGCAAATCTTGATAAAGCATTCTTTAATTTATTTAAAGAAGATGATGATATGTTTGAGGTCGTAGAAGAGCTGCACCAAAGGCATTACAATGTCTGTAAAATGTTGGATTTTAGATTGTATTATTAGAGTTGACGATAGCAACAAGTGTATAAACACTAATTTTTCTTTATCTTCAGTTTGCTTTACTTATCATTAACTAGGGTGATTATTTTACTTGGCAATTTATTAAAGAAAAGTATTTTTGCTTTATGGAAGACAAATTACAGTTACTAAGACAACATTTTGAAGAAATCGTTTCTTTAACTGATGAGGAGTGGAATTTTGTTAAATCGCACTTCGAATTTAAAAGTCTTAAAAAACACCAATTCTTAATACAAGTAGGGCAACCTGTAGATTTTGAATATTGGATTATCAAAGGCTTAGTAAAAGCGTATTCCATAGACGAAAAAGGCAAAGAACATATTCTTCAATTTGCTATGGAAAACTATTGGGTGAGCGACCATTGTGCTTTTCAGCACCAAGAATCAGGGACTATTTTTGTAGATTGTCTTGAAGATTCTGAGTTTTTCTGTTTGTCTTTAGAGAACAGGGAAAAGATTTGTTTTGAAGTCCCTGCCGTTGCCAACTTTTTCAGAATTAAATCGAATCACGGTTACATCAATCTACAGCAAAGAATCTTGTCTTTACTTACAATGACCACGGAAAGTAGGTATGAGTACCTATTAAATAAACTTCCAACATTAATACAACGCGTTCCTAAAAAATTAATCGCGTCTTATTTAGGCGTATCCAGAGAGACTTTAAGTCGGTTTAACAGCTAAAAGTGACCTAAATCACTTTTCCATATTGATATACATCACAAAAAAACCGTGATGTATGTCCTCGCACACCCCTTTGTTTTCATAGAATTTTGTATCGAACAATTAAATACAATGTACTATGAAAACTACAAGAACACTTTTTTTATTATTTACAGTAATTGCCATAGGTTTTAACGCCTATGCTCAAGAAGACAAAAGACCGTTAATGGGTAACTCCTACGGTATTATCAATATTGATGAATACGTAACACTACTTCCTAAAAGTCATAATGGTATCATCAAAGACATCAGATTAATAGACCGTGAACACGCAGGTGTTAGAATCTTTAGGCTGTATGACGAAGTACCTATGCACTACCATGCAAAATCGGATGCCTACCTCTACATTTTAAATGGCAAAGCAGAATTTTATGTTGCCGATAAAGGTCCTGTTGTTGCAGGAAAAGGCGACTTATTGTTTTGGGGAAAAGGCACAGCACACGGTAACGGAAAAATTTTAGAAGGTCCGTTAGACGTACTCGTTTTTGATGCCATTGCCAGAGACCCAAGCGATGTTATCTGGGTAGACCCATCAACCCAAAAGAAATTTTTAGGCAACTAATCAATTCATATTCACTTTAAAAAACAATAACGATGAAAACAATAACAATTATAAAAACAGTCTTGTTCGCATTTGTAATGAATTTTACACTATTAGCACAAGCACAATTAGAAACTATAGCAACATTTCCAGAATCTAGACCAGGGAATATAACAGTGTCTAAAGACGGAAGAATATTTGTAACAATGAGTGCTTTAAGCGCTTCAAAATATATGGTGAAAGAAATTTTACCTAATGGAGAAGCCATTCCGTTTGGAGATAAGGAGTGGATTGTTAAACCAGAAAACGGAAGTATAAAAGGAATCAATTCAACCATCGGAATTCAAGCAGATGCTAATGGAATACTTTGGGTTTTGGATATGGGTAATGTAAAACAAAATCAGGCTCCAAAATTAGTTGGATTTGATTTGGTTACCGGTAATGTCACAAAGGTTTTTCCTATTCCGAATACAGTATTGTCATCAAAACCTTTTTTACAGGATTTTGTGATTGATGTAAAAAACAACACTGCTGTAATTGCAGATATGACCGATGCTTTAAATCCGCCAATTGCACCTGCTTTTGTGGTGATTAACTTAGAAACGGGTTATATAAGACGAGTTCTGGAAGGGGATGCATCATTTTTGTCGGCTGATGAACCAGTAAAAATTCACGGCAGATTAGTATCTCACAAAAGAAAAGACGGTACTACCATTCAACCAAGATACCCATTAAATCCAATTTCTATTGATGATGAAAACAAGTACATCTACTATGGTGCAATGGGGAATACCAAAATTTTTCGCATTCCGTCTGCCGTATTAGCTGATGAAAGTAAGCAAGATAGCGACCTCAATAAGTACATCGAGTTTTATGCCAACAAACCAAAATCTGACGGATTTAAAGTGGGTGCAAACGGAAAAGTTTATGTCACCGATGTTGAAAATTCAGCCATTGTAGAAAGTACGCCTGCTGGAATGAAAACCATTGCGCAATCTAAAAAAGATCTTTCTTGGCCCGATGGTGTTGCCATACACGGAAACTACTTGTATATCGTAGCAAATCAGCTTCATAATCTGCCTTTATTAAATGAAGGAAAAGATGCTAGTAAACCTCCATACTTGGTGTTAAAAATGAAGCTTCAAGATTAAATAAAATTAATAATAAGGTGATGTATGAGCAGTGTTAAATGTGACATACATCACTTTAAAATGGTGATGTACATCCTCGCACACACTTGGCTTTAATCGGAAATTTGTATCAGAAATTTAAAAACATATTAAAATGAAAACAATATTAAATACTCTAAAAATAATGGCGTTAGCAGTTACACTTTCTACTGCCTTAAATACAAACGCACAACAAGTACCAACGTCTCCTTATGGAGCAGACGATGAAATTGGTGCACTTAACCTTTTGAATGAAGAAACGGTTTTAGATGCCGTAAAATTGGTTAAAAAAGGAAAAGTATACCGCTTAGGAATGGTAGTAAATGCAGAAACCGCAGCTTTCCGTCACAGATATTTTCATATTGAAACGTTACAACCAGAAACTGCTGCTGCCGGTTCTAATAAATTCACCTACGTAGATGATCAATTGATTGGTTGGACAGGTGTCGGGTCTCAAATAAACGGATTGGCACATTACGGTAGAGACAATGTGCATTATAACGGACATAAAGTTGAAGATTTTTTAACCGTTTCCGGTGTGAAAAAATTAGGTCTAGAAAAATTACCTCCAATTGTTACTAGAGGTGTTGTGCTAGATATGCGCTCTTACTACAATCAAGATATTGTAAAAGAAGGTACTGTTTTTACAGTTGAGGACATTGAAAAAATAGCAAAGAAACAAGGTATTGAAATCCGTAAAGGAGATGTGGTTTTATTTTATACAGGATGGACCAAGTTAATGGGTAAAGATGACAAACGCTACCTAGCTGGCGGACCTGGAATTGGTACTGAAGCTGCGCATTATTTAGGTAAAAAAGGAATTGTTGCAGCAGGTGCAGACAACTGGTCTTTTGAAGCTGTACCACACGAAAATAGCGCACTGTCTTTCCCTGTAAAATAAATGATGGCAACTGAATACGGTGTACAAGTATTGGAAAATATTCTTGTAGATGAGTTGGTTGAGGATAAAGCTTGGGAATTCCTTTTTGTATTAGGTCACCCTTTATATGAAGGCTCTACGCAAGTACAAATAAACCCTGTTGCCATTAAATAACAATAACAAAAAACAATTAGAAATTATGGAAACATCAACAATACATAGAGATACTACGGTAGCCAAAAAGAAGAGTCTACCAGCAGCATTATGGGCATTAACCATAAGTGCATTTGCCATAGGAACAACGGAATTTGTAATTGTAGGTTTATTATCTACCGTTGCAAGTGACCTAGGTACATCATTAACATCAGCCGGATTATTAGTAAGTCTGTACGCCATTGGTGTTGCCATTGGTGCACCTATTTTAACTGCATTAACGGGTAAAATTCCAAGAAAACAATTACTAATGGGAATTATGTTACTATTTATAATTGGTAACGGTTTAGCAGCTATTTCACCAAGTTTTGAGTTGTTGCTATTATCTAGAGTTGTAACAGGTTTTGCACACGGTGTATTCTTTTCTATCGGGTCTACCATTGCAGCTAGTTTGGTTCCAAAAGATAAGCGGGCAACTGCCATTTCTATAATGTTTGCAGGTCTTACTGTGGCTATTGTAACTGGTGTTCCTTTAGGAACATATATAGGTCAGAATTTTGGATGGAGAGCTACTTTTATAGGTGTTGCCCTTTTAGGATTAGTAGGTGCAATAGCTAGTTTGGCTTTGGTTCCAAAAAACATAAAACAATCGGCTCCATTACGACTTATAGACCAATTAAAGGTGATTAAGAATCCGTCTATTTTATTGGTATTAGCCATTACCGCATTTGGTTATGGTGGTACGTTTGTCACGTTTACCTACTTAACTCCGCTGTTAGAAGAAGTGACTGGTTTCTCTTCAAATATGACTAGCGTATTCCTTTTAATTTATGGTATTGCCATCGCAATTGGGAATATCATTGGTGGTAAAGTCTCTAACAACAAACCAGGAAAAGCCTTATTGGTAATGTTTGCTTTACAAGCCATAGTATTGTTTGTGTTATACTTCACCGCTTCTAGTCAGATTTTTGCTATAGTAACCTTGTTTTTTATGGGAATATTAGCCTTTTCAAACGTACCTGCATTACAATTATATGTTGTTAAAATGGCTGAAAAATACTTACCAGGAACCGAAGATGTAGCATCAGCCTTAAACATTGCAGCTTTTAACGTTGGTATTGCTATTGGTGCTTATGTAGGCGGAATGGTTGTAGAATCTGAATTAGGTATTGAAGCAACACCTTGGGTAGGTGGTATTCTAGTAATTGTGGGATTCTTGTTAACCTTAGTTTTATTCAAAAAAGAAAAAATATAAATAATGACTGCATTAAAATTTAGAAATAACGACGAAATGCCAATTTTAGGTTTAGGAACGTTTCGTTCTGAACCAAATGAAGTGTACAATGCTGTACTTTAGGCTATTAAAATAGGATACAGACATATAGACTGTGCTGCGGCATACGGTAACGAAAAAGAAGTTGGTAATGCCATTGCTGAAGCAATTAAACAAGGTTTGGTTACGCGTAACGATTTATGGGTGACTTCCAAATTATGGAATGCTTCTCACGGAGAAGAAAATGTGATTCCTGCATTGAACCAGACTTTAGAAGATTTACAACTAGATTATCTAGACCTGTATCTTATCCACTGGCCAGTAGCTTTAAAAAAAGGAACAGAAATGCCAGAAAAAGCATCCGATTTTATTCCATTATCAGAGGTGCCTTTAACCAATACTTGGAAAGGGATGGAAGCCGCTTTAGAGCAAGGACTTGCAAAACATATTGGCGTGAGCAATTTCAATGAAAATCAGTTGAAAGAAATAATGGTGACTGCAGTGCATCAACCAGAGATGAATCAGGTAGAAATACATCCGTTTTTACAGCAAGAAGCATTACAATCATTCTGCGTAAAAAATAATATTCTGCTAACTGCATACGCACCTTTAGGCTCGCTTGTAGATGACAATAGCACGCTTCGTTTGTTAGAAAATGATACGATAAAAAACATTGCCAAAGCAAGATATATGTCACCTGCACAAGTCGCATTGGCGTATACAATACAACGAGGCATTGCGGTAATTCCTAAATCTATAAATGAAGCGAGATTGCTTCAGAACCTAGAGACCTTAAACCATACACTTACCGAAGAAGATATGGCGTTGTTGAAAGATTTAGACAAAGCACATCGCTTTATTGACGGTAAATTTTGGGAAGTTGACAACGGACCCTACACGGCAGATAGTATCTGGAATGCTTAATCACATTATTCATCAGGTGTCTTAACGGATACCTGATGAATTTATAAACACACACTATGAATCCATTTGATAAACTATACAAACCAGGTAAAATGACACTTGGTATAGAGTTTCCTTTAGATAACGATTGGTCAACCGAAGGAAATCGTAAACGCTTGGAAGATAACAGACCTTTCGGAGTTCCAGATATCTCCAATCACTTAGCATTAGCACAACAAATTGACGAAGCAGGCTTCGCAGCCTTATGGATGCGAGATGTTCCTGTGTACGACCCTAACTTTGGCGATGGTGCACAATTATTCGATACGCTTCCATATTTGGGCTATTTAGCTGCTGCCACCAAAAACATTTTGTTGGGTACAGCTGCCATAGTATTGCCATTACAACAACCTATAAAATTAGCGAAAGCCGCTGCTACCATAGAAAATTTAAGTGATGGCAGACTTTTGTTAGGCTTAGGTTTGGGAGACAGACCTGTGGAATTCCCAATGTATGGAATCGACTATAAAAAAAGACCTGAAATCTTTAGACAAAATCTTGATATCATTAAAGAAGCTTGGAAAACAAATAGTAATTTAAAATCTAAATACGATTTTTTAACCAGTGGTATTCAAGTCTATCCTAAACCAAAAAATGACATTCCGCTAGTAGTAGCTGGTCATTCTGGTCAAAGTATTAATTGGATTGCCAAAAATGCACAAGCTTGGTTTAATTACCCAAGACCTGTTGCCGAAACTTTGGAAAACAGAAAATACTGGTGTAATACTTTGTATGATGAAGACCAAGCAGCAAAACCTTATATTTCGGCTATACATTTAAACCTATCAAAAGACGACAACGCGACTTTTAAACCACAACGATTTGGTGGTACGGTAGGCATCAACCATCTTACGGAATATTTAAAGTCCTATGAAGATGTAGGAGTCAACCATATGGCAATCAACCTAAGAAAGTCCGAAACTCCCGTAAGTGAGGCTATTGCAAAAATTGAGGAAGTGGTATTGCCGGAGTTTTTGAAGATCGAATAAAAGGCAAGACCCTACATTTCTCCAATGCAAAAATTCTTGACCTAGACGAATAAGAAGCCCAGTACTTTTTAGATACTACCAATACCAAAGCCGTCTCTGGGTACGGTAATGCGTATAACGGGGTAAGCAGCGCAAACTTAGATAAAGCTTTCTTTAACTTATTTCAAGAGGGTGATGATATGTTCGAGGTTGTAGAAGAGCTGCATCAAAGGCATTACAATGTTTGTAAACTTCTCGATTTTAGATTGTATTACTAAATACAAATTCTTTTAAAGAATACATATTTTATTAAATGTTCAATGCCTCCTGACCTTGCAAATTATCCCGCAAGTGTTTCAATTCCAGAATAAAAATTATCGTACTATAATTTTGAAATTATATGGTTTAGACTTTGGTAATAACTTTAAGTATTGATTCAGAATCTAAATTTTTATAAAAATTCTTAAAACTTTATTGGAATATGCCTTATTAAAACCAAGTCAAAAATTATAATTTAAAGCACATATTATCAATGTTTTACGTAATAATATGCACATCTTTAGTATAGATTTATTTTTAACCTAATTTCAAAAGTTTTGTAACACCATTGTTTTTTCATTGTCCAAGTTATAGATACAAATAATAATATGTTCAATTTATTTAAAAAAACAAAAATAATGGGAAAGTTAGAAGGTAAAGTAGCTGTAATAACCGGTGGTGCAAGTGGTATTGGTTTGGCAACAGCTCAAGAGTTTATTAATAACGGCGCTAAAGTTGTTATCTTTAGTAGAGGTCAAGAAGCTTTAGACGCAGCAGTAAAACAATTAGGATCTAATAGTCACGCTGTAAAAGGTGACGTTACAAACCATGCCGATTTAGAACGTTTGTTTTCAGAAACCAAATCTAAATTTGGTGGTGTAGATACGTTGTTTATCAATGTAGGTAAAGGAAAACTATCTCCTGTAGCTGATACAGATGAAGCATTCTTTGATGATATGATGGATGTAAACTTTAAAGGATCTTTCTTTACATTACAAAAAGGAATCCAATACTTAAATGATAAAGCATCTGTAGTTGTTACTACATCATATTTAAATGAAGTTGGTTTTGGCGGTAGTAGCTTATTAAGTGCAAGTAAAGCAGCTTTACGTTCTCTAGTTCGTGTTTCTTCTGCTGAACTTGCAGATAGAGGAATACGTGTAAATGCCGTAAGCCCTGGTCCAATCGGTACGCCTTTCTGGGGTAAAATTGGTTTACCTGAAGATGTACTATCTGGAGCGGCTGAAGCAATTACTGCGCAAACAGCATTAAAGCGCTTTGGAAATCCTGATGAAGTAGCAAAAGCAGTATTGTTTTTAGCTTCTGATGATTCTTCTTATATCATCGGTGAAGAAATTGCCGTACAAGGCGGAATTAACTCTATATAATTATAATTAAAATCCTCATTTATAGTTCTATACATGAGGATTTTAAATTTTGTATTATGACAAACTTTTTTCCAGATAACTATACGGATAGTAGTGACACAGAGTTAGTACAGCTATCAGTGGATGGTGACAAAAAAGCGCTTCAAACGCTTATTGTTCGTCACCAGCTTTTTGTTTACAATTTAGCTTTAAAAATGGTGGGCAATGTAGCTGACGCTGAAGATGTTACTCAAGAAGTTTTTATAAAAGTAATAACTGCTTTAGCCAAATTTAAGAGTGAGAGTAAATTTAGAACTTGGTTATATCGTATAACGGTAAACCATTTTTTAAATGATAAAAAGAAAAAGGGACAGTTGCGGGTCGTAAATTTCGAAAGCTATTTTAATGAAATCGATAATGTTCCTAGTTTTGAATTAAATGACCAAGAAGAAAAAGAGTTTAGAGATACTATAGAAGAAATCAGAATAAATTGTACAACAGGCATGTTACTTTGCTTGTCTAAAGAACAACGCATGATTTATATTTTAGGCGAAATGTTTGATATAGATCATAATCTTGGTGGAGAAATTTTAGGAATTACACCTGGTAATTTTAGAATCAAATTAATGCGCGCTCGCAAAGAGCTGTATAACTGGATGAATAAAAGATGTGGATTGGTAAATACAAACAACCCATGTAGATGTTCTAAAAAAACTAGAGGTTACATTACAGAAGGTAAGGTTGACCCTGCCAACCTAAAATTTAACACGAGATATACTTCAGAAATTAGCGAGCTTTCTAAGAATAAAGCCACTCAATTTACAAACACGGTAGATGAATTAAATAAAAAAGTGTTTCAAAGTCATCCTGCACAAACACCTATACAAGCATCAAAAATAGTTGATGAAATCTTGAATAACGATCTCATAAAATCAATTTTAGATTTATAAGAATAGTAATAACTTTCGTTATTTAATAGTTTCTTTTTTTAAGAATTTCAGAATAAGCCTGGCAATGTCCCGTGTTTTTTCTTCAGCGGCAAAATGACCTGCATCCAATAAATGTAATTCTGCATTTGGCAAATCTCTTAAATAGGCTTTTGCTCCGTTGGCATTGAATTTTAAATCTTTGGAACCCCAAACAATAAGTGTTTTAGGTTGTGTTTCTTTCAACATTTTTTGCCAACTAGGATAAGCCAATAGGTTATTGTAATAATCTTGAAATAATTGTACCTGTATATTTCTATCAGACGGTTTTTGTAAAAAAGCCAAATCATGGGTCCACGCATCGGGGCTTTGAATTTTGTAGTTAAGTGAATCAATATCAAATAAATATTGCTTGTTGATAGTCACCTCTCTACTTGTTATGGAGTACAAAAAGTCAACCTGTCCTTGAGATGTATCTTGTTGTGCATTTTTAAAAAAATCTTGTCGCTTTGGTGTCAATCCATCTAAATAGGCATTAGCATTTTGAACAATTAAAGCGTTTATTCTTTTCGGGTTTTTCATCATCATTCGATACCCAACCGGAGCTCCAAAATCTTGCATATACATAATGTAATTATCAATATTAAGTTTTGTTAATAATGCTTCGGTATAATCGGCAAGTAGGTCAAACGTATAGGTTGTAGTATCTGGATTTGGATGATCACTATATCCAGACCCCAAATTATCGGGTGCAATAATATGATAATGATTAGCCAACATCGGAATCAAATTTCTATAACTATGCGAGGAAGATGGATAACCATGTAATAAAACGATAGTTGGTTTATTGGGGTCTCCAGCTTCTCTATAAAATAATTTTACATCGTTAACCTCTATATAATTATAGGTAGTAGGTGGGGGGAGGAAAAACGATTCCTCTTCAGCAGTATGTGCTTTAGGGTTGCTACAACCTATTATCACTAAAAATACAGTGCCTAAAACAATATGGATATTTTTCATTTTTTTGTTACTTGTCTAAGCTCATAATAAGCTAGGTATTGAAAGCTATTCTATAAAAATATTAATGGGCACTGGGTATATTAAACGGAGAAAAATCTAAAAATTCTGTATGCACCACATGATGATTTATGGTTCTAATCCATTGTTTGGTTTCAAAGGTCCAAAATCTGCCCGTTTCACCAGAGGTATGAAAATCTTCATTAGAGTTTTGGTTAAATTGTAACTCAGCAGTTCCTGAGAGCTGTAATGTTTCTCCTTTTTTATAATCCACAAAAAGCAAAGCTGCTTTTGGATTTTCATAAATGTTACCTAAAGTGCTAAACATGCTATTCCCTAAATAGTCAGGTACACGTAAATGTCCATTTTCTTGAATTTCAATAAAGCCAGGGTTTCCGCCTCTATGTGATGATTCTATATCCCCTTTTTTTGTTTGTGTAGCTATGAAAAAAGTGTGGGCATGACTTATCCATTCTTTCTCCAATTCACCTAAAATGGTTCCTTTTTCATAAGTGGAAACTTCAATTTTTGAATCCTTACGAATTTCAATGACTTCACGTTGTATGTGCTTGGGGCAACTAGGATAGCCCAATTTTATATCAAAAGAAAGTTGATTTCCTTCTTTGCGCGCCGTTCCCCAAGCCCTATATCGCGCTCTTCTTGCTGCTTCATGAAATAACAAACCAACAGTAGGCTTAGTTGCTATGTTTTTAAAAAAAATATCATCTAGATTACTAGTAACCTTAGATAGGTCTAATTTAATTTCTTGCTCAGAGGGTACCTGTATAAACCCTCTTTCACCAACCAATAAAGACAACCAGATATGTCCATTGTAATCTTCACTACCAGGAAAAGCCAAAACTTGATGTTCAATAAACCCAATGGATCTTGGGTGCAGAGAATTCTTAACCATAGGAATTCTACTTTTAGCAATTTCTTCTTCACCTGCTATTTTTTGCACAGCTAATTGTCCCTCATGGAAAATAGTACTCATAGTTATATTCAATGTTTGCAACGTCTTAATTAAAGGTAACCGCACTGCCTTCAGGAAAAAAGACATCATTTGTACCCTAAACAGTTCATAACTTAGGCTGCTTGTCCTTTAACTAGTTTTTGCCATTTTGGGTTTTGTTAAACGTTATTTTGATAGTCGTAAAACAAGGCTAAACTAACAGCTTGTATCAGTTTTATTTGATGTTTATGACCTTATCTAAAATCAATTTCAAAAAGCAATAGAAGAGAGGCAAGTAAACAAAGCCCTGAGCCATTTTATTGAAGACTGAAATACCACCAACGGAACACTCAAAACAACCACAAACCAATATGCCACAAGCGAAGATCTAATAGGTTATTTTAAAGAAGTTATGCCAAATTCGCTACTGTATTCGCATACTGATTTATTTGAAAGTGTTGAGCCAGCGTCTGTAAAATAATAACTTCATTTTAGAAATTTGCTTTAATGCTAGCATAAGAACAATTCATCCCTATTATTTAACAGTTCAGTAATTCGTGTTTAATATTTACCCAAAACTAATAGACATTTGCAGTATGAAACTCTATATCATTATAGATATTCATTAAAAAAGAAATCATCAATCACATCAATCATTAATCAAAAAACGAACAATCATGAAAAAAATTAAAATGTTATCAATCAAAAATCAAATCGTATCAAAAATAGCTTGTGTAGCCTTTGTATTAATAACTAGTATTACATATGCGCAGAACACAAATACCGAAACAACACAAAGGGAGGGTTTTATCTTTGAATTTGCAGTAGGAGGAGGTATTATCAGTTTAGAAGATAGTGCCGGTTTACAAACTTTCGACAAATCTCAAGGAACTTTCGTATTTCCAGATTTAAAGTTTGGCTATATGTTAAATGAAAATCTTGCCATAACCGCCGCTATGCCAGGAAACATATATGAGTTTCAGGATAATGATAGGCATTTTGGAGCTTTTGTTCCATCGCTACAATATTGGGTGAAAGATCGTTGGTGGATACATGGAGGAATTGGTCTGGCAGTAGATTCGCCAGCACTATATGATATTGAAGATAATGTAAATGACGATTGGAACTTTGGTTGTGCTGTAATGGCAAGTACAGGTTACGAAATTTACAAAAAGAAAAACTTTGCACTTAATCTGCAGTCTAAATTAGTTCTTGGTCGTGCATCTTTAAGTAGCGACGCACATAGAGACGCGGTACTCTTTAATATAGGTGTAGGGTTTAGTTGGTTCTAAGTTGATTAACACGCTTAAATATTTGCACATCAAATTAATGTAAAAATCATAAATAGAAGCAAATATTTAAGCGTTGCAACCATGCCATTACTAAACCAAAGTATGGTTTACGATAAGAGTCTATAATGATATATTGTTCTTTTCTTGACTACAATAAAACTTACGATTTTTATGTTACTAAGACATTTTATATAACGTCAAATTATGATTCTATTTATGAATCATAATGTTCCGCGTTATGTAACTTGAGCTTTGGTTAAAAGCGAAAGTTGTTACCATTTTCATTGATTTTTTTCTTTCCAAAGACTTTCTTTTTAAAAGGTAATGGAATACTCTTTGCCCGAAGCGACGGTAGGAGCTAAGTGGTAATGTGTATGGAATGGTCAATATACCTTTGCACAGCCATTGCATCTAGAATTTAATATCTTTGTAGCAATGAAATTTATAAGCTTCATACTAGCAGTTACCATGTTCACTTTGACCGCAAAGCCATGTTCTGATGGTCAAAATTTTGAAGACCAACAACAGCAAGAGTTGAGCATAGACCATAATCATCAAGAAGATAATGATGATTCTTGTCCTATAACCTGTATTTGTAATTGTTGTGGTATGTCAATAGCATATGAGCCTTTAGCCACATTTGAACTCAATTTTTACACCAGCATTTCTACACAATCAATAGCTATCTATCAGTCAATTTATAGATTTGATTTTCATTCCAACATTTGGCAACCACCCCAAGTAATTAGCTAAGACTTCTAGATTCTTAAATCACTTTTTTAGTTAATTACAATCATATTAAATGAACAAACACATTTTGAGCGTAAAGCTCATGTTTTTGCTATGCCTATCGCTACAGGCACAAAAATCAGATATTCAAATAACCGTCTATTCAGAGGATGAAAACGAACCCTTAATAGGTGCTACAGTTTACTTTGATACATTAGAAAAAGGAGCTATTACCAATTTTGATGGTATAGCAGAATTTGCCGAAATACCTAACGGTCAACATTCAACAGTAATTTCATTTTTAGGCTTTCAAACATTAGAAACAACAATTCAAGTACCTAGTGATGCGGATTATATTTTTAAACTTAAAGTAGATGCTAACGTATTAGATGAAGTGGTACTTCAATCTACACGTAGTACAAGGACTCTAAAAAAGATACCAACACGTATTGAGTTTATTGGCGTCGAGGAACTAGGGGAGAAAGCAATAATGAATCCTACTAATATTTCTATGGTACTTCGCGAAAGCACAGGTATACAAATGCAACAGACATCATTAAGTAGTGGTAGCACCAATATTCGTATTCAAGGATTGGATGGTCGGTACACACAACTTTTGAGAGATGGGTTTCCATTATATGGTGGTTTTTCAAGTGGTTTAAGTATTTTACAAATTCCACCTTTAGACTTACAACAATTTGAGATTATAAAAGGAAGTTCATCAACCCTTTATGGTGGCGGTGCTATTGCAGGATTGGTAAATATGGTATCTAAAACACCTGACGAAGAACCTGCATTGGATATTATGCTAACTCAAACACAAGCATTAGGAAGCACAGCGAATGTGTTTTATAGTAAACGAAATGAAAAGTTTGGTTTTTCGCTTTATGGTTCTGGGCACTATCAAAAAGCTTACGACCCAGAAGATGATGGTTTTAGTAACCTACCAAAAACAACCTCAATTTCTTTCAATCCCAAATTGTTTTATTATCCATCGGAGAAAACAACCCTGTGGTTTGGTTTAAATGGAACATATGATGATAGAATAGGTGGAGATATTACCAAAATTGAAAGTGGCGAAAATGGTATTCATCAATATACAGAAGAAAACAATTCCAAAAGATTAAGTAGTCAATTGGTATATCAAACACAATTAGATTCTGTTAGCTCATTAAAATTTAAAAATAGTATCTCTTTTTTCGATAGGAACTTAAGCGTCCCTAGTCTCAATTTTGATGGGCAGCAAACAAACACTTTTACTGAAATCACATATAATACGGCGTCAGAAAATACAGATTGGATAATTGGCGCAAATTTATATACCTCAAACTTTGATGAAAATGATAATGCACCATTACAGCGAGACCAAAAAGATGTAACCTTTGGTGCATTTGCTAATAACATCTTTGATATATCCGAAAAATGGATTTTAGAAACAGGATTAAGAGCAGATTATAATGCCGATTTTGGTTTTTTCCCACTGCCAAGAATATCATTACTGTATAAAAATGATATTGGATTTTCAAGCCGAATAGGTGGTGGTTTAGGATACAAAATACCTGATATATTTACAGAAGAAGCAGAATATATCAATTTCGAAAATGTTCTAGCAATAGATAAATCAACTTTAGACGCAGAACGTTCTTATGGTATTAATTTCGATGTAAACTATCAAGCACGCTTATCCGATGAGATTGGTTTTTCAGTAAATCAATTGTTCTATGCAACAGCTATAAATAAAGGCTTGTTGTTAAATTCAACAGATAATGGTTTTTTTCAATTTGAAAATGCGCCAGATGAAATTTTTAGCAAAGGAGCAGAAACCAATATTAAATTCACTTACAAAGATTTTAGATGGTTTTTAAACTATGCACTTATCGACACCAAACTAAATTATTTGCCAGGTAACCCACAAAAACCTTTAACCGCAAAGCATAATGCGGGGAGCGTTTTAATGTACGAGTCTGAAAAGTGGCGAATTGGCTATGAGACCTATTACACGGGAAAACAATTTTTATCAAACGGTACTGAGACAACCGATTTTGTAACTATGGGCTTACTGTTAATGCGTAATTTTAAACGGGGAAGCGTATTTATCAATTTTGAGAACTTCACAGATAGAAGGCAAAGTAGATTTTCCCCATTGGTTTTACCACCACATGAAAATCCTGTCTTTCCAGAGATTTATGGACCCACGGATGGTTTTATCTTTAGTGTAGGACTTATTATTAAACCATTTGGAAACTTAGACCACGATTAATTATGGAAACAATTGAACAATTATTAGAATCAAAAAATATTCGTGTTACGGCAATGCGGTTATTGATTTATAAGTTTCTTGCGGAAAACAAGGCAGCTGTAACGCTTAGTAATATTGAAAATGCTTTTGAAAAGGCAGACAGAACTACGCTATACAGAACTATAAAAACCTTTGAGGAAAATGATATCGTGCATCAGATTGATGATGGCACAGGAATCACAAAATACGCACTTTGCGAACAAGGATGTAGTTGTGATATAAAAACAGATTTACACTTACATTTTCATTGTAATAATTGCAATGAAACCGTTTGTTTAACAGAACATAAGATACCTCAAATAAAAGTTCCTGATGGCTTTGTTTCGGAAAATATAAACTTGGTTGTAAAAGGTATTTGCGATAAGTGTAGTGGGCAATAAATGCACTTCCATTGCACTAGCTATTAAACTAATTTTATCCAAAAATTAATAGATATGAAGTTTAATACTAAAATACCTGAACATCTTAAGCAGGCTTATAATAAAGAATTAATACAATACAGTTCCTGTTTAGATAATAAGGAATACGGTAGTGCTTGGTATCATTTAGAACGTAGTCATATCATAGGACAATCTTACCCCTTACAGCATACTTATTCACATTGGCTAATGCTAAAATTTGGATTTAGACAAAAAGACACTAAAGAAGTAATAGGTCAAATTATTAGGTTGCTTGTAGGTGGTTGGAAATCATTTATAAATCACGTTCCCCTTGGTAATACTGGTGGAGCAAATGTGCCCCCTTTGAAGCGTATGTCTATTCCAAATGATATTGAAAAATTATTAAATACTAAATGAAAAAAAAGAAAGTCAATTTAAGAGATTTAAAACCAGAATCGGAAGAAGAACATAATCATGATGATGGTCACGACCACGGAGATGGAAGTGCATTCAAAACGTATATTCCAGCAATTATAAGCTTTGTGATGCTTATTCTAGGAATTGTAGTAGACTACTTTGATTTAATTCTCCAATTTGAAGGTTATGTTAGAGTAGTTTGGTATACCATAGCATACGTTCCCGTAGGGTTTCCGGTAATTAAGGAAGGCTGGAAAAATGTGATACGTGGCGATGTTTTCACGGAATTCTTTTTAATGTCTATAGCCACAATTGGTGCATTTATCATTGGAGAATATCCCGAAGGCGTTGCTGTAATGTTGTTTTATGCTGTAGGTGAACTATTTCAGAATGCAGCTGTAAATAGAGCAAAGTCAAATATCAAAGCTTTGCTCGATGTAAGACCAAATGAAGCTTTGGTCTATCGGAACAACGATTACATTTCCGTTAATCCCGAAACTGTGGAAATTGGCGAAAAAGTACAAGTCCGCGTGGGCGAAAAAGTACCATTGGACGGTATTTTGCTTTCTGAAAAAGGCTCATTCAATACCGCGGCTTTAACAGGCGAAAGCAAACCTGATACCATTACTAAATCTGAGAAAGTATTTGCAGGAAGTATCAATCTCGATGGCGTGATTGAAATTGAAACTACAAAAGAGTTTAAGGATAGCTCCATTGCCCGAATTCTCGATATGGTTCAAAATGCCACAGCTCGCAAGTCGAAAACCGAATTATTTATCAGAAAATTTGCGAGGATTTATACGCCAATCGTCGTGTTTTTGGCTGTTGGCGTGACATTAATTCCTTACTTTTTTCTAGATGATTATGTATTTAGAGATTGGTTATACAGAGCATTAATTTTCTTGGTCATATCTTGCCCTTGTGCGTTGGTAATTTCAATTCCATTAGGCTATTTCGGTGGATTGGGAGCAGCTTCAAAAAACGGAATACTTTTCAAGGGTGCTTCATTTTTAGATGCAATGACCAAGATAAATACTTTGGTAATGGACAAAACAGGTACCGTAACCAAAGGTGTTTTTAAAATCAAAGAAGTAAAAGCAATCGGTTGGAATGAAACTGAATTTATGCAATACCTTATGGCGATGGAAGAACAATCTACACATCCAATTGCTAAAGCCATTTTAGAGTACAAAGCTGAAGGAGAAGATTTTGAAGCTACCGAAGTGTCTGAAATTGCAGGTAAAGGTTTAAGAGGGATTGTAAATGGCAAAAACGTTTTAGTAGGCAACAAAGCTTTAATGATTGCTAATAAAATTGAAGTTCCCGCAGAAACTGAAACCATTGTAGAGTCTATAGTTTTAGTAGCCATAGATAATAGGTTTGCGGGTTATGTAGTCATAGCGGATGAATTAAAGAACGATGCAAAAGAAACGATAACAACGCTGCATAAAGTTGGAATCAAAAATATAATGATGCTATCTGGCGATAAGGATTCTATCACACAAAAAGTAGCTTCCAAATTAAGCATTGAAAAAGCCAAAGGTGGTCTACTGCCCGAAGACAAACTGAATGAAGTTGAAAAACTAAAACAAAACCCAGAAAACAAAATCGCATTTATTGGTGATGGAATAAATGATGCCCCAGTTTTAGCGGCAAGTGACGTCGGAATCGCAATGGGTGGATTAGGGAGTGATGTAGCGATTGAGACCGCAGATGTTATTATTCAAACTGACCAACCATCAAAAGTGGTCAGAGCAATAAAAATAGGACGTTCCACCAGAAAAATTGTTTGGCAAAACATTGGTTTAGCATTTGGAGTGAAAGTAATAGTTCTGATTTTAGGTGCTGGCGGACTTGCTACGATGTGGGAAGCTGTGTTTGCCGATGTAGGAGTAGCGCTATTAGCTATTTTGAATGCAGTTAGATTACAAAGGATGAATTGGAGTTAGCACTTATATCGATTACTATTTTGTCCATGGCCTAAGAGAATTTTGGCAAAACAATAGGCGAGGGGAGCGGCCATATTTTAGGGGGCTGGTTACTATTTTACTTGACAATTGAAAAGATGCTTTTACCTTAAAGTAGTCTTAAGAGTTACAATGGATCCTAAAATATAGCGACTGAGCCGTACATTGTTTCCAAAATTATCTGTAAGCCTTAATTTTTTTGTTTCTTTTTTTATCAAGAAAAAAAGATAAAAGAAACGTTTAATGGTTAGGATGTTAAAGTCTATTTGACATAATGTTAGAAGTACTTAAAGAAAAGATTAAAACAAGACGAGAGGTTAGCAAGGGCTAAGAAATTATCTCGCAGAGTAATTTTTAGCTGTTGCGGCAAGCTGACGAGAATGCTGTAGAAAAAAATATTGCACACATTTCCTCGAATAAACGAATTTTAAATGAATCTAAAAGGCTAGCTTTTAAATGGCGTTGGCTATGCGGCTGGAGATTGTGTTTAAAATAAATTGCCTGAGCAATTTGATTTTAAAAAGCAATGAGCGCATGGGCAGCGGCTATTTTACATAACGGCTAATTATGGTACAAATGAAAATATGCGCCGCAGGCACCGCTTAAAAAGGTTGATGACCCTGTTGTAAGTTTTAATCAAATCTCAGAGGTTTAGGGATATTTTACATAATATAGAATTATAGCTTACAAACGTAAATTCTCTTGTCTGGTTCAAATGCTATGCTTTGTACCATAATGTTCCGCGTTATGTAACTTGAGCTTTGATTAAAAGCGAAAGTTGTTACAATCTTCATTGATTTTTTTCTTTCTAAAAACTTTCTTCTCAAAATGTAATGAAATACTCTTTGCCCAAGCGACGATAGGAGTGAAGAGGTAATGTGTATGGAATGAGATTATTCTCTCTAAAATTTAAATGATTACGGAATTACGTAAATATATACTTGTTAATTTTTAATATATTTGATTGTCTCATTCAAGTTATAATTCTCCCCAAAAGTTTTAATAACCATACTGTTTTTAGCCTTTGCTAGAAATGGGTAAATAAATTATACCAATGATTAAAATACCACAACTCTTGTTAGAAGTATGGAGTAAAACTGGGAACAAAAATCGAATCGAACAATTAGTTGAGGAAGCAACAGAAATAAATCCAACATTAGTTAGTTCTAAAAGAGGAAGTGTGGTTTTGAACTTTAATAAAGAAGATTACTATTTCACAAGTAATAAAACCAATATTCCAGAGGAATATAACTATGTCTTGTTCACATCAAGCAATCCCACTTTAGGAAGACTAATTTCAGGTGATACTAAAATTAAAAAGTGGTTAAAACATCCTAAAAGTAAAATACTGACAAACGACCAAGTTATTAATTCTTGGAAAGACAACTTTCATTTCAAAGAAGAAAATTTGGCCCATGGTATAAATGGCTTAAGAATCCCACAAATATCTGCTTTATATGCCAGTCTTAGTCATTTAAGAGTTTCCGACAAAAGTGGTGTAGTTGTAATGCCAACAGGTACGGGAAAGACTGAAACGATGTTATCATTATTGATAGCTAATAAATGTAAAAAAGTCATTGTTACGGTACCATCAGATGCGTTAAGAACACAGATATTCAATAAATTCAAAACTTTGGGGCTATTAAAACAATTTGGGATAATTGCAGAAAGAGTTTCTTATCCAAAAGTTGGGATTTTAAGACAAAAGTTTACCGATTTAAAAGAATTAGAACATTTTTTCAATAATAGTAATGTAATAGTTACCTCGATGAATATTGTTGCTACTAGTCCAATAGCTCATCAAACTAAAATTGCTGAATTATGTACACACATCTTTATTGATGAAGCACATCATATAAAAGCATCATCTTGGGACTTATTCAGAAAACGATTTGATGAAGATAAAGTTTTGATGTTTACGGCTACACCTTTTCGTAATGACCAAAAACGATTAGATGGAAAAATAATTTTCAATTTTCCGTTAGCAAAAGCACAAGAACAAGGCTACTTTAAGAAAATTGATTTTATACCGGTTAGAGAATATGATTCGGAAAAAGCAGATAATTTAATTGCCGATAAAGCTATTGAAAGGCTACGCCTAGATATCAAAAATGGATATAATCATATTTTAATGGCTAGATGCAGCACGAAAGACCGTGCGAAATCAATATTTGAAATTTATAAAAAACAATCTGACCTTAATCCAGTAGTAATTCATTCAGAAACTTTAGATAAGAAAACTGTTTTACAAGATATTGTCTTAAAAAAGCATAGAATAATTGTGGCAGTTGATATGTTAGGAGAAGGGTTTGATTTACCAGAATTAAAAGTGGCAGCGTTCCACGATATTCGAAAAAGTTTACCAATAACATTACAATTTGCTGGTAGATTTACAAGAACCAAATATGATGAAGAATTGGGAGATGCATCATTTATTGCAAATTTGGCAGATATTAGTGTAAAGAATCAATTGGCCGAACTATACGCTCAAGATGCAGATTGGAATTTACTACTATCTTCTTTAAGTACTGGAGAAATTGATGATGAGATTGCTTATGAAGAATTCATTACTGGTTTTAAAAATCTGGGAGACACAACTATTTCTCTACAGAATATACGCACTCCACTAAGCGCTGTAGTTTATAAAAATCACACAGATTCTTGGTTTCCAAGCAACTTCAAGGTTGGAATGACCAATTTTGACGAAAGTGATTATAGGTTTTCTGACATCAATACAGAGCAAAACGTTTTAGTAATAGTAACAGCTCAAAAAAAGAATGTTGATTGGGGAAATTTCAAGGAAATTTATGAATTGCAATGGAGTATTACTATTGCTTTTTGGGATTCAAAAAACAACTTATTGTTTATCTATAGCTCTGACAAAAGCGCGAGTAAAGATTTAGCAGAAGCTATTATTGGAAAAGATGCAGAACAGATAAATGAAATAAATATATTCAGAGCCTTTCATGGACTACAAAGAGTTTCATTGCAAAATGTTGGCCTAAAAGAGTTTTTAGGAAAGAATATTCGCTTTAGAATGAGTGTTGGTACAGATGTAGAACAAGCATTGAGTATAGCCGAAAAAGAACGAGGTCAGAAAGCTTTTGTTTTTGGAGTTGGGTATGTCGAGGGAGAAAAAGTCTCTTTAGGGTGTTCTTATAAAGGTAAAATATGGAGTAAATTAAGAGGAGGATTAAAAGAATATACTGAATGGTGCAAAGAGGTTGGAAAAAAACTTATTGATGAAAAGATAGACCCCAATCAAGTTTTGAAAGAAACTCTTATGCCAAAATCAATTTCTATCAGACCAAAAGGGATTTTTCCTGTTTGGATAGATTGGGATGAAGAAATGTACAGCCATTCTGAAATAAAATACAAGTTTTTAATTGACGGAAAGAAATATGATTTATCAAATTGTGAATTAAAAATAACAAAAGCTACCGAAGATGAAGCACTATATTTTCAGTTGGAAACAATAGATAAAACAATTGATTTAGAGATTAAATTAAATGAAAAATCAATTGAAAGTAATACAATATATGACTACGAAATAATCAAAATTTCCGCAGATACAGTTATTGTAGAATATGGTACTAATAGAGTTAACTTAAGTCGTTTTTTATACAAATATGTGCCTACAATATGGTTTGCTGATGGTTCCGCTCTTACTGGAAATTATTATGTGGAATTAAGTCAAATGATTAACCCTTTTTCTATTGATAAATTAATTCCTTGGAATTGGAAAGGAATAGATTTAAGCAAAGAAGCACAAGGCATAGACCCAAAACTATCCAACTCTATTCAATATAAAGTAATTGAAGAATTAAAAAAAGAGGACTTCGATATAATATATGATGACGATTATTCAGGAGAAATTGCAGATGTGATAGCTATCAAGCAATTACCAGACAAGATAAAAGTCAATTTCTATCATTTAAAATATGCCAAGGAAGGAAAAGTTAATAAGAGCATTGGTAATTTTTATGAAGTTTGTGGTCAAGCCCAAAAGTCAATACATTGGAAACATAAAAGTGGGATAGAATTTTTTGAACATCTGCTTAGACGTGAAGTCAAAAGACGAAAAGGTAAACAATGCTCTAGAATTGAGAAAGGCACTAGGGATGATTTAATAAAATTATTGTCTATAGCAAAGAAAAGAATATCCATGGATTTTGAAATTTTTATAGTTCAACCAAGTCTTTCGAAATCATCAACTTCAAGTAGTATCCTGACCCTATTAGGGGTCACAGAAAATTATATTAAGGAATTTGCAGACATCAATTTAAACGTAATAACTAGTTACTGATAAAATATAGATATGAATCAATTTAAACTTCTCTGTATTATTCCTTTAAATGGTTGTGCTGAAAAATTCCGAAAAAACTTAATTATTGGAGAAGCCTACAAGTTTAAAGACGATTTTATAGTAGAGTTAGATGCTGATAAAAGTAAAATTACCAAGGTTTTAAAAGATGAGAAAAAAAGCATAGATAGTCTATACGATTTAAAGAATGGAATTACTGTAGAAGTTTCTGCTTTAGTTGGATTAAATGGTTCTGGAAAAAGTGCTTTAATCGAACTCTTATACTATTTGATTTATACTATGAGTATATATAATAGTAAAAAATCATTGTTGACAGAACATTCAGAACTCATCAATCAACAGATTAAAAGAGCTCAAAAAGATGCACAAAAGTTATATGACTCAAAACGAAAAATTAGGCCTATAGAACTATTTAAGATTCTAAACGACCATAATCTTAGTTTAAATAAAAAGGAGTTAGCAGGTATAACAGACGGTCAAACTTTATTAAAAAACATAATTAAAAACCGCCTAGAATACTTACATGGTCAAGAACAAGATGATTTAAAAATTGAACGCTCTATTAGAGATGAGCTCTCTGTAGCTTTGGTTTATGAAACTTCTGAAGGAATTTATTCAATAAGTTTTTCTAACAAAGAACTAAACTGCCATAAATACAAACCTAATGGAGAGTTGGAAAAGTTAAAGAACTTCTTTTTTGACCCTTTTTTCTATTCTATTTGTCTCAATTATTCACATCATTCATTGAATTCAGAAGTTCTGGGTAATTGGATAAATAGTTTATTTCATAAAAATGATGGATATGCTACACCTGTAGTTATTAACCCGATGCGGGACAATGGTAATTTTAATATTAATAGAGAATTGCACCTTTCTAATGAAAGAGTAATGTCAAATTTAACGTTTGAAATAGCAAAAAAACCAGAAGTTATTTTACTAGACAAATACTATTTGAAAAAATTCTTATTATTTGCTAAAAAGGATTTTATTCTGATAACGTGTGATAGTTTTGAAGATGAAAACAGAGATTTAAAAAAATCAAAAACAAAATTATACACAAAAAAAGATTTTGATAGACTAAAATCAGTAGTTTTTGTGAGGTCTAAACTAGGTACTGAGTATCTAACTAGATTTACAAATTATCAGGATTTTGCTCTAGGTTATATAGAAAAGAAAATAGAAAAAATAAAGAATAATTATTCTGATTTATTTCTTGACAAAAAATTAAATCATAATCACAATAAGTTCATGGCTTTTTTAAGAAATGACACGAGCCATATAACAAAGAAACTTAGACAGACCATTAATTTTATTAAGTACACAAATAACCCTTCATCAATATGGAATGAAAAAAATCATTATTCTTATGCAGAGTTTGATATGTCAAAATTTAGGATTTGGCTAGCAGAATGTAACCCAAACTATAAGAATTTGAGTGCCTCAGCTTTAATGGAATTTGCATTACCTGGATTTTTTAATATTGATTTCGACTTATCTATAAAAAACAACTCAAACATTAAGCCCATACGCCTTAGTGAATTGAGTTCTGGTGAGCAACAGATGATATTTAATATCAATACAATTACCTACCATTTATACAATTTACAATCTGTTCATTCTGATGAAGTTGATAAAACTAAGGGTAAAGAAAATGATGAAAACAAAGTTATAAGGTTGCCGTATAAAAATATTTCTATCATTCTAGATGAAATCGAAATCTACTATCATCCAGATATGCAAAGAGAGTTAACCTCAAATATTTTAAGTGCTTTAGAAAATATAAAAGAGAATGGAGAAATCGGTATTGAATCAATACATATTATTTTTCTAACACATTCCCCTTTTATTTTATCAGATATTCCATCTTCAAATATTTTAAGATTAAATAACGGAAAGGCTAAAACTATTGAGCAACAGACATTTGGAGCAAATATACATGACTTGCTAGCTAACGATTTTTTCTTGAAAAAAGGTTTCATGGGTGAGTTTGCTAAGGAAAAAATCAAGGAAATTATTGAAATAATGAAAGATGTTCAGGACAAAAAATATGGGTTACACAAATTGGATAGTCTTAAACAAAAATGTAAAAACATAATTGATATTGTTGGCGAGCCAATTTTATATATGAGTTTGATGGATTTATATGTTGAAACATTTAAAGATTCAAAAAATGAATTTATTGATAATCAAATAGAAAAACTAGAGAAGTTAAGAGATGATAGCCATACACATAAATAAAATTTTAGCAGTTCAAGCACTTTTTCTAAAGGATATAGCAACCCAAAGAGAAAAAGCTATTGATAAATTAAATGCTTTGAATGCCAAAACGGTTGATATTATTGATAAGGCTTATTTAGAAAGTATCATTTTATTATTTGAAGATAATACCGATATTTTACTTTGGGATTCTGACAAAATAGATAGTAATAGAGGTGTTATTGCTAATGTACCTCTAATCACTAAAACTTATAAAAATGGAACTACCAAACAAGTAAAGAGCCCAATAAAGAACTCTATATTGGTAGCCTTGGATTATAAAAATCTTAGAAGTTCTTTTTATCCAAAATATTTTAAAGAAATAGGTATAAAGTCTTGCGTTTATTGTAATTCACAATTATCGATTACAGCTGTGAAATCTAAAGGTGGTTTTTCTGCTAAATTTGATGTAGACCACTACCATTCAAAAGACGATTATCCCTTTTTAAGCATTAGTCTATTTAACTTATATCCAGCATGTTCTTCATGTAATAGAGCTAAGAGTAATAATAAAATTGAATTTGAATTATATACAAATGATGTAAGTAGGACTATTAAATCAAATTATAGGTTTGAATTAAGTCCTTACTCAAAATCCAAATACCTAACAACAAGAGATGCAGAGGACATAGTCTTTACTTTTAGTGAACCCAGTTATACTGTGGTTGGGGCCAAAAATTTCAATGAAATATTTCATATTGAAGGTATATATGAAACTCAAAATGATTTAATTGAAGAATTAATTATTAAAAGTCAGATATATAATAGGTCATATTTGAAAACTTTGAAACTCAATTTTGATAAACTTTCTTTACATCCAGAATTGTTTAAAAGAACTTTAGTTGGTAATTACACAGAAGATAGGGATATACATAAAAGACCTATGAGTAAGTTAGTAATGGATATTAGTAAAGATTTAGATTTAATTTAAAAAGTCTATTGTTTCTTAGCGGATGAAGCGCTGGCAAAACGCCCTAAGAGAATTTTGACTAAACAATAAGTGATGGGAGCAGCCATATTCTAGAATGCTGGTAATAAAGATTATTAATGTATTGTGCTCCATTCGTCTTTATAAGGTGAAGAACTTCTGTAAATAAAGTTGTAAAATATGATTCTATCAAATAACACTAAATCAAATCATCTTTCTACTATCATTAAATGTTTTGAAAAATCAGACGAAGTTTGGTTAGCATCTGCGTTTTTAAAAATGTCTGGTCTAAAACTAATATTGCCAGCGATAAAAAAGCATATAAAAGCTGATAAACCTATAAATATAATAGCAGGTCAAAATTTTGGTTTAACAGAACCTGAGGCTTTAAAAAGTATTTTTTACTTATTCAAAAATAATATAAATGCGAATCTGTTTTTAGATAAGGCAGACGATAAAACTAACGTTTTTCATCCTAAACTATTTCTTTTTAAACATAATGGTAAAGGTTTTATAATTTCTGGCTCAGCTAACATTACTAAAGGGGGATTAACAACCAATGAAGAAGTTTCATTGGTTAGCAAAACCAAAACGTCTAGTAAAGACTGGAAAGCTTCAATAAAGTATTTTAAAAGTATTACCGCAGCAGATAAAGCAAATCCAATAAGTTTGATGCTAATAAAAAGATACGAGCAGTTCTATAATGACCAACGTAGTGCTAGAAAAGACCAAAAAGCAGCACCAGACAAAAGAGAGTCTGACTATGCTTTTGATTATAAAAAGCTTAAAAAGCGATTAAAAAAATATAGGACAGCACAAAGTAAAGCAGATTTTAAGCAGCGAGAAAGAAATTATAAAGAAGCAAAAAAACTATTGAATGAAATTGCTGATAGCAAAAGATTGACCCAAGATAGATTTGAGGATATTATAGACTTACTTGTTGGAGCAGCAGGGCAAAAGGCTTTGTGGCAAAGTGGAAGCCTTTTACGTTTAAGGCATGACGTTTATGATTGTAAAAACGAATTCAGAAACTTAGTTCAATTCATCAAAGGAAATCAGAAGGCATTACCAAGTAAAGTTTTTGTACAAGCAAAAGAATTGGTACAGCAAGTACATGGAGCTAGGGTTAACTACGTAACTGAGATAATGATGACTTTTCAACCAAACAGGTATGCAAACCTTAATTCAAATCCTATAACTGTATTAAAAAAAGAAGCTGGGGTTTATTATAAAGCACATAGTGATTCATTTAATGGACAAAACTATCAAGACTATTGCTTATTAATTGAAGAAATATGTAATCAATTGAATCTAAAAAACATGCTAGAAGTAGATAGTTTTTTTAATGAAATTTATTGGTTGTTAAAACAGGAAAGTAAGGAATACAACACATAATTATTCTTATCGTTTTTACCCAGCTGATGCGTTGGCAAAACGGCCTAAGAGGATTTTAGCTAAACAATAGGCGAGGGGAGCGGCCATATTCTAGAGGGCTGGTAATGAGGTTTGTTGACCATTTTAGTGTTTCAAAGAATTCCAAGTGGTCTTAGGAGTTAGAATGCTTTCTAGAATATAGGGACTGAGCCGTACATTGTTTCTAAAATTATCTGTAAGCCTTGATTTTTTTGTTTCTTTTTTTATCAAGTAAAAAAGATAAATAAAAATCTTACTGGTTACGATGTTGAAATCCTATTTGACATAATGTTATAAGTACCTAAAGAAAAGCTTCAAACAAAGGATAGTGGTAACAAGTGCTCAGAAATTTTATTTTCGAAATTTTGAGCTGTTGTGGTAATCTGACGAGAATGCTGTAGAAAAAAATCTTGGACACATTTACTCGAATACACGAATTTTGAACGAATCTAAAAGGTTAGCTTTTAAATGGCGTTGGCAAGCGATGGCAAATTGTGTTTAAATTTTAAATGCGTTTTTTAGCATTTTATAATTTAAAAAGCAATCGAGCGCTTGATAGCGGCTATTTTACATAACGGCTAATTATAGATACAGCTAAAAGGTTTCTCGCTGGGGTTTCTAAGAATTTGAAATTTTCGAAAAGTATTTTTCTGTGTAGAAATATTCAAGCTACGTAAATTAGAAAGGTTGATGACCCTGTTCATAATTCTCTTAAAAACTATAAATACGAGGGATATTTTACATAATAGAATTATAGCTTACAGCTAAGAGGTTGACGTACAAATCTTATGTACCAATCTGTACTATAATTTATATTATGTAAAATAGACTTTTTATTATCCACTATTCTAAAACATATACAATCATTAAAATTCTTACTTCACAAGTCCAACGGCTGCATCTCGCCGACTTTTAAATCATCCACAGGATAATTCAAAAGCTCGCTTTAGCAAATTTCAACTTAAGAAACTTTTTTAGGTTCTGAGTGAATTTTAAGCGGCATGAAATACATAAACACCAACATGATCAGAAAATATAATACGGCAAATATGGTATACGTATAATCACCGGCATCTGGAGAAATTGGTAATAATACCAAAGACATGTTCAACATAGATTGTATCACCAAAACACAAATTCCGCTTTTAGTTTTTGAATACACTATGGCACACATACCTGCTGCGCCCATCATATTCAAGAATAAGGGCCACACTGGTAGATCTTCTATAACCCCCACATTGATATAAACAGACGGCAACCACCATAAAGACCATACAAAACCAATAATCTGAGTTGCCAAAAACGGATTTATTTTCTTTGACAGTACACGCACGGCATACCCAATCCAGACCACCTCACCCAAGAATGCCCATGACAACAAGAACAAAGTGAATTTTAAAGTAGGTATATATAATTCGAACTGAAGAAAAGATATATCGTTATGGTATATGGCTTTGATCGATAAGGTGATGAGCCCTATGGTAAAAGCAAAGAGCAAACTAAATAAATACCATTTTGGGTGAATTTTCCACACAGCCATAGGTCTGAATAAATTCTTGATACCTTCATTGCCCTTGGTAATTTTCACTATGAATACTAACAAGAAAAACAGTGCATAAAACCTACCGTTGGTATATGGGAAAAACTCTATAAGCCCCCTACTCTTTGCAAAGGTTATAGCAAAATTCAACAATGGTGCCAGGGTTAAAAACACCCAGATTTCGTACTTTTTTAAAAAGTTGATCTTTTTTGTGGTCATCGGTATTCTCGTAGTTGTGGTTTGGTTATTTAGTTAAAATCTTATACTGAGTCTTTATACCAGATTCTATAGATTTATGGCGCCGAACACTTCAAAATCGGCTTCTTTTTGCACCCCTTCAATCACAGATTGATACCATAAGCTAAATCCTGTTTCTTCAAAAAGCTGCGTGTAGTTATGAGAGAATGACCGCTCTATTCCATAGGGTTGCGAGTTTGGATTTTTAGTAAAATCAACATCTACCCCTTTTGGCTCGATTGCTATGAAAATAATGTCTTTCAAATGGTTTAAATAGCTGAACAGTTGATTTAACTGTTGTTGTGTAAAATACTCTAAAACACCACCCGAAGTTAAAATGATCATATTGTCCGTTCCGTTTTTCCTAATCCATTCAGCACCATCGGAGGCTACAAAGTCAATATTTGGATATTGCTGGTATTTTTTTGTGTTAAATTCAATTTGATCAGAACTTAAATCTATACCAATGAATTTTTCTATTTGCGGAAACTGTCTACTCAAATACTCCAGAACCTCACCGTTACCTGTACCTATTTCTATCATGGTATGGTATTTTTCTGGACTGGCTTTAAGAAGCTTTTTAAGCATTTCAAATACAGGTAAGCAATGTGGCAAAAAGAAATCGTTTAATACACTCTCTTTCTCCGAAAAATATTTTCTGCCGGTTTGCTCCCAAAAGTTTTTATGATAGTCGGCAAGTAGATTGAAATCTTCATTTTTCTCCGCTTGTTTTAAAAGTGCTGCACGCATTAGCCGCTCATTTAAATTCAGTTCGTTACCTACATTAAAACTGATTCCTTTTTTTATTAGAGATTCAGCTTTTTTACGTTGCAACTGCATTAAAATTGCACCTGTAAATTCTTTAATTTGCTTTTTCATGTCATTTTTATGTTTTTAGGTCTATTGAATTACCTGTACTACACTACCACAGGTTAACATACCCCTATCAACATATGGGTTCCTAATTTCTTCATCAAGACTCAGCCATACTGCGCCTTGGTCGCTATTGGACATAGGACAACGTTGCACATACAAGCTCTCAATAGGTGATTTCAAATTCATGGCCATAGCTACAATATGTTCATTTAAGACTACTAAATGTTCTCTTTGTTGGTCTAGATGGTCACTTTTACCAATTGCCGAGAACATGGCTATACTTTGTTCCAAATGTTCTTTTTCAAGTGTACCCAAATCCTTTTTGGGTAATGATTCAAAAGCAGCTGCAGCTTTTTTGGCCAAAGAAGTAATTTGCTGGGGTTCACCAGAAACAAATGCATCTTTCATTTCCAAATAGGTATGCAAGGCCTTAGAAAAATCATCTTGAAAAGACTTTGAAAATTCCATCTCCATATGAGATGATGTTTCAGCTTTATTACTAGTAGCTTCCATCCCAGTATGATGTTCATGTCCGGTCATTACCCTACCTCCCATTTTGTTCATCATAGATTTCTTACCCTGTAACTGTGCAGCAGCATCAATGGTAAAAGTACCATTGGTAACAATTTCCTCTCCATGCTGTAAGCCGCTAGCAATACTTATGTTTTCACCATTTCTTCCGTTGATATTTACTTCCCGCATTTCAAAAATGGGTTGATCCACACTAGTTTTTACGTATACCAAAGACCGCTCCCCCGTCCACATTACAGCACTTGCAGGTACGGTTATAACATCCTCATTATGGTTGTTTTCACCAGAGATTTTACCGGTAACAAACATACCCGGTTTAAATAAATCATCTGTATTTTTAAGAATGGCCCTAACAATGACCGTACGGGTAGCATTACTTAAAATTGGGTCTACAAAAGATACTGTTGCCTCAAATTCTTTTGTAGCATAAGCATTTAAAACTACTTTTATTTTCTGCCCAACTTTTAAACTTGATATTTGATTTTCATAAGCATCGAATTCTGCCCAAACCGTAGTAAGGTTACTAACTTTTAATATAGGCTGGCCTTGTTTTACGTAGTCCCCTTCCCTAGCCGTAACCTCTGTAACGGTACCGGTTACCGTAGCATAGATCGGAAAATTGTCCTTAACCTTACCTGTAGTTTCAATTGCGGCAATTTGAGCATCGGATAATTTCCACAATTTCAATTTATTCCTCACCGCTTCATATAAAGCCGGTTGAGATTCTTTTAGGGTTGACGTAGTCAAAAGCTCTTGTTGTGCCGCGACCAAATTAGGGGAATAAATGGTTGCCAATAGCTGGCCTTTCTGTATCTTTTGCCCCTCATAATTCACATGTAAACGTTCTAAACGACCATCAAAATAACTGGCCTGTACCGCATTATTCTCATCATTGGGTACAATTTTACCGGAAAGTAAAATATTGTTATCCTCAGATGCACCAGCAACCGATCCTACTATCGCTGTTTGAATATTTGCCAAGGCAATGGCATTTTCGGTCATTTTAATTTCGTTGGCCGAAAGTCCGTCCGCACCTGTCTCCGCAGGTATCAAATCCATACCACATATGGGGCAATCGCCTGGTTCTGACTGCATGATCTGTGGATGCATAGAGCAGGTCCACATTTCACTGGATCCAACCTCTTCATGGTCATGATCATTGTGCACTTTTTCACCCGGGGCAGTAGAATTAGTGCCAAATATAAAATAGCCACAAAGTAACCCTACGAACACGGCGGCAACTAGGTAAAGAACATTTTTCTTCATACTTATTTTTCGTTTTCAAGGCGCTTGATCATCGCCTTCATTTCTTCGATTTCCCTTTTTTGTGCTTTGATAATATCATTGGCCAACTTTTTGACCTCTGGATCCTGAATATCTGCACGTTCACTGGTTAAAATTGCAATAGAATGATGCGGTATCATTGCCTTCATCCACAACACATCACCTACAATGGGCGCTTGTACCCTAACCAAGCCCAAAGCAGCTAAAAACAAAGCTATACTGCCAAAGATTATAACCATATTCTTCTTTCTGTTCTTATACATATTACGCATGGCAAAAAACATGATCAATGCCATGGTAGAAATACCCAAACAACTCATATAGAACCTTGTGAGACTAAAATAAACATGGTCTATAGCATAGGTATTTAAGTACATGCTGATGTACATGGCCACAAAGGATGCCACGAGCATCAATGCAAATTTTGTATAGTTATTATCACCCATTTCATTACTTACATTTTCTACTTTTTTCATTTTTTATATTTTTTATTATCATGTCTTTTAATGCCTGAGTAAGGAAGTGGTTAAGCACTAACCATTAACATATAACTCCACTTCCTACATCAGGACTTTAGTCTGTAGTATTTTTTAAACTCATCATAGTTTCAATTACAAATCTTTTCAACAATACTATTTAATTGATTTCCTTTTGCACTTTCCCACAGGTAAGCATTTTACTGCCGTAATACGGATTTTTAATATTATCGCTTTTACTCAACCAAGCACTACCATCATCATACATTGGACAAAACTGTTGATATAATGTGTTTTCTGTTCCTGTAAAGGCTACCATATTGGTTAAATCTTTACTTAAAATTTTAAAATACTCTCGCTGTTTTACTATATCAGCCTCTGAAATATGTTTAGATTGCTCCGTTGCATCTGCTATAATACTTGCTAATTTCTCTAGTTGATTTTCTGAATACTGTGACTGATCAAGACTACTTAAAGATTTAGCAAGTGTATTGCCTAAGGTTTTGGCTTTATCGTTGTCATCATCCACTAATGCATTTTTAAGATTAAAGTAATCTGAAAGAATAGTTTCTACCTTTACTTTTTCCGAAGCACTCATAGACATTTTTTTTGCATCATTCATTTCTATCTCTTCTAAGGAAACTTCGCTACCTTTTTTCTCATCTTTACAAGAGATTGTCACTATTATCATGGTTGTTAATGCAATCGTAGCTATACTTTTATTTACTGTTTTCATATTTTTATTTTTCATGTAGTTTTTTAATTTCTATTATTGAATTAGATAATTAAGAATTGATTGTTGGGTATAAAATGATTTTATTGATGCTATTTGATTCAACTCAAATTTGAGCTGTAGTTCCTGTATGTCCAACACATCATTAAAGTCAATTGTGCCGGTCTCGTAATTGGCAATTAGAATTTGCTCGGCATCTTTGGCCTGCGCTACATTTTTACCTTGAATGTTGTAGGCTATTCTAGCTTGGTTACGTTCTGATATCGCTTTTGCAAAAGCAGACTCCAATACATTAAGGCGACTGTTCTTTTGAAATTCTATTTCTTGTTTTCGTAATTCATTTTGCTTAGAAATAGATTTATACCTATGATTAAAAATGGGCACTGAAACTGAAACCATGGGCATTAAAATATCTTTACCATTGTCATCTAAGACCATATCGGTACGTTCGATAACCGGTAAATAATCTATACCAAACCCAATTGCAGGTGCACTTTCACGTTGGTTAAGCAATTCTGATTTTACAACAGACTCATAAAGTTTATCATATTTTAATAGTTCTGGGTTAAGGGCAAGTTTTTCTGTATCTATACCAAAATCCTCATTGGGAATTTCCAATAAGGCAACTATTTCCACAGCTGAATTTTCCTCTCTATTGCGTAAAATATTGAAGGCTGACCGTTCAGAAATAAAAGCTTCTTCTAGTATTTCTATTTGCTGTTGTAGCTCATTCTGGCGAATCTGTAATCGTAAAACATCTACCGCAGAAGCCTTTCCCACTTGTACCGAGGTTAATGCCAGGCGCTCATAGGTTTGTAATAGTTGAATATTTTGTTCAAGTATTCCTTGCTTTGAACGTATTAGAAATAACTCATAATATGATCGGGATACCGATAGCGCCAATTTTCTTTTTGCGATAACGATTTCCACATACTCAGAATCTGCCATTGAGGTAGCGTAATTTTCACGGGCGGTAATTGTACCAAACCATGGCAACATTTGTTTTACCCCTATCCTTGCACGTTGTGCGCCAACCCTAGTTTCCGGTTCACTTACAAAATAGCCGGCACTTATTTCCGTATTAGGAATCCAAGCCGCCTCATTTACTTTTTCATCCGCAATTTGATATCTTAATTCCAGAGATTGAATCTCAGGATTATTTTCAACCGCTTCTTCTATATACTTTTGAACATGTTGTGCTTTTACGGAAAGAACAACAAACCAAAAACAGAGATTTAGAATACTATTTTTCATCTATTTAATTTTTTAAGTTGATATTCTTTTTTCCAGCTATAGAGAACAGGAACCAAGAAATAAGATGTGATATCTATGATCATTCCTCCAAATATGGGAATAGCCATCGGCATCATAATATCACTTCCCTTTCCCGTAGATGTTAGTACAGGCAGTAGTGCCAATATGGTAGTTACGGTAGTCATTAAACAAGGACGAATACGTTTACCTGCAGCTTCTAAAGTTGCTACTCGAACTCCTGTTTTATCTGTAGGGTTTTCCCTATCGAATGTTTGGGTGAGATAGGTAGCCATAACTACACCGTCATCTGTAGCAATACCGAACAAGGCAATAAAACCAACCCAGACAGCTACACTTAGGTTAATGGTCTTCATATTAAAAAGTGTCCGTAGATTTTCTCCGAATAAACTAAAATTAAAAAACCAATCTTGTCCATATAACCAGATCATGATAAAACCACCTGCAAAGGCAACAGAGATGCCTGTAAACACCATTAATGATGTGGCTACCGATTTAAACTGAAAATATAATATCAAGAAAATAATTAACAGTGCCATAGGCACTACTATTGAAAGTGTTTTCTCTGCCCTTAGTTGATTCTCATAGGTTCCGGTAAAGCGATAGCTGACACCCTGAGGAACTATCAAACTACCGTTTTCAATTTTTTGCTCAATTCGAGCTTGTGCACTTTCTACAACATTAACTTCAGCAAAACCATCCAATTTATCAAACAAGACATAACCTATTAAAAAAGTGTCTTCACTTTTAATAACCTGTGGTCCTTGTTCATATCTTATATCTACAAGATCACCCAAAGGCACTTGTGTTCCATTATTTATTGGGACATAAATATTTTTCAAATCTTCTGGGTTCGCCCTTAATTCTCTAGGGTAGCGAACTCTTACACCGTAACGTTCCCTGCCTTCTACCGTTTGCGTAAGAGACATACCACCAACTGCTACTTGAAGAACCTCTTGCACATCCATTATTGTTAATCCATAACGGGCTAATTGCTTTCTTTTAATGTCAATAAGTAGATATGGCTTACCAACGATACGATCTGCAAAAACAGCTTGTTTCTTAACCCCTTCAACCTCCTTTAGAATGGCTTCCAATTGAATTCCGAAATCTTCAATAGTTTTTAAATCAGGTCCTTTAACTTTAATGCCCATAGGAGCTCGCATACCGGTCTGCAACATTACAAGTCTAGTTTCAATAGGTTGTAATTTTGGAGCAGATGTAACCCCTGGGAATTTGGTTACCCTAACTATTTCATTCCAAATATCATCTGGAGTATTAATTTCTGGTCGCCAGTTTCGATAATATTCTCCATCGTCATCAGCAATTAAATCCCTAATAGTGGCTATTGTTTTTAATATTGAAGCCTCATAATTTACATCATCATTTATATCATTATTAGGGTTAATAATGTACATATCATTCTTAAGAACAAACAATCCATCATCGTTTACCTTGTAGCGTTGCCTTTCTCCGTTACTATTTCTCATGTATTCAGACTTATACTGAATCATGTTTTCATACATAGATAAAGGAGCTGGGTCAAGTGCAGATTCTGTTCTACCAGATTTACCAACTACGGTCTCTATTTCTGGAATACTGGCAACTGCCATATCTAGTTGTTGTAGTACACGCTTATTTTCTTCAACACCAGCATGTGGTAAAGAAGTTGGCATTAAAAGAAAGGAGCCTTCATTAAGAGCAGGCATAAATTCTTTTCCAGTATTTCTCATAATGAGAACGCCCAGTATTAAAACAACCGTAGGTATTGTTAGAAACAGAAGTCGGTTCTCTAAAGCCCAACGAAGAATTTGGTCATAATACCTTCTAAAAACTATAAATACACCCAATAGACCGAAGCAAATAATTGAAACAAAAATCAAATTCATGATAATGCTACGATTAAACCCAAGTGGTCTCCAGTATTCTGCAAGTAAGACTACAATTGCTATAGTTGATATTATGATGTTTATCAAATTCCCTTGTTTCGAAGAGATAAAAGAACTGATTTTAAAAAAAGCCACAGCACCAAAAGCAACTAACAATAAGCCCAACCAATAGCCATAAAAAATGGCAATAGAACCTAGAATTATTAATAAACCATTAATAAAATATGTAGTCCCTATTTTTAAATTTCTCTTTCTAAAAAGAAAAGCGGCGATTGGGGGTATTAAGAAAAGTGCAATTACCAAAGATGCCGTTAATGCCATGGTTTTGGTAAATGCTAGCGGACGAAAAAGTTTACCTTCTGCACCAATCATTGTAAAAACAGGTAAAAAACTAATAATCGTAGTTAAAACAGCTGTTAATATTGCCCCAGAGACCTCGGCTGTTGCGTTGTATATAATTTCATTGGTTGTATATTCTACACCATTTTCTTGAAAACGCAGTTTCTCATCTTCTAGATGCCGAATCATATTCTCTGCGAGTATTACCCCAACATCTACCATAGTACCTATGGCGATTGCAATTCCAGATAATGCGACAATATTAGCGTCTACATTAAATAGTTTCATGGCAATAAAAACCATCAATACCGCCACCGGCAATAAACCCGAAATAAGTATAGATGCACGTAGATTGAATACCATGACTATAATTACAAGAATAGTAATAAGAATTTCTAGCGTAAGCGCTTCGTTTAACGTATGTAAGGTTTCTTGAATAAGCTCTGTACGGTCATAAAAAGGAACTATGGTTAACTGGGATGTTCTCCCATCAGCTAATACTTTTGAAGGTAAACCCGGTGCAATTTCTTTGATTTGTTCCTTAATATTATTAATTACCTCTAAGGGGTTAGCACCATATCTGGCAACCACTACACCACCTACAACTTCTGAACCTTCTTTATCCAAAATCCCCCTTCTTGCTTGGGGACCTAAATGAACATTTGCAATATCCTTGATATGAATCGAAGTATAATCATTTGAAGTTACCACCGCATCTTCTAAATCTGAAATAGATTTCACATAACCTAAGCCACGAACCAAATATTCCGCTTGATTCATTTCTAGAGTCTGTACCCCAATATCTTGATTAGACTCCTTAACAGCCTTAACGACATCGCCTAAGCCAATACCATATTGACGCATTTTCTCAGGCTCAATATCTATTTGATATTCTTGTACATACCCGCCAATGGAAGCTACTTCAGAAACACCACCCGCAGAAGCCAACCCATACTTTACATAGTAATCTTGAATGCTTCTAAGCTCTTGTAAGTCCCATCCTCCAGTTACATTACCATCCTTATCTCGACCTTCTAAAGTGTACCAATAAATTTGCCCTAATCCTGTAGCGTCCGGTCCTAATGTGGGGTTTACACCATCGGGAAGCAAACCACTTGGCAACGAATTTATTTTTTCTAGAATGCGGCTTCGAGTCCAGTAAAATTCAACATCTTCCTCGAAAATGATATAAATACTAGAAAAGCCAAACATAGATGAACTACGAATAGTTTTAACACCAGGTATTCCCAAAAGGGTGGTTGTTAAAGGATAGGTGATTTGGTCTTCTATATCTTGCGGAGACCTACCAGCCCATTTGCTAAAAACTATTTGTTGGTTTTCTCCTATATCTGGTATGGCGTCTACAGCAACCGGATTAGACGGTAGAATACCGGTATTCCAATTAAAAGGTGTGCTTACAATCCCCCAACAAACAAAAAGTGAGAATAACAGTATAGCCACTAATTTATTTTCTATGAGAAACTTAATGCTCTTATTTAGCATATATCATTGTTATTAAATAGTGAATGAAAAGTTTTGGCGTTAAAAATTAAAACAACAAAACATGCCCAAAACAGATAACCTGCTGGGCTCAATTTCCGATAGAGATCGGAACTATCTAATAAATCAAATTAAAAATGACTGGTGCAGCACTTGCACATCCTGTTTGACAAACGGAGGCGCATAATCTTTAAAAGAAATCTTGGTAGAGTTTATTCCTTTAAAAAGATTTAAATAAGAATATGTAAAAGAAGCAATTAATATCTGTTGATCAAAAGAAAGCTGATCAAACGAAACTTTCATGTTATCTGTACCTTCCACAATTAATTGTGTGTCTGTACAACAAGACTTTTGCGTAATATCTAAATTATCACAATCTGTCTTCACTTTTTCCATGCCGCATGACTTAACCTGATCAACGATTGAAAAATCTACCAACATATCGCCACAATAGTGCATATCTACACTGAATGACATAGTAGTCAAAAGAACTACAGCCGCCATTAAAACAGATACAAATTTGTGAACTAACTTCTTCATTTAGTGCAATATTAATAATTAAAACAATACGGCCTGTACTATTTTAACAATTCAATTATACTAATTTGTAATAATTAACTAAGCTTTAAAGTTTGTTTTTTCGAAAAACGCTTAAATATTGAATTATTAAAATAATTCTATGAACATTTGTTATGAACATTTTTTTTATTGATTCTTCCTTATAACCTGTGAAATATAACATATTATAGTATTATGAACATACTACATTAAATACTTGTAAAATAGAATTTTTAAGACCCCTGTATTATGTACATATTTCATCACAATTGTCAACATTCAAAAACTTAAGTTATTTTGGCATAAACTTATTATGATCAGACTTATCGAAATCTTTTTGTGTCCCAGATTTCAGTTCATCTAGCTTTGCTTTTTCTTCTGCAGCTTTAATCATTTCTGGAATTTCTTGTTCTTCACTTGCCCAAAATTTCCACCAAGGTTTAGATTTCTTGGTCGTCACCGGTGCTTTTTTATTTACAGCAACTGGTTCTATTTTCTTAATGGTTTCTTTGACAATTTCTTTTGGTTCATTTATTGGCTTGGGTTCAATTGATATAGCTGTCGCTGTTGGAGCTATTAGTATACCATCATGCAGAAACTTAAATTGTACTTTACTTGATGCCAATGCCTGAGAAATAGTTTGTAGCATTTCGTTCTTCTCAATCTGCTCTATGATAGAATTGCATTTATTAATCAAAGTTTCATCTTTAACAATAGCCTTACTTAATTTAAAGGTTATTTCACCGCCAAAAGATTTACGTTGCAATATCATAAGCATAACCTGCTGAAACGATGTATTTATATCAGTAACCAGTTCTTCTATCTTCTTACTTTTTAGTTCAATACCATAGTTTTGCGCCTTATTCTCAGAAATCACAAAATTTTCATCAGATTTATTTTCTGGTAATTTCTCTCCTCCCATGGCAACCACTTCCCCATTTTGGACCAAAAATACTTTATCTGAAATGGGGTTTTGCTGAGGATTCTCAAAGTACTGTTTTACGACCACTGGTAGCTTTAAACGCATCTCTGAATTAGAATCAATAGCCATCAACACACCCTTAAAAGGTATACCAACCATTAGCGTATCGCACTTCAGCTCTGCCGCAATCTTGATCATGAAATCCTTATCCAATATCTTTTCACTGGTGTATTCATTGCCTTCGGCAAATAGTATTTTTGACCCCTCTGCATCTGTTATTTGATAGCCTACATCTATTGCTTTTAAATTCGCAAGCGCCTCTTTCTTTATTCCCGGAAATCTATTATACAAATCTGACTCATCCGAAGCACTTTCATACACCATGGCATTACCGCGATCTTTTCCATAAGCCACCACAGGAGCTATACTGTCATTAAATAAAAATTCTTTAAACTGTAGTTTTTCATCTTTACGGTAATCAGCTGTTTTTAAGATAGGTAATAAAGTTTCCATTAAAAAGTCATTTAATATTGTGGTTATATATACAACTTTTGTATACACGTTTTAGTGTACCAACTCCCCAATTTCAAATACTTTGTCACTACCCTATTACATCTTAAATAACTGGCACACAACAAATAGGCACAAAAAAACCGCTCATTACTGAGCGGTTTTTTTGTTTTTATGCGATTGTTCTATCTATTTAAAAAATACTTTGCCACTTCTAGTTCTAGGGCGTAACATTCCTCAATTTGGCGTTCTACATCAGTCATACTTTTCTTAATAGAAATATTATTCATTTTTAAAATAGTTAACAATGAATCTGTCTTAGTAGCCGCAAGGTTTATGTTTGTTTTTAAACTTTCTTTTTTCTCAAAACCGCTATGGGTTTGGGGCTCAAATAAATAAGATTCCAATTTTAAAAGTAATTGTGTTACCGACTTTCTTTTACGTTCTAACTCGGTCACTTTCACCACATTTTTATTACTTTTTGAATTCTTCATAAGCCAATATATTTTATATAAAACGAAGCATAATTGAAATGATTGTATTCATAAAAGCTAAACTTATCATAAGATTATATAACAAAAAAACCGCTCATTAATGAACGGTTTTATCTTTTAACACCTAGCTTCTATTAGAATAGACCCTTAGCCTTGTTAAGTATACTACCGGCATCACCGCCAACTAATCCACTAAGACTTTCTAAACTAAAAGCGGAATCTGAAGCTTCATTTGATAAAAACTTTTCTTTAAGGCTATTTACCAGATTTGGTGCAACATTACTTGCCTCTGCTTGTGCCTCTTCAGTATTCATCCCTTTATTTTCCAAAATTTCAGCTAGTTTGCCTTTCAAATTTTGAACGATACCACTGTCTTCAGTTGCATTTCCGTCATTTGAGAACAGGCTAGTTACCGCGCTTAAATCTCCAGAGCTTACTTTTTCCATAAGTAAGTTAATAAGAGAAGAAGCACCCTCTTCTGCAGCGCCACTGGTTGCTTCAGAATTTAAAGAATTTGCGCTCATTGTTTCTTGCAATTTTTCAATTGCCATTTGCTTTAATTGATCTAACATAGTGTTTATAATATATATAGTTAATAATGGTATTACTTTTCGCTAACAAGGCGCTACATTGCTGCATTTACCTTGAGATTTCTATAATGATAGTAGACATTTAAATGAAACGTTTGTCTTGTACCGCATTTGGGTTTTTACCAAATAAAAAGTCCGTCATTGCTGACGGACTTTTTGAAGTTTATTCTATAACTCTAACGTTAACTGCGTTTAAACCTTTTTTTCCTTGGGTTAGTTCGAATTCTACTTCATCGCCTTCGCGAATCTCGTCAACTAATCCTGAAATGTGAACGAAATGATCGTTCGTTGAACCTTCTTCTTTAATAAAGCCGTAGCCTTTTTCATCATTGAAGAATTTAACTGTTCCTGTACTCATAAATGTAATATAATTTGATATTAATAATTACTAGAATAGATGCAACTATGATGCCAAAATTAATAATCTAATTTAATTTTACTTTTTAGTATGACCTTCAGATGTGGTAACTTATACAACGGTCAACATAGAAAACTTAAGGTTAGAACCCTTATGAAATAACCTTTTGTTAAGGAATTTCAAAAAAATTAGGATCAATTAAATAAATGCTTTATTTTAGTATCGTAAAATAATAAACGTGACGACCAAACCAAATTTTGTTCTACTTTCTGAAAACAACACCTACTACGTAGAATACCTTATTGGGCATCTTGTTTTAGCGAACAGCATTACAGAAGCCGTTATTTTTGAATCGCAATCTCACGCCATTAAATTTCAAAAATATCTGTATAAGAATTGTAGTGTTCGGTTTTCTGTAAACACATTCATTGCCTAATTTATTTACTACATAACATCTTAATGGTTAAATGCTTCTTAAGATGTATCAATAGTATTGCTTCAAGCACTATCTTCCCTCAAAAATTTATATAATGAAATATCTAGTTCTATTTTTTCTTGCAACCACTATGGTTTCATGCTTGTCATCAGATGATAAAACGCCTACGGTTGTTGAACCTATTGATTATACCGCTATTAATGAAGAGGAAATCAATGCATATTTAGTTGTAAACGAACTAGAATCACAAACCACAGCATCTGGCTTGCATTATATTATTGAAAATCAAGGTGACGGAGCGCAACCATCGGCTACATCAAATGTTACGGTCGCGTACAGAGGATATTTTTTAGATGGTACTGTTTTTGATCAAAGTACTGACGGATTATCAATTGGCCTTGATCAAGTAATCGCCGGGTGGACAGAAGGTATTCCCCTTTTCAATGAAGGCGGTAATGGCGTATTACTTATTCCTTCTCACTTAGCTTATGGTAGTTTTGATTTTAATGGTATACCTGGTGGTTCTGTATTAGTTTTTGATATCGAATTGATTTCGGTTAATTAAACGAAAACGCATCAATAGACATCTTTGCTGTACGTACTTGTGTAACTGAGCCCACTTGCTCTGTCCACGCAAAATAGAGGGTTTCTTCCACTATTTCCATTTGAGGAAATCCAGATTTACGGGAATCTGCCATTTCAGTAATTAATTGTTTCTTGGAAGTTGTGCCATCTTTATGTACAATCATAGCTTTGAACAATGCGGTTTTGTCATTGGCTTCCATCCAACTTACAACAGCTTGATCTTCATCCATCCATAACACATCTACCCGACCCATAATAGCGCCTTCCGCAACTATAATCGGTTTTGTAAATTCCGCGCCACCATCCGAAGAAAAAGCGATTTGTACTTTTTGTTTTTTTGATGCTCCGGTAAACCAAGCTACTACCAAACTATTACCAAGTGCATCTACTTTAGGTCCGTTGACCGGGCAGCCTTTTATCTGCCAATCATCTTCATGAATTACCTTGGGTGCAGTCCACTCCCCTTCCACTTGACGAACAATACTAATATCTCGAATTTCATTATCTGAGCGATCTCTATAGATTACAACAGGACCATTATCGGTTATTGCGGATGTTGTCTGGCAGCAATCGCAGGTTCGTGCATCCAACTCATATTCCTGCAATAGTTCTCCCGTTACAGAAACCACACCAGCTCTAAGTGTCATTGCTCCACGCTCCCCCACTTCATTTTCTTCGGTATTTCTACCATCTAGCCAATTCACAAAAAAGTTATTGTTATATGGCACAATGCTTACAAAGCCATGCTCCGTAGGTGTACCATCTGTATGTAAAGGCATGTCTGTTTTCCAAATAGTTGCACCTTTAGGCTTCACGTTTATCTTTATATCATATGAATAGGTGCCTTCGGTAGATTTTTTTAATATGTGAGACCATAAACTACCATTGTTTTCGGTAATCATAGGGTAATCTGCCCAATTCACGAACCAATCTGTACCACTCAGTACATTTTGCGCTATTTGCCACTCACCATCAATCAATTCTGAAAATCGCATGGTTGAAATAGTATCATTGGAAGTTTCTACCCAAGAAAGTAATGCTACATCTTTATTGGACATTAGGTGTGGTAATGCACTTGATGCCGCAGCGGGAGATTTTATTTCTTGCACCACAGCTACTGGCTCTTCGGGCTTTGGTATTTTTGAATCTTCCTTGCAAGCCATAAGCAAGCTAGCTACTACAAAAAGAACTACGGAACTACTATTTAATCGCATTACTGTACTGCTTTAAGTTTTTCAATCATTTCTGGACTATCCCATTTCAATCCGCCATCAAAACGTAATACCTTCTCCCCTGCCTCATTATATATAAAAGTTGCCGGAAGTGCACTTACATTTTCTTCTGCGTACATACCATTAAACTTTATAAATTCTAACTGAAATCCGCGTGCATCTTTAAACTTCACGATCTTTTCTATGGACTGATCAGATGCAAATAGAAAAACATAATTTTCATTAGCTAAAATGGCTTGGGCTTTTTCCATATCCGGCATTTCTTCTATACATGGTCTACACCAAGTTGCCCAATAATTTAGTAATACGCGCTTGCCCTTGTAATCGCTTAATTCTATAGGGTTACCCTTTATATCTTCATAAGTAGAAGTAGTCACTTTTTCTGAAACGGTTTCCTTTTTTTCAGGTTGGGGCTTCGTAGTTTTTTTCTCTTTACAACCCATGATCAAAATCGCGGTAGTAAGGAATATCAGTGTTCTTAAATGCATATTCAAATATACTATTTAGCACTATGAAACCTATAGGCTTAGAAACAAAAAAACCGCCTTATAGGCGGTTTTTCTTATAATGTGTAATACGTTTTACTGTACTTCAACCAATTCTAATTCAAAGGTTAAATCTTCACCTGCCAATGGGTGATTTGCATCTACAACGATATCATTTTCGTTTACTTCCGCAACACGTAATTGTCTTTCGCTACCATCTGCATTTGTTGCCATAAGTGCCATATCTACTTTTGGCTCCATATCTGCTGGTAAATCTGATTTTTGAACTGTTTGAAAAAGCTCTTTTTGCTTTTCACCGTATGCATCTTCTTTAGCGATAACGATAGTTTTCTTATCATTAACCTCCATATCAAGCAATCCTTTTTCAAAACCTGGTATTAAGCTACCTTGTCCTAATTTTACATCTAATGGCTCTCTACCAGCTGAACTATCAAATGTTTGACCGTTACTTAGTTTACCTGTGTAATGTACTTTTACTTGACTATCTGCTTTTACTTTACTCATACTATTAAATTCTACTATTTAACTTAATTGAAGTGCAAAGGTATTGTTCTTAATAGGGAATAACGAAGATTATGGTAAAACCTTCCGTTTTTGGGCTCTTCTTAACATTATCGCTAAAAAACAAGGGCAAATTACTAGTTTTGAACAGGTTATTGCTCTTCATTAATAGCATTTACACGACCGTTATACTGAATCGTATTTCTATTTGCCATGTTCACAGAAACTACACTAGACATATTTGGAAAGATATCTACATAAACCATATATCTATCAGACGAATTGTTTATCTGAAAGCTGATGGTATATTTTTGCTTATCGTTATTAAATTCTTGAATGTAATTACTTGGAGATCCGTTAAATTCAATTCCTGGAGTAACTCCATAGCCTCCACCAAATTGACGCTCACCAAAATAAGGCAAATTAGCCGATACACTATCACCTTCTATCTTTAAGAAATTACCGGTACCGTTTAAATCTATTCGAGAAACGGTATTACCCGGAGCAATGAGTCCGCTATTGGCTATTGCTGTCATACTTTGCGTAACCATTGGACTTGCAGAAGTAGCTGTAAATTCAATATTCTTCGATGTCACTAAAGCATGAATAGGATGCGAATCGCTAATAATCGTTTTTGACGACTTGCAACTGCATAAAATACAAAAAGCGATAAATAATAAAAATGGAGTTCTCATTAATACGATGTGTTCGTTCTCCTTTTACACTACGAAATCTATGCCAAAAGATTTGTTCTAATCCTCAAAATCTTCTTCTTCAAATTCAGTATTCACCAATACCGACTTCTTGAAGTTTAAGTTGCGCGACTCCTTATATAATGCCTTGATCATACGTTGACGTTTTCGGTCAGATATATTTAAGGTATCCAATCCCCTAATCTTTTGCTTCAACGCCTCTCTTTGCAACATTACCGCAGTTTCATAATTAGGTTCAAATTGAAACATTACCGGACCTTCGTCTTCTTCATTTGGTTTTGTAGTGGTAGAATCGTTAGATTGTGAGTACAACATAGTTGTACAGAAAAATGTGCAGCATATAGCAAGCCGCATAAAAATTTTCATATCAATTTCATTAATGTTCTACGTCTAAATTAGTAACATTTATTTTAAATGACACATTAACATGAATGTTATAGAGAAATAATATGGACTTTAACCAATTACCTAAGAAATAAGCATTTAAACGTGTTGTCTTATCCTAACCGGTTTTCTGAACTTTAGGGTATACTCCATAAAATCAAACTCAAGCTCAGAAGTTTCTCGTATATGAAAATTTACCATTTGGTATTGCTCTGGCAATATTTCTTTTGTGGTCTTTAAGTATTCTAACAATTTTCTATTCGCCTCTGAAAGTTTTGAAATCCTATTTTTTAAATATGCCTTGGTTTCAAACAACCCCATAGTACTGGGTTCATATAAATATGAATCTACCCTAATTTTAAAATGTTGAATGGTATTTTTACACCGTTCCAATTTACCTAAGCACGTAGATTTATCCTTTACATTTTCCATGGCAGTTGATTTAAATATGAAATTGTGGGAATTTTACTTCAAGATAAGAAAATAGAAGTATATTTAGGCTATGTTTGTGTAAGTTTAACTTTACTTTAAATTATATGTATTTTAGCTAACCTTTTAGAAACAAAAGGGTTATTAAAACTTAACTCAGGTTGTAATAAATATTAAGAATTTTTTAATTGTAATAGACTGCTGAAATGAGTACCTTAAACTAAACTTTTAGCCTATGAATATCAATTTTGAATACGACGATGTAAAAGCTAGCAACCGATTAGAGATAATGGCTGCTGAGAAATTAGAGAAATTATTGGATAAATTCGATTTTATCGTTCGATCAGATGTTTTCTTTAAAAAAGAGAATACCTCTTCCCCCGATTCAGGTATGGTATGTAACATACGCTTGAGTGCGCCAGGTCCTCGCCTATTTGCACAGTCGTCTTCAGATAGTTTTGAAGCAGCAATCGCTTCCTCTATAGAAGATTTAAAAAGACAATTGGAAAGAAGAAAAGCAAAAATGCAGTCTCATTAGACTGCATTTTTTTTATTGTTCCATACTATCTGTAGAATTAGTATGATTTGCAATTACCGACTGCACCCGTTCAGAAAACGGGTTCTTCTTTAATTCTTGAATTAAACGTTTTCTTCTTGCATCAGAAATATCAATAGTATCCAATATTTCTTTCATTCGATGTTGATATGCTATACGGCTCTGCCTTAACGCAATTCTTTCAGAAGCAGTTAATACATAATCTGACTCAAACTGATTTAATAGCATACGTTGTTTTACTCTGGTATCCGATTGCAGGGTATCTTGAGCTTGGACCTTTTGCACACCCAAATTTAGGCATAGCAAAAAACCACAAAAAAAGGTTAGTTTTTTCATTTTAATAGCTTGTTCTACTCGAAATTTAAGATAAAAAATCTACACTTATCTTGATTTTAAAATAAAGTTGCACTTCATCGGGTAATAAATGTCGTTTATCCTACAGAAAACAAATAATACAATTTTATCCTTCAAAATCAATTGATAATCAATATGTTGAAAATACTCACACGCCTTGTGAGCAACTATTATAGTTACAAAAGCAACTCTTATCGCTACATTATAATAGTGATAACATCATTTTATAACTTTCAATTTTTATGATTAAATTTTTACAGGATTACATTAATGACATGTACCTAACTGTTCGATATTTGTCATCTGATAAAAAATCTTTTATAAGTTGATTTAGATGTTTGAACATTTTTGAGAAATGGAATACGTAAAGTCAATTTTTAATACCTTTGCACCTTCAAAAATTACATATGATAGTCTGGATCGTCTTTATTGCCTTTGTTCTCATATTCCTTGCTTTGGATTTAGGTGTTTTTCACAAAGACGAACATGTCATAAAATCAAAGGAAGCCGGAATCTGGACCACTATTTTCGTAACTGTGGCTTTTGCCTTCAGTGGTGTAATCTATTGGGTTTTTGATGCTGAGATTGTTGCCAACCCAACAGGGTTGACTCCCAGTGACGCTGTTCTAAAATACATCACAGGATATCTAATTGAACTTTCTCTTAGTGTTGACAACGTTTTTGTAATAGCGGTGATATTCTCCTCTTTTAAAATTCCGGCATTATACCAGCACCGCGTGTTATTTTGGGGAATTTTAGGTGCTATTGTCTTTAGGGCTTTAATGATATTCTTTGGTGTGGCACTTATTACCAAATTTGAATGGATTATTTATGTATTTGGTGTATTCTTGCTTTACACAGCATTTAATATGTTAAAGGGTGATGATGATGATTTTGACCCAAAAGACTCATTTGTTTTTAAGCAGATAAAAAAAATATACCCGGTTACTACGACTATGCATGGTCATGATTTCTTTGTAAAAAGAATGGGACTTAATGCCGCTACTCCCCTATTTGTAGCCCTAATTGTTATTGAACTTACAGATATACTTTTTGCCTTGGATAGCATACCTGCAATTCTAGCCATTACTGCAGATCCTTTTATCGTATTTACATCTAATATATTGGCTATTTTAGGATTACGTTCTATGTACTTTTTAATTTCAAGAATGCTAGAGAAATTTAAGTATATCAACTACAGTTTGGTAGTCATTCTTGCTTTTGTAGGATTGAAGATGTTGTTCTCCCACTATATTCATTTACCTGAATGGGTTTCGCTTACCGTAATCTCAGTTTCTTTAGTAGCAGGAATACTAGCATCAGTATTAATTAAGGATAAAGAATAGATTTCCGTTAGAACTAACTAGTCTTATTTTTCCAATAGCTTGGCATCAATAATTGCCATAGCATCGTTTACCGTTTGCATTTTTTCCATGTCCTCATTTTCTAGACGGATGTCGAAAGTATCTTCTACATCTAACACAATATCGACAAGATTTGCAGAGTTGATATTTAAATCGTTCATGAAGTGACTTTCCTGTTCAATGTCAATGACCGCTACGTCTTCGGGAAGATAGATTTCAATAATCTCTTTCAGTTTTTGGTATTTTTGTTCTTTTAGCATATATAAGTTCAATTAAAAATACTATTTGGTATAATTATAGTTTTTATTATTCTTTGGTAAACGCCTTAAATATAACACAAGCATTTACATCTCCGAATCCGAAACTTGCTTTTGCAATTACTTTAGGAGCATGTTTTTTTGTTTCCCTTGGGATACAGGATTCTGATATCAACTTTGAAATCTCCGGATGAATATCTTCACAGTTTACATTCTTAAAAACTACCTGCTCTTTAAACTGTAATATGGATGCAACACTTTCAATACTACCAGCTGCAGCCAAACAATGACCCACCGAACCTTTAAATGAATTGATGTACGGAAAATCTTCATGTTCTCTGCCTAACGCTTTACTCCAATTTTCTATTTCTAGTCCGTCTTTAGATGTTGCGGTCAAATGTCCGTTAATAACATCTATATCAGATGCTTCAATTCCTGAATGGATTATGGCATTTCTAATACAACGTTGCACCGCCACACTATTTGGTGCGGTCATGGAACCTTGCCCAATTTGTCCGCCACTATTGATTTCTCCTCCCAATACTTCCGCATAGATATGGGCACCGCGCTTTTCTGCGCTTTCCAAGGACTCTAATACCAGTGCTCCTGCTCCACTACCAGGTATGAATCCGCCAGCTGTTGCGCTCATGGGTCTGCTTGCTTTTGTAGGGTTATCATTATAGCCTCTAGGCAGAATACGCATAGCATCAAAACCACCCCATACATACGGTCCACTATCACTACAACTACCTGTCAAGATAATTTCGGATTTCCCTTGACTAATACGGTCATAAGCCATTAGTATACCCTCGGTACCCGTGGTACATGCTGCGGAGTTCGTGGTAACTTGATTTCCGCTACCTAATAAGCCGCCTAAATAGGCACTTATGCCGCTTGCCATAGTCTGTATTACCGAAGTACTGCCAAGTCTGCGCACATTGCCCTCATCAATTAAATGAATGGCTTCCCTAAATTTATCAACTCCTAAAATGCCTGTTCCAAAAATGATTCCCTGGTCCCAACTTGGCTCATCTGTTGTATTTTTCTCTAATCCGGCATCTTTCCAAGCATCCATTCCGGCAATTACACCATACACGATTCCCGTTGCATTCAGCCCTCTGCGCTCTAAAGGCGTAAAGTAGTTATCAATGAGTTTATCTTTTACCAAAGGTTCTCCCGCTACTTGACAACCAAAACCAAGCTTCTCTAAATTTGGTTGATGCCGTAGTCCACTTTTACCATCTAGCAAAGCATTTGTAAAATCAGTAAGTCCCACACCATTTGGCGCACATACTCCCAAACCCGTAATTACAACGCGTCTATTCATTTGCTGTTCCTATCATGCCCGCTAAAACTCCTTTACAGACCAGTTTATCGTCTTCATTATACATTTTTACTTCACATTTTAATTTCTGAAATCTAAAGTAGACTAACTCCGAAACCACCCTAACACGTTCACCAGGAAAAACAGGTTGCAAAAATTCCATTTGTGAGCTACTCATACCTATTGCCATATTCCCTATCTCAGACTCTTTTCCTAATAGATACATACCCAAACATACCAAACCGATTTGTGCACAACATTCGGTCAAAATCACTCCCGGTGTAACAGGATTGTTTTTGAAATGACCTTTATAAAAATCTGCATCGGGTGAAAACCTATAAGTACCCTCAGCACCTTTATCATCTACATGCAAAATCTCATTTACAAAAAGAAATGGTTCCGTGTAAGGCAATCTATTCAATATCCAATTATAAGACTCTTTCATCAGCTGATAAATATTACATCAAACTTTCGCCGCCATCAACTTTAATGACGGTTCCCGTAATCCATTTTGCTTCATCCATAGTTAACAAATACACTGCATTTGCAACGTCTTCGGGCATAGTCAGTCTTTTCTGCGGATTTCTTTCTAATGCATTTTCTTTTATTCTCTCGTATCCGGGAATCATAGATAAAGACTTTGTCATGGTAATACCTGCTTGTATGCAGTTTGCCTTTATACCCATTGGCGCAAACTCCAAAGCAATACTTCTGGTCAACGCCTCCAATGCTACTTTAGCCACGGAAACTGCACTATAATTTGGTAATGCTTTTGTATTCCCCTCACTTGTAAATGATATAATGCGAGAATCATCAGCAAACAAACCAGCCATTGCCAGTGCTTTGGTCCAATCGTACAAACTCAACGCCATAGCATCAAAAGTTATCCTAAAATCGGTATCGACCAAAGTTGGTCTATTTTCTGAATACATGGGCTTCAACGTTCCTTTTGCAACGCTATGTATCATCACTTTTATCTGATGCCCTTCCGGTAACTGTTGCTGCATATCTGAAATGATACCTGCGCGTTTATCGGCATTCAATACATCTACGTTCATTGCTATCAACTCATTACCGTAGGAGCGAATTTCATCAAAATCTTTTTCTATCTCATCCATTACCGCACGGCGATCACGATGCATGATTATAATATGATAGCCATGACTTGCCAATTTCATTGCCGTAGCTAGACCAAGTCCACTACTTCCTCCTAATATTAAAGCCCAATAGGTATTTTTCATAATTGCTCTTTGATTATACTACCATTCTATCAATACCCGCTGTGCAGAGAAACCGGGACCAAAACTCAATATCAATCCCTGCTCACCTGTTGCTATATCTTTTTCTAAAAAACGCTCTAAGACGTATAAAACAGTAGCACTGCTCATATTACCATAAAGACGTAATACCTCACGGGTATCATCAATATTTTTACCCAGAGCACCAAATAGCGATTCTACCGTTTGTACTATTTTCTTTCCTCCGGGATGAAAAATTAAATGGTCCACTTTTTTGATATCACTTCCATACTTTTCTAAAAACGGATGTACAATATCACCAAAGTGATTAGAAATGGTTTCTGGTACAGCCGGATCAAGAATCATTTTTAAACCATGATTAGTTAAATCAAAACCCATCATTTGTGTAGCATCCTTAAAATGATACATTTCTTCTCCAATTATCTTGGGACCTACAGCATCTTGTTCTGATGACAACAACACGCAAGCCGCACCATCACCGAAAATAGCTGCGCTCACCATATTTGCCATTGAATAGTCCTGTAACTGAAATGTTGCTGTGGGACTCTCAACAGAAACCAATGCGATACGCTTACCAGGATTTGATTTTAAGAAGTTATGGGCATAAATAAGTCCTGATACTCCAGCTGCGCAACCCATTTCTGTTACAGGAAGCCTTACCACATCTTGCCGCATTCCCAATTCGTTTATTAAATAGGCATCTAAGGACGGAATCATAATACCCGTACAACTTACCGTAATAATATAATCAATGGAAGAAGCATCCCAATCACATTTCTTTAATGCGTTCCTGAGTACATTGGCACCCATGCGCTTAGCTTCCTTACTGTAAATTTTGTTTTTATCTTCAAAAGAAGTCGTTATGAATACGTCTTCAGGTGGCATAATAGAATACCGCTTATCTACAGCAGCACCCTCAAAAATCTTTACGACTTTTCTAGAGAAACGCTCCTCTTGTCCGCTTAGCCAGAATTCTACAAGTGGAATAATATCCTTGGTATCTTTAGAATACGGTGGCAGTTCTTTGGTAACACTAACAATTCTTGTATGATTCATAGTTATTCTTAATCTTCAATCTACCTATTTCTTTTTTAAAATCCATACATATCTAAAAGCCCATTTCCATTTAATGATATGAGATGCATTGGTAACCTGGGTAGCAAAATGCTGTAATTCTTCTTTTTTAAAAGCCCTACGGATAGATAACAGTCCGTCTTTCTTTGCAATCTTCGTTTTAATGAAAAAGAAACTGAATGCCTTAAATAAATAATAGGCAACGGGACTACGTTCCAAATCATTTATGACCACCCCTAATTTTGCGATATCTACAAACCGATTTACAAACTTAATTACGCCTTCATCCGAAAAATGATGCAAGGTCAAAGTCGTCATTACCACATCAACATCCCATCCAGAAAAATCAGCACTTAAGATGTCTGTATTCAAGTAACTAATCTCAGGGTAATCAGCCGAATATTGCTTTGCTAATTGTAAACCCTGTTCATTAAAATCTACACCAATCAACTTAAGGCTTACATTCCGCTTTTTTGCTTCTTCTGCTAGCTTTCTAAGCATAGTTCCTTCCGCACAACCCATATCTAAAATCGTATACGATTCTTTAATTTCCTTTTCAAGTAACTCAAATACAGCATCTAAGGTAATACTATAGCCCCCAAGTAATTTATTTACCCTATTAATGTCTTGCAGTATCGTTTCCAACTCATTAGTGGTACCTGAAAAGGTATCCATAATCTCCACTTCACTACTTCTTTGTGTAAAATCTACCATTACGATATTAGTTCTCCATGGGTTTTAGATATAATAAACTTCAATAATGATTTCGATTTTCCGACGGATTTAATTCCCATGGATACTAATCTCTTATTTATTAAAATACTCTGTAATTTTCTACCGAACCACAAACGCTTACCAAAAGCTTTTGACCAAGCCTTTTTATAATCCATTTCCAAATCATTGCGATTATAACCAGATTCGTTAACATATTTTAAAATTAACTCTGAAGCTATTTTTGCACTATGAATAGCCATGGCCATACCATTACCACAAAGTGGATGAATAAGCCCAGCAGTATCGCCACACATTAGCATGTGATCTACCACATTATCTTTTTCGTCAAATGCGATTTGAGCAATGGTCATAGGTTTCTCAAAAACAGGAATTGCATTGGACAGAAACTCTTTTAAATATGGGTTCTCTGAAACCACAACGGTATTGAAATTTTGAATATCCTTGTATTTTTTAAAACTTTCATAATTAACTAGATAACAAAAATTAACCGCTCCGGTTTCCGTTTTTGAGAGTCCGCCATAACCACCATTAAAATTGTGTAAAGCCACTACATCCTCCTGAAAATCTTCAAGTTCATAATGTGCCTTAACCGCCAACCACGATTGCTTTTTCTTACTGAAGTCTCTATTTAAAGTTTTATCAATAACAGAACGTTTACCATAGGCACCTATGGCTATTTTAGAAGAATAGCATCCGGACTTAGTTTTGATAGTAAAAACGTCTCCCTTGAAAACTGTTTCAATCACTTTTTCAAAATAAAACTGTACGCCAAGTTCCTGAGCTCTTAAGTATAACAATTGATCAAGCGCATATCTACTTATGCCAAATCCGCCCAAGGGTAAATCGGTCTCAGTTATATATCCGTCTGCTGTACTTATTTGAAATTGTGAAATATCTTTAGCCCCTTTAGCCTTTAGGTCTACTCCTAATCGTTTTAAATACGGGTCAATTTCTTTAGATACATATTCACCACATACCTTATGATGTGGATATTGTTGCATTTCAATAACGGCGACATCCAATCCTTCCAAAACCAAGTGAATAGCAGCAGTCAACCCTGCCAATCCACCTCCAATAATTAGTATGCCATGCTCTTTCACTGCATGGAAGTTACACCAAAAACAAAAAAGCCCTGCAAATGCAAGGCTTTAATTTTAACTCAATACTAAAATTTGTATCTCTTAGTTGGTTTGCGTTTGTGCTTCTTGTTTTAAAGACTCACTTGCAACTATAGCCAACTCAACACGTCTGTTCTTAGCTTTACCAGCTGTAGTAGAATTATCACCTACTGGTTGTGTTTCACCATACCATTTTGTATCAAAACGGCTAGCATTTACTCCCTTACTTACTAAATAGTTAGTTACAGATTCTGCTCTTTGCTTAGACAGATTTAAATTATACTCGTCAGCTCCAGCACTATCCGTATGACCTTCTACTAAAATATTGGATTGAGGATATTCTTTAAAAATACTTACCAATTTATCTAAAGTAGCTGCAGATGTACCTTGTACATTACTTTTGTTGGTATCAAAATACACACCGGCATCTTCATTAAAGGTAACATTAATACCTTCTCCCACACGTTTTACTTCTGCACCAGGAATTTCTTCTTCAATACGTTCTGCTTGACGGTCCATTCTATTACCAATGTAACCACCAGCGGCACCACCAATAGCTGCTCCTAAAATTGCACCTAAAGCTGTATTGTTACCACTACCAACATTGTTTCCTAAAATACCACCAATAACGGCACCACCAGATGCCCCTATAACAGCGCCTTTTTGTGTTTTATTTGCATTTTTAACTGTACTACAGCTCATTACCAAGGCAAGAGCAAGAAAGTAACTAGTTCTGCGTAATATCATTGTTTTCATATGCTTAATTTAAATTTTAAGTAGGTTTTATTTTTTACTGAATTCGTAAATGACATTTATTGGTGTGCCTTCTACCATAACATTAGATTTTAAGGTCATAGCATTTTCGGTAAGGTTTTCAATATTTAATCGGTAACCTGCACCTCCAGAAATATCTTGATTTTTTTCGTTGATAAATTTGAACTGTAATTGGCTAGTGTAGTTCTCTTCACGCTCTACAACAGACCATCTAATGTAACGATCTCCACCGGTACAAAATGTTGATGGGGCAATTGTATAACGTCCCGTACTATTGTTGTCACGAAAGAACCACTCACTGCCTTCTAGGCAAATATCCTCTACATCATTGAATAATACCGCTTTTACATTACCAGTATTCCCTTCAAATGAAACATTATTTAATGCCCAGGTGCCGCTTAATAGATTGCGCTTTGCTCTAGCGTCTTTAGACACTGAACATGAAAATGCTAAAAGAACAATACTAAAAAGCAAAATCATTTTTTTCATAAGTAAATATTTAGGTTTGATTTATATACGTTAATTGTCATTTGTTGGATGAAAAAAATCCATGTATTCGACCAAATGACAATGCAAAGATGTTGCTAAACATGCTAACCTTTTACCTCTTTTAACAAATTTGTTAACGGGTTTACTCAAGACGCGCTTTTATAATGCTTTGCGGCTTGCCAACCCAGTCGGAAGCCGTAGAAATTTTAACATTTGCTCTTTTAGTATGTATTATGGGTTAACCCAAGGCAGTTTAACTAATACGCGATTAGTTCTTTTAAATCAGATTCAAATCTTGATTTTGCAAGATATTGCTGCTCTAAGTTAGCATCGAAAGGAATAGGAGTTTCTAGACTACCTACTCTTTTTATTGGTCCATCTAAATACTCAAAGCAATTTTCCATTACCATAGCAGAAATATCACTGGCAATACCACCAAACAAGCTATCTTCTTGAAGAATAATCAATTTTCCTGTTCTTACCACAGAATCATAAATAGCTTTGGTATCTAAAGGCTGTAAGGTTCTTAAATCCAAAAGGTCTGCTCGTATTTCTGGATTATTTTCCAAAGCTTCTAATGCCCAATGCACACCAGCACCATAGGTTACAATGCTAATCTGATCGCCTTGTTTTAAAAGACTTGCCTTACCTAATGGTAATGTATAGTAATCCACAGGTACTTCCTGATAAAGACTTCTATATAACCCCTTATGTTCAAAAAACAGAACTGGATTAGGGTCTTCTATGGCAGTTGTCAACAAACCTTTTGCATCATAAGGAAATGCAGGATATACTACTTTTAGACCGGGAGTTTTAGTAAACCACGCTTCATTTGTTTGTGAATGAAATGGTCCGGCAGCAACACCACCACCACAAGGCATTCTAATAACCACATCGGCTTTTTCGCCCCAACGGTAATAACTCTTCGCTAAATAATTAACTATAGGGTTAAATCCGCTACTCGCAAAATCTGCAAATTGCATCTCCATAACCGCCTTCATTCCGTTAATGGATAATCCCATAGCTGCCGATACAATTGCCGACTCACAGATGGGTGTATTACGTACGCGCTCTTTACCAAAGTCATTTACAAAACCGTCTGTTATTTTAAATACCCCTCCATATTCCGCAACGTCTTGCCCCATGATGACAAGATTGTCAAATTTCTTCATAGACTGTCGTAATCCTTCAGAAATAGCATCGACTAGACGAATATTAGTTACAAATCTACTTGGTCTAATTTCTTTTAAATCAAATTTTTGATATACCTCACTTAATTCTTTACTTTCATTAGGTGTAATCGTATCTTCACTAAAGGCTATTCTTAGATGTTCATCTATTTCAGCTTGAATATCTGCCTTGTAATTGGCAATACTTTCCTCAGTCAACAACTTCTCACCAATTAGATATTGTGTATAATTCTCCAAGGGATCTTTCTCTGCCCAAGTATCTAAAAGTTCCTGAGGCACATATTTTGTTCCACTTGCTTCTTCATGCCCACGCATGCGAAAAGTCTTAAATTCTAACAACACAGGTCTAGGGTTTATTCTCATATCCCTTACCAAATGAGAGACTTTAAAAAAAACTTCCAAAATATTGTTACCGTCTATGATGTGGGATTCCATGCCGTAGCCAGCTCCCTTATCCGCAATATTTTCACACCTAAATTGCTCATTTGTGGGTGTTGATAATCCGTAGCCATTATTCTCCACACAGAAAAGCACCGGTAAATCCCATACCGAAGCCACGTTCAAAGCTTCATGAAAATCACCTTCACTAGTAGCTCCTTCTCCTGTAAAAACAGCGGTTACCTTCTTTTCCTTTTTTAATTTATGTGCAAGAGCTATACCATCTGCCACACCCAATTGCGGACCCAAATGTGATATCATCCCTACAATCTTAAAATCTTGGGTACCAAAATGAAAACTACGATCTCTTCCCTGAGTGAATCCGCTTGCTTTACCCTGCCATTGTGCAAATAATCTGTATAAAGGAATCTCTCTGGTAGTAAACACCCCAAGGTTTCTATGCATGGGAAGGATGTATTCTTCATCATCTAAAGCCGAAGTAACGCCAATGGAAATTGCTTCTTGACCAATGCCACTAAACCATTTAGAAACCTTGCCTTGACGCAGTAGAATCAACATTTTCTCCTCAATCATACGAGGCTTAAGCATTGATTTGTAAAGTGTTAACTTAACATCTTGAGCTACTTTAAAATCAGTATAATTCATTAATTAGGTCAATTTTGGCTATTAAAATATAAATGTAACAAAAATGCATATAGCAAGTATCGATTATAACAACGCTTATAAATGGACAATAATTATTAATTTTACGTAAAATCTTTTAAAATATGAGCTTAGTACCTAGTGTTGATTTGTCGGATTTTCTTTCGGAAGACCCAAAAAGAAAACAAAAGTTTATTAATGAAATTGGAAAAGCATTTGAAGATATTGGATTCGTAGCATTAAGCGGACATTTTTTATCCGAGGAATTTGTGGATACCTTATATTCAGAAATTAAGGAATTTTTTGATTTACCTAGTGATGTAAAGGATGGATACCAAATTGAAGGTATTGGTGGGCAACGCGGTTATACTTCATTTGGCAAGGAGCACGCCAAGGGTAGAAAAGAAGGCGATTTAAAGGAGTTCTGGCATTTTGGACAATATGTAGAAGATAATGACGAACTAGAAAAGGAATATCCTGCAAATGTAATAGTAGAAGAACTTCCAAAATTTAATGAAGTAGGTAAAGAAACCTATAAAATGTTAGAGAAAACTGCCAGATACGTTTTACGTGCTTTGGCTTTACATTTGAATTTAGATGAATTTTATTTTGATGATTTCATTAAAAATGGAAATTCAATCTTGCGTCCTATACATTATCCACCAATTACATCTGAACCTAAAAACGCTGTAAGAGCAGCAGCTCATGGAGATATTAACCTTATTACACTGTTAATGGGTGCTCATGGTAAGGGACTTCAAGTACAAAACCACGATGGGGAGTGGGTTGATGCCATTGCAAGACCAGATCAATTGATGATCAACGTTGGCGACATGCTTTCTCGTCTTACGAACAACAAACTATTGTCTACCATACATCAAGTAGTTAATCCGCCAAGAGAATTATGGGGCACATCTAGATATTCGGTTCCATTTTTTATGCACCCTGTTAGTGAGATGCCTTTAAATTGCCTTGAGAACTGCATTGACGAAGACCACCCGAAGCTGTACGAAGATATTACAGCTGGTGAATTTTTACATGAAAGATTAATAGACCTTGGGTTAATTAAAAAGTAATTCATATGGATCTTAAAGACCAGTTAAAGAACTTATTCCCCGATCATGAGGCTGAGGAAACTCCCGTTGAAAAATCAACGGATAATCCTATTTGGCTTCAAGATGACCCAATCATATGTAAGTATGAAAAACGTAAAGGCAAACCAATAACTATTCTAGAGGGATACAACGGCGCCGATGAAGATTTTAAGAAACTAGCCAAAGAATTGAAGACTAAACTTAGTGTAGGAGGCAGTTTCAAGGATAATAAAATTATTATTCAGGGCGATTATAGGGATAAAATCATGGCAATACTGAAAGATAAAGGCTTTTCTGTGAAGCGAGTAGGCGGTTAATTAAGTGAAAAGCACTACCTTGAAAGCTCCATTTGTTTTCTGTTAAATAATTTTTTAACGTTGTTATTAGTATTATTTTTAATCTAATCAAACTAAATCAAACCTGGTATGAGTTCTCTCTTGCACATAACCAACGGCGATGTTTTCACCGAACGTCTCCAAAAATTAAACTTAGATGGCGATGTCATCACATGGCGCGAAATGCTATGCGAAGGACAAACCTTACCTAATGTAGGTACAGAATCTTTTTGGAAAGCTCGATTCGAGTTTCTCAATAAAAATTATAAAGTTTCAAAATCTTGGTTTATAGAAAAGACCCTAAAAGAATACAGGTCTTTATGTAGCCACAAACAACAAGATCATATCGTGCTTTGGTTCGAGTATGATCTTTTTTGTCAAGTAAATATGCTAGCGGTTATCAGCTGGTTGTTAACGCACAGAAAATACGCTCAAATATCATTGGTCTGTAGCGGAAAAGAAGATAATTCCGATAAATTATATAGCCTTAACGAACTTTCTGACGAGCAATTATTAGGTTTATATAATAACAAAAAGGTATTGTCGCAAGATGATACAGAATACGCAGATTATGTATGGCAATTATATTGTAGTAACAATCCTATTCGTTTAGAAAATTTAACGGACTTTGAGAACTATCAATTTGATTACCTAGGTGATGCCGTAAAGACTCATTTAAAACGTTTCCCTAGCATCAATAACGGTTTAAATGAAATGGAGAATACCATTTTGCAACTTGCTATTGACAAGAAACCAAAATCAAAAACGGAATACATGGATGTTTTACTTAAAAACCAGGGCAACCTAGGTTTTTCTAACACACAGTACGACCGCGCCATAACTAGGCTAAAACCATTGATTACAAGCCTAAATCCTGTTCGCCTTTCTAAAAAAGGAAAAGAGATTTTAAAAGGACAAACAAGTTATTACTCTTGCATTCAAGACAATGATGTGTATTTAGGAGGTGCTTTAAAGTACAATTTCCTCTACAACACTAGTACGAACCGAATCTTAAAATTATAGCATGCAATTAAAGCCTGCTGAGCTTATCATCAATGAAGATGGTAGCATTTACCACCTTAACTTACTACCAGAAGATATAGCGAACACCATTATTACCGTAGGTGACCCAGACAGGGTTCATCAGGTATCTCGACATTTTGATACTGTAGAAGTAAAGAAAGGTAAGCGCGAATTCCATACACATACCGGTCATTTAAACGGTAAACGTATTTCGGTAATATCTACAGGAATTGGCACGGACAATATCGATATCGTTTTAAACGAGTTAGACGCTCTTGTAAATATTGATTTTAAGACAAGAACACTTAAAGAGAAACACACTTCTTTAGATATCATTAGAATTGGTACTACGGGAGCCATACAACCAGATATTCCAATTGATTCTTTTTTGATCAGTAAATACTCAATTGGGTTTGATGGCTTGTTGCACTTTTATGAGCATGATAAAATCAACTTTCCAGAAATAGAAGATGAATTTATCGCACATACCTCTTGGGATTCTTATAAAGCGAGGCCATATGTACTCTCCTACTCAGAAAAACTTGGGAAACTGTTTAATGATAATCGTATACGATTAGGCTTCACAGCAACAAATACAGGGTTTTACGGACCACAACAGCGTCAATTAAGAATTAAGCCTAGCCAAATGGAATTGATGGAGAAATTATCGACGTTTAAGTTCAAAGAGCTTCAATTAACCAACCTAGAAATGGAAACTTCAGGTATTTATGCCTTGGCCCAACTCTTAGGTCATGAGGCGGTTTCTATGAATTGCATTTTAGCCAACAGATCTACTGGTGAGTTTTCAATTACTCCAACAGAATCAGTTGATAGGTTAATAGAATTTTGCTTGAACCGATTGGCTTAACATACTTTTACAATATTTTACTATTGTACTTCTTATTTTTACGCAAATCTTATCATGAAAAGAGACAACCTGAAGCATAGAGATATTAATTGGCTTTATTTCAATGAACGTGTATTACTTGAAGCAAAAAGTACCGATACACCTTTATTAGAACGATTGAAGTTTTTGGCTATCTTTTCATCTAACCTAGATGAGTATTTTAAAGTTCGTGTTTCTCAACTACGACAAATAAAGCATCTAGACAAAAAGTTTCGAAAGAAACTAATGTTTAAGGCCAATACCACTTTACAGCGCATATTAAAAACGATTAATGAGCAACAAGTTGAGTTTGGTAATGTAATCAAAGCTACCCTTGCAGAATTAGAAGATCATAATATCTATGTTCGCAATACATCCAACTTTACGAACCAACAAAAAGTGTTTTTAGAGTCATTATTTGACAAGCGTATAAGAGAGTTTTGTGCGGTACATAAAGAAAATTTAGAATTAACGGATGGGGCACTTTATTTGGCGGTAACGCACCCTAACCAAAAATATAGTATTGTTGAAATACCCACAGAAAACCAAGACAGATTTATAAGTTTACCTGGCGACGGACATCAATTTTGCTATTTGGATGATGCCATAAGATTGAATATTCAAAAATTACTCCCTCAGAAAGAAATTATCGATTGTTATTCCATTAAACTTTCCAGGGATGCTGAATTATATTTAGAAGATGACTATTCTGATATTGAATTAGTAGAAAAAATCTACAATTCACTTGATAAACGTTTATACGGACAGGCAACCCGTTTACTTTATGATGGATGCATGCCAAATTGGTTGATAGAATCGCTAAAGTCCGATTTTAACTTGGGCACGGTAGACTTGTCCCCCGGCGGAGCATATCATAATTTGTCGGATTTCTTTTCTTTTCCACTACCTGATGGAACGGAACATTTACAATATCAAGAAAAACCGGCTTTACCACATCCCGTGCTATCGCATACCAGTAATATATTTGAAAGTATCTCCGTAAAAGACCAATTGGTACATTTTCCGTATCAGGACTTCAAAGTAGTTGAGGAATTTCTGACCACAGCAGCCACGGATCCCAATGTTATTGCTATAAAAATGACCATTTATCGCATTGCCAAGTCTTCATCACTGGCAGATGCTATATTAACCGCATTGGATAATAACAAAGAGGTTACTTTATTTGTAGAAGCCCAAGCTAGGTTTGATGAAGCTAATAACATTAAATGGGGACGTATTTTTGAGGAAAAGGGTGCCAAAGTTATTTTCAGTATACCTCAAGTAAAGGTACACTCTAAAATAGCAATGGTATTTAGAAAGGAAGAGGACAAAGTAAAACGATACGCCTATATAGGAACCGGTAATTTCAACGCTAAAACATCAAAAATTTATTGTGACCACGGACTATTTACCGCTAATAAAAAAATAACCAAAGATTTAGGGCAGGTTTTTCAGGTTTTGGAGCGAAAAATCATAGTACCAAAGCTAAAACGCCTTTTAGTTTCTCCGTTTACCACTAGAATTACATTTTTAAATCTTATTCAAAACGAAATCAACGCTGCCCGAGAAGGTAAAAAAGCTGCTATTACGGCTAAAATGAACAGCCTTGAGGATTCTGATATGATTAGGGCATTGTACAGAGCCGTTAATGCAGGTGTAGATGTTCGGCTTATAGTCAGAGGTTTTTGTTGCTATCTAACTGCCAATGATGACCCTAGCGACGGAATGAAAGATAATGTTTACATCACTAGTATTGTAGATCGTTATTTAGAGCATGGCAGAATTTACCTGTTCGAAAATGAAGGTGACGAACTGATGTATATTGGTTCTGCAGATTGGATGACCCGTAACCTAGACCGACGAATAGAAGTATTGACCCCTATTCTAGATCCCGATATTTTTGACGAGTTAAAACATATTCTTGCCCTACAATTAAACGACAATCAAAAAGCACGTGTTCTAGATTTGGAAAACACTAATAAAAAAGTAGCGCAATTACCTAATGAAGACAGCATACGCTCTCAATATGCTATTTACGATTACCTTAAAAATAAATTAGATGAAAACCGTTAAGATCATAGGTGTACCAGAACATTTTAACCTTCCATGGCACTTGGCCATCGAAGAAGGGGCTTTTGAAGAAAGGGGAATTAATTTAGAATGGACCGAAGTACCCGAAGGTACGGGTAAAATGAGCGAAATGCTCAAAAACAACGAGACCGACCTTGCAATTATCTTAACCGAAGGCATTGTAAAAAGCATAACCGAAGGCAATGAGGTGAAAATTATTCAAGAATACATTGCCTCTCCCCTTCTTTGGGGAATTCACGTAGACGCCAAAAGCTCCTTTACCTCCCTAAACGATTTAAAGGATACTACTGCCGCTATAAGCCGTTACGGTAGCGGTAGCCATCTAATGTCCTACGTACAAGCTACAGAAATGGGCTGGGACACTGAAAATTTGAAATTCAATTTAATTAATAATTTAGAAGGGGCTGTTGAAGGCTTATCTACTGGAACTGCAGATTACTTCATGTGGGAACGTTTTACTACAAAACCACTTGTAGATCGTGGAGTTTTTAAACACTTAGGAAATTGCCCTACACCATGGCCTTGTTTCGTTTTGGTAGGTACTAATTCATTTTTAAAAGAGAACGAGGGTATATTGAACCACATACTTGCAATCATTAACATGTATACGGTTGAATTTAAACAGATACCTAGAATAGATGCTACGTTAGCAAATAGGTATCATCAAAAATTAGAAGATATACAAGAATGGCTAAAAATAACTCAATGGAGCCAAAAACAACTACCGGAAAGTACCTTGAAAAAGGTTCAACAGACCTTAATAGAATTAAATTTGATAGAAAAAGTAATTCCCTCCTCGCAAATATTAAAGTAATTAAATAGCAGCTAAACTGTAATGCTTTTGAATTAATGCTTTGAAGGTTTCATCAGAAAGTGGTTTCTGAGCAAAATCCGCAACATATTTATCATCCGCAGCACGTTCTTTATCCTCTTTATTGTCACTTATGGTTACAAGAACAATAGTGATTTGGTCTTTAAGTTTTTTAGGAACTAAAGCATCATAAGCATCCATAAACTGCCATCCGTCCATAACAGGCATTCTTAAATCAAGCATCACCATACACGGTAATTCTAATTGTTCCTGACCTTTTCCAAGAATAAAATCTATAGCTTCTTGACCGTTGAGCGCAGAGTTGATATTCACATCCATATCTAATTTATTGATAAAAATGGAATGTAAGAAGTTGCTTGCATCATCATCATCTACCAGTAAAATAGTATTTAACCTATCTAAATTATTCATTTGAGCTGTTATTTAAGTTTTGATTTACCATTGCGCCCCAAAGCACAATCTAAATTTAAAGCATTTATTAGATATCTAACTTACCACGTGATTGTTTTATTGCCTAAATCGTCTAATATTTTATTACAAGAAGAAAAATGATGGTTTCCAAACCAATATCCACGATTTGCGCTTAAGGGTGAAGGGTGACCAGATGTTAGTATAAAATGATTTTTTGCATCTATTAGTTTTACCTTCTTCTTTGCATACCCGCCCCAGAGCATGAAAACTATATTTTTCCTATTATCCGACAATTTTGAAATCACTGCATTGGTAAATACTTCCCAACCATGTTTTTGATGACTACCAGCTTCATGAGCCCTTACCGTAAGCGTAGCATTTAATAAGAGTACGCCTTGTTTTGCCCATCGTTCTAGATTACCACTATCTGGGTACGGAGTATTCATATCGGTTTCAATTTCTTTAAAAATGTTGACCAATGATGGCGGATGTTTTATTTCATCCTGAACCGAAAAACACAATCCATTTGCTTGATTAGGTCCATGATATGGATCTTGACCTAAAATAACCACTTTGGTTTCTTCAAACTTACAGTGGTTAAAAGCTGAAAAAACCTCAGCATACTGTGGATAACACGTATACTCTTCATATTCAAGCGAAACAAACTGCTTTAACTCTTTAAAATACGGCTTTTCAAATTCTTGTGACAACTGTTTCTCCCAACTATTATCTAAATCAATATTCATGGTATTATCGTATTTTACTTTAGAATCAAAGTTACTATTAACCTTAGCGAAAATCAATCATCATTCATTATTAACCACAATTCAAATAAGCTCAATGCAATCTCACTAATAAAAATTTCATTGTCAATGCGTACCTTTGCAGCTCATTAAAATAGAACGTGGCAAACATACATTCCAAAACATTACAAGACTTAGAATTCCCCTCTGTATTACAACAAGTTTCTGCGCGTTGCCATACGGAGCTAGGTAAACAAGCGGCATTAGAAATTGCTCCGTTCATTACTGACGAAGTTATCAAAGTAGAGCTTGGCAAAACAGCCGAATATTTATCTTCTCTTATTAGTGAAAATCGAATTCCCAATCACGGTTTCGACACCATTAATGCCGACCTGAAACTTCTAAAGATTGAAAATACGACGTTAGAGCTACAAGGGTTCAAAAGAATAGCAAGTATTTGTACCACAGTAGCACAACATCAAAAGTTCTTTAAAAAATTTAAGGAATACTATCCCCTATTTTATGATTTCGCTTTAAAACTAGAGCAAAACACAGAAATTCCAATTTTAATCAATAACGTGATTGATCGATTTGGAGAGGTAAAGGACAATGCATCAGAAGAGCTGTTTACCATCAGGAGGCAAATAAATGCTGTTCGCGGAAAGATCAGTCAAAGTTTTGGTTCTGCCTTAAACACGTATCAATCTTCAGATTATTTAGATGAGATCAGAGAGTCTGTGGTTGAAAATAGACGTGTTTTAGCAGTAAAAGCCATGTACCGTAAGAAAGTAAAAGGTGCCGTGATGGGCACGTCAAAAACCGGAAGCATTGTCTACATAGAACCAGAAGCTTCTCTAAAATATAGTCGAGAACTTAATAATTTAGAGTTTGAAGAAAAAGAAGAAGTACAGCGTATTCTAAAACAATTAACAAATCAAATAAGACCATTTAGAGCGCTTTTAAGCGATTATCAAGATTTTTTGACACAAGTAGATGTTATAGCGGCAAAAGCTAAGCACGCAGAGGATATAAACGCTCTTTTGCCAAAAATCAATTCTAACAATAGATTGTTTTTGCGAGACGCATATCATCCACTACTATTTTTAAATAATAAACGCAAAGGTGAAAAAACCTATCCGCAAACAATTGAACTGCATGACGAAAATAGAATTATAGTCATTTCCGGTCCTAATGCAGGCGGTAAGAGTATCACCTTAAAAACAATTGGACTGCTTCAAGTAATGCTTCAAAGTGGAATGTTGATTCCCGTTCATGAAAGAAGTGAAGTGTGCTTCTTTAAAAAGATTTTAACGGATATTGGCGATAACCAAAGTATTGAAAATCACTTAAGCACATACAGTTACCGCTTAAAGAACATGAACCAATTTTTAAAGCGTTGTGACAATAACACTTTATTCCTAATTGACGAGTTTGGTACTGGAAGTGATCCAGAATTAGGCGGTGCACTTGCAGAAGCATTTTTAGAAGTTTTCTACGAAAGAGGCTCATACGGAGTAATTACCACCCACTACGCCAACTTAAAAGCATTAGCCAATGAATTACCACATGTAACCAATGCAAATATGCTTTTTGATGGAAAAACATTAGAACCTACCTTTCAATTGATTTTAGGACAAGCGGGTAGTTCATTTACTTTTGAGGTTGCCCAAAAGAATGGCATCCCCTACTCACTCATCAACAAAGCCAAGAAGAAAATAGAGCGCGGCAAAGTCCGTTTTGATGCAACCATTGCTAAACTGCAGAAAGAACGTAGTAAAATGGCACAAACAGGCTCTAGGTTGAAAGAGGAAGAAGATAAGGCTAGAGAGGAGAACGAAAGATTAGAAAAGCTAAATGCCAAAATAAAATCTAAACTAGAAAACTACCAAGAACTCTACGATCATGATCAGCGCATGATACAACTGGGCAATAAAGTAAATGTTGCCGCAGATAAATATTTTCAGGATAACAAGAAAAGACCTTTGGTGTCGGAGCTATTGAGAATAGTTGAAACCGAAAATAGCAAGAGAAAGAAGAAAACTGCAAATCAGGCTAAGGCTGAGCGAGCTAAAAAGGCAAAGGTGGCTCAAGAAGTCCAAAAGGAAGTAAAGGTTATTCGTGAGAAGAAGAAGGTTGAAAAGAAGAAAGCTATTTTCAAGGAAAAGAATAAACCAAGACCTGTTTTTAAAATTGGTGACCGCGTTCGTATGTTAGACGGTAAGGCAGTGGGTAGTATAGATTCACTTGAAAAAGGGAAGGCTATTGTCAACTATGGCATATTTACTACCAATGTTAGTGTAGACCAACTAGAAATGGTTCAAAAGAAGAAATAATGCTATATTTCAGCTAGTTGTAAATAATCGTATACGATTATTTATGGCTTTTAAAATTACATATAGCACTGATTGCAACTTATTCTAGAATTCTAACCGAGATTTTTATTATAGAAAAGTTGTGAGATGTTGATTAAAAATTGTTTTAATTTTACAATGTGAATTCAAATAAAAAAATCATTCTTTTTGATGGTGTTTGCAACCTATGCAACAGTAGTGTTCAGTTTGCTATTAAGCGAGATGAAAATGATGTTTTTAGATATGCAGCTATACAGAGCGAAACAGGCGAAAGATTATTGGCTGAGCGAAATATTGATACTAATGAAATAGATTCCATAATTCTTATTGAGCCCAATATTGCCTATTACACAAAATCTACCGCGGCGCTAGAAATTGGAAAGAATTTAAAAGGGTTAAGAACAATTTCCTCCATTTTACTATGGCTTCCGGAGTCCTTTCGAAATATCGTATACGATTTTATTGCCGCCAACAGGTACAAATGGTACGGTAAAAAAGAGGCTTGCATGATACCCACCGAAGAATTAAAGCGTAAATTCATTTAATTGTTATCTTAACAATCCATAATATCTTTTTTTAATCCTAACAGCAAGACTTTTACCCCTATCACTCCATAACCCAACACTTTTAAGTTCAATCATTTATCTTATCAACGTTTGATATAAATATTGAATTTTATGAACGAAGTACATAGGAGATATTATAAGAAAAAAAGATACGTGGTACCGGTAGTTTTGATTGTACTTCTCGTTGTAATTCGCTTATCCCTCCCCTATTTTGTAAAAAATTACGTTAATAAAGTTCTTGCAGATATACCTGGCTACTACGGTCAAGTAAAGGATATAGACCTTTCTATTATTCGTGGAGCATATACAATTCACGGAATGTACCTAAACACAGTAAACGGTAATACCGAACTCCCTTTCTTGGATTTCAAGAAAACCGATATTTCAGTAGAATGGAAAGCTCTTTTTCGTGGTGAAATTGTGAGTGAAATTGAAATGACAGAACCTACCATTTTATATGTTTTTGAAGATCAACAGGACACCACCGGTGTAGCTGATACAGAAGATTGGTCTAAAGCACTTACCGATTTGGTACCAATTGATATTAACCAATTGACTATTAAGAACGGGAAATTTGCTTTTTTACAATTGCAGGCAGACCCAAATATTGATTTACATTTATCTAATGTAGAATTATCTGCATCAAACCTTAGAAATGTGGTTGCAAAGAGCAGAACGCTTCCTTCTAACATACATGCCACAGCGACATCTATTGGTAATGGAGATGTTATACTAGATGGGGACATGAACTTGGTAAAGGAAATTCCTGACATGGATATCTCTCTGAGTTTAGAAAATGCCAATGCAAAAGCACTCAATGATTTCACCAATTATTATGCAGGTATCGACTTTGATGAAGGTTCTTTCGATTTGTACGGAGAACTAGCTATTGCAGATGGATATTTGAAAGGTTCTTTTAAACCTATTTTAAAAAATGCCAAATTAATAGGCAAAGACGACGGATTTCTTAAAACACTATGGGAAGGATTTGTAGGCTTTTTTAAGTTTATTCTAAAAAACCACAAGGAAGATACCTTAGCGACCAAAATACCCGTAGAAGGAGATCTTAATAACGTTAAGACCAAAATTTGGCCAACGGTCTCAAGAATATTTAGAAACGCATGGGTTCAAGCTTATAAGGAAGTTGTAGACGATGACCTAAATTACAAAGACGCCACTGATGCTGCCGATAAACTGAATGACAAAAAATCAAAGAAGAAATAAATCTACTTCTTATAATTGTCGTCCCAATTCTTGACTTTTGGTTCATGCAGCTTGCCAACAGATTTTGCTACCATCATAGAAACAGATGCATCACCTGATACGTTGATTACCGTTCTACACATATCCAATGGCCTATCCACCGCAAATATCAATGCCAAACCAGCTTCTGGTATTCCTGCTTGTGCAAGTACAATAACTAGCATGACCATTCCAGCCCCTGGTACAGCAGCACTTCCAATAGAAGCAAGTGTTGCTGTAACAATAATTCCTAACTGAGCAGACAAACTTAAGTCCATACCAAAAGCTTGTGCAATAAATACTGCAGCAATAGCCTGATAAAGGCTTGTCCCATCCATGTTTATAGTAGCACCAATTGGAAGTACAAAACTTGTTACTTCTTCATCTACCCCTAAATGTTCCTCTACTCTTTCCATAGTTACAGGCAAGGTAGCAGCACTTGAACTCGTGGAAAAAGCTAGGAGTTGAGCGGGTGACATACCTTTCATAAATGTATTAGGCGAGGTTTTCGTAAATACCCAAACCAAAAGAAGATATACACCCAACATTAATGCTAGTCCCAGTACTACACAGAAAGCATACCAGGCCAATGCTTTGAATAAATCTAAACTAGGAGATTCTACTATTAACGCCGCCAATAGCGCAAATACGCCATATGGAGCAGCAAGCATGATTAAATCTATCAGTTTCAAAATAACTTCATTGAAACCGTCAAAGAATTTTTTAACGGGTGTAGCCTGTTCTTCAGGTATCAATATCAACCCTATACCGAAAAAAATAGCAAAGAAAATAACTTGTAGCATATTCCCATTATCGGAAGCTGCCGCAAAGATGTTACTAGGGACTAAATCCTCTAAAGCCTGTAAAGGTCCGGCTTCCTTCTGCTTATCCGCCTTTGTTTTAATGGCATCTGCATCGCCTTTGTAATTGTTAACCAGTTCTGTTCTTGTAGCTTCTGTTATAGAAGCTCCTGGCTTTACAATATTTACAACACCTAAACCAATGGTAACCGCAATAACCGTAGTAGCGATATAAATACCGATTGTACGACCGCCCATTTGAGAAAGTTTTGAAATATCCTTTAAATCTGACACTCCTTTTATCAATGAACCTAAGATAAGAGGAACGGCAATAAGCTTTAATGAGTTGATGAAAATATTACCAAAAGGTTTGATCCAATCTGAAATGAATTTTGGTCCCCATTCTAATTGAACCATGGCTAAAGCAAATAAAACTCCCGCTAACATTCCTATTAGAATTTGCCAATGCAACTCAAGCTTCCTCATATATAAATTAGTTTAGGGAAGTAAGATAGTATTTTGCAAGGAAAAGTGCTAAAAACGGAACCTATAATTTAATGGTCCTGTTTAATAGGGTGTAATCTGCCAAAACCAATGCAGTCATAGCCTCAACTATTGGTACTGCCCTAGGTACTACACAAGGATCATGCCTGCCCTTGCCCTGAGTTTTAACGGTATTACCCTCTTTATCAATTGTTTCGTAACCTTGAATTACGGTTGCAACGGGCTTAAAAGCTACATTGAAATAGATATCCATTCCATTGCTAATTCCACCTTGTATACCTCCACTATAGTTAGTTTTTGTAGAACCATCATTATTGAATTGATCGTTGTGTTCACTACCTTTCATCTTCACACCTTCAAATCCGCTTCCGTATTCAAAGCCTTTAACCGCGTTTATAGATAACATTGCCTTGCCCAATTCTGCATGAAGCTTATCAAAAACCGGCTCTCCCAAACCAATCGGTACATTTTTGGCAACACAGGTAATAATTCCGCCAATGGTATCTCCGTCTTTTTTAATAGACTTGATATATTCTTCCATTTTGGATGCCATTTCGGGATCAGGGCAACGCACATCATTTGTTTCCGTTAACGATAAATCTAATTCAGTATAATGCTTTCCCAAACTCATATCCCCAACTTGAGATACAAAAGCTTGTATTTCTATCCCTTTCAAAAACTGTTTTGCAATAGCTCCTGCCACTACTCTACTTGCCGTTTCACGTGCAGAACTTCTACCACCACCACGGTAATCCCTAAATCCATACTTTTTGTCATACACGTAATCTGCATGTGATGGTCTGTAAGAATCTTTTATGTGTCCGTAATCTTTAGATTTTTGATTTGTATTATGAATCGCAAAACCTATTGGTGTTCCCGTAGTTTTACCTTCAAAAATTCCTGAATAAAACTCTACTTCATCTGGCTCTTTTCTTTGGGTTACAATGGCAGATTGTCCTGGTTTACGACGGTCAAGATCATTTTGTATAGCATTTAAATCTAACTCAATTTCTGATGGACAGCCATCTATAACCCCTCCAATTGCCTTTCCATGAGATTCTCCAAAAGTGCTTACCCTAAATATGTTTCCGAAGGTATTTCCAGCCATAATACGTACGTTCTAAATAATATAATACAGATTGTAAACTTACAATTCAACTAGCTTCAAAGGTAAATGTTAAATGCTGGAAAGAAAAATTTAAAAAGTGCTTAATATTAGCTTAACCTTACTCTTTTGTGATAATGATTATTTAACCTTATGATTAAAAATTGTTGACCAACTAAATAACCACCACGTATACCATTAGGATTAATTTTGTCCTTAAAATTATCCCCTTGAAAAAACGCCGTCTTGAAATAGCTGTTTTATCAGATGTTCACTTAGGTTCTTATGCATGTCATGCAGAAGAATTATTGACATACCTATCTAGCATAAACCCAAAGATTCTTATTCTTAACGGCGACATACTCGATGCAAAAAAAATGCGAAATAACTACTTTCCCCCTTCGCATTTGAAAGTCGTTAAAAAAATATTCTCTTTAGCAGCCAAAGGCACTGTTGTACATTATATAACAGGTAACCGAGACGAACCTTTTCGAAAAATTGACGACATCTACATGGGGGCAATACAAGTTTCCAATAGACTTATATTAAAACTTAATGGAAAAAACACCTTATTTTTTCATGGTGATATTTTTGATTTTTCATTTCGTCACTCTCAATGGCTACTAAATTTTGGTGGAGCAGGTTTTGACGTTTTATTAAAACTAGCAAAATTAAAGACTAAGGGACTTGAATTATTCGGAAAGAAGAACAAACCCTTCTCTAACCCTGAATTAGAACATGGTAATCGCGACCCAGAGCAAATTGCATTGTTCGAAAAAAACGTAGCCAAAATGGCTATCAAGCAACATTACGATAATGTAGTTTGCGGTCATAGCCATGCACCGAACAAACAACTATTTGAAACGAAAAAAGGAGAATGCCTATATCTAAATTCCGGAGATTGGGTAAAACACATGACCGCACTTGAATACTCTTTCAAACGTTGGAAACTATACCGTTACGAAAATGACAAGCTAGCTTCATTTTATATGGACGAGGAACTTAAGTCTATGGATATGAACGAGCTTATAGCTACCATTACACAACGAAAGACCAGGGAACTGAATCAAAATGAAAGAAATGGTCTTAATGACTAAGAATTATACCAAAGCTTCTTTCAATATACTTACTGGATGTTTGGCTATTCTCTTGGTACCATCAAATATTTGATGCCTACAACTAGTACCATTGGCTGCAATTATTGTTTCTGCAGATGATTTTTTCACTGCTGGGAATAATTTCAAAGACCCAATTTTCATGCTGGTTTCATAATGCTCTTCTTCGTACCCAAAGGAGCCCGCCATACCACAACAACCAGATGCTATAATGGTGACCTTATAATTTATGGGCAGATTCAATACATCAAACGTAACTTTTTGATTACTCAATGCTTTTTGGTGACAATGATTATGAATTTTTATATCTCTAGCTTCATCTGTAAAATCAGATGATTTTAAATTGCCTTCTGCTATTTCCTTTGCTAAAAACTCTTCTATTAAAAATGAATTATCTGCTATTCTCTGCGCTATCTCTTTATCCGTGGTCATACGTTTGTATTCATCCCTAAAAGATAAAATTGCCGAAGGCTCTAAACCTAAAATAGGCAAACCTGCATCTGCAAACTTTTTTAATTCTTGCGTATTCTTAATCGCTAACTTTTGAGCTTGCTTTAAAAAGCCTTTTGAAAGAAATGTTCTTCCACTTTCCGCGTAGTACAATTCAATTTCGTAGCCAAGTTTAGATAATAGCTCAATAGCATCTTTACCTACTTCAATATCCAAGTATTTAGTGAATTCATCTATAAATAAAATCACTTTACTCTTTGACTTAACATATTGACTACCATATTCTTGAAGATGTTTATCGAAATTAAAACTATAAACTTTTGGCAAAGTTCGTTCTTTAGCCACTCCGCTAGTTTTCTTCAACAATCCGCCTAGAAACTTTGAATCATAAATAGCATTTGTTAAACCAGAAACCTTACTTCCCAACCCGTTTAGCTTGGTGTTATATGCAAACAATTTTCCCCGTAAAGAATAGCCATTTGCTTCTTGATATTGATATAAAAACTCTGCCTTCAAAGTGGCTACGTCTACATTACTAGGACACTCACTTGCACAAGCTTTACAACTTAAACAAAGGTCAAAAGCCTCTTTAATCTCTGGACTATCAAAACTATTCTTTGCCGCACTATCAGGATTCGTTAAAAACTCTCTTAAAGTATTTGCCCTACCTCTAGTAGTATCTTTTTCATTTTTTGTTGCGTGGTAACTAGGACACATACCACCGTTCATATGATGAGTCTTTCTACAGTCACCACTACCATTACATTTTTCTGCTGCCTTAAGTATACCTTCACTATCAGAAAAATCCATTAATGTTTTAATCTCTGGTTCTTTGCGGTCTACCTCATAACGAAAAGACTTATCCATTGGGTAGGCATCTACAATCTTACCTGGGTTGAATATACCCTTTGGATCAAAATAAGATTTAATTCTTCTTAAAAGTTCATAGTTCTTATCACCTATCATTATAGGTATAAACTCAGCACGTACAATACCATCGCCATGCTCCCCACTAAATGAACCTTTATATTTTTTAGTCAATTTGGCAACATCTGTGGTTATGTTTCTAAATAGACTTACATCTGTTGATTTTTTAAGATTTAGAATAGGCCTCAAATGCAGTTCACCAGCACCTGCATGAGCATAATACACCGCACTTTGCCCATAACCTTTCATAATTACCGAAAACTCCGCAATAAAATCCTTTAAATCTGGCAAGGCTACCGCAGTATCTTCTATACAGGCAACGGCTTTCATGTCCCCAACAATATTACCTAACAGGCCCAACCCTGCTTTTCTTAGCTCAATCGCTTTTGGTATCTGATTTCCATATAACACAGGATTGGAATAACTGAGTCCAGATTTGGCTATGGTTTTTTGTAATGACGCTACCACTTCTTTCAATTCAGTTTCTGTATGTGAAGAAACTTGTAGCATTAACAATGCAGCCGGATCACCTTCTACAAAAAACCTATTCGCCAATTGGGCACGGTTATTCTTTGTACAATCTAAAATGACTTTATCCATCATTTCGCACAATTGTAGCGGGTGTTCCATAACCGGAACTACATCCATTAAACAATCTTCCAAAGAGGTGTAATGCGTAACTACCATTGCAGATAATGCTGGTGGGAGGTCATCTAACTGCACTGTAATTTCTGTCGTAAAAGCTAGTGTACCTTCACTACCACATAGCAATTCTGCCATATTAAAGTAAGATAAATCACCACCGAATAAATCAGACTTCAATAACTCGTCTACGGCATAACCTGTATTTCTTCTATGTATTTCTGGTTTCGGAAAATGTTCAATTATTTCAGAAGCTATATCTTTATTATCTAGTTCTTTAAATATACTATTATAAAGTGATGCTTCAAGTGTATGTTCTTGTTGCTTTTTCCTAAATTCTGACGCTGTAATTCTTCCAAATTCAGCCTCACTCCCGTCTGACAGAATGGTTTTCATAGAAATAACCTTATCTCTAGTTACCCCATATTGAATAGATGTAGTACCAGATGAATTGTTGCCAACCATACCACCTATCATACATCTATTAGATGTTGATGTATTAGGACCGAAGAACAATCCGTATGGTTTTAGATATTGATTTAACTCATCTCTAATAACTCCAGGTTGAACCGTTACTTGTTTCTTTTCTTGATCAAGGCTTATGATTTCTGTAAAATGCTTTGATACATCAACCACCAAACCATCACCCACACATTGTCCAGCTAAGGAAGTACCCGCTGTTCTAGGTATAAGTCCGATGTTTTCATCGTTAGCAAACCTTATAATTTTTTTAATATCATCTACACTCTTTGGAAAAGCAGCCCCTAAAGGTATTTTTCTATATACAGATGCATCTGTAGCGTAAATAGTCTTGGTAAGATCATCAAATCGTACATCTCCCTCTATATCTTGTCGTAACTTTGACAGCGAATTATTATCCAACGTAACACAATTTTGATTGCTAAATTAAGTTTTATTGTGTGAGCTGCATTACAAATTGGCTCATTTTTCATCACAAAAAAGAATAACTATATGAAGATTTTAAAAGGTATTACCGTATTGATTTTTACAGCAACTTGCTCCCTCTCTGCTCAAGAAATATCCAATCATGCCTTAGGATTACGATTAGGAGATAGTGACGGATTTGGAGCTGAAGTCAGTTATCAAAAATCATTAACACGCGACACTAGGGCTGAGTTTAACTTAGGATGGAGAGATAGCCGTAATTTTAATGCATTTAAAATTGCCGGTCTTTATCAATGGGTTAGACCTATTGAAGGAGATTTTCAATGGTATTACGGAGTTGGTGGCGGTTTAGGAAGTGTTGATTTCCCAGGTGATGATGGCGGTTTATTCATTTTTGCCGCTGGTGATGTTGGTATAGAGTATAATTTTGACATTCCATTAATTCTATCCTTAGATTTTAGACCAGAACTTGGAGTTATAGGTTATGACGGATTCTCTGACAATTTCGATTTCGATATCGGACTCGGTATACGCTACCAGTTTTAATCTCAATTATAACGATATTAAAAAGACCTTTAACCATTGCGTTAAGGGTCTTTTTTTATATCCTATATATAAGTACATTTGTAACTTAATCTAAGTGAAATTTATGAAAAATAGTATTTTAATACTGCTTGCAGGCGCTTTATTGTTCAGCTGCAACTCAAAGCCAGAAGGCTTTACCCTAAATGGTAAGTTGAGAGGTGAAATGACAGATGGCACTCGTGTTTTCCTGAAAAAAATAGGAGAAAACAATCAACCAATGGAAGTTGATACCGCTACTACAACAAATGGTGAGTTTACCTTTACCGGAAAATCCGATATCCCTGAGCTTCATTATATCTTTGTTGAACAATTACCTGGCTATACTGCCGTAATACTTGAAAACGGAGAAATTCAATTTAACGCCCAAAGAGATAGTATGGGCTTTGCAGATATAAGCGGAACGTTCCAAAATGACACGTTCGCAGATTATATGGAACAATCAAGAGAAATTTCTCTTCAAGCACAATCTATACAACAAGATATGAAAGCTGCATCTGGCGAGTCTGCATTGGCACTACAAGATGAAATGAAAGAACTTCAAGAGGAGTACAAAACTTTTGAACTTGACTATGTAAAAAGCCACCCCAAAGCGTTAATCTCAGCCTTAGTTTTGGATAGAGCTGTTGCTACCAAAGCAGTTGAGCTAGAAGAAGCTGAAGAAATTTACAAAACGCTTTCAGAAGAGATTAAAAACTCTAAACCTGGAAAACAAATACAAGAAGGTATTGAAAAATTAAAGGCTTCTGAGGCAGCTGATAAAAATTCAAGCATTGGCGCTAAAGCTCCTGAATTCTCAGGTCCTAGTCCTGATGGTGGTGAACTTGCTTTAAAAGATGTAATGGGAAAAGTTACCTTGATCGATTTCTGGGCCGGATGGTGTAGACCTTGTAGAGCTGAAAACCCTAATATTGTTGCAGTTTATAATAAATACCATGACAAAGGTCTAAATGTTTTAGGTGTTTCATTAGATAGAACTGAAGAAGCTTGGAAAAAAGCTATCGCAGAAGACGGATTAGTTTGGAACCATATTTCCAACATTGCATATTTTGACGATCAAATTGCTAAGCTCTATAATGTAGATGCCATACCCGCTGCATTCTTATTGGATGAAAACGGTGTTATCGTAGCCAAGAACCTAAGAGGACCCGCTCTTGAAGCTAAAGTAGCAGAGCTACTAAACTAGATTTCAACATAAATCACAAAAAAGCCCGAACAATAGTTATTGTTCGGGCTTTTTTATATCTTTTTTCCAAGTCTATTAAAATGCACCTCTAACATCTCTAAAAGTTCCTTCTACCGTAGTATCAGCACCTCTAGTTACACTACCAAAGATATTGACTACAGAATCATCACCTATAAATTCAATAGTAGCACCTTCATTAAGAATTAAATCTCCATAAATGGTTAGATTCCCTTCTACTCTTAAGTTTGCTCCTGAGTTTATAGAAACATTTCTTCTACTATAGTTTCTACCAACTACCATAGTCCCGTTCATTTCAAATAAACCATTACTGTTAATATTGACTCCGTCGCTTACGGTCCAAGAACCACATAGTAATAAATTACCTCCTACGTTAATATTGTAAAACCTCTTGTAACCATTGAAAGCAAAATCATCACCTGTGTTTACATTTAGGTATGAACTACCAGAATACGCTGTTAAATCTTCACAACGTGTTACCAAACTATCATCTGGTCTGTTTAATTTTATAATCTGAAAACCTTGTTTTCCTGAAGCTGCAAAAATATAATCATCTTTTGTAGCAACATAGTTTATTGAACCCGTCAACTCTATTACACCAACACCAACAGTGTTGTCATCATTAGTCTCAGAGAGACTTAATCCGCCAGCACCGTTAGCCATTAACAGAACATTTTCGTTTACAGCTACACCATTGGTAACTATTTCACCTGGCTCTGCATTTTCCGGACTTGTTAAAATAGGCAAATATTCTACAAAACTTCCTGAAGTTGCATTATACACTCCGGCACCTTTTATTCCTTCCGAAACAATAATATTATCATCCAAAAAGTCTAAAGTACGCTTGGCATCGACACCGAAATCAGATTCAATAGCGATACTACGCGTTGTATTCAAATTCTGATCCAAAAAGCTTACACCCTGCGCAGCATCTAAAACAGCCACCTCATTACCATTATATGCAACAGAACGTAAATCCAAGAAAGCAGCTTCGTTCAACACACTTAAATCATTTTTATCGTAAACAACCACAAAGCCTTCTTGCCCACTTGTTACTACAGCTTTGTTATCTATTATACGTACATCTGTAGCATTAAAGCCTTCTTGAAAACCATAGGTAATATTTGTCGTATTCATTCTACCTCCACTAACAGCTATTTTAGCTACAAGAGAATTTGCTGTTGCCGTAACCGATTTTTCAGAATCTACACCACCTGCAACATATAAATACCCATTATCATAGGCAATTGAATTTAAATCTGCATTCGTATAATAAACTCTTGAGGTAACCCTTGGACTCGTTGGGTCGCTAATATCTATAACATCAATAGCGCCTACATAGTCTTGACCAACTGTATTATACGATACATAACCGTAATCACCATCTAAGGCAACATGGGTTGCTGCCAAATTTTCTCCGTTTGTGAATGAAGGCGGAGCTATTTGAGCTACAAGTGAAAGCGGGTAATCTCCTGCCTGTTCCTCTTCATCTTTTCCTGTAACACTTGATCTTTTTGCACTGGCAATGGGATCTTCAAAAATATCCAAGACACCGGCACGATCAAAGCTAACACTGTTATCCAGCTTAGATTGGTCGGTTTCACTTACTAAATTATCTTCTGGGTTTTCAAAAACTGTAGTTTCATCACTACAACTTGCTACAAAAATCGAAGCAGTTGCAGCCATTAACCATACTTTTCTGATAGATAGGGTTGATTTCATTATAATTCGGGTTTTTGGTTTAACGACCCGAATTGTCTTAATGTTGCCTATATACAGGGAAATACGATGAAATGCACATTATTAAGGTAAATAATACACTTATGATTTAAAAAAAATAGAAATAGCCTAAATTTTACCCATTTTTTCAAGCACAATCAATAGGATTATTGGTAATGCAAGCAAGCCCACCATTAAGGTTTCGGTCTGCAAAAGACTAGGCATGAACAAGAGTGTAGTTAAATAACCGCCTATTGCACCCCCAAAGTGTGCCGTATGTCCTATGTTACCCAATCTTTTCTTCATACCATAAATAGAGTACAACAAATAACCAATACCCACAACATATGCAGGGACAGGAATCGGTATAAACATAATACCTAATCTCATGTCTGGTTGAAGAAGAATTGCCGAATACAAAATACCCGTTACTGCACCACTGGCACCAACTGCCGAGTAATAGGGTTCATCTTTATGAAAACTCAATGCCAACAAGCTACCTCCTAAAAGACTTACGGCATAAATAATCAGAAATTTTGTAGTATCAAACCAATTAATTACAACGCCCGCAAAGAAATAAAGGGTTAGCATATTAAAAAGCAAATGGGAAATATCTACATGCAAAAATCCCGAAGTTGCCATACGATCTTTTTGCCCCGCCTTTATAGCACCAATACTGAATTTATATCGTTCAAAAAAAGTAGTATCATTGAATCCCTTCATTGACACTAATACATTTGCCGCTATTATTGCTATGGTCGCTATATCAATGTTGTACATTATCTGCCCTTTATTTGGCGTCAAATATAACTATATTTGTCCATAATTTTTTTGAGAATGCAACTATTGGCCTTTGTTTTAATTTATCCGTTTTTATGGATAGTTTCCATTTTGCCACATCGTCTATTTTACGGTTTATCCGATATTGCCTGTTTCTTCATATACCGTGTATTTGGCTATAGAAGAAAAGTGGTACAAGAAAACTTAAACTTAGTTTTCCCCAATAAGTCCAAAGAGGAAATACATCGTATTGAAAAAGATTTCTACAAACACCTCTGTGATATGTTTTTAGAAATGGTAAAAACCATGAATTTAAGCAAGGAGGCCGTTGCAAAAAAATACCACCTTGTTAATCCAGAAGTTTTACTAGAGATAGAAAAAGAACGAAGCATTATTATTTTATGCGCACATTATGCCAATTGGGAATGGAATGTTAGCATAAACAATTACGTTAACTCTAAAGGATATGCGGTTTATCAAAAAATAAACAACTCTTATTTTGATAAATTTATTAGAAAAGTAAGAGCGCGCTGGAATACCACTTTAATTACCCAGGCACAAACTGCAAAAACGGTTATTCAGAATTATAGGAATAATATTAGATCAACTTACGGTATGGTCAGCGACCAATCTCCACAAGCTCACAAAGCTCATTATTGGACAGATTTTATGGGTATCACTGTACCAATTTTTAACGGTGGAGAAGCTTTGGCACGTAAAACAGGATTGGCTACTGTTTTCCTTAAAGTTAGTAAGGTAAAGCGCGGGCACTACAAGGCTGAGTTCACCCCTATTTCCATAAATAGCAAAGAAACCAAAGAACATGAAATTACGAACAAATTTTTAAGACTTACCGAAGAGCAAATAAGGGAACAACCAGAATATTACCTATGGACCCACAAACGATGGAAACATAGAGGAAAACAGCCAGCAGCATTTGCCGATGTAAACTAAAAGGATAAAAAGAAAAAACCGGAAGTAGTTGAACTACTTCCGGTTTCTTGTTTTAACAACTGGTTCTATGATTATAAACCGGCTATAGACTTTATTTCTCCAATAATTCGATCCGCCAAACCATCAGCTTCGGTCTGACTTTTAGCTTCCGTATAAATTCTAATAATAGGCTCTGTATTAGATTTTCTAAGATGCACCCAGTTTTCAGCAAAGTCAACCTTTACACCATCAATCGTAGAAATTTCCTCTGCGGCATATTTTTCTGCCATGGACTTTAATATACCATCAACATCCAAACCAGGTGTCAACTGAATTTTCTTTTTACTCATAAAGTAGCTTGGGTAGCTAGCTCTAAGCTCTGCCACTGTACCACCTTTTTCAGCCATTAACATTAAAAATAACGCAGTACCTACTAATGAATCTCTACCGTAGTGACTTTCTGGATAAATGATACCTCCATTACCTTCTCCACCAATAACGGCATTATTTGCTTTCATTTTAGTAACTACATTAACTTCACCAACTGCCGCAGCTTCATAAGTACCACCGTGCTTTTGTGTAATATCTCTTAAAGCACGAGAAGATGATAGGTTAGAAACCGTATTACCTTTGGTTTTACCCAAAACATAATCTGCACAAGCCACCAAGGTGTATTCTTCACCAAACATTTCACCATCGTTACTTATAAATGCCAAACGGTCAACATCTGGATCTACAACGATACCAAAATCAGCTTTTTCTTTAACTACTAAATCGCAAATATCCTTTAAGTGTTCTTTTAATGGTTCTGGATTATGTGGAAAATGACCGGTTGGCTCACAATACAACTCAACCACTTCAACGCCAAATTCCTTTAAAAGTTTTGGTATCGCAATTCCTCCTGTAGAATTCACTCCATCAACCACAACTTTAAATTTCGCTTTTTTTACCACTTCGGCATCTACCAAAGACAGGTTTAAAACTTCATCTATATGTATATCTATATAACTGTCATTCTTATTTATAACCCCTAAATCATCTACATCTGAAAAATCGAAATCTTCTTTTTCAGCTATTGCCAAAATTTTAGCACCTTGGGCAGCATCTAAAAATTCACCTTTTTCATTTAGAAGCTTTAGTGCATTCCATTGTTTTGGGTTATGGCTTGCAGTTAAGATGATACCTCCATCCGCCTTTTCCATTGGTACCGCTATTTCAACAGTTGGTGTTGTAGATAAATCTAAATCTACCACATCTATACCTAAACCTACCAAAGTAGAAACTACAAGATTTTGAATCATCTCACCAGACAAACGTGCATCACGACCAATAACGACTTTCAACTTCTCCTTTTTAGAATAATCTTTCAACCAAATTCCGTAAGAAGCTGCAAACTTTACCGCATCAATAGGTGTAAGATTGTCTCCTGGCTTTCCTCCAATAGTTCCTCGTATTCCTGAAATAGATTTTATTAGTGTCATATAATCTTAATAAGTTTTTTGCAAATATAAACGTATCATACTTATCACTATTGCCCTTCTTTGTAAATTCGACTTACCAAGCACAATTTAATCGAATGAATTTTTTAGCTCATATTTATCTCTCTTTTAATGATAAAGAAATTACGATCGGTAATTTTATAGCCGATAGCATACGCGCCAATAAATTTGATCACTTACCTAATAAGATACAAAAGGGAATAAAATTACATCGACATATAGACACCTATACCGACTCTCATCCAATTCCTAGAATAAGCAGCAAACGACTTCATGCAAATTACAGCCATTACAGTAGGGTTATCGTTGACATCTATTACGATCACTTTTTAGCCAAAAATTGGTCTACATATTCAGATATTCCATTGGATGTTTTTGTAGATAATTTTTATGACCTCTTGGAAGACAATTACGAAATATTACCTATTGGGGTTAAAAAGATGATGCCTTATATGATTACCGATAATTGGATTTTCAACTATTCAAAAATGGATGGAATTGCTCGTGTACTGAACGGTATGAACCGTAGAACGAATAATAAATCTAAAATGAATTTTGCCATTATTGACCTTGAAGAACATTATGATGCTTTTGAAGCAGAGTTCACCGAATTCTTTGAAGAGCTAATTACTTTTTCAAAACAAAAATACACTTCACTTATAGATAATAAAAAATCATAAAATACTTATATCCAATATTTAAAAATAAAATAATTAAATAATAAATTTAACCACCTATGAACCAAACAAAATTTGTATTAATGCTAGCTGCATTGGTTGTTTTAGCCAGTTGCAAAGAGAATCCTGCGACCCCAACAGGCACAATTACAGAAAAAGCAATGGTAGTATCTGCTCGCGAAGAAGCCTCTAAAATAGGAAGTGATATTATGGAAAAAGGCGGTAACGCTTTTGATGCCATGGTAGCCACAGAAATGGCTTTGGTAGTCGCATATCCGTTTGCAGGAAATCTTGGCGGCGGAGGCTTTATGGTGTATAGAAAAGCAGATGGTGAAGTTGGTGCTTTAGATTATAGGGAGAAAGCTCCTTTATCTGCTCACAGAGACATGTATTTAGATTCATTGGGTAACGTAATTCCCGGTAAAAGTACTTTAGGCGCCACTGCCGTTGGTGTACCCGGTACAGTTGCAGGTATTATTGAAGTGCATAAAAAGTTTGGATCACTTCCTTTAGAGGAAATCATGGCTCCGGTGATTGCTTTAGCGGAACGTGGTGTTGTAGTAACCGCTAATCAAGAAAAAAGACTAGCTAGCCAACGCGATAAATTTATAGAGGTAAACAGTGACAGCACTAAGTTTGCTACTGCCTTCAAAACTAATGACACCATTAAATATCCTGCGTTGGCAAATACATTTAGGAGCATTGCAAAGCATGGTAGAGACGGATTCTACAAAGGTAAAGTAGCTCAAAAACTAGCTGCTTTCATTCAAGAAAAAGGAGGGTATATTACTGAAGAGGATTTAGAAAAATACCAGGCGGTATGGAGAGACCCAATTACCTTCAACTACAAAGATTTACATATTATTTCTATGAGCCCACCTAGTAGTGGTGGCGTAACCATCAACCAAATATTCAAAATGATGGAAAAACATGACGTTGCAAAACTCGGTCACAATTCTCCAAAAATGGTTCAATTATTCACAGAAGCTTCTAGAAGAGCTTATGCTGATAGAAATTACTTTTTAGGTGACCCTGACTTTGTTGAAATTCCTTATGATAAATTATTGAGTGACGATTACCTAGCTGAAAGAATGGCTAATTTTTCTTTTGATAAGGCTACTAAATCTTCTGAAGTTGAACATGGAAATATAGAGATCGTAGAGAGCATGGAAACCACCCACTACTCTATTGTAGATCAAGAAGGGAATGCCATATCCGTCACCACAACACTTAACGGCGCTTACGGCTCTAAATTATATTCAGATGAGCTTGGTTTCTTTTTAAACAATGAAATGGACGATTTCAGCTCTAAGGCAGGCGTACCCAACATGTTTGGTCTTGTAGGTGCCGAAGCAAATAGTATTGCTGCGGAAAAAAGAATGTTGAGCAGTATGACCCCAACTATTGTTGAACGTAACGGTAAATTATGGATGGTTGTTGGAACTCCAGGTGGATCTACAATAATTACCGCTGTGGCACAAACTATTTTAAATGGATATGAATTTAAAATGAGTATGCAAGATGCCGTTAACGCTCCTCGTTTTCATCATCAATGGTTACCAGATATGGTCATTTTTGAACCGGACGGATTTTCCTCTGATTTAAAAGAAGAAATGAAATCTAAAGGATATATTATTAATGAAGAAAGAACACCTATTATAGGTAAAGTTGATGCCATTCGCGTTTTAGCAAATGGAAAACTTGAAGGGGGTGCTGATAAACGTGGAGATGATGCCGCTGTTGGTTTTTAATCAACGCTAAATTAGATTTAATAAGGTTATATACTTTATACAACAATTTATTATTGAAATATTTAAATATATTATGCTAAAGAAATTATTTAAGTTATTAGGTATTCTAATTTTACTAGCCATAATAAGCTATGGAGTCTTATATTACCTCTATAACGAACCTTTACCTACAGGAGAATCTGGACCAGAAGCAGATGCTTTAGCATACAGAATGTTCGATGCACTTAATTATAAAAATTATAACAACACAAAGGTATTGGAATGGTCTTTTAGAGGCGATCACCATTACATCTGGAATAGAGAGAAAGAAATTGTTACCGTTTCTTGGGACGACATTGTCGTTCAATTAGATTTAATAACCCCTTCTTCCAGTACAGCAGCTATTAATAATGTACCTGTTGCTTATGAAAAAACACAAGACTTAATTGAAAAAGCACAAAGCTATTTTAATAATGATTCTTTCTGGCTTGTGGCTCCTTTTAAAGCTTTTGACCGAGGTGCCGAACGATATTTAGTAGATATGAAAGATGGCTCAGAAGCATTATTGGTTACATATACCCAAGGCGGAGACACCCCGGGAGATTCTTATATGTGGATTATTGAACCCAGCGGAAGACCTAAGAGTTTTAAACTTTGGACAAAAATTATACCTATTGGCGGTGTAGAAGCTACATGGGAAGAATGGGTTAAAACAGAAAGCGGCGTCTTTTTACCTACACAACATAAACTTGGTCCACTCTCAATTTCTATGGGCGAAGTTAGTGGGCGCTAACAACTATTTTCTTTGCTAAAACATAATATAATTTAGCTAGCTGAGTTAGTGTAGGACACCAACATAAAATCAATTTCATGCAAGATTATGAATTTCCTTTAAATTTCACTTTCCATATTGGCACTTTATCAAATGACTTTTCAGCCGTAGACGCCAATGGAAAAATGATTGCCTATGTAAAGCAAAAGCTTTTTAAATTCAAGGAGAATGTTGGTGTTTATGAAAATGACAGTAAAACCAATTTACTTTACAATATTAAAGCAGATAGGTGGATTGACTTCTCTGCATGCTATTCTTTTTCTGACCCTACTGGTAAGGAATATGGAAAAATAGGTCGTAAAGGATGGGCTTCTTTATGGAAAGCGCATTATGAGGTTTTTGATCAAAATAAACAATTAAAGTATACCATTAGAGAAGAGAATGCTTGGGTAAAAGTAATGGACGGTTTGGTTGGTCAAATTCCTATTATCAACCTATTTACAGGTTTATTTCTTAATCCTGCTTACTTGGTTATCAATGAAAACAATGAGACTGTGGTGCGTTTATCTAAAGAAAAATCATTAGTTGGTCGTCGTTTTAAGGTTAGTGAAGTAAAAAAACTGAACGGTAAAGATGATGATATTATCATATTAAGTTTAATGATGATGGTATTGCTTGAGCGAAGAAAAGGCTAAAATTCTGCTAAATATAAAATTATACTCAGCTTGCGAATTGAATAATCTAAGTAATACTATTACTACCTAAAATTCTGCTCACTTACTTACAAGCAAATTTCATTTTTCTTAATATAATCATTTTAGAATGTTTAATCAGATTACCTAAATGATGAAAAATGAAGTAATTTTAAGTTCTTAAAGAAAATTTTAGGTTATGGAAATTAAATTAATCACACTAAATGAAGTAACGTCAGACCTGCAATCTCAACTTACGGAACTCTATAAGCAATTAAATGCAGATTTGACACAATTGGATATTGCGAGTGCATTATCTGATTACAACACCACTGAGGCCGTAATCTGTATGGATAAAGATAAATTAGTTGGTATTGCTATGATGGCAAAATACAAGGTAGTATCCGGTCATAAAGGTATGATAGAAGACGTAGTTGTCTCCTCTGATTATAGAGGTCAAGGCATTGGAAGAAAGCTAATGGAAAAACTATTAGAACAAGCAGAGTCATCAAAACTAGATGATGTATTATTATTTAGCGGTCACCACAGAACCGCTGCAATTTCCCTATATAAAAGCTTAGGATTCAAGTTAAAAGAAAGTGGAATGTATATTAAAAAATATTAAACCTATAGTTTAATTAACCTTCTTAACATGTTGTAATTGATCTTTTAACTCTTTCATAGACTCTTGCAATTGTCGTAGCAGTCCGCTATCGGTAGTAGCATCTACATTAAACGTTATTTTGCTACTTACTTCCCAAATTTCTTGAATTTGAAAAGGCTTAATATCATAAGGTGGATATGTTTCATTCAAAGAAATTAACGTTACATTATTTGAATTTGGTCGCTTCTCCACCTTTTTAACCATTATAGAATCTTGTAAAACTACAACGTACATTTTGTTTGCGCTTACATAATCTATATGTTCAATTGCCCTAGCTAAAACCCACTCACCGGGGTGTAAATTGGGCAACATACTATCACCCTCTACCTGAAACCCACGATAGGTTGCATTTCTAAATTCTGGAATAGGTAAATCAAAAGCTGGTAATTGTTGATACCAACTGGTATCGGAAATATTTTGTGGATATCCTGCCGCTGCTTTTGCATTCACCAAAACCATGTTATCCCTATTAGCAGAATCTACCGTTACTACCTTAGGTATTACACTTGTCTTAGAAGTCTCTAAGTACTGTTCTTCACTCTCGCCAAATAACCACAACGGATTAATCTTGAATTGTTTTAATAATTCTGAAACCACTTTACCGGAAAGTTTGGTTCTACCTCGTTCTATATCTGCAGTTGTACTAGAAACACCAATCAACGCAGCAAAATCCGCCTGTGTATAACCCAGTTCCCGTCGTAAATCCGTAAATCGTTTTAATGTCAATTCATTTTCCATAATATAGCTTGGTATCAATCAAGTATTTAGCATTCTCAATACTTCAAATATAGTGATTATGGATTATATCCAAAATATTATTTGGATTATTTCCATAATTAGGAATTATTCCATAATTTTGGATTAATTACAAATTGCTATGGATTTTAATAGAATAAAGGAAAAATTAAATATACTGGCGGATGCCGCTAAATATGATGTGTCTTGTTCTAGTAGCGGCAGCAACCGTAAGAATAAGAATAATGGCTTAGGAGATACCGGAAACGGAATTTGCCACACATATACAGAGGACGGTCGTTGTGTCTCTTTATTAAAGATCTTACTGACCAATCATTGCATCTTTGATTGCGCCTATTGTGTAACACGTAAAAGTAACGACATACAAAGAGCTGCTTTTAAAATTCAGGAGGTGGTGGATTTAACCATTAATTTCTATAGAAGAAATTATATAGAAGGTCTGTTCTTAAGTTCCGGCATATTTAAAAGTGCAGACCATACGATGGAAAGACTTATTTCTGTAGCTAAAAAATTGCGTGAAGAAGAAAATTTTAACGGATACATTCACTTAAAGTCTATACCAGGCGCCAGTGATGAACTTATGTACGAGGCCGGTTTATATGCTGATCGTTTGTCGGTCAACATTGAAATCCCCACTATCTCCGGCCTTAAACTATTGGCTCCGGACAAAAAACATGAAGATTTCATTAAACCTATGCAAAAGGTAAAAGATGAAATTATTCGTTATAAAGAAGAACGAAAAATCATTAAAAGCACTGCCAAATATGCCCCTGCAGGGCAAAGTACCCAAATGATAGTAGGTGCTACAGGCGAAAGTGATAAGGACATCATGTACTCTGCAACTCATTTTTACAAGAATTATAAAATGAAACGCGTTTATTACTCTGGTTACGTACCCATCTCTACAGATAGCAGATTACCTTCTTTAGGTTCCGAAGTTCCAATGCTTCGTGAAAACCGACTATATCAGACAGATTGGCTACTTCGTTTTTATGGTTTTAGCGTGAACGAAATATTAGATGCGGACAATCCTAATTTAGATATGGATATAGATCCCAAACTAATGTGGGCACTTAGAAACCTAAATTATTTTCCTGTAGATATTAATAAAGCTGAACCACGAATGTTGGCAAGAATTCCTGGTATAGGAATGGGCTCTGTTCATAAAATTATAAGTGGCAGAAAGTACCGTAGTTTAAACTGGGAACATCTTAAAAAAATGGGAATAGCGCTTAACCGAGCTAAGTATTTTATCATCTGTAATTCCAATGATTGGGAACGAAGAGATTTAGATGCATCCACGATAAAGGGAATGATTTTACAATCTCAAAATGGAAAATTCAAAAATCAATATAACAATCAATTATCATTATTTAATTAAAGTATAAATTAATCAATTTTTATTCGACTATGGAAAACCTAAATAACACCCTCAATACACAGAATTTATCAATTTTTAGTACTGTGGTTGACCGTAGTCAAAGTCAAATTTTAGCCCTAGGATACCAAATGGTATTATTAAAAACTAAAATTAAGAAAAGGCTAAAAATTGTATCTCGAATCTTTTTCTTCAACTTCTAAAACTGTTTATATGAATACTTCAAAAACTTTAGTTTACGATGGTAGTTTTAATGGTTTTTTGACCGCTGTTTTTGTTGGCTTTGAACAAAAATTATCTCATGCCGATATTCAAAAAAATAGTCGATTTCAAAGTGGACTGTTTGCTGATACCGAAACTATATTCACCAATATTGATAAAGCACAACGTGTTTGGAACGGAGTGCGAAAAAAAAGTAATTCGGCAATAAAGAACATATACTTTGCTTTTTTAAGTGAGCAGAATAATATTGAAGCCCTACTCTACCATTATATTCAAAAGTTAATGGGAGGCAGGTATCTGGACGCTACAGATTTTAGCGATGCGAGTATTTTAAAGATTAACCAACTAGCGCATAAAGTAGGAAGAGAAAAGCATAGAATGGAGGCTTTTGTACGTTTTCAATTGACCAAGGATGATGTTTATTTTGCCAATATAGAACCAGATTTTGACGTGTTGCCATTGGTATCCAAACACTTTAGAAATAGATATGCGGATCAGCAATGGATTGTTTACGACCTAAAACGTAAGTATGGTATTTTTTATGATTTACAAACTGTAGAAATTATTTCGCTTGATCTTACTGATATTCATACTAACAGTATTGAGAAGAGTGATGCCTTTACCGATGAAGAATATGAATATCAAGACTTGTGGAACAACTATTTTAAAAGTACCACAATTAAATCTCGTATTAACACCAAATTACATGTGCAACATGTACCAAAGCGTTATTGGAAATACTTGTCCGAAAAAAAGGAAGCGGTTTAAATCAATTTCATTATAGTTGACATATATCATTATTTAAGAAAAATTATAATTTTATTTTTAGTAATAATCTTTAAATAAATTTTACACTCTATATTAAATAGAGCATTAGTATAGTAGGAAGATTTTCTTAAGATGTAGAGTAGTCGTTTTATTTCTCATTTTTCAGGTCATTTCTTTATTTAATTGATTCTACTGTATTACTTTAATTTTCAACTTAATATATATATTCAATTATGAATTATAGAATAAAGGCATCTTCAGACTATAATATTGACGGTAAAATACATATAAAGCAATCTCATATTGTTTTTGACACTACTGGTAAAACTGCAAAGACACTACCAAATCCTGCTGAGATTTTTTTAGGTTCGTTAGCTTCGTGTATACTTAAAAATGTAGAGCGCTTTTCATTGTTGATGAAATTTCAATACAACTATACTAAATTAGAAATAAGAGCTAAAAGATTAGACAATCCGCCAAGAATGGACAGCATCAATTATCACTTAAACATTTTCAGCGAGGACACTAAACTAAACGTAGATTTACTTAAAAAAAATATTGAAAAGCACGGTACTATTTACAATACTTTAAAACAGGTATGTACTATAAATGGGAAGATTATAAGAATTTAAAGTGACTAGGTAAATATATTATTCCAACAACGTTTCGAGTAATATTCTACTCTCTAACAATACACATCTTCATATTGAATTCTTCCTGTAAGATTATTAATTAGACTTTAAGGAGCTATTAAACATATAAATTATTGAGAATAAATTATGTTTTGAATAGTTGATTTAAAAGTAAATTATAAACTTTGTATACGAGCTTAGAAACATTTTACCATAACAGTAAAATATAAATTGCCTGATGAAGAGAGATAAAGCTATTCGTTCGTTTACATTAGCTGCCGTATTAACTGTACAAATCGTAATTCTGTTTTTAATTTTAAAAAATAATTACGATACTAGTAATTATTTTTCAATAACAATATTATTTTTTATTTCTGCTACGGTGCTGTTTGGCCATGGTTATTTAGACCTACATCATAATAAATATGATTATGAAAAGCTATCTGTTGTTATATGGGTACCAATTGGTGCAATTGCTTGTCATTTACTGAATGTTAATTATCAATTAGGCAGTGTTTTATCGGCAGGCATAATTGGTACATTGGGCTCATTTACCCCAAAATTAAATAAGCAATCTGACTATTTCAAAGAACTCCCAACAGCAATATATTGCGGCGTATTCGTTGGTATGTCCAGTAATACCATTACCCCAACACTGGGATTTGTAATTGCCGCAGGAATCATTGCCGGATTGTTTTTTCTATTATCAAAAAATCTTTTTATTGGTATTGGCGGTAAATTAGGTACTATGGCTTTTCTTGGTGTTTTTATTGTCTATCTACTTAACCTAATGGCTTAATGAACAATTTTATCATAATAGTTACCGGAATCTTAGGTGCAATAACAACTTTTTATGTGAGTCATCACCATAATCAAGGTGCAGTAAGAGCATCTGCCCTTTTATCTCTTTTAGTAGGCTTATTTTTTTACTATTTCCCTGATTTATTAAATACATACCTAACAAAAAACATACCTGTAGTATTTATAGGAACTTCTTTCATAGGTATGATTTCAACAACCACTAGAAGAAGTTACATTCATTTGGCAATTGCAGGATGTCTATTTAGCATTATTTATATTAATAAGAACAATTTATTTCAAGGTTTTGGCGGTGCACTTGGTGCCCTGGCATTTATTGCGCTATTAACCACCTTTGCCTTTTCATTTGCATTTTCTAAAAGTATTTATAAGCTAAAAGCGATACTTAGACTACGTAAGTGGAAATAAATGTAATGATATCTCAACGCATTAATCTACCGGTAATATTTCCTGCAATTATATTATTGACCTCATTAACGGTAGCAAAATTGACGTCTCCTTCATAGGTATGTTTTAAAGCACATGCTGCGCTAGCAAACTCCATAGCTTTATAATCTTCATATTCTTGTAACCCATAAATTAGTCCTGCAGCAAAAGCATCTCCCGTACCTATACGATCAACTACATGGGTAATGTCAATATCTTCGGTTTCCCTAAACTCATGACCGTTCCACATTCGTGCTCTTATTTTATGCCAAGAGGAGTTCAGAGACGTCCTTATTTTATCGAATACTTTTTCAATACTTGGAAATTCTTTCATCAACTGCTTACTAGCCTCAATAAAATCATCATTTTCATAACCAAAATCCGTTCCTAAAACCTCGTTGATTTCATTTACACCGCCAATAAATATGGTAGAATAATTTAGTAGTTCTATAAGTGCTTCTTTAGGGTCTTGACCATATTTCCATAAACCACTACGGTAGGTTGGATCAGCAGAAACAGCTAAACCCTTTTCCCTAGCTAATTTTAAACCCTCTTTTAATACGTCAAAAGCTCCTTGAGATAAGGCTGGTGTTATCCCTGTCCAATGTAACCATTCGCCACCTTCCAACGCAGTTTCCCAATTAACTTTAGATGGTTCTATTTCAGAAAATGCGGAATGGGATCGGTTATAAGAAATCATGCTAGGTCTAATTACGGCGCCCACTTCCAAAAAGTAGACTCCCAAGGGTCTTTTAGACTTAACTACCGCTGATGTATCTACTCCAAACTTTTGAATATAAGTCAGAGCAGTATCTCCAATAAAATCATCGGATACGGCACTAATATGTTTTACATTCCCTCCAAAATTAGAAATGGAAATTCCCACATTCAACTCTGTTCCTCCAAAATAAAATTCAACTATATTAGATTGAACAAACTTCTTATTACCCCTTGGCGAAATTCGCATTAATACTTCACCGAATGTAATGACCTTACCCATAATATAAATTTTATCCTAAAATAACCAATGCACAATTAAAAACCTTAGTTGTTAAAAAATATATCAAAACAAGAGATAAATGAATGATATCTACGCAACAAAACCGTAATGAAATACTATAATTTGTATAATACTTATGTTATAAGTGCAACCTTCTTCCTTATTTATTTACTTTGTTTATATGAAGTCTACAATAAAACATGAATGGAGAAAAACGGAGAAAGGTATTTATATGCCAAAAAATAAACCTGAACTTATTAATGTTCCAAAATTTCAGTATTTGAGCATACATGGAGAAGGAAATCCAAATAGTTCTCTTTTTACAGAACATATTCAAACTTTATACAGCGTTGCTTATGCTATTAAAATGACTTTGAAAAAAATGACAGTTGTACCTGAAAACTATATTGACTGGACCGTTTACCCATTAGAAGGCGAATGGGATATTTCTGAAAGTGCAAAAAAGAACTATAAAGGCGTACTAAATAAAAATGAACTGGTTTATAATTTAATGATTAGGCAACCGGCATTTATATCTATTGATTTTTTTAATGAAATACTTGAGTATACTAAAAAAAAGAAACCACAAAGACTTTTAGAACGTATACAGTTTATAGAAATTACCGAAGGTCCATGTATTCAAATGCTACATATTGGCAGTTATGACAATGAAATTGAAACCTTTAAAAAAATGGAAGCTTTTGCCATGTCAAAAAACCTAAAAAGAAAGTCTAAAGTTCATAAAGAAATCTATTTATCTGATTTTAGAAAGGTTACTGAAGAGAAGTTAAAAACCGTTTTACGTTTTCAATTAGAGGTATAAAAGTTTGTAAAATATGTCACAAAGCAAAATAAAAATTAAGACAGATACCTTGTACCTATATAAAGTATTTGGAAAGATATCTTCGTAGCACCCATATTCATCATCAAATCATCAACAAAATGCAATTAAAGAATTTCATTTTCCTTTTAATATTACTTTCATCTAATACATCTTTTTCTCAAAAAAAAATTTCTGAAGCTAAGTTTGTTAGTATCGGTGGTATTGAACAGTGGATTACCATTAATGGAAGTGACATCAATAACCCTGTAGTTTTGTTAATACATGGTGGTCCGGGTAGTAGTATGAGTCATTTTAAAGATGATATCTATGCTGAATGGCAGAAAGAATTTACCATTGTTCACTGGGACCAGAGAGGTGCCGGCAGAACATTTGGCAGAAATTGCCCTAAAGAAATCAATGATGAATTCTATACTAACAATCTGCTAACGGTTTCAGATATGACTAATGACGGTATTGCTGTTACTCAATATATACTTAAACGTTTAAGTCAAAGAAAAGTGATATTGATGGGTACTTCTTGGGGTTCAATTCTTGCAACGAAAATGGCGCAGAAACATCCGGAATTATTTCATGCCTATATTGGTCATGCTCAATTTGTGGATTTTACAAGAAATATTGATGACGCCTATTCGCACGTATACAAAATAGCAAATATCAAAGAAGATACCCCTACCCTTTTAAAACTTAATGATTTAGGTCCGCCGCCATACCAAAGAGCTAAAAACTACGGTCAACTTTTACGTGTAGTAAAACAGTTTGAAAAAGAATTTGCAGATCCTGCCCCATCTAACTGGTGGAGAATTGCTGCAGAATACGAAAACAATGAAGATAGTAGAGATAGATATAACGGTGATGATTACTCCTTTTTAAACCTTGTTGGTGACCATACTATTGGCGTACCTTCCATGGTCAGCAATATTGATTTTAACAAAACCGCACTAACCTTTAAATTACCAGTATTCATGATTCAAGGGGAACATGATATTTTATGTTCTAAAGAGTTGAACAAACCTTATTTTGAGAAAATTAGGGCTCCAAGAAAAGAATATGTAATCGTTTCTAATGCAGCCCATGGATTTAATGAACGTATTTTAAAGAAGCAATATGAAATTGCAAAATCGCTCCGTGTGCAAAATTGAATTATGCCATCTTCAACACAAAAGAGCTACTTACCTGACCTCTCTCCAATAAAATGGTCGCTTTTTGCTTTAAAGAGCACATTAAATGTGGTTAAACTACCATAAATACGGGTAATATACTGCTGCAAGTCTATTTTTTCCTGATCATCTAAATTCTTACTTGAATTTATTTTTTGCTCCATAACACGTATACGATCACGTACCATTACTATTTTATGAAAAAATGTATTAATAGGTATTTCTTTGTTACTACCGCCGCTTTCACCTGGCTCTAAAACTATATTTCCGCCTTTCCATTTATCCGCGATAGCTACACGCTGGGTTGCATCACTCCATTTTTGTAAAATAGCAACCAATGAACTTTCTACATCAAAAAAACTTACGGTATCCACTTCATTATCAATAGCTTCAATAACTTCAAAATCAGCATCAATCTCAATAGTTTCCAATCCTTTATCCATGAATGTAACCCAATACATATTGCTAGACACATTAGTGATTACCCCCTTACCGTATTCTGCATGTAATATTCTAGATCCTATTCCTAATATTTTCATTGTATTCTAATTTTGTTTCATGCTAATTTAAGATCAGTTTTTATCATCAGCAAAAAGAAATCTACTTTTTGTTCTTTACTTATTGTTGTCTGTTTTTTGCCATCTTAACTTCTTCATGTACATTTAAAGTCAACATTGGAATTAACCATAATACATCAACATGAAAAATTTAATGTCAGTTGTTTTATTTAGCTTATTACTTACAGCTTGTGGAGAGAAAAAAAAAGAATCAGTAGAGCAAGTTCAACCACCGGCTAAATTAAAAGCTTTAATTATTGACGGACAGAACAACCACTACGTCTGGCCAAAAACTACCATGATGATGAAAGATTATTTAGAACAAACCGATTTATTTACGGTAAATGTTCAAAGAATGGACTCTGTTTGGTTGGGCATTAAATACAATAAGGATAGACCAGAAGCTTACCATTCATTTATAGAAACTTACCCATTAGAAGATAAGACCTATCATATTTCCGAGAGTCCTATTCAGACTTCAGACTTTACATTTAATTTCAATGATTATGATGTTATTATTTCTAACCTAGGTGCCGATTCACCATTGTGGCCAGAGGGAACTAGAAAGGATTTTGAAGCCTATATGAATAACGGTGGTGGTTTAGTGGTTGTTCATGCAGCCGACAATGCTTGGGGAGAATGGGACGAGTATAATAAAATGATTGGTTTAGGTGCATGGGGAGGACGTGATGAGAAGTCTGGGCCGTATGTATATTATAACGATGCAGGTAAAATTATAAAAGATTCATCTGAAGGAGTTTGTGGCTCTCACGGACCGGAGTATGAATTTCAATTAACAACTAGAGCACCAGAACACCCTATAATGAAAGGTATACCTGAGAAATGGTTGCACACACCAGATGAAATGTACGAACGCATGAGGGGACCGTTTGAAAACGCTACAATATTGGCAACTGCTTTTGCGGATGTGGAGAAAAATGCTCCGCCATGGGACCCTAACGTTAAGGGCTTAGGACAGAATGTACCGCAGTTAATGGCTATCAATTATGGTAAAGGACGTGTATTTCACTCTACATTAGGGCATTTTGATTACTCCATGGAATGTGTTGGTTTTATTACAACTTTACAACGTGGTGCCGAATGGGCAGCAACAGGAAAGGTTACTCTAAAAGTTCCAAAAGATTTCCCAAAAGCTGATGCCTCAAATTCAAGACCGTGGAAATAGTATGCTATTAATTAGTCTGAAACCGGCTTGCAATCTTCCTTTCTTCTAGAATCAACTAGATATATAATTTTCCAAGCATCTTCTTCTTTAAATAACTGAAAGGAGTTAACTCCGCAATGACTGAATTCTCCATTGTACCAAAATTCATATGGCGCCCAAACGTGCGCCATACCACCATCAATTTGTATTTTATAATCCAGAATCTTTTCATGAAAAGGTATAGAATCTGGTGTGGTAATCATAAAGTTTATTAAATCATTAAAATTTGTATCACGAACAATCATCTTGCCTAGCACATTTAAATTTACCGTTTGCATTTTAATATCGGCATCTACAACCCGCTTCATCGCAAATTCATTTTTACCATTTAAAGCATAAAAGAAAGTCTCTACCGCATACTTTACCTTCACCTCTTCTTCTATTTGGGCATTAACCAAACTATATGTCAAAAATGCTAATAGAATATAAATATTTTTCATGTTTCCGCTTCGATTAAGAATTCACTGTAAAATTAATTAATTATTAATTGTAATCTTTTAAATGGATTCTATATCCTTAATGCTTAATCTCAGTAAAACTCCTTACTTTTATGCTTGTTAATCAATATTGAAATATGTCTGTAGCTAAAAAAGAATACAAAAGAGTCACTGTAAAATCATTAGTAGAAATGAAGAAGAACGGAGAGAAAATCTCCATGTTGACTGCATACGACTATTCAATGGCCAAAATTGTAGATGCCGCTAAGGTAGATGTTATTTTGGTTGGCGATTCTGCCAGTAATGTAATGGCCGGTCATGAAACCACTTTACCTATTACCTTAGATCAAATGATTTATCATGCTTCTTCTGTTATTAGAGCAATTGACAGAGCATTAGTTGTGGTTGATTTACCATTTGGAAGTTACCAAAGTGACCCCAAAGAAGCTTTGCGTTCTGCTATTAGAATTATGAAAGAAAGTGGTGCACACGCCGTAAAATTAGAAGGCGGCGCAGAGATAAAGGAGTCTGTTAAAAGAATTCTTGCCGCTGGTATACCCGTTATGGGGCATTTAGGCTTAACACCACAGTCCATCTACAAGTTTGGAACCTACACGGTTCGTGCTAAAGAAGAGGAAGAAGCTGAAAAATTAATGGAAGATGCCAAATTACTAGAGAAACTAGGATGCTTTGGTCTGGTTCTAGAAAAAATACCCGCTCAATTAACAAAAAAGGTTTCCGAAAGCTTAACCATACCAACCATTGGTATAGGTGGTGGTAAGCACGCTGACGGACAAGTTCTTGTAGTGCATGATTTATTAGGAATGACACATGAATTCAATCCTCGTTTTCTACGTAGATACATGAACCTTTATGAAGAAATGGGCAATGCCATTTCTAACTATGTAAGCGATGTAAAAAGTCAAGATTTCCCTAATGATGAAGAGCAGTATTAAATAACAAAAACTTTTGAAGCGTTCTAAATATTTTAGTAAATTTTTGATTCTAATCATTGTTTTAATGACGGTTGGTTGCGATCAAGTATCTAAAGAACTAACACGCCAAAAAGTAGAGCCAGAAGTTTTTATTCCTGTAATAAAAAATCATTTGATTCTTACAAATGTGGAGAATACAGGTGCTATGCTTGGCTTTGGACAGGACTTCCCTCCTATTTTAAAGAGATTTCTGCTACAGGCATTACCAATGTTATTACTATTGATAATGCTCTATAGAATTATGAGCAAACCCAATTTAAATCTTTTATTGATTGTTGCTTTTGCTTTGGTCATAGGTGGCGGATTAGGAAATTTAATAGACCGAATTGCTTATGGGTCCGTTACAGATTTTTTTCAGATTAGATTAGGCGTATGGAGAACGGGAATATTCAATATGGCTGACGTTGCAGTAACCATTGGCGTTCTTATGTTTATATTTTTAATAATAAGAGGAAAAAAAACTGGCAATTTAGGTAGTACAATAATTAATTAGATAAGACTAAAATTTGTCGAAAAAACAACATTCTACCGTAGATAACCTTCAAGTACTATTTGAAGACAATCACTTAATAGTAATCAACAAACGCCCAGGTGATATCGTACAAGGTGATAAAACTGGCGATAGACCGTTAAGTGACACCGTAAAAGCATTTCTAAAGAAAAAGTATAACAAACCCGGCAATGTATATTTAGGAGTTGTGCATCGTTTGGATCGCCCTACATCTGGTATTGTAGTATTTGCCAAAACCTCTAAAGCTTTACCTAGGCTAAACAAAATGTTTGCGGAGAAAGATGCAAAAAAAACCTATTGGGCAGTGGTAAAAAATTGTCCGAACGAAGCTGAGAAAAGATTGGTTCATTGGATGAAGCGAAATACGAAACAAAACAAATCTTACGCCCACATCAAAGAAGTTCCAGATAGTAAAAAAGCAATTTTAACGTACCGCATCATAAAAAAATTAGATAGATATTTTCTTTTGGAAGTTGATTTGGAAACTGGTCGTCACCATCAAATAAGGTCACAGCTTACTGCCATTGGCAGCCCTATTAAGGGCGACTTAAAATACGGATTTGACAGAAGCAATGCTAACGGCAGTATTCATTTACATGCTAGAAAACTGCGTATAATACATCCAGTAAAAAAAGAACCTTTAGAAATTATTGCTCCTCCACCAAATGATCCTATTTGGAATGCATGTCTTTAATTTTCTTACTTTTAGTACAAACACTTTTACCATGTTAAAGAAAATTTGTGCCTTAATTATATTCTTAGTAATTACTTCTTGCGGTAGTTACAACTCTATTGATACATTTTATAACGCCCATAAAAATGATAATCAAGTTACCGCGGTGCGTGTACCACAATTCATGTTATCTATGATCAGTGAAATCTCTCCAGAAATGAAAGCTATGGTAGGAAATACCAAAGATTTAAGATACATGCAATTCCCAAGCACAACGGCAGATAGAACCCAATTTTTAAATCAGCAAATGAACGGTATTACAGGTAACTCTTTTATTGAGGTATTTAGAAAGAATGATAATTTAAAGCGTAATGTAGTTTCCGTACGTGAAAAAAAGAATTCCGTAAAAGAGATATTAATTTACAACAACGATAACCAAAACGGTTCGTTTTTATATTTCAATGGTGATTTTGACCCTGTAAAAGTTAGAGAGATGGCTAAAAATGAACAGTTTACCAAATTCGGAGATAATATCATCAATCAATTTGGCGCTAGTACACCAGGTATCAATTCACAGAACTAAGAATAACTTCAAGTCGGTTTTTTAGAACGTATACTTTCTATTACCACCGAACTTAAAATAAGTATACCTCCTAAAATTGTTGTTCCTTTTGGTATTTCAGATAAGAAAATAGCTCCTATCAAAATACCATAAACAGGTTGCACACTACTTAATATACTTACTGTAGTAATATTGAAATGTTTAAACGTCATCAAGAACATAGTATGACCAATAGCCGTGGTTAAAACCGCTAGTGCAACCAATACTTCCCATTGATTTAAAAGCGTAGTTGTTGGTACCGAAAATAAGAAAGGAAATAAAACAATGCCAACAATTGCAGTCTGATACGTCATAAGCATTGAACCATTATATCTTGAAACTTTTTGCTTCAAAATAATATTGCGCAAAGCGTATGCAAGAGCAGAAAATACACCAAAACCGATAGCTATTGTATATGAATTTTCAATATCTAAGGTGGGACTAAGAAAATACATTCCGGTAAGCACTAAAAAAGCAAGGAGCAAATGCACTAATTGAAATTTGGTTTTTAAAAGAATAGGTTCTAAAAAAGCCGTTATCACTGGGTACGTAAATATAGAAAGCATACCTATTGCCACATTAGATAACTTTAATGCGTAGAAATAAGTTACCCAGTGTACTCCCATTAATATCCCACTTAGAAAAATTACCGGAGCATCTCTTTTATCTATTTTTAAACTGAATCCTTTCCATTTACAATATAGAAACAATGCCAAAAAAGCTAGTATTGCCCTAGCACCAATTGCCACAGGCACCGACAACTGAACATAACGTCCTAAGGCACCAGACGTAGCTACAAAAAGCATGGCGAGGTTAATTTCCAATAAATGCTGAAGGTGATTACTTTTCATCTACATAAATTTCACCTAACGTGATTTTTTCAACGCTTTTTCTCGCATAATTTGAGAGACAGGTTTATTCTGCAAATGACTCTCTAACCATGATAAAATATCCAAGTACAAGAAAGCCCTTTTTTCGTACGGATGATCCTCGTATTTTTTAAGTTCGTTATATAATTTCTGAAATTCAGCTTTTAACTGGTTAGGATAAATACCGCCTAAACTTCTAAGAAACTTTATCATCTCTTTTTGTACGGCATGCATATCATCCATCTTCAATAAAAACTTATACGTGCTTTTTAATTGAACTTCTAAATGATAGTCCATACCCGCCTCATAATGAGCAACTAAACTTAATACACGCGCAAAACACATTAGGTCTTCTCGCATTTTTAAGTTCTTATTCTCAATAATCTTTTTTAAATATTGAATACAGGTTTTATTATCTCCAATACCAAAATACAGACATGCTATTTTATAATAAAGAACCATTACATGGTGTACATCTATCCTATCTCTATGCTTATTGATACCGTATTCAATAATCTTTACCAGATATAATCCTTTTTCAAAAGTCCCTTCAAGAAAATGCAGGTTTAATTTATTGGCATTTAAATACATAAATACCAGAGAATTAATATTATCGTTATTTGGAAATTCTTTCTCTTTTATTGTAATCTCCAAACGTTCCAAAACTTCTTTAAACTGAGAACTATACTGAACATAAAAAAGAGATTCTAATAAATAATGATTCCCTTTTAAGAAGAACACCGGATTTAAATAAATCATGTCCTTATGATCATAGAAAAGATCTACCCATTTACTGGCATATTTAAAGCACGATAAGAAATCTTGGGTTAAAAAACTATACCATAAGTGAGCTTTGTATAACCATAACTTTTCTCTAAAACCTAAGTCCTCAATATTATATAACGGCAAATGATCATTGAAGTATGTTTTTACCTTGATATAATCTTCATCACTTCTAGCATAACCTACTTTAAGCATCATGCCATATAATTGCAGAGAAAGATTAGAAAGCTTACTTGTCATTACATTATGCGCAGATAATTCTTTTGCCTGTATAGCTAGCTCATCAGCACGATCAGGTATACTGCGGGTAATGTACTGAGTTTCAATAATTTTCTCTAGCTCAACAATTTCGTAAGCAATGTTCTTTTCTTCATTTTCAATAGCGATAGCCTTTACTTTATCCAAAATTTTCAAACTTTGCTTATAAAGCCCTTTTTGATATAAAATAGTTGCAAAATCTAACTGCTCTCGTATCTGAACCCTTATATTTTGGTTAACAGGGTTCAACCTTAGGCTTACCAAAATCTGTTTATAAAGGTGAGCTTTTAAGTTAGAAAGTTGTGCCTTTTTAACAATACCACTTTCGAGTATGGTTTTCTCATCATATCGCTTAATCTTATCCAATAAATTGAACAGCGCCAAAAATTTGGCATCGGTATTCACTCCCAATCTGCCTACATAAAGCTTAAATTGACGCTTCTCTGATTTAGAAAGTGATTTAACTAAAACGAACAAAGCATCTTTATGCGCATTTGTCATCGTAAAAATATGAGTTTAAGTAATTGAAATTCAATGTTTTATATACCTATAAATCTGACTTAACATTGTAAACAAGTTTACAAATTTTCTTAGCCTTATGTTTTAGGTTATATATTCGTTTGACGAGTAAAACTACGTAAATAATATGAGTAAAGATATCGTTCAAATATTTGACACTACTTTAAGAGATGGAGAGCAAGTACCAGGTTGTAAATTAGACCGGGAGCAAAAATTGGTCATTGCTGAACGCCTAGATGTACTAGGTGTTAATGTAATTGAAGCTGGTTTTCCCGTTTCAAGTCCTGGAGATTTCAAATCTGTAGAAGCCATAGCTAAACTCGTTAAAAATGCTACTGTTTGTGGATTGACACGTGCAGTCAAAAATGACATTGAAGTCGCAGCAGAAGCTCTTAAACATGCTAAAATTCCAAGAATACATACTGGAATTGGTACATCTGACTCTCATATTAAATTTAAATTCAATTCTAATAGAGATGCGATTATTGAGCGTGCAGTTTCCGCTGTTAGCTATGCCAAGACTTTTGTTGAAGATGTTGAGTTTTACGCTGAAGATGCCGGCCGAACAGATAATGAGTTTTTGGCTCGCGTATGCGAAGCGGTAATTAAAGCAGGTGCTACTGTTCTTAATATTCCTGATACTACAGGGTATTGTTTGCCAGATGAATATGGCGCCAAAATAAAATATTTATATGAAAACGTAAAAGGCATAGACAAGGCTATACTATCATGTCACTGTCATAACGATTTAGGTTTGGCAACCGCAAATTCAATTGCCGGCGTCATTAATGGCGCAAGACAAATTGAATGTACCATAAATGGTATTGGTGAACGCGCCGGTAATACTTCTTTAGAAGAAGTCGTCATGATTATGCGCCAACATCCCAATTTAAATTTTGATACTACCATAAACAGTAAATTACTTTATGATACCAGTTTAATGGTTTCTCGTAAAATGGGTATGATGGTGCAACCTAACAAAGCTATTGTAGGCGCCAATGCATTTGCGCATAGTTCTGGTATTCACCAAGATGGAGTTATTAAAAATAGGGAAACTTATGAGATTATAGATCCTGCGGATGTAGGTGTCACAGAATCTTCTATTGTTTTGACTGCAAGAAGTGGTAGAGCTGCCCTAGCATACAGAGCAAAAATTGTGGGTTACGAATTAACGAAAACACAATTAGATGACGTATATCAAGAATTCTTAAGATATGCGGACACTAGAAAAGAAGTAAAAGATGATGATATTCATCAAATTATAGAGACTTCAAATATAGATTTACAAAGTATTAGCTAATTATGCATCTAGATATTGCTGTTTTAGAGGGAGATGGAATTGGACCTGAGGTCGTTGCACAATCTATAAAGTGCCTACGATCTGTTGAAGAAACTTTTGGGCATAGCTTCACCTTTAAAAAGGGACTTATTGGGGCATCTGCTATCAAACAAACAGGTAGCCCATTGCCAAAAGAAACGCTAAAATTATGCAAAACTACAGATGCCACTTTATTTGGCGCGTTAGGCTTACCGGAATTTGATGACGATCCTAAATCAAAGGTTTGGCCAGAGCAAGGTTTATTAAAATTACGTAAGAAATTAGGACTATTTGCAAATATTAGACCCGTAAAAGTTTTTCCTTCTTTAGTAAAACAATCACCACTTTCCAAAACCCAAGTGCAGAATACCGATTTGGTTATTTTCAGAGAGCTTGCTGGCGGAATTTATTATGGCGAAAAATCTATTGACGAAGAAAAGAATTCTGCTACTGACACCTGTACTTATTCAGAATCTGAAATAAGCAGAATTGCGCATTTAGCTTTTAAATCTGCCCGTTCAAGAAAAAAGAAGGTAACATTGGTTGATAAAGCCAATGTTCTTGAAACATCTCGTTTATGGAGACGTGTGGTGCGCTCAATTTCTGAAAGCTACCCAGATGTAACGCTTAACTGCCTATTTATAGACAATGCGGCTGTACAGATGATTTTAAACCCTTCTCAGTTCGATGTTATTCTAACCGATAATATGTTCGGTGATATTCTTTCTGACCAAGGAAGTGTTATTGCAGGATCGATTGGACTTTTACCGTCAGCTTCAGTTGGACTTGAGCATGCCATGTTCGAGCCAATACACGGTTCTTATCCAGATGCAGCAGGCAAAAATATTGCAAACCCCGTAGCTTCTATTTTAAGCATGGCGATGCTATTGCAACATTTTAAGATGAACGAAGAATCTGATGCCGTCGTTGCTGCAGTATTAAAATCATTTTCTAAAAAAATTGTTACTCCAGATATTTTAGGAAGCTCTAAATATGGTACTAATTACGTAGGTGATTTTATAGCCGACAACATTATGGAATTAGACGGAAATTTCAATATCAACGATGAAAACATCGGGCTAGGAAAATCTACGATTATATAACCTTATTCATTATTCAATTCGGTAATTAACGCATTAAATTCTGTTTTAAACTCCTCAAACTTCTCCCCGGTTGCAGGACCGTTAAAACCGGTATGAATTTTTCGAACATCACCTTTTTTATCAATAAAAATAGTAGTGGGATACGAAAGTACGTGGTTTAGCATCGGTAATTTCTCTTGAGCTTTTTGCTTGTCATAAGTACCGTATTGTGCCAATAGAATAGGATATGTTACTTCTACCCTATCTTTCAATCTTTTAATTCCCTTTTTGGCAATTTCTTCTGTTTTGGCAGATTCAAAGGCTAAACCTATTACTTCAATTTCGTTATTCCCCTTTAAATAATCTACTAAATATTTAGTTTCATCTAAACAGTTAGGGCACCAGGTACCCATCAACTGAACAATCACTACCTTATCTTGATATTTTTTATCACTTAAAGAGATCATATTCCCTTCTACATCAGGGAAAGTAAATGCCAATTTATCATATCCTTCCTTTAAAAAAGTTAATGAATCCGGGTCTGGCAATTCAAACCCATCATTTCTAGTAGCTACAAAGGGCTCCTTAAAATGATTACCAGAGTAAAAAACACCGTTCATTGTAGAATCTGTAATCTTTGCATTGAATAGAAAAGCATGGGCACCATCAAATGCGGATAATTTTAAAGAATCTCCATCAAGAACACCATCTAAAAACCTATAATCTCCTGTTGTAGTTCTAAAAGTACCCGTAACCTTATTATCATCTTGTAAAAAAATACCTTTACCCACGTATTCCTCTTCTAAATCAGGGCTAAAATAGGTTTCCCAAATGCCTGAAACATTCTTATCTATACTTCCATTCTTAATCTTGAACCGTTCTTCTTCACCGTAAATAGCCTTAAAGGGCACAATTCTATCTAGGCTTTCTTTAATAAACTTACCTTCAATAGAATTTTTAGTAAAAGTACCTGATAGGTAACCTTCAAAAACCGGTGTCTGCATAATTATAGAGTCACCACTTATTTCTATTTCATCTACATCAATAACTTCTTCTGCATTAAAAATTTGCATTGTATACTTACCATGGGCATTTTTATTGACCTTTAGATTAAAAGGTAATATTTGGTTATCCATCACATCTAACTCTACAAGCCAATTACCCTCAGATAAGTTTTCATTTTGCCCATTCTCTTTACACCCAACTAATAACATTAAAACGGATAGTACTGCAATACTAAATCTCATAATTCATTTTTAATTTAACTTCTAATAAACAATTAAAATGGCAGAATTAAAAATTAAAATAAAGACTTCATAGCTTATAGAATGTATACGGGCATTGTTTTATCTTTGCAACCTATAAATTTTTTGAATGAAAATATCATATAACTGGCTTAAACAGTTCATACAAATAGATTGGGAATCACAAAAAACCGGAGAACTTTTAACTGATTTAGGTTTAGAAGTTGAAGGAGTTGAAAAATTTGAATCTGTAAAAGGCGGATTAAAAGGGATTGTTGTTGGTCATGTATTAAGTTGTGAGAAACACACCAATGCGGATAAGTTGAATGTTACAATGGTAGATATAGGTCTTGAAGCTCCTGTACAAATAGTTTGTGGCGCCAAGAATGTTGCTGTAGGTCAGAAAGTACCGGTTGCTACTATTGGCACTACACTATATACCGCTGAAGGTGAAGCTTGGACCATTAAAAAAGGAAAGATAAGAGGGGAAGAAAGCTTTGGCATGATTTGCGCCGAAGACGAATTAGGTCTTGGTAATAGTCATGATGGTATCATGGTGCTTGACAAAAGTCTTAAAGTGGGCACACCTTGTTCAGAGGTTTTTGACATTGAAGAGGATGAAGTTTTTGAAATTGGCCTAACACCAAACCGTGCCGATGCCATGAGTCATTTTGGCGTAGCAAGAGATTTAAAAGCGGGGCTTAAACAAAAGGAAATCACAAAAGAATTGATTACCCCTTCTACAAGTCATTTCAATATAAACGATAGATCACTTAAAATTGATGTTGATGTATTAAAACCTGAGTTGGCGCCACGTTACTGCGGTATAAGCTTGAGTAACTTAATCATTCAGCCCTCTCCTACATGGCTTCAAAATAGATTAAAAGCTATTGGTCTTACACCAAAAAACAATGTGGTAGATGCCACAAACTATGTTCTACATGAACTAGGGCAACCATTACACGCTTTTGATGCTGCAAAAATTAAAGGAAACAAAATAGTTGTCAAAACATTAGAGAAGGGTACCAAATTCACAACACTTGACGGAGTTGAAAGAACTTTGCACGAAGATGATTTAATGATTTGCGACACCGAAAAACCATTATGTTTAGCAGGTGTATTTGGCGGATTAGGTTCTGGTGTAACCGAAGAAACAACATCTATATTTTTGGAGAGTGCTTATTTCAATCCTGTTTCTATCAGAAAATCAGCCAAAAGACATGGTTTAAATACTGATGCGTCTTTTAGATTTGAACGTGGTATCGATATTGAAAATGTGGAGTACAGTTTAAAACGTGCAGCCCTTTTAATCAAAGAAATTGCAGGTGGGGAAATCACCTCTGACGTTTACGACCTATACCCTAAAAAACATCCGAATTTTGAAGTGTTCTTGGCTTTTAAAAAAATCAATAAGCTTATTGGGCAAGAAATTCCACAAGACACTATAAAATCAATATTAGCATCTTTAGACATTAAAGTCAAAAATGTTACTGAAGCAGGAATGGGACTTGAAGTTCCTTCTTATCGTGTTGATGTGCAGCGACAAGTAGACGTTATTGAAGAAATTTTAAGAGTATACGGGTACAACAATGTAGCTTTTGGCCAAAAATTTAATGCATCTATAGCTACGACAGAAGCAGCTGCCGACCATACAATACAAAACATTGTTGGCAATGCTTTAGCTGCAAAAGGTTATTATGAAATCTTAACCAATAGTTTAACAAACCCTGACTATACCTCTTTAGTGCCAAATGAGGACCAAGAGCGTAAATCTATTGAAATAATCAACCCTTTAAGTGGTGATTTATCTATACTAAGAAGAACTTCTTTATTCTCTGCATTAGAGGTCGCTAGTCATAATATTAACCGTAGACGTCCTAATCTTAAATTATTCGAGTTTGGAAAAACCTACTATGCTAAAGGCGACAAACGCATTGAACCAAAATATTTAAGTATATTAATTAGTGGAGATTCAATACCAGATAGCTGGACTAACAATGCCATTGCTTCTAACTTTTTTGAACTTAAATCAATAGTAAGGTCTGTTCTATTGAGATTAGGGTTATCAGATTTAAAAAGTACACCAACAAATTCACCATTATTTTCTGAAGGATTATCATTTACACATAAGAAAAAAGAATTGGTTTCTTTTGGTTTGATAAAGACATCTATTCTAAAACATTTTGACATAAAGCAAAATGTGCTGTTCGCAGATTTTGATTGGGACGCTGTTTTAAAACAAATTAAAACGTCACCGGTTAGTTATAAAGAAATTCCAAAACACCCAGAAGTAAAAAGGGATTTTGCATTATTACTAGATAATAAAGCTACTTACAAAGAACTTTATGACCTTGCATTTGGGGCGGAGCGCAAATATTTAAAAGACATGACGCTTTTTGATGTATACGAAGGCAAAAATTTACCAGAAGGTAAGAAATCTTATGCAGTAAGTTTTACTCTGCAAGATGACAAAAGCACTTTAACTGAAAAGCAAATAGAAAAAATTATGTCTAAGTTACAGAATACTTACGAACGTAATTTAGGAGCTACACTGCGCTAATCAAAGCATTTTTTCTGGCACAAAAACGGTATCAACCTCATGGATGATGCCGTTAGATTGATTAGAATCTGCAGTGGTAATAACTGCGCTGTTCCCAAATGTATCTGTAAGGACAATGTCTATACCTTTCATGGTTGCCGTTATTTTTTCTCCTTGAATAGTAGTAAACTTTGCAATACCGTTGCCTCTGCACATTGCCTTTAAAATTGTAGAAGCCGATAATTTATCTGCTACAATGTGATAAGAAAGCATATCTCTCAATGTTTTTCTATTTTCAGGATCGTATAATTTATCGATAGTATTTTTTGATAGCTTTTCAAATGCAAGGTTAGAAGGTGCAAAAACAGTAAATTCTCCTGTATAATCCAAGACCTTGTCCAAATTTGTAGCCCTTAGAGCATCTAGCAAAGAAGAATGATTAGCAAAAGATTCTGTTCGTTCTAAAATGGATTTTTCCGTCTTAATATTAGAGATAAGATTCTCGAATTTAAATTCAATTGCATTGTCCTGTGCATAGGCCTGAATCCCTAAAAATAGGGCGCACAGGGACACGAGGGATGTCCATTTTTTCATGATAGTTGGTTCTTAAGGGGCAAATGTTCTAAAAATCGACAAACGGTTCGATTTCTTCGTCAAGATACAATTTGATGTGTTTGACACCTAGCCAAAATTATCAAATAGAATGATTTTAACATTTTATTAACTTTTAATTAAGTTGAACAGAATTTTGATGAAATCACTAATTAACTAACTTTGAGTGTATTGCTAAAAAAAAGAATATGTTTCTACCTAAAACGAATATTGAACAAAAGCTATCTAAAGTTAGAAATAAGCAGGCTTCATCTGATGAGACAAGAATGAAAGAAGTCTATGGCATTCTTTCTAATCTTGATAATGAACTAGAAAGAATTGAAGATAATATTTCAACCAGCAAAGGTATTCCATTTAATAATTTCAATATTGACTTATTGGATAGTGGAAAGATTTATCACATTGACGAAATCAAACAAATTTGCATCGATTATAGATTACGCTTTTTAGATACAAAATATTTTAAAGGACAAATTCCCGCAGAAGCGTTATCAAAAATTAAAACGCTAGAGAAAGAACATGAATTGGAAATAAAAACATTTAAAATAATAGCTCCCTCTAAACTTTTTAAACTAGAAGATAAAGATGATCCATTATTATTTGCTCCCATAGGTAATAAATATCACTATTTAGTGCATCAATGGGGTAATGACCTGCACCCGTTACGCAAGTTATTAATGTGGCCATTTAAAAATATAGTTAATTTAGCCTTTATAGTATTTTTGTTGAGTTTTGCTATAACATTACTAATACCAGACGGACTCTTTTCAAAATCAAGCTCTAATGCTCAATTTTGGATATTGTTCTTTTTCATGTTCAAGTGTATGGCCTCAGTAGTAATATTTTACGGGTTTGCAATGGGCAAGAACTTTAATCCGGCTATTTGGAACAGTAAATATTTTAATAGCTAAATCTATTCTACAAAAATGGTTCTAGGCACTCCGTCTAAATCAATATTATCAATTAATTTAAAATCAGGAGCAGGAGTAATTCTTAGAATTCCCCCTTTATCTGTCTGCCCATTTTTCTCATAGCCTATTAGAACATAATTGTTCTTTTCATCGTACGCAATTGCAGATGTATTTGCTACACTATATTTCATATTTAACTCAGTCTCTGTCAAGAAATTTTCAAATAGATATACAACGGTACTATTCTTTTCAAAGTCGTAAATTGCCGGCACCTCTTCTATTTCTGCACTTGGCACGTTTTTTTGAAAATAAAACTTACCGCTATTATCAATATAAAAATCTGTAGTTGTTATAAAACCCGGTTCCGTATTCTCACCATAAGTAGTGTATGATTTATCTAAAGTAATAGGGTCTATAATAGTGTGTAATTCAGGATAGCTGATAATAATATCACCACTGCTATTGGTAAATAAACGTTGTGCATCTAATCCCAAATCCAATTCCATTAAAACTTCATTGGTATTCAGATCTATTGCAGATAAATGAAATTCATCTGTAATGAATTCGTTTATTGTTAATACAAATAATCTGTCAGTTGAAATAACTACATCAACAGGCTTCTTGTCCAAAGAAATTTCTGTTGGATCATTGACTGAACCAATAAGTGAATTTAGACGAACAACAAATTGATTATCCTTACCAAGCAACTCTCTCTCGTAAGCTACTGCCAACATTTCATTTGAATGAGCCATTGAAAGCACATTTATATCACACGCATTTATATCTTCAAAAAGTGATACCGATTCAGTAATAGAAGTTTCAGCATTATACCATTGTAATGTTGCCAGGCAATTGGTGGTAGCGTAATAACTTATATCTGTTGCTGTTTTATAAGTTATAGCGTTAGAAGGAATATCAGTAAATGAACTTAAGGTACTTTTTACTGCAAATTCTTCATTACCAGATCCCACAACAACCCCATTTAACAGATTGTTATTTTGAAGAAAAACAGTATAATCAACTTGTACACTTGTTGCTACTTCTTCTTCAACTTGTTCAGAAGATTTTTCGCATGCAAAGAAACTAAAGGCCAGCGCAAAGCAGGCCACATATTTGTAGGTTTTCATAAAACATCGATTTGGGTTAATCTATTCTATGCTTATTCAGCGTACATTTTGTTACGCTGATCTTTTAATGCCTTGTCAGACATATATTCATCAAACGTTGAATACCTATCAATGTTGCCTTTAGGAGTTAATTCTATGATTCTATTTGCAACTGTTTGTGCAAACTCATGATCATGTGTTGTTAACATAACAGTTCCCTTAAAGTTCTTAAGAGAGTTATTGAATGCCGTAATACTTTCTAAATCTAAGTGATTTGTAGGCTCATCTAACATCAATACATTTGCACGCAGTAACATCATTCTACTCAACATACAACGTACTTTCTCTCCTCCAGAAAGAACCGTACATTTTTTTAAGGCTTCTTCTCCACTAAATAGCATTTTACCCAAGAAACCACGTATGTAAACTTCTTCACGTTCTTCCTCGGTTTTGGCGTATTGGCGCAACCAATCTACTAAATTGATGTTACTTGTAAAAAAGTCTGAATTATCTGCTGGCAGATAAGATTGTGTGGTAGTAATACCCCACTGAAAAGTACCTTTATCTGCTTTTTTATTACCGTTTATAATATCATAGAACGCTGATGTGGCTCTAGAATCTCTTGAAATAATGGCAATTTTATCTCCTTTTGCCAAGTTGATGTTTACATTGTCGAATAATATGTCTCCTTCATCAGTTGAAGCGGAAAGTCCTTCTACATTCAATATTTGATCACCAGCTTCTCGCTCTCTATCAAATATAATTGCAGGATATCTACGGCTAGAGGGTTTAATATCATCTACCTTTAACTTAGACAACATCTTTTTACGAGAAGTTGCTTGCTTACTTTTTGCAACGTTTGCACTAAAACGAGCAATAAATTCTTGCAGTTCCTTTGCTTTTTCTTCCGCCTTCTTGTTTTGTTGTGCACGTTGACGAGCTGCTAATTGGCTACTCTCATACCAAAACGTATAGTTACCTGAATATAAATTCAATTTTCCGAAATCTATATCGCCAATATCAGTACAAACCGTATCTAAGAAGTGACGGTCATGACTCACTACTATTACCGTATTTTCATAATCTGCCAAGAAATTCTCTAACCAACTAATTGTTTCATAATCCAAGTCGTTGGTAGGCTCATCCATAATCAACACATCAGGATTTCCAAATAATGCCTGTGCCAAAAGCACACGTACTTTTAATTTAGAATCTAACTCGGACATTAAAGTGAAATGCAAATCCGCGTTTATACCTAAGTTTGACAATAATGCAGCTGCGTTACTATCTGCGTTCCACCCGTTCATTTCTTCAAATTTCACCTGCAACTCCCCTATTCTATCTGCATTTTTATCATCGTAATCAGCATAAAGGGCATCTATCTCTTTTTTGATCTCATAAAGCGGTTTGTTACCCATAACAACAGCTTCTAATACCGTAAAATCATCAGCAGAGTTATGATTCTGTTCTAATATGGACATTCTCTTACCTGGCTCTAAATGCACATGACCAGAAGTTGGGTCCATTTGCCCAGCTAGTATTTTCAAAAAAGTAGATTTACCGGCACCGTTAGCACCAATAATACCATAACAGTTACCTTGGGTAAAGGCAACGTTTACTTCATCGAACAATACTCGTTTACCAAATTGGACAGAAAGATTAGAAACAGATAACATAGAAACAAAATTTTAAAAATCCGTGCAAAAATACAGAATTTATAGGCTTGAACTACCTAGTTTAGTATCAAATTCAATAAAAGATTCTTAAGTTAGCGCATCACAACATTTAACTAGCTATTAACAACATCTGGTGATTAGGTTTATTATTTTTGGCTAACACCAGTCCCATATACTATATGACTAGAATTTTACTCTCTACATTTGTAGCCTTATTATTGGGTTGTTCCTCCACAAAAAAGGATTCTGAAACCGTGCTTTTTGCCGGTGAAATCGTGAATCCTACGAGTGATCAAGTGATTTTATTAAAGGGAGGAATTAAAGTTGACTCCGCAAAACTTGATGATAAAAACCGATTTAAGTTTAAGTTAACTTCAATTGAAAATGGGCTGTATCATTTTAACCTAGCCCCAGAACATCAATATGTTTATTTAGAAAAAGGTGATAGTTTAATGGTACGATTAAATACCATTTATTTTGATGAGTCTTTGGTTTTCTCCGGCAGTAATGAAGAAACCAATAATTTTTTACTAGAACTCTTTTTAGCTACTGAAGAAGAAGATTCTGATATGTACTCAGAATATTATAAAATGGAACCTCAAGAGTTTTTAGATAAAATAACATCCTTAAAACAAGATAAGGTCAATAAATTAGCCGAGTTAAATTCTGAAAGTCTTCTATCTAACGAAGCAATGGAACTACTTAACGGTAGTATAGATTACACCTACAATAGATATAAAGAGATTTATCCCTTTAGACATAAAAGCAAAACTGCTGAAGAAAATCTTCACGAATTACCTAAGGATTTTTATGCATATAGAAATCAAATAAACTACGGTGACCATACACTTACCTACCTTAGACCTTATTATGATTTTATGAAAGCCCATTTAGGAAATTTGGCTTACATGAGCTGTTTAAACGATTGCGAAAATGATTTTAAGAACGAAAGCAAGCAATTGCATTATAAAAAGCACAAACTACATCTAATAGACAGCCTTGTAGTAGAAAGAGAATTACGAGATAATCTTTTTAGAAATGTAGCTTTTGATTATTTATTAAAGAAAAAAGATGCTCCTGAAAACACTGAAATTTTCTTGAAGGAATTTAAGAGAGTTTCTAAAAACAACATGCATCTAGAAGAAATTGAAAACCTGTACGAGGGTATTGCAAATCTTCAACCCACAAAGACAATTCCTGATTTAGATGTTGTCAGCTATGAAAATGAAAGCAAAACACTAACAGAGATTGCAGCCAATAAAAAAGTTTTATTTTATTTCTGGTCAGGAACCAATAGTAGACAATACAAAAACATCTTTAAGAGAATAGCTATACTTAAGGAGAAAAAGCCCGACCATCAACTTATTGGCATTAATATTAAAACGGATTATGCACAGTGGAAAAAGATTATAGCTTCAATTGGTGTAGATCCTTCATTACAATACCATAGTAATGACTTTAAAGAACTAACAGAAAAATTAGTTTTATATCCTATGAACAAGGCTATCATTACAGATAACTCTGTAATAGTAGACGGTTTCTCCAACATTTATAAAAATTAAAAATTCAGTTTTATTATTTTCAGATGAAAATTAATGAGAGCTATGACCTTCAAGTAATTTCTCGAACCAACGACCAGGTAGTAGATTTTTAAGCGTCAAGGAGAATTTTTGAATAAAGGAACCCACCTTATAATGAGGCTTCGGGTTTTTAGTCTGTATTATTTTTGCGATTTTTTTTGCAACATCTGAAGGGTCACCTCCACTATCAACATCTGCATCAATAGCCTCTAAGGTATTCTTATATGCCTTTTTATATGCAGAATCATCGTAAACCGGAGTATGATATCTACCAGAAGCAATATTAGTTGCAAAATCACCGGGTGCAAGCGTAGTAAGGTGAACTCCAAAGGATTTCGTTTCCATTCTATAACTTTCCGTTACAATCTCTAGAGCCCCCTTAGATGCTGAATAAATACCTCTAAACGGTAACCCCATATAACCTGCAATAGATGTAATGTTAATAATAAGACCTTCTTTCTGCTCACGCATTACAGGCAAAACAGTATTCATCACATTTAAAGGTCCGTTGAAATTGGTTGCAAATGCTTTTAGTACCTCCTCATGTGGTGTTTCTTCCATAGGACCAGTTATACCTACCCCTGCATTATTGATCAATACATCAATTCTATCTTCAAGTTCAAGTAATGATGCAATACAACTCTTAATGGTATCTGTATTTCTAACATCCATCTCTAATAGTGGAAAATCTGAAAATGAAGGATATTTACTTTTGCTACGTGTTGTACCGTAGACTTTATATCCTTTTTCCTTTAAATGTATACCTATTGCTTTGCCAATACCTGAAGACCCACCTGTAATTAGTACTACTTTTGTTTTCATTTTATAGAAAATAAGCGATGCTAAACATTATATAGAATTGGTTATGAATGTGTTACCTAAAAATAAAATATTTCACTTTAGGGCACAAAAAAAGGCAAGCTACCTACATCGCACCGCTACGACCGTATACCCTTGCTGCGTTCCCACCCTGGGGGATTCTACAGGAGCTGGTCGTGTAGGACTTGCCGGGTGCAAATATACAATCTTTTAAAACTTTGACAATCCTTTAGTTTCTTATTTTTATGAATTAAATTGCCTATAAATAACAAGAAAGCCTTCTTGTAGTAAAATACTACATCAACTTAAACACCCATTTTCTTAATGAAAATTATTAATTATTTCTGTATCGTTCTTATTACCAGCTTATTTACTGCATGTGGCAGTGGCAATCAAAAAGCATCTTCCCTATTCGAGATTAGTTTAGAGAAAAATGTAAACCAGGTTCAACTAAATCAAGAAATTGGTATAAGTATTAAAAATAAAAAGGAAAAAGAGATAGAAAACGTAGTATATAGTATTGACGGCACGCCTATTCCTCTTAATAATGATAAAATAAAATTTGATTTACCAACTTTAGGAAATAAAGTGTTGACCGCTAAAATCACTTTTGATGGCGAAACCGTAGATATCAACAAAAACCTAAAAGTACTTTCAGATAAAGCTCCTGAAATTTACACGTATACTATTATCAACGAATACCCGCACGATACAAAATCTTATACACAAGGCTTAGAATTTCATAATGACACCTTATATGAATCAACCGGTAAAAAGGGCCAATCAATTTTAAGAAAACTAGATTTTAAATCAGGTAAGGTATTTGAGCAAATAGATTTAGACGAAACTTATTTTGGAGAAGGAATCACTATATTAAATGATAAAATCTTTCAACTTACTTGGCAAAGTGGATTGGGGTTTATTTATGACCTAAACACATTTGAAAAATTGGATAATTTTCAATACGGAAAAAGTCGTGAAGGCTGGGGATTGACCAATGATGGCTCTAAAATTTTTAAAAGTGATGGTACAGAGAAAATTTGGTTTATAAATCCTGATACCATGACAGAAGAAGGATATATAGAAACCGTAACCAATTCTTCTATTTTTAATTCTGCTAATGAATTGGAGTATGTTGACGGAAAAATTTACGCTAACGTATATCAAAAACCTAGCGTAATGATTATAGACAGTAAAACAGGTGCCATTGAAGGGGTTATTAATTTCAGCGGCTTGAGCGATATGATTACCAAAACCGAAAATTGGGATAAAACCAACTACGTGCTTAATGGAATAGCGTATCACCCTAAGCGAAAAACTTTTTTTGTTACCGGAAAGTTTTGGGACAAAATGTTTGAGGTGCAAATTGAGAAAAAATAGCAATATGGCATTTCAAAAAGAGCTCATTGTTTCACATGACGACCTAGACGATTTAAATCATGTGAACAATGTACGTTATGTTCAGTGGATACAGGACATCTCTAAAGAACATTGGCAAAAAGTTGCTACTACAAAAATGCAGCAAGATGTCATTTGGGTAGTTCTAACGCATCATATAGAATATAAACGTGCAGCAGTATTAGATGACCCAATTACTATATCAACACACATAGAATCAAGTTCTGGCGCCAAATGTGTTAGAATTGTAGAGATGAAACACGGCACAACCAATAAATTACTGGTTAGATCAAGTACAGAATGGTGTCTTCTTGATAGTAAATCCTATAGACCTATACGAATTCCTGAGGAGATCAAAGAAATTTTCCTTTAACTTAGATGAAGTAAAACCTTTTTATTGTGCGCCTTAGAATCTTGATTATACTTTCTACCCTATTTGCTCTTCTTTGGGGTACTTCATGTAGGAAAGATTTTGAATACGCTGAAAGTAATGGTCACCTTTCCTTTTCTAGAGACACTGTGTACCTTGACACTGTTTTTTCAAACATAGGCAGTAGCACGTATACTTTAAAAGTTTATAACGATACTAAAGATGACATTATAATACCTAATATATCTCTTAGAAATGGTAGCGAGAGCTTTTACAGACTAAATGTTGATGGCATTGCCGGCAAAGAATTTGTAAATACACCTATTTACGCTGAAGATAGCCTTTTTGTATTTGTAGAAACTACAATAGATATTACTGATAATTCGCTCAATGAATTGCTTTACACCGATGCCATTCTTTTTGACAATGAACCATTTCAGCAAACCGTTGAATTGGTAACACTGGTAAAAGATGCTATATTTCTTTATCCTAATGATGCTAACGAAAACAATGTTGAAACTATAGTTTTATATAATGATGAAACAGGTAACCCTATAGAAATAGAAGGTTTTGAATTACCTGACACTCACTTAAATTTTAATAGAGAAAAATCATACGTTATCTACGGATACGCTATTGTACCAAAAGGTAAAGAACTTGTTATTGACCCTGGTACAAGAGTTCACTTTCATGAAAACTCGGGTATATTAGTACAAGAGGAATCTACTATTACTATAAATGGCGAATTAAGTTCTGACGATATACTATTTGAAAACGAAGTCATATTTGAAGGAGATCGATTAGAGCCAGAATTTGATGATATTTCAGGACAATGGGGCACAATCTGGATTAGTGCAGGTAGTATAAGCAACACCATTAATCACTTAACTATAAAAAATGCTGAATTAGGTTTATACGTAGAAGGACAAACTAATGAACCAGAAAAAACATTGACCATCACCAATAGCCGCATTGTTAATAGTTTTAGATATAATCTTTGGGCTAGAAGTGCAAACATTGACGCTTCTAACCTAGTCTTAGGATCATCTGGAAATTCATCCCTTTTAATAGAAAACGGTGGTAGCTATTCTTTTACTCATGCTACTATTGCAAATTATTGGAACAAGGGTTTCAGATTTAATCCTAGTGTTACCATAAGCAATACTTCTAACACCAATAGCGAAAACGGATTGGATTTGCTTCAAGCAGATTTTAAAAATTGCATCATTGATGGGAATAGCTCTAATGAGATTTCCCTTCAAGAAAACAGCCAAAACGCATTTAATTACAAATTTCAAAATTGTTTTATAAGGTTTGATGAAAATCAATCCGCAACCAGTGATGATGAACTTTATGATTTTGAAAACGAAGAACACTATCTCAACGTAATTCTTAACGGAGAGTTAGACTATTTTCAACCTAGCGAGAATGATTTTAGAATTGGATTAGACTCTGAATTAATCAATAAAGGTGATATTAATACTGCCAATGCCACTCCATTTGACATCATAGGAACTTCTAGAATTCCTAACCCTGATCTAGGTGCTTATCAAGCAAAAGAGAAAGATTTATAAGTGAACCTGACATTATTTTGAAAGTTTTTTCGCTCACAAACCCCATGAACACTGATTTTATCAACATATCCTTGGTTTTTATAAGGACATTCTAGGTCTTCCTTTTCTTACCTATGTTTAAATTCGTGGTATACTCTATTTTTCTTGAATTATACGTACACCATAATAGACCCTGATGCTGTTTCAAATTTGCAATTGCATGCTTTTTTGGAGGAGTATGGAGATTTTGAGTGTATTAACACCACTAGCAATCCTTCTGACGGATTGAATGATATACTAAAATACGCTCCAGATATTGTTTTCATTAATCTAAACAATGATTATGCCTCTGTGTTCTTAATGGTTACAGAGATTCACCTATATATGAATCAACTACCAATTCTTATCGGTATTGCATCAACAAAAAACTATGCTTACGACGCTATAAAAAATGGTTTCTTCGATTACTGGCTTCAACCCTTTAATGAATTTGATATTCGCAAGTCATTAATGAAACTTCAAAAAAGAATGCCAAAAGAAAAAGCACCGGCAACACTATGCTTAAAATCATATAATGATTTTCAATATTTAAATACCAATGATATTCTTTATCTAAAAGCCGATAATAACACTACCGAGTTTTTCATGAAAGATGGTACAATTATTAATGCATATAAAACGTTAAAGACCTTTGAGAAAACATTACCAGAAAATTTTATGCGTATTCACCAAAGCTATATTGTAAATACTAGCTATGTATCTCGCATCAATTTCGGAAAATCTATATGCGCAATTAAAGCGGTAAACGAGAATATCCCTTTCTCTAAATCTTACCGAGAGAATATGGACAACTTAAAAAGCATCCTTTCAAAAAATACCCTCTCTGCATTAAATTAAAGAATTCTTTTAAAACCAGGTCATATACTAACAGAACTTAACCAAACACTCAAGTTTTAAAATACTGTGTTCTTTACTTCCAAATGGATATTACTTTGGCAGTATAATAAACCAAAACCCCTAAAAACACACAGTATGAAAAAAGTAACAAGTATTTTAGCAATTGTAGTAATGGCAGTTGGTATGGCTACAGTAGTTATTGAAGATACAAGCAATACAACTGAATTTCTAAATGACAGTATGAATACAGCTGAATGTGACGACTGTTCAACACCACCAGATGACAGAAAACCGCCAAAAAGAATTGCTTAAGTAAAAAATACAAATACAAAAAAAGCCTTTAACATGATTGTTAAAGGCTTTTTTTATACCTTGGTTTTTTTCGTCTATATAAAATCATTTTTTTTTGAACAAGCCTCATTTTTCCATAATCCTATTACTCTTACTATGCTTTGGTTGGTCAAAAATAGAACCCGCAAAGCTAGCACAAGAAACAAAAACTTCAAAAGATAGTATCTCTATCTGGATAGCTGAAAGTAATAAGCCCGAGACTACAGAAGAACAAAAATTAGTACTACAATTAAAAGCCTTTAACCTAGCGAAAAATACGAACAACGATTCCTTAAAAGCATTATATTTCTCTAAACTATCGTTTAATCAAAATTTTATTACTGACAGCTTACTTTTCCGTAAAGTAAATAAAAATGCTATTTCCGCAAATAAAAGAATTAATGATTCCTTAGGTGCAGCAAACGCTTACTGGGATTTGGGAGCTTTTTTAAATAAAAGAATTATAAAGGATAGTGCATTTTTTTATTACGGAGAAGCACTAGATATTTTTGAAACTACCGAAGATAAATATAGCGCTGGGCAATTGCATTTGAATATGGCAACCATTCAGATGAAGATCAAAGATTATATAGGCAGCGAAGCAAATACTATAAAAGCTATTGAACATTTTAAATCAATTAAGGACGACAAAAAATTATCTGATTGTTATAACCTTTTAGGTATTGTTTTGAACGATGTAGAAGAATATGATAAATCCTTAGCTTATTACAACGAAGCCTTATTTTATCTAAAAAAGACTTCCAGTTCCAATATTGACGAAGCCAGAATTATCAATAACATTGGAGTAACCTATAGAAACAATAAACAATACCCACAAGCAATTGAAAATTTTGAGAAAGTTTTAAATACAAATAACTTATATACAGAGGATCTCAGTCTATATGCCAAAGCAATAAGTAACCTCGCCACTGCAAAATTATATAGTAAAGACACCTTAAACGTTGACAGTCTACTAATCAAAGCTATTAAAATAAAAGAAAAATTAGATGATACCGGTAGTTTAGCGTCAAGCTACCATAGTTATGCTGAATATATGGCTTATGCCAGAGATACCTTAATGGCAATTAGCAAGGCTAAATTGGCAGAAGAATTATCAATTGCAGGTAATTCAAATGAGCAGCTTTTAAAAACATGGCAATACTTAGCCATTTTAGACAAGAATAATGCATCAGATTATTTCAAAAAATTTATCAAACTTAACGATAGCCTACAAATAGCAGAACGTAAACAATTGAATAAATTTGCCCGCATAAGTTTTGAAACGGATGAATTTATTGCCGAAAATATAGAGCTTGAAAGTGAAAAAGAAACGCTGTCAAAACAAAAACAAATTTGGATAGGTATTGCTACAGGATTCTTTTTACTTGGACTCTCTATCTATATCATTATTAACCAGCGGGCAAAAAATCAAAAACTTCGTTTTGATCAGCAACAGCAGGCAAACAACCAAGAGATTTTTAATTTAATGTTGATGCAAAAGCAAAAAGTTGATGAAGTTAAACGCTTAGAGCAAAAACGAATTTCAGAAGAATTACATGATGGGGTTCTAGGTAAAATGCTGGGTGCCCGCATGATTCTTACCGGTTTAAACAAGCGTGCTACAGATGAAGCAATTCAAGAGAAATCTAAAGCCCTTGGCTCTTTACAAGAAATTGAGAATGAAATTAGGTCTATCTCTCACGAATTAAGTCATAGTGCGTATCAAAAAATAAATAATTTTACAGATTCTGTAGAAACGCTTCTTGCTAATAACAAGATTAAGAGGATTAAAACTATATTTCATTTTAATGAAGATGAAAATTGGGATAGTCTAGACGGTGACATTAAAATTAACGTCTATCGCATTATTCAAGAGACTTTTCAAAATGCCATAAAACATTCTAAGTGCTCATACTTTGAAGTAACTTTTTATAGAAGTGATGACAATTTTAGTGTTATCATGAGCGATAACGGTATTGGATATAACGTTAATAAAGGCAAGAAAGGAATAGGGATTAGAAATATTGCTTCTAGAATGGATAAGCTAAATGGTAACTTTCATATAGATTCAACTGAAGGACAAGGCACTACCATATCTTTAAATATCCCTATTACAATGGAAAATAAAAAAATAAATAATAATAATATCAATTATAAAAACGTTTAGTAAATTACATTAGAATCGTAATCTATGAACACTGTACGAATTTTAGCGGTAGATGACCACGAAATGACAGCTCTAGGATATAAATATATCTTAGAGGACTCTGATTTTACAGATTTTAATGTCAAAGTAGAAATTGCTACGAGTTTTGAGAAAGGTAAGACTAAAATTGAAAATTCTAAGCGCGCAGTGCCTTATGATATTATTCTATTAGATATTCAATTATTCTCACCAGAATCAAAAGACCCAAGAACAGGAATTGATTTAGGAATAGTAGCAAGAGCAGAAGTACCTAAATCCAAGGTGGTATTTATGTCTTCTTATAGCGACAACTATAGAATCAATAATATTTTTAAAACTGTGAATCCTGATGGATATATGGTTAAATCTGAAATAGATGAGATGTCTCTTAAAACTATGGTTGAAACCATTGTAAACGAATCCCCTTATTATACGGCAAGCGCCCTTTCTGCCATACGTAGAAGAATGTCTACCGATATTGTGATAGATGAACAAGATCAAAAAATTCTTTACCATCTTTCTCAAGGTATTCACACTAGAGATATAGCTCCATTAATAGGGTCGGCAAATACGACAGTTGAAGCAAGAAAAAGGCAACTTAAAGCCCTGTTTGATGTTAAAAATGGAAATGACCTTGCCCTAATTAACGAAGCCAAAACACGTGGCTTTCTTTAAATCAGACAATTTTTTAAAAATTTGATTATCAGTTGATTACAAAATATATTTTTATTTTATAATAATATCCTCCGAAATTCTAAGGATTTCCTATGCTAAATTGTGAAGTTAGAAAAGTATCTTTATGTTAAAGAACGCTATAAACTTCCAACTATATGCCCTTTAACTACGAAAATTTCATCAATAATTCAAAATTAGAATACACCAAAGATATTGTTGGTATAGATGAATTTCTAAGCTCAATAGGATTTCATTATTTCTCTGACGTGAAATTGAACAACAAGCATATTACTTTTAATTCTATTAGTTTAGTTCTAGAAGTATCTTGTAATTTAGATTTATTAGAGCTGCTATCTCATTTCAATACAGGAAGGTGGGGATATAACGGAAAAACAGAATCGCCATTACAACATGCTTTAGACGTTTTAAACCTAAAAAATCAGCATAATATTGATATTGAAGAGCTTACATTCTTTTTAAACGATACTAGTATTGTTATAAAGCGTATTTACGATAAAAGTATACCCACTCAATTAAATGATATTATAAAGCAAATTGCATTTAATTATGTCTTTTTGACAAGGGGACTTACTCAAAAACCATATGAGATTTTCGTTCCTATATTTGAAGATATCATTGAGAATATAGATGCAAATGAAAATCAATTAAATACAGCTCCAAAATCATATTCTGAATTTTGGGGAATTTACCTCGACAAAGACGACGAAGCATCTATTTATGATGTTCATAAAAACACTTACGTAAGTGGAGATTTAGAGTTTTTATCTGAATAAAAACTCTAAATCTATTTTCACTTTTTTAATTATGCATTAAAGATTGGTCTTGTTTTCATCATTGCATTAACTTGACTTCTTACCTCTTTTATTATAGCTTCATTTTCAGGATTTGTAATCACCTGATCAATAAAATCTACTACTTTTTCCATATCACTTTCAACCAATCCCCTGGTCGTAATTGCAGCGGTACCAAAACGGATACCTGAAGTTACAAATGGCGATTTATCATCAAACGGTACCATATTCTTGTTCGCAGTTATATCTGCTAAAACCAACGCTTTCTCAGCATCTTTTCCTGAAATATCTTTATTTCTAAGATCAATTAGCATCATATGGTTATCAGTACCATCTGAAATGATATTATATCCACGTTCAACAAAAGATTTTGCCATTGCATCAGCATTTTTCTTTACCTGAGCTATATATGAAGCATAAGAATCTGTCAACGCCTCTCCAAAAGCAATTGCTTTACCAGCAATAACATGTTCTAAAGGACCACCTTGATTTCCTGGAAAAACAGCCAAGTCCAATAAAGCGGACATTTTTCTTAAGTTTCCATTTTTCAACTTAATCCCGAATGGATTTTCAAAATCCGTACCCATCAATATCAGTCCACCTCTAGGACCCCTCAATGTTTTATGAGTAGTTGTAGTAACAATATGGCAGTGAGGAATTGGGTTATTTAAAAGTCCCTTCGCAATCAATCCTGCTGGGTGAGAGATATCGGCAAGAAGTATAGCGTTTACGCTATCCGCAATTTTGCGAAAGCGTTCAAAATCCATATCTCTAGAATATGCAGATGCTCCGGCGATAATTAATTTTGGCTGTTCTTTTGTAGCTACTTCTTGAATTTTATCATAATCCAATCTTCCTGTTTCTTTATCAACACCATAAAATACCGGAGTATACAATCTTCCTGAAAAGTTTACAGGAGACCCGTGTGTTAAGTGACCACCATGAGATAGATCAAAACCTAAAATTTTGTCTCCTGGCTGTAAACATGCATGATACACAGCTGCATTTGCCTGAGAACCTGAATGTGGTTGCACATTGGCATATGCTGCACCAAAAAGTTCCTTAGCCCTATCTATTGCTAATTGCTCTACTTTATCTACTACTTCACACCCACCGTAATATCTTTTTCCTGGATATCCTTCGGCATACTTGTTTGTAAGTACAGAGCCTTGAGCCTCCATTACTTGCGGACTAGTAAAATTTTCAGAGGCAATCAATTCAATTCCGTTGATTTGACGTTGCTTCTCTTCTTCAATTAGATTAAAAATTGTGGTATCGCGTTGCATGGTACTTTATCTTTTAAATAAGTTGCAAAAATACAAATAGCTTATCTAATGAAATATAGAAAAGAGTATAATCACATAACTTATTTATTAAAATAAGTTAATAACTATACCCTATTTACATGCCTATAAGGTGATTATAATAAGCAGGTCATCTAAAATATACTATTCCTTACCCCTTTACGTTTAATAAAAAGACTTTTATGGCACGGCTGTTGAATAGCTATTATAAATTCTAATAATAATAGGCATGAAAAAATTTCTACTATTTAGTTTTATCGGTCTACTACTTGCATGTAGTGGGGTAAAAAAAACACAAGAGGCTCTTAACTCTGGTAATTACGAGACTGCAATTAATAAAGCAGTAATGAATATTGCAGAAAATAAGACCAAAAAAAGCAATCAGCAATACATTATTCTTTTAGAAGAAGGATATAAAAAAAATACCGAGAGGGAGCTGCAGCATATTAAATTTTTAAAAAAAGATGGCAATGCGGCAAACTATGAGGAAATATACAACAGTTACAATAGATTAAAATCTATTCAAGAGCGTATTCGTCCTTTACTACCTTTACATATACAAGACGAAAACAGAAAAGCAAATTTCATTTTCAAGAATTACGATGACGATTTATTGGCCGCTAAAGCTGAGTTATCTGAATTTTTATACTCAAATGCCACTGCTTTACTGACGGATGCCATATACAAATCTGATTTTAGAAAAGCTTACAATGATCTTAACTACCTAGACGAGATCAACCCTAATTACAAAGACGTAATGATCAAAATAGACGAAGCGTATTTAAAAGGACTAGATTACGTTATCGTCAACATGACAAACAATACAGATCAAATTATACCTAAAAGATTAGAAGATGAACTTTTAAATTTGAATACCTATGGGTTAAATTCTAATTGGACGGAGTACCATACCAATAGAATACAAAATCAATTATATGATTACCAAATGGAGGTGTCTTTTCAAGATATCAATATTTCTCCTGAACAAATTAGAGAGAAGCAAATTAGCAAAGAGCGTCAAATAAAAGACGGATATACCTTTGTTGAAGATCGTAATGGCAATGTGGTAACAGACAGTCTTGGTAACAGCATAAAGGTTGATAAGTTTAAAACCGTTAGATGTGATTTTTATCAATTTACACAGTTTAAAAGCGCCGAGGTAACGGGAGTAGTTAGTTTTATTGATTTAAAAAAGCAACAGAAAGTAAATCAATACCCATTATCAAGTCAATTCGTATTTGAGCATGTTTACGCCAATTATGACGGAGATAAAAGAGCACTTGATAATGACCTAGTTTCTCTTTTACAACTTGCAAGAATACCATTCCCCAGCAATGAACAAATGGTTTATGATGCAGGCGAAGACTTAAAGAACAACCTTAAGAACATATTAAACAATCAACGTTTCAATTAAGAAAAAAGCCCCGTTCATACGGGGCTTTTTTTATATATATTGTTCTAGCTTAATATCAGATATTGCCCCATGTGAATCATGGATCACCACTACCCCATTCTTAATAATTAATAACTGAGGAGATTGATGCATCACTCCAAATTCTGAAGCTACCGCATTAGAAACATCCCTATTCGCCAACAGATCTAAAAAGTAAAGATCCATTTGTCCATCTTCTAGACCATAACTGCTTTTAAACATATTTAAAACCATTCTACTGATTCCGCAAGATGTGGAGTGCTTAAATATTACCTGAGGCCTACCTTTAGACGCTAGTTTAATATTATTTAATTGATCTACAGCATTAAGAGGTATCCAAGGAATTCCTGATGAATTTTCTCCATCACTACTCTTGGAACTACCAAATAAACTACCAAATATTCCCATAAAATTCTTAATTTAATATTGTCTTTTCAGCAAACTACAACTGACTTATTGTCATTCGATTTCTCTAATTTACAGCCATTTTGTCTTGTAAATTCAATTGGTAAGATTGTTGACTATTACACATCAAAAGTATTACAATTAACTAAAACCGAAAGAAAATGAATATAAATAATTTTACTATAAAATCACAGGAGGCAATTCAACAAGCCCAGCTGATTGCCCAAAATAACGGTCATCAGCAAATTGAGAACGAACATTTATTTAAAGCCCTTACCGAGGTTGAAGAAAACGTGATGCCCTTTTTAATTAAAAAATTGGGAATTAACTTTTCTTTGGTTCAACAAATTATTGAAAAAGAGTTAGCTAGCTTTCCTAAAGTGGAAGGTGGCGATATTCAATTTTCAAGAGAAGCCGGCAAAACTTTAAACGAAGCAAGTATCATCGCCAAAAATATGGAAGATGAATATGTTTCTATAGAACACCTCTTTCTAGCTATTTTAAAATCTAAAAGTAAAATAGCCCAAATTTTAAAAGATCAGGGTGCAACAGAGAAGCATTTAATGGCTGCTATTAGCGAATTGCGTAACGGAGATAAAGTTACTTCTCAAAGTGCCGAAGATAGTTACAACTCGCTTAAAAAGTACGCAAAGAACTTAAATGAACTTGCGGATAGCGGCAAACTAGATCCGGTCATTGGTCGTGATGAAGAAATTCGTAGAATCCTTCAAATTCTATCAAGACGAACAAAAAACAATCCTATTCTTGTTGGTGAGCCAGGTGTTGGTAAAACCGCTATTGTAGAAGGTTTAGCACATAGAATCATTCAAGGCGATATTCCGGAGAACCTAAAGGATAAAGTAATTTACTCCCTAGATATGGGCGCCTTAATTGCAGGTGCAAAATACAAAGGAGAATTTGAAGAACGTTTAAAAGCCGTAATTAAAGAGGTTGTTAGCGCAGATGGTGATATTATCTTATTTATTGATGAAATACATACACTAGTTGGTGCAGGTGGCGGGCAAGGAGCCATGGATGCTGCAAATATTCTTAAACCAGCCCTTGCAAGAGGCGAATTAAGATCAATAGGTGCAACGACATTAGATGAATACCAAAAGTATTTTGAAAAAGATAAAGCCCTAGAAAGAAGGTTTCAAAAAGTTGTTGTAGACCAACCAGATACTGAAAGTGCAATTTCTATTCTTAGAGGTATTAAAGAGAAATATGAAGCGCACCATAAGGTTCGCATTAAAGATGAGGCGGTTATTTCTGCAGTAGAATTATCGCAACGTTATATTACCAATAGATTTTTGCCGGATAAGGCTATTGATCTTATGGACGAGGCGGCTTCTAAACTTAGAATGGAAATTAATTCTAAACCTGAAGAGCTAGATGTTCTTGATCGTAAGATTATGCAGATTGAAATTGAAATTGAAGCGATCAAACGCGAAAACGACAAGCAGAAGTTAAAGGTCTTAAATCTAGATTTAGCCAATATCAAGGAGGAGCGAAACGAAATTTTTGCCCAATGGGAGAGTGAAAAATCGGTTGTTGACAATATTCAGCAGACAAAATTGGATATTGAGAATTTCAAAGCTGAAGCCGAACGTGCCGAAAGAAATGGTGACTATGGTAAAGTAGCGGAAATCAGGTACGGTAAAATTAAAGAAGCACAGGAAAACCTGACTAAATTGCAAGATGATCTTGCCGAGCAGCAACATGCAGGAACCCTGATTAAAGAAGAGGTTACTAGTGATGATATTGCTGAAGTAGTAGCAAAATGGACAGGAATACCAGTTACTAAAATGTTGCAAAGTGAACGCGAAAAGCTATTAAAGCTTGAAGAAGTGCTCCATAAACGTGTAGTTGGTCAAGAAGAAGCTATTGAAGCGGTTTCTGATGCTATACGAAGAAGTAGAGCCGGTTTGCAAGACTCTAAAAAACCTATTGGTTCGTTTCTTTTCCTAGGAACAACAGGTGTTGGTAAAACCGAGTTGGCAAAAACATTGGCATCTTATTTATTTGATGATGAAAATGCCATGACAAGAATAGACATGAGCGAATATCAAGAAAGACATTCGGTAAGCAGACTTGTTGGTGCACCTCCAGGATATGTAGGTTATGATGAAGGCGGACAATTAACCGAAGCTGTGCGTAGAAGACCTTATTCTGTTGTGCTTTTAGATGAGATTGAAAAAGCGCATCCAGATACTTTCAATATCTTATTACAAGTATTGGATGAAGGTAGACTGACAGATAATAAAGGTCGTGTTGCAGATTTTAAAAATACGATTATCATCATGACCAGTAATATGGGTAGTGATATCATTCAAGACACCTTTGAGAATGCAGTAGACGTTTATAGCGCAACTGAAGCTGCCAGAGTTGAAGTACTAGGTCTATTAAAGAAAACTGTAAGACCTGAGTTTATAAATAGAATTGATGACATTGTCATGTTTACCCCTTTAACAAAAGACAACATCAAAGAAATTGTAAGACTTCAACTAGATAGTTTAAAGAAAATGTTAGACCATCAACAAATTACTTTAGATGCTACAGAAGAAGCTATAGATTATTTGGCAGAGAAAGGTTACGACCCGCAATTTGGCGCAAGACCTGTAAAAAGGACTATCCAAAAAGAGGTTCTTAACAATATGTCCAAAGCCTTGCTAAGCGGAGAAATTAAAGCTGATAGTGTTGTATTACTGGACGCCTTTGACAATGGTCTAGTTTTTAGGAATCAAGAGGAAATTACAGTCTAATTTTAAAAATTTGTTAGAAAAGCGTTCATATGAAATATATGAGCGCTTTTTTTATGAACAATATATACCATACAGTATAGATTATTTATCTTTACATAAAACAGTCTATTATGTCAACCAAAGCCGAAAGAACTACCGCATTTATTATTGAGACTGTCGCACCTGTATTTAACAAACATGGGTATGTAGGTACCAGTATGAGCGATTTAACCGACGCCACCAATTTAACTAAGGGTGCACTTTACGGTAACTTCGAAAATAAAGAGGCTCTTGCCTTAGCTGCTTTTGATTACAACAGAAGTTTATTGCTTACTGCTATTGATGAGTACTTATCAATTGAAGGTAATGCCATGGCTAAAATTGAAAATCTAATCGACTTTTATAAAAAGTATGATATTTTTACAATGAAAATGGGTGGTTGCCCTATTTTAAATGTTGGTATAGACGCTCAACACAATAATAAACTACTTGCTGCCGCAGCTAAAGAAACCATAAAGGAAATTGAAGGTAAAATAGCCTTGGTCTTTGAAAATGGCATTAATAACGGAGAGTTTAAACTACCAGTTTCTCCACTACAGTTCTCAAAACAACTATTTACGATTATTCAAGGAGCAATTTCAATGGCTACCATTACAAAGGATCGTAAATACTTACTAAATACAGTTACGTATTTAGATGTATTAATTAAAAGAGAACTAAAGTAAATTTCAAAGTCATTGCGGGCTTACTACTAATAAAATAACCTGATAGCGGATAAGTTTTCTACTCACCCGTTACCCTGAATATCCATATTTTATCAGTGTATTTTCCTCCCAGATCAGAGTCTCTGGCTTCCCTAGCATCTTTTATGAAGTTGTATTTAGCTAAATACACATAGTTATATTTATTCTTTTGCCTGAAGAAAGATTTAGCATTGATTCCTCTCTTCTTCATATCCGCCAAGAAAGCATCTAAGTATTTTTTAGTACCAAATACATTTGCTATCAAATAATACCCAGGTTCTAATGAACCTTCTTTGGTCACTTCTTCATATTTCTCACCAGCTTTAACCTCTACGACTTCATTCTTCATTGCCAAAGCTTTGCTTTCCGCAATAGAATCTTGTCTTCGTTGTTGTGCCAATGCTACAGCAGCTGCCTCCTTTTTCATTACCGCCGCAATTGAATCTTGCTGTTGTTGCTGTTTTAATGCTCTAGCTTGCGCTAAAGCTTGTTCTGCTCTTGCACTTTCTAAAGAATCTCTTTTTCGTTTAATATCTCTCTTTGATTCTTTTACGACCAAATCAGACTTTCTTGAAGCAGCTTGAATAGAATCCTTTATCCTTTTACTTTCTATGAGTGCCAAACGCTCTTGTTTTTTAGATTCGCGCTTAAGGGCTAACTTCTCTGCTTTAGACAGTTCATTAGATACAACGGTATTCTCTTCTTGTTTAACTAGTACACCCTCTTTTTGTTTTTCCTCTTCTGCAATTAACTGCTCTTCAAGCTTTTCTTCAGGTGTTTTTATGGCACCTAGCTTATATGATGTCACCAACTCAAACGATGGATCTTGACCTTTTAAATCTGAACTTGTACCAACTTCAACCAATGCGCCAAAAGAGAAACGTTTAAAGAAACGACCTCCTACACCTCCAGAAAATCCATAGAAACTATTATAACCTGCTTGCGCCCAATATTTGTTTGTTGTCAATAATGCCGTCATTCCCACTTGATTGTCAAGTCCCGGAATAGTCTTATAATACAGCATAGGTCTTAAAACCGAACTGTCATCCGCACTCAATACACTAACAGGAACATCATAACTTACCAAAGCCTGAAACATTCTATCATCAGGACTTGTATTTCGTTCATTAGAAGAGAAATTATAATCAAATAAATTTTCAGATACTAAGCCAATATTAAATCTATCAATACTCAAATTAACTCCTGGTGCCATTTGCAGAATAAAATCATTCTCTGCAGTAGTCTGTAACGGGTTAGGAATAAAAAAGCGATCATCTGCCAATTTCTGTTGAAAAGCAAAAACGTTTAAACCAACTCCTAAAATAATACCTTCACTCAACTCTATTGTATGAGCGTAGTTAAGGGCCGCACCGGTATTTAAGAAGATTCCTGTATTATGCTGAAAAAAACCAACACCAGCAGCAGATACATCATTTAGTCTTGCTGTATAATTCAAGAATAGTGAAGTTGGGTCCGCATCATAAGATTGCCATTGCCATCTAGCCCACAATGCTACTGAAGAGGGATTATTACGGTCTAAACTATAAGCAGGATTTATTAAACTACTGTTATATTCAGTAAGATTTTGCTGCCTAAAATCAGTAGGAAGTACGACTTCTTGAGCCTTTATACCTAGAACTACAAAACCAATAAGAAGTGCCCCACAAATTTTTTTCATATGCAAAAAAACAAAAAATAGACTATTTATAGTACTATTTTCAACTAATTTTAGTTATTAAATTAATACACCAAACAAAATTTCATGAAAGCATTAAAAATTGTTCTTTTATTTTTTTTGGCAATCAATCTTTCCTGCAAAGATCAGCCAGTTATTGACACATCGCAAGAACAAACTTCAATTTCGACATTTTATCTCATAAGACATGCCGAAAAGAATAGAAACAACCCTGACGATTCTGACCCCGAACTTAATCAAAAAGGATTAGGCAGAGCCATGCATTGGGCAGAAATTCTTGCAGACACAGAGTTGAATGCTATTTATTCTACGGACTATAACAGAACTGCAATGACAGCAGCACCTACTTCTGTTAAGCAAAATATTGATGTTCAGTATTACGACCCTAGCACTATTGACATTGCTCAATTTAAAGCTGATAATTTAAATAATAATGTACTAATTGTTGGTCACAGTAACACTACTCCTGAATTTGTAAATAAATTAATTGACGAACAAAAGTATTATGACATTGATGATAGCGAAAACGGAACTTTGTTTATCGTTAAGATCATTAACGGCATATCTTCAGTAGAAAAACTAATTTTCAACTGTAACTGTCCAGATTAAAATAATATCGTTAGCAATAACTTTTAAAAGGCTAAGACATTCATTCAAATGTTCTTACTTTTGCCTGTGATGCAGAATACAATAAACATTAAGAACAAAAGAGCTCGTTTTGAATACGAGCTTTTAGATAACTATACGGCAGGTATCGTTTTAGCCGGTACCGAAATCAAAGCTATCAGAGAAGGTCGCGCGTCTATTTCAGAGAGTTTTTGTGAATTTAATGATAGAGATGAGCTATTTGTTATTAACATGCAGATAGACGAATACTCCCATGCATCTCACTTTAACCACAAACCGAAAGCTGCGCGTAAATTACTATTACAGAGAAGAGAACTTAAAAAACTCAGTAAAGAAGTAAATACCTCTGGTTTAACCATTGTACCCCTTCGTGTTTTTGTAAATGAAAGAGGCTTTGCTAAAATGCAAATTGCATTAGCGAAAGGTAAAAAACTTTACGACAAAAGAGAGTCTATAAAAGACCGCGACAATAAGAGAGATCTTGATCGTATAAAGAAGAATTTTAACGGCTAGTTTTTATTCTCTAACAACGGTACAAATCTAAAGGAACCGTATTCTGTCTTAGAGAATTCTTTTTCTGTAGTTCTCACGAACAATGTCATTATCTGTTCTTCAAAACCTATTGGTATTACTAACCTACCTCCTACTTTTAATTGCGATAATAAAGCCTTAGGTACTGAAGGTGCACCTGCGGTTACAATAATACGATCAAACGGAGCTTCTTTAGGCAAACCTTTATACCCATCTCCAAAGATGACCTGCTTAGGTCGATAACCCATTTTTTTGAAGAAAATATTAGTCTTTTTAAATAATTCTAACTGTCTTTCAATAGTGTAGACTTTTACCTTCAATTTTAAAAGTACTGCGGTCTGGTAACCACTACCTGTACCAATTTCCAAAACTTTTTGCCCTTGTTCTAGTTCTAATAATTCAGTTTGAAAAGCAACGGTATACGGGTGAGATATTGTTTGGTTCGCAGCAATAGGAAAAGCTTTGTTTTGATAGGCATGCCCCTCAAAACTACTATCTATAAATAAGTGTCTAGGTATTTCTCTAACAGCATCCAGAACACTTTTATCAGCTATTCCTTTGTCTATCAATACTTGCGCTAAATGGTTGCGCATTCCCCTGTGTTTTAAGGTATCTTTCAATGGTAGTCGGTTTGTCCTTCAAAGTTAATAAAGTTCTTTAAACGACGGAAGAACCAACGAAAACTTATATTTATTTTTTCTAAAATTGAAATCTTGCATAGGATAAAAGTACCTAACTATGCGTATTTTTGAGGAAAACGAAACAAATGTTAAAAGTTGGTGTTTTAGGAGCTGGGCATCTAGGTAAAATCCACCTTAGACTTCTAAATGAATCTAAAAAATATGAACTCGTTGGTTTTTACGATGCCGATAGTTCTAATGGAGAAAAGGTTAGCTCGGAATTTGGATATACTTATTTCAAAAGTCTTGATGATTTAATTGATGCCGTTGATGTCGTTGATATTGTAACTCCTACCCTTTCTCATTACGATTGTGCAAAAAAAGCCATCGAAAAAAGTAAGCATATTTTTATTGAAAAACCTATTACACACACCCTAGAAGAAGCTAATTCACTACTTGAACTAGAAGAGGAATTTGGAGTAAAGGGACAAGTGGGACATGTGGAGCGTTTTAACCCTGCATTTACTTCTGTAAAGCACGCTATAAAAGACCCTATGTTCATTGAAGCCCATAGATTGGCTGAATTTAATCCACGAGGCACTGATGTGCCTGTTGTTCTAGATTTAATGATTCACGATATTGACGCTATTCTAAGTGTTGTAAATTCTGAAGTAGTACAGGTAAATGCTAGCGGAGTTTCGGTTATTAGTCAATCTCCAGATATTGCAAATGCCAGATTAGAGTTTGCTAACGGATGTGTAGCGAATTTAACGGCTAGTAGAATCTCTTTAAAGAACATGAGAAAATCTCGTTTCTTTCAAAAAGACGCTTATATTTCCGTAGATTTTCTTGAGAAGAAAGTGGAAGTCGTGAAAATGAAAGATGCCCCTAAAGAACCGGGAGATTTTGATATGATTCTACAAAACGCCGAAGGTATCAAAAAACAAATTTATTTTGAAAACCCATCTATTGAGACCAATAACGCTATTTTAGATGAGCTAGAATCTTTCGCAGACGCTATAAACAATAACACAACTCCTGTTGTAAGTTTAAAACAAGGTACACAAGCGCTAAAAGTTGCTCTACAAATTATTGCAGCATTTAATCCAAATAAAATATGAAGACAATTGCAGTTATAGGTGCAGGTACAATGGGCAACGGAATTGCCCACGTATTTGCCCAAAACAACTTTCAAGTTCACCTAATTGATGTTTCTAGAGAAGCTTTAGATAAAGGTCTTGCCACCATAGCCAAGAATTTGGACAGAATGGTAGCTAAAGAAAAAATAACGATATCCGACAAAGAAAACACACTAGCAAATATCAAATCTTTTACAGAATTGAAAGCAGGTGTATCAAAGGTTGATCTTGCTATTGAAGCTGCCACAGAAAATGTAACCATCAAATTAAAAATTTTTAAAGAGCTTGATGATGTCTGTGATGCAAATACCATTTTAGCATCAAACACTTCTTCTATTTCCATAACTCAGATTGCCGCAGCTACCAATAGACCTGAAAAAGTTATTGGAATGCATTTTATGAATCCGGTTCCTATAATGAAATTAGTGGAGATTATTAGAGGCTATAGCACTTCTAACGAGACCACAACTTCAATTATGGAGCTTTCTAAAGAATTAGGAAAGATTCCGACAGAAGTGAACGACTACCCTGGTTTTGTTGCTAATAGAATTTTAATGCCTATGATCAATGAAGCTATTGAAACATTGCATCATGGCGTTGCAGGTGTTGAAGAAATAGATACGGTAATGAAATTAGGTATGGCGCACCCTATGGGTCCGTTACAATTAGCGGATTTTATAGGATTAGATGTTTGTCTTTCTATTTTAAACGTGATGCATGACGGATTCAAAAACCCTAAATATGCACCATCCCCATTACTTGTAAATATGGTAATGGCAGGGAAAAAGGGAATAAAATCCGGTGAAGGGTTTTACGATTATTCCGCAAACAGAAAAGCTGAAGTTGTATCAAATCAGTTCACTAAATAAAGCATTCTAGAATTGAAGTTTATATGTCTATAAAAGAAAACTTATTAGCCATTAAAGAAACCATTCCTGATACCGTAACCTTAGTTGCCGTATCTAAAACAAAACCAATGTCATTTATTCAGGAAGCTTATGATGAGGGGCAACGTGTTTTTGGAGAGAACAGGGTTCAAGAAATGACAGAAAAGTGGGAGAACCTACCAAAAGATATTGAATGGCATATGATCGGTCATTTACAGCGCAATAAAGTCAAATACATGGCTGAATACGTTTCTTTGGTTCATGGGGTTGACAGCCCAAGATTATTGGCAGAAATTAATAAACAAGCAGAAAAACACAATCGTACCATCTCATGTTTACTTCAGGTACATATTGCCGAAGAAGACACAAAATTCGGGTTTAATGAAGAAGAATTACTTGAATTGGTAGCCAACGAAGAATTTAAGGCTTACAAAAATGTAAAGATTGTAGGTCTAATGGGCATGGCAACCTTTACTGATAATGACAATCAGGTTCGCAAGGAGTTCAGCGGTTTAAAATCACTTTATACAAAACTTTGTAATAACTATACCGATTTTACTACCCTCTCTATGGGTATGAGTGGTGATTATAAAATCGCAATTGAAGAAGGCAGTAACATGGTACGTATAGGAAGTAGTATCTTTGGATCTAGAAATTAATATCTAAAACATTACTACCCCACAAATTATATTATAATACATGTACGCAATTTTAGATATTGAAACTACCGGAGGAAAATTTAATGAAGAGGGAATCACCGAAATTGCTATTCACAAATTTGATGGACAAAAAGTAGTTGACAAATTCATTAGTTTAGTAAATCCGGAAAGGGATATACAACCATTTGTGGTTAAACTAACGGGCATTAATAGTAAAATGCTTAGAACGGCACCTAAATTTTATGAGGTTGCCAAACGTATTATTGAGATTACGGAAGATACCGTAATCGTTGCCCATAATGCCCAGTTCGATTATAGAATTCTAAGAACCGAATTTAGACGTTTAGGCTATAATTTTGAACGCAAAACCCTTTGCACCGTAGACCTATCTAAGCTTTTATTACCAGATGCGGAATCATACAGTTTAGGTAAATTGGTACGATCCCTAGGTATACCGGTAAGTGATAGACACCGCGCTAATGGTGATGCTTTGGCAACTATAAAACTGTTTAAACTTTTGCTTGCCAAAGATTCTGAAAAAATAATCATTAAAGACACCATAAGAAAAGAAACCCAGGGTGAACTTTCTGAAAAACAATTGGATATTGTGCGGGACCTACCGAACAAAACCGGAGTCTTTTATATGCATAATAAAGATGGAGACATTATTCACCTTAGCAAAACAAGCGATATAAAAAAGAGGGTCAATCAGATATTCACCAAGACCAATGATAAATCTAGAAAGTTAACCAAGGACACCAAAAAAGTTACTTTTGAACTTACGGGTAATGAACTTGTAGCTATTTTAAAGGAACATGAAGAACTTTTAAAACTTAGACCTAAATACAGTAGCATTCCTAAAAAAAGAATGTATAGCCACGCTATTTGCAAAAGCGTAAACGAAAATGGTTATTTTTCTTTAGACATTAAACCTTATAGAGAATGTAAAGAGCCATTAGGGCTTTTTAACGGTGTATTCAGTGCTATGAATTATTTGTATAAAATTACCAAAGAATTTGGTCTGTGCGAAAAAGTAAACGGTATCAGTGAAGCTCGAAACAATTGTTCAGGCTATGATGATGGTAATTGTAAAGGCGCTTGTATAGATAAAGAAGACGTTGAAGAATATAATAAACGAGTTATAGCTGCAACTACACAAAACAGCATTAAAGCAAATAAAGTTGTTGTGGTTGACAAGGGTAGAGAAATTGGGGAACAAAGTGCTATTTTGCTTAAAAATGGTTCTTTAGTAGGATTCGGATTCTATGATCTGAACTATCAAATAAATAATATTCATATCTTAGAAAGTATAATTACACCAATGAACGGTACTCGTGATGCTAATTATCTTATTGAATCTTATCTGAGAAAGAAGCGGGTACTTAAAATAATTGAAATAAACGATTAGTTTGAAGGAAGACGAAAAACTAGCACCTTGGAAACATAAAATTCATGAAATAATTTATGAAGCAGATACCCCCATGGGTAAATTGTTCGATATTATTCTCTTCATAATTATCATTTTCAGTGTTATTCTTATCATGCTAGAAAGTGTAAAAGCTATTGACGCTGAATACCATGAAATTCTATTTGTACTTGAATGGATCGTTACCATTTTCTTTACCATTGAATACATAGCACGAATAATTTCTATAAGAAAACCTAGTGCCTATATATTTAGTTTTTACGGTATCATAGATTTCTTATCTACTATACCGTTATATATTTCCTATATTTTTGCTGGATCCCAAGTACTCTTAGCCGTACGCGCATTTAGGTTATTACGTGTTTTCCGTATTTTAAAACTTGCTCGTTTTCTAGGTGAAGCTTCTCAATTAAAAAGAGCATTAAAAGCGAGTAGAGCAAAAATTACCGTATTTCTATTTGCCGTACTTATCGCATCTGTTATGATGGGTACTCTAATGTATTTGGTAGAGGGTGATGAAGCAGGGTTTACAAGCATACCTACAAGCATATACTGGACCATTGTAACACTAACTACTGTTGGTTATGGTGATATTGCTCCTATAACACCACAAGGGCAAGCAATTGCAACGATAATTATGCTATTAGGTTATGGTATCATTGCCGTACCAACAGGTATGGTTACTGCTGAATTCTCTAAACAAAATAGAGATGACACTTCTAATCTAAAAGAATCTGGGAGTTACGTTCATGTGAATACACAATGTTGCCCAACATGTAGCAAAGAAGGTCATAGAGATGATGCTACTCATTGTTATAACTGTGGATCTATTTTAAATGAATAAAATTCTTATATCGGTAGTTGGACCAACAGCCATCGGGAAAACCAAATTGGCCATAATTTTAGCTCAACATTACAATACAGAAATTATATCAGCCGATTCTAGACAGTTTTTCAAAGAAATGAATATTGGTACTGCTGTACCAAGTTTAGACGAGCTATCTCAAGCAAAACACCATTTCATACAGCACAAAAGTATTACTGAACAATACACCGTGGGTGATTTTGAAAGAGAAGCCATTCAAAAACTATCCGATCTTTTTAAAGTTCATGATGTGGTAATTATGGTTGGTGGTAGTGGTCTGTATGTAAATGCCGTTACAGACGGACTAAACAACTTTCCTACTGTAGACCCATCGATTCGTGAATATTTGAATACCGAATTGGCAGAAAATGGTATTGAAGCTCTACAAAAGAAGTTAAAACAATTAGACCCTACATATTTTGAAAAGGTAGATATTTATAATCCCCAAAGAGTGATCAGGGCGTTAGAAGTTACCATTGGTAGCGGTACTCCCTATTCATCGTTCTTAAACAAACCAAAAGCAAAAAGAGCATTCAAGGTTTTATCCGTAGGGTTAAAAGCTGAGCGACCTTTGATCTATGAACGCATAAATCAACGTGTAGACCTTATGGTTGAAGCCGGACTTTTAGAAGAAGCCAAAAGCTTAGTTAATTACAAGGACTATAATGCTTTGCAAACTGTGGGCTACAAAGAACTTTTTAATTATTTTAATGATGAATGGACCTTAGAGTTCGCTATATCTGAAATAAAGAAAAATACACGAAGATTTGCTAAAAGACAACTGACTTGGTTTTTAAGAAACAAGGATACCAAATGGGTTGAGTATAATTATACACCTAAAAGTCTTTTACAAGAAATTGATAATGAAATTGTAAATTTAAAGCATGGTTAAAAAGCAAATCTTATTCTTAATGGGTGTTTCCGGTAGTGGCAAATCTACCATTGGTCAACTGTTAGCAGAGAAATTACAATTTCCTTTTTTTGATGGTGATAGTTTTCATCCAGAAGCGAACGTGAAAAAAATGAGAGAAGGTCGTCCATTAAACGATAATGATCGCCAGGGTTGGCTAGAGAAACTTAATGAGGTAGGTATTGAAAATTTAGAGACTGGCGCTGTTATAGTTTGCTCTTCCCTTAAGGAAAAATACAGAACTATACTTGGCAAAAATTTAGAGAACAAACATCAATTTGTTTTTTTAGATGGTAGTTTTGAACTCATAGAAGCCCGACTAAACAAACGAGAAAACCATTACATGCCAAAAGGCTTGTTGCAATCTCAATTTGATGATCTTGAAACTCCAAAAGATGCACTTACAGTTTCTATAGATCAAACTCCCAATGAAATTGTAAAGGATATTATAGAAAAGTTATAAAACAAAAAAGCATCCCAGTAGGATGCTTTTTTATAATAGTTCTTAGTAAGATTACTCTCCTTCAGTCTTTACAACCAAACGGAAACCTTCACCATGTATGTTCAATATTTCAACGGTATCATCAACCTTAAGATACTTACGTAGTTTAGCAATATAAACATCCATACTACGAGATGTAAAGTAGTTATCATCTCTCCATATCTTAGTCAGCGCAAGCTCTCTTGGCATTAAATCATTTTCATGTAAAGCCAACAAACGCAATAGCTCATTCTCTTTTGGAGAAAGCTTAATTGATTCCTCATCTTTATATTTCAAGAATCTTAATTTAGAATTCAAGTGAAAACCACCAATTGTAAATTCAAATTTCTTGCTATCCGCCAATCCGTTAGAAGCTTTTCTTTGAAGAATCGCTTTTAATTTCATAAGTAGAACTTCAGAATCAAAAGGCTTGTTCAAATAATCATCTGCACCAGCTTTATATCCTTTAAGAACATCTTCCTTCATTGTTTTTGCCGTCAAAAAAACAATTGGAACATTCTCATTCTTTTCACGAATTTCTTTCGCTAACGTGAAACCGTCCTTATAAGGCATCATCACATCTAAAATACAGATATCATAATTATCTTTTTTGAACTTCTCAAATCCTTCCATTCCATTCTTGGCCAAAGTGACATCAAAATCATTCATTGACAAATAATCCTTCAATACAATCCCAAAATTTGGGTCATCCTCTACTAAAAGTATTTTCTTGTTTATTGTTTCCATATATTTTTATATTAACGGCAGTTTTATGTAAAATGTACTTCCTTTTCCTTTTTCACTTTCGGCATATACTTCGCCTTGGTGGTCTTCTACTATTTTTTTAACGTAAGACAATCCTAATCCATGTCCTTTAACGTTGTGCAAATCTCCTGTGTGCTCTCTATAGAATTTTTCAAATACTTTCTTGACCACAGCCTTGCTCATACCAGCACCTTGATCTTGCACTTTTATTATAATATAATTTTTAGCTCTTTCTGTAAATACATCAATTTTTGGTGCTTCTTCAGAATACTTGATTGCATTATCCAACATATTTACAATAACATTGGTAAAATGCATTTCATTAGCTAACACTTCACATCGTTCAGCATCTAAATGTGTATGTATATATCCGCCTCTATCATCAACGATTAATTGAACGTGAGTAATAGCGTCTTCTATAATGTCGTGAACGTTAACCCTATCCTTACTAATATCAAGCTGATTTTTTTCAAGTTTAGAGATTCTTAATACATTTTCTACTTGAGCATGCATTCTTTTATTCTCATCTCTAATCATCTGTAAATAGCGCAAAACCTTTTCTTGATCGGTAATTATCTTAGGGTTTCTAATCGCTTCTACAGCAAGATTAATAGTCGCAATGGGAGTTTTAAACTCATGCGTCATATTATTAATGAAATCTGTTTTTATTTCAGATATCTGCTTTTGACGTATCAACTGATAAATTGCCCCTGCATAAGCTACCACTATGATAATGGTAAATAACAGCGAAAGAAGCGCCAGACCTAAAATGGACTGTACCAAGAATCGTTTTTTCTTTGGAAAGGAAACTAACAAATCGAAATTTGAGACTCCTTCAAAATCTACAAACATGGGAGATTTATAGATGTTTGATTCTGCATATTTAAATTTGGAAGATTTCACCTTGGTCGGTAGACCATTGCTATACACTCCATACTCAAAAGCAATATCAACACCTCTGTTCTCCAATTCTCGTTGCAGCAACAATTCAATTTCTTGCTTGGAAACACGCTTGTGAATAGGTACACGCTTTGCATGAACCATAAACATTTCTTCCATGGCAGCCTTTTCCATTTTGTTAAGACCCCCAATTTTTTCAATCCTTTGAATAGGATTAAAACGTGGCGTATTACTTTCTATATCAAAATCTGCCCTAAAAATCGAGGTAGTTCGTTTACTGGTAAAATTTTTAATGATAGTGGTATCCGCACCATCACTACTATCAAAGAACGTAGACGAAATACCATAATCTTCTTCTAATATACCGTGTTCATACAGTAATATTTCATTAGAATTGATATCCCTATCAATAAAGAAAAAATTAGTCAGCTGAGCACCTTTTAGCTCTCCTCCAATACTATCCTTTGCATGTAAATACCTATCAAAGTAGTTTTTAGATTCCCTTTCGGTAATTTTATTGGTGACGCTGTTCAATGCTTCTGAAACACTGCTAGAGAATTGTTCTTCTCCACTATCTATGGATTTGCTAATCCAAAAACTTTGAACGAAAATCAGACCAATAAGTGAAAGGCTCATTAAAACCACTAAGAGCACAAATAACTTTTTGTTCATTGGGTGTTAAAATTAAAGATTTAACAGTTAGAGGGTAGTACGTTTAACCTAACCTTAACAAAAATGTTAAAATTGCTAAATTACTAACAGTCAGAGAGGATAGATGCGTGAACTTGTAGCACTTTTGACCTAGTTCTTTCTAAGTCAGTATTTTCAATTACATAATTGGCTAATTCTAATTTGGTTTCATCATCAAGTTGATTGTTCATACGTGCTTCAACCTGCTCTCTTGTAGTGTTATCCCTATCTAACACACGATTAATACGGACTTCTTTGGGAGCGGTTACTAATATGACATCATCATAGAGTTCTTGAGCCTTATTTTCAAACAACAAAGCTGTTTCTTGAATTACATAGTTTGCATCTTGATCATTTGACCAATCTATAAAATCTTGCCTCACCACAGGATGCACTATATTATTGAGTTTTGCCAATAACTCTGTATCATTAAAAACTTTACCAGCTATATATGATTTGTTTAACGCACCATCCTTAAAAGCCTCTTCCCCTAATAATGCAACTAATTGGTCATGTATAACTTTGGAAGTATTCATTAAGTATTTCGCACGTTGATCGGAATCATAAACCGGAACACCTAACTCTTTAAACATAGTAGCTACCGTAGATTTTCCGCTACCTATTCCACCTGTTAAACCTATTATCATCATTCTCTTCGAAGTATAAATTCAACTTCATTTGTGCTGATTACAGCATTGTTTAAACTTCTTGGATATTTCACCAATTTTACGGACAAGGTATTCTCGTTTTCTTTTGAGAGCGTAGCATAATCTGCCTCTACAGAAAAATCTCCTATTTCCAATTCCTTCAAATGCTCTAAAGTACCCTGACACCGGACTTCAACTATTTCTGGAAAAGTACGAACCTTTACATTTTCTGGTAAATTGATTACCTGAACAGGAACTTCTATTACTTGTTCAGAAAATTTAACCACCTTACCAGAGAGCCTAACTTTTTTATTTGAAAAAGTTGTTCCTTTTAATTGTTCCGGTAATTGTAAGGCGATTTCATTTGAGAATGAAGTATTTATATAATCAGACTTAAACAATGTCGTTCTAATTTGTTTTATAGTATCAATTTGACTTTTAGGACCTGAAATTTGAATTGAATCTGGCACTACTTCAATCTCCCCTTCCAGAATGTGGTTTGAAGCAAAGGTCATATCTACCATTACTTTTACTGGTACCTTCTTGGTTTCTAAAGATGTAAAGTCAAAATATATAGCATCACTATCAAAATCTGTAAGTATGCTATAATTATTAAGCTGAGATTCTAACTGAATTCTAATTTGATCCGATGTTAAATAGTAGGCATCATCTTTATGCATCACCTTACTAACATCTAACTTTACCTGCTTGGGTTTTAATTCATATCCTAAAAATTGAAATCCAGCTGCTTGAAGACGTACTTCAATTTCATCTTTTGGAGTATTTGCCAATAAGAATTCGTCCGGAACATTTACATATTCCACTTGAAAAGTAGTGTTATTTGTATAGGTAAGCGATAACTTATTAATTAACCAAGCGAGTGAAGCACACAACAAGAACACAAGAAAGACTTTTACCTTTCTTTTCTTTAGTCCTGTTTTTATCCACTCTACTAAACGTTCCATCAATTCACTCTAAAAAATAATTTGGGAAAAATTTCCTCTGGCTTTTTATTTGAAGAATTAATATACAAGGTTGATTTTAAAAATCCGTATCCATATCCAAAAAATTGTATCGCTGTTGCCACCAGTGATAAAAATGCCACTTTTAAATTACGAGTTTTTAAAAGCGCATCTATAAACAAAACTAAAAAGTATGTTGAATATATAAACCACGGAATTTTGAAACCTACTAATGCCAATAATACCGAAACCACAAATCCTAAACAAAATACAGTTGGAAACCAATAGGTAATCTTCTTGGTCTCCGGATGCCATTTATTTAATATAGGGCGTACCATACCAAATTTATTCACCTGAATATAAAATTTGTTCCAGTCTATTCGCCTTTTATGATACACAAATGCTTCTGAAATCAATTTAGTTCTATACCCTTTATTCCAAATGCGTATGGTTAGATCCGGATCTTCACCGGGGTGAATATTTCCATAACCGCCCACTGTACTAAAAGCTTCTTTAGAAATACCCATATTAAAGCTTCTGGGCTGAAATTTATCTACTGATTTCTTACCACCACGAATTCCTCCTGTGGTCAAAAAAGAAGTCATAGCATAGTTAATTGCTTTTTGAACTGTAGAAAAAGATTCATGTGCCGCATCCGGACCACCATAACAATGAACAAAATCTTCTTGCAAACTCTTTTCTGCAGCCACAAGATACTGTGGTGGTAAAATACAATCAGAATCCAATACTATAAAGTAATTGCCTTTTGCCCTAGCCATACCGTAATTCCGAGAATCTCCAGGACCAGAATTTGGCTTCTTGTAATATGAAATAGCTAGATCATCTACATACTCACCTATGACTTCTTCAGATGAAATAGTAGAACCGTCTTCGACGATAACCACCTCAAAAGTTTTGTCATAGGTTTGTAAACGTAGACTATCCAACAGTTCCTTAATTTCGTTGGGTCTATTGTATACGGGAATGATAAAAGAAAACGACAAGTCCATTTTTACGCTCCTTAAATGAATAGGCTCCAATAAAATTGGAATATTAAAATCTTGATTAAAACTTCTCTATAACTTCTTGACTAACTCCTGTATTAGAGAAACCACCGTCATGAAACAAGTTCTGCATGGTTACCTTTCTGGTAAGATCAGAGAATAAGGTAATAGTATAATCAGCACAGTCTTGAGCTGAAGCATTACCTAACGGAGACATTTTTTCCGCATAACTGATAAAGCCGTCAAAACCTTTTACTCCTTGTCCTGCAGTTGTTGCAGTAGGTGATTGAGAAATAGTGTTTACACGTACGTTTTTCTCTTTACCAAAGAAATAACCAAAGCTACGGGCAACAGATTCTAAATACGCTTTGTTATCTGCCATATCGTTATAATCCGGAAATGTTCTTTGCGCGGCCATGTAAGTCAAAGCCACAACACTACCCCACTCGTTCATAGCATCCGCTTTATAAAGTGATTGCAATACTTTATGAAAAGAAAGCGCAGAAACATCCCATCCTTTAGCCGTAAAATCATATTTTTCATCTGTGTAAGCACGACCTTTACGTACGTTAACGGACATACCGATTGAATGTAATACGAAATCTATTTTTCCTCCTAAAATTTCAACTGCCTTTGCTACTAAATTATCCAAGTCTTCAACACTTGTAGCATCTGCAGGTATAATTTCTGATCCTGTTTCTTTTGCCAATTGGTCTATCTGACCCATTCTCATAGCAATTGGGGCGTTTGTCAAAACAAAAGTACCGCCTTCTGCGTGTACCGTTTGCGCTGTTTTCCACGCAATAGAACTTTCGTCTAATGCTCCAAAAATAATTCCCCTTTTACCTTTTAATAAGTTATATCCCATGATGGTTGATTCTATAGTTAGATTTAAAATTCAAAGATATCCAAAATATGTTAATAGAGAATTGAAGTACTACTTAAAAACCCTAAAACAACAGTCTTAATGTAGTAGCATAAAATCTCAATTGGCACAAGACCAATCACATTTTTAAAAAATGTAATGTTTTATATACTTGAAGATGCACTTAAAAGTTCTTTTGCATGTGCCAATGCAGAATCAGAAAGATCTTTACCGCTTAACATATGAGCCAACTCTACCACTCTTTCATCATTGGTCAATTGCTTTAAATTGGTCATCGTACGTTCTTTACCTTCGGTTTTAAAGACTTTGAAATGGTTGTTTCCTTTTGATGCTACTTGCGGTAAATGCGTAATCGAAAATACTTGCAGATCCGCACTCATATCTTTCATTATATCTGCCATGCGGTCAGATATTTCCCCTGACACACCAGTATCTATTTCATCGAACATAATAGTCGGTAACTTTTCATACTTGGCAAGTATGGATTTGATCACCAACATTATTCTAGACAATTCCCCACCAGATGCTACTTTCTTTAATTCGCCATAACTACCACCTCTATTGGCGGTAAATAAAAATGAAAGCTCATCTTTACCGGTAACTGCAAACGCCTCCGCGGCGCTTAATTTTATTTCGAACGATGCACTTGGCATACCTAATAGCCCCAAATCGGACTCCAATTTTTTCTTAAGTTGTGGAATTACCAAGTTTCTTTTTTCTCGTAACAAAATAGCCTTTGATTCCAAGACAGCTTCCATCTCTTCTATTTCCTTTGTTCTAGCTGCAATTTTATCATCTAAATTGGCAGTTTCAAAAACTTTATCAGCAAGGTCGTTCTTAATGCTAATCAACTCAGCTATATCGCTGACATTATGCTTTTTCTGTAAATTATACAGCAGCTGTAATTTATTATTCACCTGTTCTAACTGATCAGGGTTCGCCTCTACCCCTTCTTGAAGACGCTGCAATTCTGAACTCACATCATCTAGTTCTATCATTACAGATTTTACACGCTCAAACAAATCTTTGTAGCTAGACCCAAAATCTATCAGTTTTGAAAGTGATTGGCGCATTTCTGTTACTAAAGGTAAAACCCCTATTTGCTCATCATTGAACAATTGGTCTCCTTTAGATAACTGCTCCATAATCAACTCCACATTGTTCAGCTGTTCATATTCTTCTTCCAGCTCTTCAATTACTCCTGCTTTTAACGGTGCTTTTTCTAATTCTTCCAACAAAAACGTATTGTAATCTTGTTCTTTGTTCGCTGTGCTTTGAATTTCAATAAGTTTCTCTAATTCCTTCTGCGCTTTACGATAAGTTTTTAAATCTTTTCTATATGCCGTTAATCTTTTTTGATTGTTTGCCAGCGCATCTACTAATTTTAACTGAAAGTCATTTTCAGTAAGTTGCATAGTCTGATGCTGAGAATGAATATCTATTAGGTTTTCACCCAATGTAGATAAGACCCCTAACGTAACCGGCGTATCGTTTACAAATGCTCTAGACTTACCACTTGGTAAAATCTCTCGCCTAATGACTGTACTATCATCATAGTCCAAATCATTTTCTTCAAAAAAACTCTGGAGTCCGTACGTGTCTATCTTAAAAGTACCCTCAATAATACATTTCTGATCTTTAACCCGTAAAGAACTTAAATCTGCACGTTTACCTAACACTAAAGATAGTCCGCCAAGTAAAATAGATTTACCGGCGCCAGTTTCACCGGTAATAACCGTGAAACCTTTATTGAAGTCTACTTCTAGACGATCAATTAATGCGTAATTAGAAATGGAAAGGGTTGAAAGCACACGTTAGAATTTTAGATTCACAAAGGTAATCTATAATTCCGTTTTGTAAAATGGTTCAATATTTAATATCGTTCCAAGTTGTAGCGTATAAAGGAGCTATTTTATTAAGGGTTTCTTTCAGCTTTACGATATCAACTTTTGGTCCGTCAGAGAAAATATTCTTTATCTCTTCTGATTTTGCATCAAAAAAAGTTGAAATCAAAAAGGCATTGGGCCTTCTATTGATCATGGTCTGAAAAAGATTCATTGTACCTGCGATTACTTGCTTACCCGTGCTGTTGTTATCAGGCAATATATCTAGCCCTTTTCTGTGGTAGTTATACATAGCAATACGGTACTCTCTATAGGTATTCGATAAAAGATTATCAATTAATTCAAATCTACTTCTGTTAGAATCGGCTGACTGGCTCCATCCCGCAGAGTTACTACCTTGTGCCTGTGTAACAATATTCTGTGCTTTTCTATAAAACTCAGTTCCGCCTTCTAAAGAAAACGTATCGGCATCTAATCCTAATATTACATACACGTAATACGCCATGACACTAACCAAATTAGACTCGAACTGATTCTCATTGAAAATCATCGGCTGAAATTCTATGTATTGAAAATTGAACGCATTGTCCTTGTAATTAAAAACTGGTGTAGAATACGAAGTATTATAAACAGGTCTTGAAGACTGAATTTGAATATTACCACTAAAGCTATTGGATTCGTAAGAGGTGATAGTAATGAACATTTGCGCATTTACCCTTTCATTCTCTTTATACACTCTATTTGTCCATTTGGTCTTATTGACAAAATCATTCAGCGAACGCTCTAAAGTTTTAAAAACCTGCTGGTCTCCTTGAGTAAGCTGATCAGAATTGACCGTAACCGCACAAGTTAATTCTTGAGCATTTACAACTAATCCTATAAAGGTGAAAAGTAATAGAAATACTGCCTTACGCATATCGTCTTTTAATAATTTCATTGAAGATATCCACGGCAACTTCTGCCTTGGTCTTTAGTTCAAACGCAGTAATGTTAGAATTGGTATCTATAAATGAAATTTTATTGGTAACGCCGCCAAAACCAGCACCTTTATCTCGCATAGAATTCAACACGATGGCATCTAGGTTTTTACGCTTTAGTTTACCTTTTGCATTTTCAATTTCGTTTTCGGTTTCTAGGGCGAAACCAACCAAGAACTGATGCTTTTTATGATCACCGAAGGTTTTTAAGATATCTTTATTCTTTACCAATTCAATAGTAAAATTTTCTTCGGATTTTTTAATTTTCTGTTCTGCAATGGATTTAGGTCTATAATCTGCAACCGCTGCTGCACAAATAACAATATCAGATGTTTTATAATGCATTTGAGCACTATGATACATATCATCAGCGGATACCACATTGACTACGTGAATAAGATCATGAGTAACAGATAAGTTTGTTGGTCCGGTAACCAAATACACTTCGGCACCAAGGTTTGCAGCCGTTTTAGCAAGCTCAAATCCCATTAACCCAGAAGAATGATTTCCTATAAAACGTACAGGATCAATAGCTTCGTAGGTTGGACCTGCAGTAATCAACACTTTTTTTCCTGACAATGGCAATCCTTCCGATAGTCGCTTCTTTATAAAGCTTATGATATCTTCAGGCTCAGCCATTCTACCTTCTCCATGTAAACCACTGGCAAGTTCACCACTTGCTGCAGGTATGATCATGTTACTAAATGAAGCAAGGGCATCTAAAGAACTTTTTGTGCTTGGATGCTTATACATATCCAAATCCATAGCCGGAGCAACGAAAACCGGACATTTAGCCGATAAATAGGTAGCCATTAAAATATTGTCGCAATTACCTGTTGCCATTTTAGACATGGTATTTGCCGTAGCTGGCGCAATCAACATCAAGTCTGCCCAAAGTCCCATTTCTACGTGATGATTCCAATCTACCGTATTCTCTTCTGTCTTAACAAAATCAAGGACTACGGGATTTTTAGCCAAAGTAGCTAGGGTAAGCGGGGTAACAAAGGAGCTGGCGCTATCGGTAAGTATGACCTTAACGTTAGCGCCAGCTTTTATAAATAAACGAACTAAGAATGTTGTTTTATAAGCAGCAATTCCTCCGGTAATTCCTAAAAGAACATTTTTGCCGTTCAACATATTTCTTAAGCGTCTTTTTCTGTGTTTCTATGGTAGATTTTATCCATCAACCACTCTTCTACCGCCATTGCGTGTGGCTTAGGTAATTTTTCGTAAAACTTAGAAACTTCGATTTGCTCTTTGTTTTCAAAAACTTCTTCTAAACTGTCACTATAAGTAGCAAACTCTTCCAATTTCTCTAAAAGCTCTTTTTTAATTTCAGAATTGATCTGAACAGCACGTTTTGCAGCAATTGAAATAGCCTCGTAGATATTTTCAGTTGGCTCATCAAACTCATTACGGTTAATAGTTACCGTAGATACCGATGCTTTAGAGTTTTTTAAATCGTTCATATTCATAATTAAATTATTTATTTTGATTCAACGGTCTGCGCTTGCATGCGTTGTAATTCTTTATCAATTTTTTCAATTAAATCTGTAGCTTCCTTATCGAATTTAGATTCAGGAAACTGCTTTTTCATTGCAGCATGTGCCGCCTTTGCATTTTTTAAACGCTCTTCCTTTAACTGCTCAAAGCTATTTACAGCCATATGTGTTAACGCTTCAACCTTTACAAACATTGCCTCTTCCCTAAACGGAGAACCAGGATTATCTGACACAAAGTTATCACTAGCCGCTACTGCAGATTTAAGCATATCATAATTGAACTCGCCCAATTTGTTATACTGCTTTAATATCTCAAACGCTTTTTCCTCTTTTTTTGTTGTAAGCTCTTGCGCCATGGCATTTGCTTCTGCATAATACTCAGATTCAGAATATGCATTAATGAAATTCTGCAATTTCAATAAAGCCTTATCCGTATCGGTCTGATCTAAAGAATAATCTGGAGATAACTCATAGAAACTTTTAGCCCCTAAAAAACTAGCTTCTACCATTTTGTCACTTTTAGGATATGATTTTACAAAACGCTCAAACTGGTAGCCTGCCATGTTGTAATCTCCACGCATAAAATAACTGTTAGACAAAAAGAACATAACACGCTCACCTTGAGGCTTACCTACATACTTGGGCGCAATTTGCTCAAGTAATCTGTTAGCCCTTCTAAAGTCACCTTCTTCGTAGAAAGTTTCGGCCATGTCGTATTTCGCTTTTACATCATCGTTCTTAAGCACTTTTTGGTACTCGCTACAAGATTGTAAAGCAATGGCAATCAATAGTAATGGAAAAACTCTCCTCATTTTAAAAAACATTTTGCAAAATTAGTGATTATCAATGGATTTAAAAAACATTTTAAACCAATAAAAGTACAGGCTTTACAGCACAAGAATGTCCTACTAAGTGAAGATTTAACGAATATTTATGCTGGTATGCGTATCATAGATTCCATAAATGAAACAATTCTATGCTTTAAAGCATCACTAGCCGTAATTAATGGTAACCGCACAAAGGGTTTTGCCAAGCCTAAATATTCAAAAATAACTTTGATACCTGCTGGGTTTCCTTCTTCGAAAATCAACTTCATACCATCTTGCATTTTGTAGTGGTAGCTATAGGCTACTTCAGTATTACCATCTAATCCTTCATGAACCATTTTTGAAAATTCTTCTGGTAAACCTTGACCAATAACTGAAATTACCCCGTCACCACCGGCAACTATTGTTGGTAAGGACGTAATATCATCTCCAGAAAGTACTAAGAAACCTTCTGGTCTTTTTGATATGAGTTCTTGAACTTGGGTCATATCTCCGCAAGCTTCTTTAACCGCAACGATTTTGTCAAATTTCTTTGCCAAACGTACTACTGTCTCTGGTAACATATTACTACCTGTACGACCTGGTACATTATATAGAATAATAGGCAAAGGCGAAGCTTGCGAAAGTGCTGCGAAATGTTGATAAATACCTTCTTGCGTAGGTCTGTTGTAATACGGAGAAACAGATAAAATGGCATCATACGCAGATAAATCTGCAGATTTTAGCTCTTCTACCAATGCCATGGTATTATTACCCCCTATACCTATAACCAAAGGCAAAGCACCTTGATTTGCTTCTTCTACGGTACGCATGACCAATTGCTTTTCTTCTTTTGATAAGGTTACCGATTCTGCCGTAGTTCCTAAAACCACCAAGTAATCTATGTTGCCTTCAATATTAAAAGCTACAACTTTTCTAAGAGCCTCTACATCTACTGATCCATCTTCTTTAAAAGGCGTTATTAACGCTACTCCTGCTCCCCTTAAATCTTTCATAATTAAATCTCTTTAAAAATGCCCAAGTACTTTTTCAATTCTTTTTTAAATATCTGAAAGTCCTTTAATGGCGTATCTAACATTAAATCATTGTAAGTAGGTCCCACTTCTTTGAACCCTACTTTTAAACGAGCCTTCGCCTTCACCGACATTAAATTCAACAACAGGCTATCCTCATTATAATAATTCACTAATAGGTCATATTCCCGTCCTAAAAACTCAAGGGCATAGCTGTTTTCAATTTCACCGTTCCACCCTAAGTCTTTATCTGAAAAAACAGGAGTGGCATATGGCGAGTTTTTATCATAAAAACGCTTATATCCAATTATTTTAACGGCATTGGGATGCAATGACAACTCTTCTTGAAATTGAAAAAACACTTCAGATTTCTCAAATTTATCTAAATCCACAATACAACCTACAGAACGTATTCCTTTACCCTCACGCGTTACAGCAACTGGTGTTGCCAACAGTTGTTTTAATATTTTACGGCCCGATTTCCGTTTAAACTTGTCCTTAATTCCTTTTAAAAACATGTATTTTTACATTTAGACAAATGTAAATAATATCCCTGCAACTATATGGCGAAGTTAAAACACTTTGGTATTTTAAATATAAAACATTATGTTATATTTATAACATTGTTGAATTTAGTATCCTGTAAAAACAATCCTGATAAACTCACTGAACTGACTGGCAAGCAGATAGCAATTGATACCACTTATACTTCTGTTGACAGTATTCAAAAATTTATTCAGCCTTATCATGATCGCGTCGAAAGTATTTTAGATAGTACATTGGCATATGCACCTTATGTTATTTCAAAAACAGATGGTAAATTCAATACCACAGCCGGTAATTTAATGGCAGATATTGTACTGAGTGAGACCAATCCTATTTTTAAAAAGCGCACCGGAAATAGTATTGATCTGGTACTTTTAAACCATGGCGGTATTAGATCGATTATCTCTAAAGGAAATGTTACCTCTAGAACTGCTTATGAGGTAATGCCGTTTGAAAACTCGGTGGTTGTCGTAGCACTTAAAGGTACATCTTTATTAAAAATGATAGATTACCTTATTAAGTCCAAAAGAGCGCACCCTGTTGCAGGTATGCAGCTTATTCTCAACAAAGACAATTCGGTCAAATCTTTTACAATAGACGGAAAACCTTTAGATAAAGACAAAACTTATAATGTAGCCACATCAGACTACTTAGTTACCGGCGGTGATAATATGAGCTTTTTTAAAGAAGCACTTTCTAAAACGGAAACCGATTATAAAATACGTAATGCCATGATAGATTTCTTTTCTAAAGCGGATACCCTTGCCCCAAAAGTAGATTTAAGATATTATCAATTACAGTAAAATGGAAAGAAGAAAATTTATACGAAACACTGCCGCATCCACTAGCCTATTAACCCTTGGTGGTTTGGGACTAAATTCTTGTATCGAATCTAAAAAGAAACACATTACCATTTTACACACCAATGATGTACACAGTCATGTAGATGCTTTCCCCAACGACCATGCAGATTTCCCTGGGTTGGGAGGCTTGGCTCGCAGAGCGGGTTTAGTAGACAGTATAAGAAAAGAGAATCCGAATACGTTTCTTTTTGATGCGGGCGATATTTTTCAAGGTACCCCCTACTTCAATTTTTATGGTGGTGAACTAGAATTTAAATTAATGAGCATGCTTAATTATGATGCCACTACAATTGGAAATCATGATTTTGATAATGGTATTGACGGACTTTTAGCCCAAATGCCCTACGCTAAGTTTAATTTTATTAGTGCCAATTACGACTTTTCTAATACCGTTTTAGACGGATTAACAGAGCCCTACAAGATTTATGAAAAAGACGGAATTAAAGTTGGTGTCTACGGATTAGGGATTAAACTAGACGGTTTGGTTACAAAACAACTCTTTAAAGAGACTAAATTTCTTGACCCATATGAATTGGCTACCGATATGGAAACCAAGCTTAAAGAAGAGGAAAAATGCGATTTGGTTATTTGCCTTTCTCATTTAGGTTACGAATATAATTCTCAAAAGCCAGATGATTTAAAACTTGCCAAAAGAACTAAATACACCGATTTAATTATTGGTGGACATACGCATACCTTTCTAGATAAACCGACTATTGTTACGAACGCCGCAGAACGAGATGTATTGGTAAATCAAGTAGGATGTTTTGGGGTAAATTTGGGTAGAATTGATTTCTATTTTGATAATAGCACTGTTAACGCAAACGGATATACAATTAAAGTCTAAAAAGAGACCTCTTATGCTTTACTATAAACGTTGCGCTAGCGATAACGAAAACTTTAAAGAATTAGTTGCCTTACTTGATGCTGATCTGGCATTACGAGATGGAGACGAGAATACTTTCTATGCACAGTTTAATGGTATTGATACGTTGAAAAATTGTGTAGTTTTTTATTCTGATGAAACCCTTGTTGCATGTGGTGCATTCCAGGAATTCAATAAGGATTCCGTTGAAATTAAACGCATGTATGTACAACCAAGTTTTCGGGGTAAAGGTATTGCCTCAAAAACACTCGTTGTTTTGGAAAAATGGGCAAAAGAATTAAACTATTCATACGCTGTATTAGAAACCGGATTACGCCAGCCGGAAGCCCTAGCACTTTATAAAAAGAATAATTACACAATTATCGATAATTACCCTCCGTACGAGCACATGGCAAATAGTGTTTGTTTTAGGAAGGTGTTGTAACTAATTATTAATTAATATAAACGGTCTTTAAATACTCAGTTCATCTTATCATTTTTCAGATAATCTTAATTAGTATCAATGCAACTATTCTAATATTAAAACGTTCGAGATATTAAATAGACCATAGATTACTACCGATGAAACATCATTTTGGAGATTTCTTAGATAGAACAGACGACTATTGGACAACAATACCCAATAGAGAACGATTTGCTTTTATAGCAAATTTCGAAATTGGTAATAAAGAAGAAGTTAAAATTTTAACTATTGGTAAAGGTCAAAAAAAGGAACATTGGTTACAAATATTTGATTGCCCGAACCTTGAGGAACTAACCCTAAACAACCCCAGCAAAGAACAAGTTCATGCCATTAGAAAACTGACACATCTTAAAAGATTAAGAGTTACTTTTTTTAGAGCAAAAGACATTGACTTTATTGGCGAATTGTACAATTTAGAAGAATTAGTTCTTGAATATGTTTCTGGGTTCACAGACCTTTCGCCACTAACGAAATTGACAAAACTAAAATCTTTACATTTCGAAAATCTTAGAAAAGTTAAAAATTTCGATGGGTTATCAGGAATTAATAGTTTAAAATATTTATATATAAACGGAACGCTAGATTGGAAACAACCTATTGAGAATTTTGAATTTTTAAAAGGACTACAAAACCTTGAAGTACTAGCCTTAATTTGGGTCATAAATAAAACCCCTTACCCTGCTTTTAAACCCATTACAGAGCTACAGAAACTAAAAAAAATAAATGTAATCAGTAATATGTTCCCTACTGAAGAATTTGCTTATTTAGAAACCGTTCTTCCAAATGTAGAAGGTGCAGTTTGGGAACCTTTTAAAAAAGTAGTGCATGGGTACTGCAATGTGCTTTATCTTCCCAAAAAAGATTCCCGCTCAAAATTATCTGAAGAAATTCTAAAAAAAGAACATCCTGAGGTTTCTATAAACCATGAAGGTAGAAGAATTATCAAAGACCCTAACCCTGGTTATTTTGAGTTTTTAGGTAAGGGTGCAGGTAAAGTAAAATGCAATAACCCTAAAGCTGATGAGAAATGTTTAGAATTTAAGAACAAATACGAAGACATGAAATTGAAAGCTCAAAAAATTACTAAAGGCTTTTAAAACACCTTAAACAAAAAAAATCTATTTTAAATTGAATAAAATACCAAAAAAAATAAAAGTTATAATTTTCGGTTTTTGCGCACTTATTTTCTTAGTTTTAAATTTTGGATTCGGGTCGAAACTTCAACTTCTACTAACTGAAAACCTGGTAAAATTGACCGACTATTATTTTGGAATTTCAACAAATTCACTTGATTATATTGCCATAGCAACTATTCCATTCTTTGGAATGCTATATAATTCAACCAGAAAAGAATTTAGGTTAAAAGAATTATTCATTGATACCTTAACCGTACTTCTTTTTGTTTTATTATTTATCGGAATTGGTCTCTTCATCATGATTTTTTCTGCTAAGCATACCAACCCTTTAATTCCTGAATATATACTTGCCGAACCATTTGAGCTATACTCTACTTTATTAATTTACATAGGTATCTTAATGCCCTATTTGATTATCAAGCTTGTCAAAAATTGAAATCAGTCATTATTCTTAAGATAAATACTCAAAAAAAGTACCTCTTAAAAGTAAGCTTCATAATTTTACCTATCCAAAAAAAACATATTCGCATTTCTTAACTAATACTGCAATTTTAAAACTTAATTGTCTGATTTTAAGATGATTAATTTTTATTTTAGATACTCATTCTAAACTCAATATTATGCAAGTTGACATTCCACAAGAAAAGTATTCTATCAAAAACAACATTAAGTTGAATGCTTTAGAAAAGCACAATGAATTGAAAAACGGCAAGGAAATGTTTTTTGAAAAGAAAACTCAGGTTATAGGTACCCTTTATTAATTTCAATTATTGACAATACTTTAGCTAACATCAAAAAGTAATTTTCTGAATGGGTTGCTGTAACAATTTTTAAAATTGGTTATCTCTTATGAAAACCAAACCATGAAAAGAATTTTTACAGCAATCTTTATACTTTTATCTGTATACAACTACGCTCAAACAAAAACAGATTATCTAAAAACTAATCGTATTGACATAACAAAGGGTGAGTTCAAATTTCCTCAACAAAATTTTAACATCATTGGTTTTGGAGCCTACCATGGAAGTATAAAAACCGAGGCCGCTGAGCATACCTTACTTACTTCACTAACCAAAGAAGGCACTATTAAATATTACTTACCTGAAACCGATTTTAGCTTAGGTCACTTCTTTAACGCGTACTTACAGACCGGTGACACTATATTATTAAAAGATTTAGTAAGTAACTATGGTATGCGAGTACCGCAGGATCGCAGTATTGAAACGTTCCAAAAATGGAAAGACCTTAAAATCTTAAATGATAAATTACCAGAAAAAGACAAACTGACCGTTGTAGGCATTGACCAATTGGTGACCTATAAATACACTTCTAAACACATTTTAAAGTTGCTAAAGACTGACAGTTTTATACACCCAGTGATTCAAGAATTAAATCAGATGGTCGCTTTAGACACTACAGATTATTCACCTTACTATAATAGTTATTCTAAAAAGGTCATGAGAGATTTCGTAGCATATTATGAGGCAAATAAGTTAGCGTTTACAGAATTTATAGATGATAGCTTCGCTTTTAAGCATATTATACAAGACTTAAAGTATTCCTTCAATCCTAAAATAAACCGAGAAGAAGTGATTTTTAATAATTATATGCATCTAGACTCTTTATATAATTTCAAGGAAAATGTACATTTTGCAAGGTTCGGATTCTTTCATTTAGAAAAACAGCGAGAAGGGAGTAATCCATCATTTTTTACACGTCTTATAGAAAACAATGTGTACAAGAAAGAAAACATTGTTTCCGTTATTGGCTATTTGACAAATAGTCGTGTACTGTGGGACCATGTGTATGATGAAAAAGGTAACTATAAATCTTTTACCACCGAAGGTGGCTATGGTATTGGTGATTATGAGAAAGAGTATTTTTTAGGTATTGAACACCTAAAAAAATCTAAAATTTCTGATATGACATTATTCAAATTGAATTCCGCCAATTCTCCTTATATCGATGGAATACCAGATTTAATTGAAGTTGTTATGCAAGATGATACATCTAACGGCGAAGCGGTGAAAGGAAAATCTACGACGGATTTTATAGATTATGCCATTTTAATATCAGACTCAAAAGCGAGTACCCCTATTGAAGAAATGAATTAAACTACCTAAAATTAGCTACATTAACACTATCCTAAATTACCTAGTTAATTGTATTAATGGATACTTCAAGCTTATATTTATGACTCCGTCGTTAAATACAATCCAATTATTAAATGAAAATATGTAAACTGCTATTTTTAATCGTTTGTATCGTTTCTTGTAAAGACCAAAAGAGGACTGAAATTTTGAGTGAATCAAAATCGAATAGCACTAAAATAAACAAGTCTGAATTTCAAACTATCATTGAATCTAATAATATCAAAGGATCTATTTTAATTTACGATTTAAATAATAACACCTATTATTCCAATAACTTTAAGTGGGCTACACATGGTAACTTACCCGCATCCACTTTTAAAATTACAAATAGTATTATCGGCTTGGAAACGGGAGTTATTAAAAGTGACAGCACCATATTTAAATGGGATGGTGAAGAGAAATGGTCAAACTTTTGGGAGCAAGACTTAGTACTGCGAGATGCCTTTCAATTTTCATGTGTACCATGCTATCAAGAAGTTGCTGCAAAAATTGGGGCTCAACGTATGAACGAATATGTTGAAAATCTACAATACGGAAATCTAAAAATAAATGCTGATAATATCACGGATTTCTGGTTAAAGGGTGATTCTAGAATTAACCAAATGCAGCAAATAGATTTTCTAAAACGATATTTCAATGACCAGTTACCAATATCAAAGAGAACCAAGCATATTATGCAAGATGTCATGTTAATTGAGAATACAACTGATTACAAGCTCAGCGGTAAAACAGGATTATCTAATAGCAACAACCAATATAATGGCTGGTTCGTTGGCTTTATAGAAGTTAAGAACCATGTTTATTTCTTTGCTACTAATTTAGAAGCTATTAATAACAAAATAGAACTTAACGATTTTATACATACTAGAAAAGAGGTTACCCTTGCGGCATTAAAAGAGTTACGGGTCATTAAATGATCTGATTATATCAAATAGTCTTAAAACAAAAATATAGATTCTTGTGATTTCAATAAAAAGAGGTTACTACACATGATTTAATCATTAATTTCACTCCAAAAATAAATATACACCAACATCACAAGCATGAAAATTATAGGTATAGGCAAGAATTACGTAGTTGACAAATCTGAAATAGACGGATTAAAGAATGATACGCAACTCATATTTACAAAGCCAGATTCTTCTTTAGTCACTGATAGTAAAGATGTGGAATTTCCTGCTATTACCAATCAACTGATTTACGAAGTAGAATTGGTGGTTAAAATAGGAAAAACTGCTAAAAATGTAACCGTAGAAGAGGCAAATTCATATATTTCTGAAATAGGTATTGGTATTGATTATACCGCAAAAGATGTACTTACTGCTAGTAGAGAGAAAAAAGGACCTTGGGCTTTGGCAAAAGGTTTTGATGGCGCCTCACCTATTGCTGGTTTTAAGCCTATCTCCGATTTTCCAGAATTAGACAACATTAATTTTGACTTAGTAATTAACGGTGAAAAGAAACAGGTTGGTAATACTGGATATATCATTTATAACTTTGCTGAAATCATCAGCTTTGTTTCTACATTTATGACATTGAATCCTGGTGATATGATATTCACAGGAACCCCTGCTATAGGTGCAGGTGAAACATTTAAAGGAGATCACTTACAAGCTTCTATAGAAGGAGAGTTATTATTGGATTTCAAAATGATTTAATCTCCGTTTTAGGAAGTTTTAAAATCGGGGCCATATATTGGTTCCGATTTTTTTTTAGTAAACCAGTAGTAATTATGAGTGTTGCTGAGATTTAAATACCGTTGGACTTACACCTACATTTTTCTTAAAAAAACGGGAAAAGCTACTGATGGATTCAAATCCTAATTCAAACGCCAATTCCTTTGTAGTAATTTCACTTTTTATAAGCTTTCGTTTTGCCTCGGTAACTTGTCGCTGCTGAATAATCTGCTTAGCGGTCAAGTTCAATTTATCTTGTAAAATCTGGTTTAAGCGTTTTGTACTAATTCCCAATTCATTGGCATAATAATCTGAATTTGTTTCTTTTAAAAAATTAACTTCCATTAATTCCAAAAACTGAAATACTCTTTTCTGGTGAATATCTTGAGGTAATAACTCATCGTTCTGAAATCGAATTAAATGTAATAATAGCACCTTTAACAAAGTTTTCAGCATTATGTATGACACTGTAGCACTACAGTATTCATCTTTCAGTAATTCAATTATCTTACTTATTTGATTTACTTCTTTTGCATCTTGAATATGATACTGCGGAAACTTGTTGAATAACGACATTACATCTAAAGCATACTCTATATCATCTTCGTCAATTAAATCACGTTCAAAATTGATTAATACACCCTGAGTGCTAAAAAGAGTACTCTCTGAAAACACCTCGTTCAATGGTTTAAAATGAACAACCAAGGTTTCATCTGAATCATATTCAAAATATATACCCATGGAATTATCAGATAGCAATTCTGTATTCGATTCAAAATTTACAGTGATCTTTATTTTGGTCTTCCAGCTATTCAAATTCTTTTGCTTTCATAGTAGACTATAAAAGTATAAAGAATTCAAACAATACTAGTCTTTGCTTGCTTTTTGAAATTGATAATACATTACCAATGCAATTACCAATGCCAAAGCCGCAGTCACCCCATAGACCGCCATATAATTTTTAGAAATATATTCTATAAAGGTTGACAAGAATTGACCACCAAAGACCGCCATTGAAAACAACCCTAAATTTTTTCCCTGGTTTTGACTATTACTCACTTCTATGGTCATATGGTTTAGCAGTGGAATGGTAAACCCAAATCCTATTCCAATACAAATAGCTGTCAATATTAGGAAAGGCACACTTGTAGCCAAAGCGAGAACGATATAGCCTAACATAAAAAAAACAAACCCCAAAGTAACCGTCTTTCCATCTCCTAATAATTTAACCATTCTAGGCATTTGACTAGCCGTAACAATAGCAATAACAGAAATGAACGCCATAAGATATCCTGTTTCAGATTCGCTAAAACCAAAATTCGTTGGCAGATACAATGGTAGGGTTACAAAGCCTATAAAAAATAACATCATAGCCAGTAAGGACGAGGATACAATTATTCGTGTTTTAAGTTTTTCCCTTGTAGTAACCTCAGCAGAAGTTTCCTCTTCTCTAACGGATTCTTCAATTTTTGGTAAGGTTTTAAAAACCAACAAAAGACATACTAACGCTATGAGATAGATATAAAAGGGATATTGCCAGAACATTTCACCTAAAATCCCTCCTATTGCCAAAAAAACTACGCCACCTAACTCTATAGCCATTCCTTGCCAAGCAATCATTTTCATACGCGCTTCACCTTCATATTGTGCTGCTATGTATGCGGTGACCGAAACTTGAATTGCAACCGTTGCCGCACCTAGTAAAAAACGATCTAAAATTAAAAGGTATTGATTGTCTATAAAAGCGCCTATTAACCCCAAAACGGCATATGGAACTAGTCCAAGAGCGAGCAATTTAAGCGGACTCATCTTATTCAACAACCAACCTATTAAAGGAGCAAAAACCACAACACCTAATGACGGTAACGTAATTAACCAACTAGGCGAAAAACCCAAATCTTTATGTTGTATAATTCCTGATAATGATGGCGCAATTACGGTACCTACCATTATCGTTAAACTGCTCACTAACAGTAGTGTAAATATTCCGAAGTTTGATATTTTTTTCATACTGCAAAGTTCAAGTTAATTCACTTGAAGTACTTTGCCAATTCTCTAAAATGGTAGTCCAAAATGGAAATTTTCAACTACACCTACAACTACAACTACAACTACAACTACAACTACAACTACAACTACAACTGAATTTTAACATTAAAAAAGGTTAAACAGATAACTTTATGTACTATTTTTCCTATTTTAGAGTTGTTATTTCTTATTACAAACCTATTTAAACTCCCACCAATGAAAAAATCAATTAACCTGTTACTCTTAATTGTTATTGCTACTTTTCAATTTTCATGTTCTAGTGATGATGATAACGAGTCAAGCTTAAACCCAAAAAGTTTTACCTCTTGTGATTTAGGGGATTTTTCTACTACAAGCACTAAAGTTTGTTTCAATGGTACAGACTTTGCATTACCTAATGAAACAATTACATTCGCTACGGAGTTTAATGCTCGTGTAGCAACTATCACATGGACTATTGAATCTGGAAGTATAGAAATTATTAATATTGAAGAAAGTGCAACTGATTCTACTTTAAAATCTATTGCTACCATTAAATTTAATTCAGATTTTAATGGAGGTGCTGCTTTTAAAGTGAAAGCTAAAGACTCTAAAGGAAGCGCGGAGTTTACTCACATAGTATCATTGGAAGAAACAAATTAGTAACTCAATTTAATTTTGAATAATATATTCCACAATTACCTTAAGCTCTTCATCTAAGGTAATTGTTGGATATTCTTTATTCGCCAACCTGTACCAATATCCTGCATTAAAACGGTCGCCTTCTTTTCTATGCAAATAGGCATGTAACCAACTACCTAAAGTATTATGCATATCCTGTGCTATGTTATGAGAAGCTTCCCAATCTCCTTTAGCATCATACCAAGCCGCTTTTAATCCGTCTGACCATTCTTTTGGAACAGTGGACAGTTCTAAACTCTTTTCAAATTCAAGATAGTTCTTCGGTATCATTTTACAACTCTTTTAATAAGCTTTTCTACTGTTAAGCCTTGTCCAATAATAGAGAATACAACAACTATATATGTGATTACTAGAAATGCATCTCTATGCATTTCATCAGATAAGCCTAATGCCAATGCTATGGAAATACCTCCACGCAAACCGCCCCAGGTCATCACCAAATTAGTTTTCGGTATAAAATCTAGTTTCTTCTCAAAGAATTTAATAGGAATTAATAGCGACAAGTATCGACAAACCAATACTAACGGAATTGCTAACAACCCAGCAATTACATATTCTGTTTTAAAAGATAGTACAAGCATTTCCATCCCAATTAAAACAAACAGTAAAGTGTTCAATAAAATATCTAACAGCTCCCAAAATTTATCTACGTAAGTTTCTGTTGTTTCTGACATGGCTGAATTACGTACCGTGTCATTACCAACCACCAAACCTGCAGCAACCATTGCCAATGGAGCCGACAAATGGAATTTCTGCGCTATCAATGTACCTACCATTACCGTTGCCAAGGTGATGATTACTTCTATATCATAATCATCAATAGATTTCATAAGCTTCCATGTTCCCCAACCTAACGCTAGACCTAATGCTAAACCACCTATGACCTCAACTCCAAAAAGTTCTAAAATGTCTAACGGACTAACAGCAACCTCAGTTGTAGATGCAAGCTGAAAAATGGTTAAGAAAACAACCACTCCTACCCCATCATTAAACAATGATTCACCAACAATTTTAGTTTCCAATTGCTTTGGTGCTCCTGCCTTCTTCAAAATTCCCAATACTGCAATTGGATCTGTAGGTGAGATTAACGAACCGAACAATAGACAATAGATAAAAGAGATATCCATTCCTATCAATTGTAATAAATAATACATGCTTGTACCTACTAAAAAAGTAGACACCAACACACCTAAGGTAGAGAACACCAATATAGGCCAACGCTGTACTTTTAATTGTTCAAAATTTGTATGGAGCGCTCCTGCGAATAACAGGAAACTCAACATAATATCTAGTAATACAGCTTTAAAATCAATCTGTGTTATGATATATCGCTCTGCATTAATTAAAGTGTCATCAATATAACCTATTAAAAAAACTGCCAATGTAAACAGAATTGTAATCAGCATTAAGCCAATACTGTTAGGTAGTTTTAGAAAACGAGCATTTATATAGCCAAAAATTGCCGATAGAAATACTAGTACTGAAATTATTGTAAAAACGTCCATAGTTGTTTATGCTAACATATTAATAAAATCTTGCTCACTGATAATCGGTATTTCCAGCTTCTCTGCCTTGGTACGCTTACTTGGTCCCATTTTATCCCCTGCAACCAAAAAACTAGTCTTTGATGATATGGAAGAACCTACCTTACCTCCATTATCTTCTATTTTCTTCTTAAGTTCATCTCTACTTAATATCTCAAAAACACCTGATACTACAAAGGTTTTACCCGCTAAAGTATCGGTCTGGTTTTGCAATTTCTCTGCAGATATTTCTAATTGCACTCCGTAGCTACGTAATCTTTCTATAGCATCTATATTCTTTTCATTTGCAAAAAAGTCTATTACACTTTGTGCTATACGATCACCTATTTCATCTACTGAAGTCAAGTGCTCTAGAGTTGCTTCTTTCAGCGCATCTATATTCTTATATGCTTTTGCCAATTTCTTTGCCACGGTCTCCCCTACAAAACGAATTCCTAAAGCGAACAAAACACGCTCAAAAGGCACTTTTACCGATTCTGATACTCCTTTGACTAAATTTTCGGCGGACTTCTCTGCCATTCGCTCCAAAGGCAATACATCTTCTTTGGTGAGTTTATACAAATCTGCATAATCGTCTATTAAACCTTCTTTAAATAACAACTCTACAGTCTCACCACCTAAGCCTTCAATATCCATTGCCTTTCTTGAAATAAAATGCTGAATTCGACCCGTTATCTGTGGAGGACAACCATATTCATTAGGACAGTAATGTTTAGCATCGCCTACTGTTCTAGTCAGCTCTGTTCCACATTCCGGACATTGATGTATATACTTAGTAGGTTTGGAATCTGCAGGTCTTTTGGTTAAATCTACAGCTATAATTTTTGGAATAATTTCCCCTCCCTTTTCTACAAATACGGTATCGCCAACACGAATATCTAATTTTGCTATTTGATCTGCATTATGCAATGAAGCTCTTTTGACCGTTGTACCTGCCAATAAAACAGGTTCTAAATTCGCTACAGGTGTAATTGCCCCTGTACGCCCTACTTGATATGTAATTTCATTGAGGGTAGTAGAAACTTGTTCCGCCTTAAACTTATATGCCATTGCCCATCTTGGAGCTTTGGAAGTAAAGCCCAATTCTTCTTGATTCTGAAGACTATTTACTTTAATCACAACTCCGTCCGTCTCATAAGGCAATTCATGTCTTTTCACATCCCATTCCTCAACAAAAGCCATCACTTCATCTGTAGTTTGGCAAAGCTTTGCAACGGTTGGCACTTTAAAACCCCATTCACGGGCTTTCTCTAACATGTGAAACTGAGAATCTATATTTAAGTTTCTACCTACTATACTATACAACAAACACTCCAACGGTCTTTCCGCAACAGCACTACTATCCTGAAGTTTTAAACTACCTGATGCTGTATTTCTAGGGTTCATGTATGGATCTTCTCCATTTGCTACGCGCTCTTCGTTCATTTTCATGAATCCGTCAAAAGGCAAAACGATTTCTCCACGTATATCAAACTTCTCAGGGTAATCTCCCTTTAGTTGCAGCGGAACAGATTTTATCGTTTTAATATTATTGGTGACATCGTCTCCCTGAATTCCGTCACCACGGGTAACTGCCTTTATCAGTTTTCCTTTTTCATAGGTTATACTGATAGAAGCACCATCGTACTTTAACTCGCACGTAAAAGCAACAGGCACATCCCCTAGGTTACGCTGAATACGTTTCTCCCAATCTTCTAAATCTTCTTTGGAGTACGAATTATCTAAAGAATACATTCTGTGCTCATGAACTACGGTCGCAAAATTCTTAGTGATCATTCCACCAACCCGAAGTGAAGGTGAACTGGCATCATAGAATTCTGGATGTTTTGCCTCCAAATCCTGTAATTCTTTCAATTTCATATCAAAATCATAATCAGAAATGGTCGGATTATCCAACACGTAGTAATTATGATTATGCTCTCGTAATTCTTTTCTAAGTGCTTCTATTTTTGCTTTCATATTCCTTAAAGCTGCTCTTTATTAATCCACTTTGGTGTTGGTAACGGAATGTAATTTTCCATTTTCTCTAACAATGAATCTATATCATCGTCCACCAAAATAGTATTTATATGTTCTTGTTTTACAAAACCTTCTTTGACCATGTCATGCATCATCTTTAAAAGGGAATCATAAAATCCGTTTGTATTTAATATTCCTATCGGATATTGATGTAGCCCCAGTTGAGACCAGGTCAACATTTCAAAAAATTCTTCTAAGGTTCCAAATCCCCCAGGTAGCATTAGTATTCCGTCAGATAGATCATGCATCTTCAATTTACGTTCATGCATGTTTTGGGTAACTATTAATTCTGTCAAGCCCTCATGAACCACTTCTTTCTTTTTTAGAAATACAGGAATTACTCCTATCACCTTTCCTCCATTGTTTAATACTCCTTCAGCTACTTTAGCCATGATGCCTATTTTAGCGCCACCATAAACTAATTGAATATTATTCTTCCCAAAAGTCTCTCCTAATTCTGATGCCTGTAAACCATATGCAGAATCAACACCTTCACTACTACCGCAAAAAACTACAATACTTTTCATTTTCTTATTCCTTTTATCATGCGGTCATTGCCAAACATATCTTTCCGTAACTCTATAGTCTTGAAATTAGATTCTTTTAATAAAATCATCGTTTCTTTACCTAAATACTGATTAATCTCTAAATACAAACATCCGTCTTCATTTAGATGGTCAGCTGCAAAATTAACTACTGCGCTATAAAACTTTAATGGGTCTTCATCAGGAACAAAAAGTGCCAAACCAGGCTCATGGTCTATGACATTATTCTGCATTTCTTCTTTTTCTAATTCTCGCACATATGGCGGATTAGATATAATGATATCAAACTTCTGGTCTAATTCTTTTATTGCCGTTTCTTTATCCAGAGACAGTATATCCGCTTTGAAAAACTTTACGCTAGCACCAAGTAATCGGTTATTTTCATCTGCTACTTTTAAAGCATCCGAAGAAATATCCAACCCGAATACTTTTGCATTCGTCAAATTCTTATCCACAGAAATTGGAATACACCCACTACCTGTACCCATATCTAGAATAGTTGATGATTGTTTTACAACTTTTACATCATCCAATACCCAACGAACCAATTCTTCAGTTTCAGGTCTTGGTATCAATACATGCTCATTGACCTTAAAATCTAGGTCCATAAAATATGATGTTCCAATAATATGCTGAATAGGCTTTTCTAGTTTTAATTCAGATAAGGCTTGAAATATAAAAGTCTCCTGTTCTTTATCTATAATTAACTCTGGTTGAATTGCCAGAACAAAACGTTCTAAATCAAAATAATGCTCAATTAGTAAATAGAAGAAACTATTTACCTCGTCCTTACCATAAATAGCATCTAATTCTAAATGAAATATATTTTTAATCTCCTTTAATAACACAGTTACAATTTTTTAAGCATGAACACGGGACAAGAATAATGACCCGTATCTCCCATTCTGCCTTCTATATATTCAAAGCCCATTTTCTTGTATAATTTCTGAGCCGCTTCCATACTAGGTAATGTTTCTAGATAACAAGAATCAAAACCATATTCTTTGGCACGATTTAAACAAACGCTTATCATTTTATGCCCTAAACCCTTACCTCTAGCCTCTTTTAAAAAATACATTTTCTGAAGCTCACTTACATTACCCTCATAATTATCTAATTGAGCTATACCTGCACATCCCAAAATAGAACCATTCTCTTCTACAACAAAATAAGTTGCCTTAGGTTTCTCATAGTGTTCAAACATGTTATCTAATGAAGGGTCTTCATATGCTGTTCCCACTTTTGGAACACCCATATCCACCAAAACTTGTCGTATAACTTTGGCTACTTGTGGGTTATCTCCCTTTCTAATTTCACGGATAATGACATTTTCCATAAGAATAAGGCAATAGGTTTTAAAGTACTATTTTTGAGGTGTGAAGATACGTGATATGCATATAATGTTAAAGTTTGATGTCCATTAATAATCTAGATACCAACAATTCAATGCCGTTAAATAGAGATGCGCTTTCTACCGATGAAACCTATATGCTTCGTTGTATACAGATAGCAAAGAACGGACTAGGCTTAACAGCACCCAACCCTATGGTAGGCGCTGTAATTGTACATGATGATAAAATTATTGGCGAAGGGTTTACTAGCGCATACGGTGGTTCTCACGCTGAGGTAAATGCAATTAACTCCGTTACTGATGTTTCGCTTTTAAAATCATCTACCATTTATGTAACCTTAGAACCTTGTTCTCATTACGGGAAAACTCCGCCTTGTGCAGATTTAATAATAAAAATGGGAATCCCTAAAGTTGTTATAGGTTTAAAGGATCCGCATGAAAAAGTAGCCGGTAAAGGAATTAAAAAACTAGAAGAAGCAGGTTGTATTGTACTAGTTGGTATTCTACAAAAAGAATGCGAGGAACATCACAAACGCTTTCTTACTTTTTTCACTAAAAGACGGCCATACTTAATTTTAAAATGGGCAGAAACCGCTGACGGATTTATTGCTCCTGAACCATTAAAACGTGGAGAAGAGAAGAAACCCTATTGGATTACTAATACCAAATCTCGACAATTAGTGCATAAATGGCGAAGTGAAGAGGCTGGTATTTTGGTAGGCACGAATACGGTCTTAGATGACAATCCGCAATTAAACTTAAGAGATTGGGACGGCAAAGCACCAATACGCATAGTATTAGATAGAAGCCAAAAAATAACAACGGATTATCATGTTTTTGACGGAAAACAAAAGACCATTGTTTGTACCGAAATAAATGACCGCGAAGATGATATTGCCGAAGTAACTTATAAAGTCTTAGATTTTAATTCTAACATACCACAACAACTTTGCAATATAATGCACGAAGATCAAATACAAAGTGTCATAATCGAAGGCGGATTACAAACACTTCAAAGTTTTATTGATGCTGGTCTTTGGGACGAAGCACGAATTTTTAAAGGAACAAACAGATTCTCTAAAGGTATTGCCGCACCGAAAATATCAGGACGCAAACTAAAACAAATTCAAATTTTAACTGACCAACTAACCATAATACGTAATGATTAAAAATATCATATTTGATTTTGGAGATATCTTCATTAATCTAGATAAGCAAGCCCCTTTATTAGAAATGGCAAAATTTGGGTTTACTGAATTGACCCCGGAATTGGATACTATTTTTAAAGAATACGAAATGGGATTAATGGAGTCTGATGAATTTGTTAATAGACTACAGGATATTTTTACCAATGCTTCTAAAGATCAAATTAAAGACGCATGGAATTCCATTATTTTAGATTTTCCTGAAGAACGCTTAGAATTCATTGAAAAACTAAAAAGTGATAATAAATACCGATTGTTTTTATTAAGTAATACCAATGATTTACACATAGACAAAGTGAAAGAATCCATGGGATTGGAACGCTTCAACAGGTTTAAAAACTGTTTTGAGGTTTTCTACCTATCTCAGGAAATGAAAATGCGCAAACCTAATGCAGATATATATGAGTTTGTCTTGAAAGAAAATGAATTAATTGCAAATGAGACGTTCTTTGTAGATGACACTAAAGAAAATACAGATGCCGCCTCTAAGTTAGGTGTACATTGCTGGAATCTTCAAGTAGGTAAAGAAGATGTTCTAGAAACTTTAAGCCATCTCTAAATGATGTATTTAGCGCTTAGCATTCTTTTTTCAAGTTTAATCTTCGTTATTTTTAAATTGTATGCCAAATATCAGGTTCAAACGATATATGCCATAATTACCAATTACTTTATTGCTTGCACTGTAGGTGTCATTTATTATAATGAGCCTATACACCTAGCTGAAATACCACAGAAAAGTTGGTTTTGGGGAAGTGTCGCTTTAGGTCTTCTTTTCATACTGATATTCAATTTAATGGCGGCTACATCTCAAAAATTAGGAGTATCCGTTGCTTCGGTTGCTACAAAAATGTCGTTAACCATTCCGGTACTATTCGGAGTGTTCTTCTATAAAGAGTCACTTGGAGTATTAGAAATTATAGGAATCATATTAGCCTTATTAGCCGTTTACTTTACTTCATTAAAAGAAAAGAAGATCAAAGCGGAGAAATGGGCTTTTGCACTACCTGTTTTGGTCTTTCTAGGTTCCGGAACTATCGATACCAGCATAAAGTATTTTCAAGATGCACATATGCCCGAAGAGGAATATGCCTTGTTCTCAGCTACGGTTTTTGCCGCTGCAGGTATATTCGGTTTGTTCTTCATAGCATTTAAATCTACCAAGCAACGACTTAAAATTAATTTCAAAAATATACTTGGCGGTATTTGCTTAGGTATACCTAATTATTTTTCCATCTACTTTTTACTAAAAGCGCTACAACATCCTACGTGGAACAGTGCTTCGGTTTTTACCATAAACAATGTTGCTATTGTTATGTTCTCAACTTTGCTTGGTATTTTACTTTTCAGAGAGCGCCTAACGATCAAAAACTGGTTTGGAATAGGATTGGCTATCTTTAGTATCATTCTAGTCGCTTTTGGTCAGCAACTAATGACTTTCATTTAAAATATACCGATTACTACAATGGACGCCTATAAAACAATCGCCAAACCATCTGGTCCTATTTTGTTCAAAGAGCGAAAGAGCAAGTTTTATGGCTATTGTTTTCCTGTTTCTGATGAAGAAACGATTAAAGAACATATTGAAGCTCTTAAAAAAGAATATCCCACAGCAAACCACGTATGCTATGCTTGGCAAATGGGTATTGAAACAAAATCATATCGCGCTAATGACGATGGAGAGCCAAACAATTCTGCCGGTATGCCCATTTATGGTCAATTACAATCTTTTGATGTAACAAATACCCTAGTTGCCGTTGTACGTGTTTTTGGTGGTACAAAATTAGGAGTAGGCGGATTAATAAGTGCTTACAAAGAAGCCGCTAAGCTAGCGTTGGAAAATACTAAAATAGTTACCAAGGTTTTACAGCAACAATTATCGGTAACTTTTGAATATTCAGAAATGGATATTGTAATGCGTTTGGTAAAAAAATACCAATTGAATATCGTTTCTCAAGATTTACATTTAAAATGCAAAATGATACTCTCCATCAATAAAAGTGATTTCAAAAAAACAATGAAACTTTTAAAAGCTCATCACAAATTAGAAATAAAGGAAATTGAATAATTTTCAATACCCCAATTTATCTAAAAGTATTTGCGGACATCTAGTAGGTCTTTTACGCTCCATATCCATAAAAACCAAAACAGTATTTGCCGTAGCTAATAATTCTCCTGCTTCATTTGTAATTTCATAATCAAATTCAATTCTTACAGCAGGTTTTTTATTCAAAATAACTTTAACTGTTATTAAATCATCATACAAAGCCGACTTCAAATATTTTATGGACAAACTTATTACCGGGAGCATAATTCCGCCTTCCTCCATGCTTTTGTAAGAAATACCTAACGCCCTTAACCATTCAACTCTTGCCAATTCTAAGTATTGAGCATAGTTACCATGATAGACAACCCCCATCTGGTCTGTTTCTGAGTATCTAATTCGAAAAGAAATTTCGTTTGTTCGCATTTATTTCAAGTAAAAAGTATATATTTAAAAGCTCCCCTATTGAGTAAGCGAACATGAGAAAAAAAAAGGTCAAATTCAATGACAATCGATTTTTTTTTTCAATATTTTGTTCACATATTTGCCCAAGTTGAACGAGAACCTATATTGATTTTTTATAATCACCTATAGCTCAACACTAACCATTAAAAGAGTATAATTTATTATGAGTGTTACTGCAAATTCCGTATGGAAAAACTGTTTGGTGTTTATTAAGGATAATATCCAACCGCAGGCATTCAAAACATGGTTTGAGCCCATTAAACCTATTAAACTTTCAGAAAACGCATTAAGTATTCAAGTGCCAAGTAAATTCTTTTACGAGTGGCTAGAAGAACATTATGTTAAACTTTTAAAAGTTGCTTTAACCAAAGAGTTAGGTGAATCTGCAAAGTTGGTTTATATCATTAGAATGGAAAACACCTATGGTAACAAAGAGCCTTTTACAGAAAAGATTCCAAGTTCCAACAGAGGTGCAATGGCCGCTCAAGAAATGGATGTCCCAATTAAATCTAAAAATCCAGAATTACGTAATCCGTTCGTAATTCCAGGTATTAGAAATATCAAAATAGAATCACAGTTAAATCCTAATTATAACTTTGACAACTTCCTAGAAGGTGACTCTAACAGATTGGCAAGATCTGCAGGTATGGCTGTTGCCAATAAACCAGGTGGCACATCTTTTAATCCGTTATTGGTTTTTGGCGGTGTAGGTCTTGGAAAAACTCACTTAGCTCATGCTATTGGTGTTGAAATAAAAGATAAATATCCTGAACGTACTGTTTTATATATTTCCGCTGAGAAATTTACACAGCAGTATATTGAATCTGTTAAGAAAAATACTAGAAATGACTTTATTCATTTCTATCAGTTAATAGATGTATTGATTATTGATGATGTACAATTCTTATCAGGTAAATCTGGTACGCAAGATGTATTCTTCCATATTTTCAACCATTTACACCAAAATGGAAAACAAGTTATTTTAACTTCAGACAAAGCGCCTGTAGATATGCAGGATATTGAACAACGCTTACTTTCTCGTTTCAAATGGGGATTATCGGCAGAACTGCAGAGTCCTGATTACGAAACAAGAATCTCTATCTTAAAGAATAAGTTATATAGAGATGGTGTTGAAATACCTGAAGACATCATAGAATATGTTGCTAAACATATTAAAACAAATATTAGAGAATTAGAAGGTGCCATTATCTCCCTAATAGCACAGTCTACTTTAAATAAAAGAGAGGTTACTATTGAGCTTGCTCAACAGGTTGTAGAAAAGTTTGTAAAGAACACCAAACGCGAAGTATCTATTGACTACATACAAAAAGTAGTTTCTGATTACTTTGAAATGGACGTTGCCACGTTACAGTCTAAAACAAGAAAAAGACACATTGTACAGGCTAGACAATTAGCGATGTTCTTTGCTAAGAAGTTTACCAAAGCTTCATTAGCAAGTATTGGTTCGCAAATTGGAAAAAGAGATCATGCTACTGTTTTACACGCATGTAAAACTGTTGACAATCTTGCCGAAACCGACAAACAGTTTCGCAAATACATAGATGACCTTACTAAGAAATTTTCTTAAAACTTACGTTACATGAAAGTGTTGATGGTTTGCCTGGGCAATATATGTAGGTCTCCATTAGCAGAGGGCATTCTAAAAAGTAAAGTTGACGCTACCAAAATTTTCGTTGATTCGGCAGGTACCGGAGGTTATCATATTGGTAATTCTCCTGACCCAAGATCGATTAAAGTAGCCCTTGAACATGGTTTGGACATAAGCTCCCAAGTTTGTAGAAAATTTACCGTTTCTGATTTTGATGCTTTTGATGTGATATATGCCATGGACAAAAGTAACTACGCCAATATCATAAGTCTAGCAAGAAATAATGATGAGGTAGAAAAAGTGAAGCTTATCTTAAATGAAATAAGTTCTTCTGATAAAGAAGTGCCAGATCCATATTATGATGCTGAAGACGGATTTGAACATGTATTTCAAATGATCGACCAAGCTTGCGATAGGATAGCCGTAAGATTACAAAGTAAATAAATGAGTGTGCAAAACGGAAAAACAGGACAAGTATATTTAATACCTACAACATTAGGCGATATGCCACCTTTAGAGGTTTTACCAATCTCAATTAAACAAACAATTGAAAAATTAGACCACTACGTGGTTGAAAATGAAAAAACCGCTCGTCGTTTTATCAAAAAAATCAGCCCTAGAAAATCGCAACCAGATTTAAAACTATTTGTTTTAAACAAGTTTACGGAACCTGCTGAGATCCCAAGTTTTTTGAATCCGTGTTTAGAAGGTTTTGATGTAGGAATACTATCTGAAGCCGGCTGTCCAGGTATTGCGGATCCAGGAGCTGCAGTAGTTAAAATTGCACATGATAAAAATATTCAAGTAATACCTTTGGTTGGTCCCTCTTCCATACTATTAGCTTTGATGGCAAGTGGCATGAACGGTCAAAATTTTGCTTTTAATGGCTACCTACCTATTGATAGTTCTGACCGTAAAAAGTACATCAAGAATTTGGAACGCAGATCTAAAGAAGAAAACCAATCTCAACTATTTATTGAAACACCCTACCGTAATAACAAAATGCTAGAAGAGCTTATTAAAACATTAGCTCCAAGCACAAGAATATGCGTAGCTGCCGATATTACATTACCTACGGAATACATTAAAACCAAGACGGCTATAAATTGGAAAAAAGAGAATGTAGATTTACACAAAAGACCTGCTATTTTTATAATTCAGGCATAAAAAAACCTTGACAAAAAAATGCCAAGGTTTCCCATTTTCATATCTACTTAAACTCTTATATTCTAGGATTACGTTTTGCCTCTACCATAGAAACATCATAACCCGCAAACTTTTTCATATAATTAGAAATACTGGTTCCATAACCATCTGAAAGCTCCATACGACCGTGAGATCTTAGATATAATTTTACATTACCAGGTCCTGCTAAATGTGCAGCAGCCAAAATACCAGATTCCGTTATTTGTATACCATTCATTTTTACACCAACATAACGTTTAATATCTCTTCTTAAGACCCATTTGTTACGTGACGTGTTCACCTGAAATACTTTTTCTTGCAACACCGGGTCACTCAAAAACTGGTTGCCATCATAAACACCAACTAACTCTAGCGTACCTAGACCAAATTGATACTTACCCAAGTAACCAAAAGTATTGATCACAAAATAATTGCCTTGAGACTCTTTAAAAGCCAATGCTTCTTTAAAGCCTATAAATTGACTACCAAGAAAGGGGGGAGCGATTTGATAATTTGCCAATAAAGCCTCTTCCTGAGGGTAAGAAACCAAAAAAGATTCCTTCACTTTTAACTGGCTAGGCACTTCAACCGTAAAAGGTTTAAACCCATAACCAGATAAAACAAAAATCACAATAAGAGGACAACTTGCTAATATCCATCTTCTCATACCATATATTTCTTAAGACTTACGGCGACTACTATTTGCTTGCTTAAATTTCTGCGGCAAAGGTAGACCTGAAATTTTAAGAGTTTAAGAAGGTTCTGTTAAAAGAATACAGAATTAGTTAACAAGTTCTAAAATTCGGACGAAAGCTTACCTCTTGATTTTCTGAGCGTTAATCCATCGGATGTACTGTGCTTTATTTCGGTTGTGTTGCGTTAAATTCTCTGCAAACATGTGATAACCGAACTTTTCTACATTTGCTACAAAATAGTAATAATTGTGCTTTTTGGGGTTCAAAACAGCATCTATTGCAGTAATATCAGGCATTGCAATGGGCCCAGGTGGCAAACCGGCATACTTATACGTATTATATGGAGAATCCATTTCCAGGTCCCTATACAGCACTCTTTTAATTATAGTATCAAAATTTCCCGTTTCTTTCTTAATTGCATAAATAACGGTAGGGTCAGCCTGCAACAACATTCTCTTCCTTAATCGATTCAAATAAACACCTGCAACCGTAGGTCTTTCATCAACTTTTGCGGTTTCTTTATGAACAATAGACGCCAAGGCAATTACCTCATTTGGCTTTAAACCAAGAGCACTCGCCTTTTCTTTACGGGTATCGGTCCAAAAGCGATTGTATTCTTTCAACATTCTACCTCTAAATGATTCTGCAGATGTATTCCAAAAGAACTCATAGCTATTAGGGATATACAATGATATTTTATTTGCGTCGTCAAATCCGTTTGCCTTCAAAAAATCTTTATCATTGAATGCCGCGACCAATGAAATGCTATCTGCCTCGATCTGACTTGCAATTCTTCCCGCTAAATCATTGAGATTTTCTTGATTGTTAAATGAAACTTTAACAGGTAAGTTTCCACTTCGCAAGGAATTCACAATCTCATTATTGTTCATCCCCTTACCTACTCTATACCTTCCTGCCTTAATATTATCTAAATATCCTTTTCTATCTGCAGCTGACTCAAATGAATCAAAATCTTCCAATACCGGAGAAAGTCGTTCTTTTAAATCCTCAATAGTAGCATCCGTAGGTATAAAAACTATAGCCTCTTCATTATTAAAACTAGTGTTTGGAGTAAAAAAAGTTCCGTAAACCGTATAAGCAAAAATTCCGCCTCCAATTAAACCTAAGAGCACTACGCCCAGTAAAATACGCTTGATGTACATTAATTATTTATTTTTTGCAATAATACTTCATTCTTATAGGTATCCTTAAAACGCACCCAATCTTTCTTAACTCCAATTTCTTGAAATCCTAGTTTTTTGAATAAATGCAGACTTGGTGCATTCTCCTCTAAAATATTTGCGTAGATCTGCTTTAACCCCAAAACATTAAATAGGTAATTACACAATAGAGTAATAGCCTCTGAACCTATTCCCCTATTTCTTTGACCCTCATCTAAAACGATTATTCCGATACCTGCCCGATTATGATTTGGCTCAAAATCAAAAACATCAATTAAACCGACAGCTTTATGATCCTTTGAACATATTACCAGCCTTAACTGCTTTACATCATAAATATCTCTGTGAGCACTGTCTAGATAAAGTTGCAACACATCTTTAGAATACGGCGTAACCGTACCGCTCACTTCCCAAACACTGGTATTATTCTCAATTTCGTACAAAAAATCGAGATCCCTTTGTTCTAAAGCCCTTAGATATATTTGTTCTCCTTTTAATGTTACCACGTTAGTTCTCCTTTAAATACTTGCTTAGCCTCTCCTTTAAGGAAGATATTGCTATACACACCGTCCTCTTCTTGGAAGGTTACTTCTAAATGACCGCCTAATGCATTAACGGCAACGACCTTATCTTTTGTATTACCCAGATGAAACATACTTAATGCAACTGCAGTTACCCCTGTACCACATGACAAAGTTTCATCTTCCACTCCACGCTCATAGGTTCTTATATCAAATCCACCTGCGGTATTTGCCTCTACAAAATTGATATTACTACCCTTTTCTCCATAGATACCATATCGCATACGTGCACCTTCTTTTGCAACATCAAACGACTTTAACTCCTTTACCATTTGTACATGATGCGGTGAACCCGTATTCATAAAGAGGGCATTTGACTTTTCCTTAATTTCGCTTACATCTGTCATTTTAAGACTTACCACATCACCTACAATAGTTGCCTCATGAAGACCATCTACAGCGATAAAAACGGTTTCCTTCTTTATGATTTCTAAAAAATGGGCAAAAGCCACAATGCATCTTCCACCATTACCACACATACTCCCTTCATTTCCATCGGCATTATAATATACCATTCTAAAATCGGTAGTCTCATCATTCTCCAATAAAATAAGTCCATCAGAACCTACCCCAAATCTTCTATGGCAAATTTTAGCAATTAATTCTGAATCATCCTTTGGAAATTCTTTGTTACGATTATCAATCATCACAAAATCATTACCTGTACCCTGATATTTATAAAACGTATTTTCCATGCTATAATAAAGTCTCAAAGATAGCACATAATTACGTTTTGCTTGGTAGTTAAAAAGTAGTTAAACGCTTATGAAATAGCATAAAAACGAGTAATTTTGTGTAGAATACGTTAAATCTTTAATGAATATGAAAAGAATAGCAAGTCTCTTGTTTGTATCCGTTTTTGCCGGTGCAATTACATTGGGTGCTTACAAACTATTTTTCGAGAAGGAAAATTTCACTATCATTAGCCAAGAAAGCAATGGCGGTGTTGTAAATGCAAGCTACACTCCAACCTCTGCTAGAGGTGCCGGTATCAATGAAGTAGATTTTACCGTTGCGGCCGAAAATACTGTTAATGCCGTAGTCCACGTTAAGAATATTACCATAAGTAAGGCTCCTACCACTATATTCGATGTTTTTTATGGAACCAGCAGAAGTGCGGTACCACAGGTAGGAACAGGATCTGGGGTAATTATATCTTCTGACGGATATATTGTCACCAATAACCACGTTATCAATAAAGCTACTCAATTACAGGTCACTTTAAACAACAACAGAACATACAATGCTGAATTGATTGGCACCGACCCTAATTCTGATATTGCTTTAATAAAAATTGACCCTAATGAAAAGCTACCTTATTTAGCTTTTGGCGATTCTGACCATACTAAAATTGGCGAATGGGTGTTAGCCGTAGGTAATCCTTTCAACCTAACTTCCACAGTTACCGCAGGTATAGTTAGCGCTAAAGCTCGTAATCTAGGAAAAAACCAATCTTTCATACAGACCGATGCCGCTGTAAACCCTGGCAACTCTGGTGGTGCATTAGTAAATACCAATGGAGATTTAGTAGGTATCAATACGGCTATTACATCACAAACAGGTTCTTATGTTGGGTATTCCTTTGCCGTACCTAGTAATATTGCAAAAAAAGTCGTTCAAGACATATTGGAATATGGTAACGTTCAAAAAGGATTTATGGGCATAAGTCCTGCCCCGGTGAACACTAGAGATGCTATAGAAAAAGGTATCAATAATATTGACGGAGTCTTTATTGAATTAGTAGAAGAAGAGTCTGCAGCACAAGAAGCCGGTATTGTTGTCGGTGATATTATTAAAAAAGTCGATGAAATAGATGTGCATAAATATCCAGATTTAACTGGATATCTTTCTACAAAAAGACCTGGAGATACTTTGGCTTTTGTTATTGATAGAGACAAAGAGCTATTAACTTTACCGTTAGTTTTAAAAGAAAGACAATCCTTGGTTGTTCCTGAAATGGGCTTAGAAGTAAGAAATCTAACAGAACATGACAAGAAGGTTTACAAAACAACATCTGGTGTAAAAATCACGGGCGTACCTGAAAGATACAGAGGTTATGGTTTATCTGAAAAAGTAATTGTTAAAGTTGACGATCATGAAATAGGAAATATTGACGATGCCTATACTGCCTTTGGAAGTATTTCTAAATATGGAAAAACGGTTATTGTTATGGTAGGCTCAAATGGTGAACGAGATCGATTGATATTTCAATAACAAATAGCCTTAAAAATACAGCCTTCGCAAAAACGAAGGCTTTTTTTTGAAAAATATTTATTTAAAGCGCTTAATTTTTCTAGTTTTGTGCGAATTCTAAAAATAATCAACTAATTATGGCTCCACAGACCACATTTGAAAAAGAGCTGGCATTCCAAGCAGACCGTAGAAAAGCTACGACTGAATTTATCAAAATCGTGAGTGATTTATGGTATGATAAATCCATTGAAATTGTCCTTTTTAAAAATCAGGTTATTGACAAAAATGTAAGTGATATTATTCACTTGCACGAATACGCTGGTGAATTTGTACAGAAACCGATATCTATTTTTGATTCGGTAGAAATACTTCGTTCAATATCAGACATGTCGTTGCCACCATCTAAACTTGATATTGGTAAATTAACGTATGAATATCATTCTGATACCAACATTTTAAACAACGTTAAATCTTTTGTAATAGACAAATTACAATCTGCACAAGATTTTAAAAGTATAGAACCTAAAGATGTTGTTTTATACGGATTTGGACGAATTGGCAGATTAGTTGCCAGAGAGTTAATGTCCAAAACAGGTAAAGGAAACCAATTACGATTAAGAGCAATTGTAGTAAGAGGAAAACCTAGCATAGAGAATCTTGAAAAAAGAGCTAGTTTACTTAGAACGGATTCTGTTCATGGAATCTTTAATGGTACGGTAAAAGTTGACTACGCCAATCTTAAACTTATTATTAACGGTACAACGGTACATGTTATATACGCAAACATGCCAGAAGAGATTGATTATACGGAATACGGTATTAATCATGCTTTGGTCATAGATAACACCGGTGCCTTCAGAACCAAAGAACAATTAGAAAGACATTTACAAGCTAAAGGAGCATCTAAAGTGCTATTAACAGCACCAGGTAAAGAGGTAGCTAATATTGTCCACGGGGTTAATCATTTAGAATATGACCCAGACGACACTGAGATTTTTTCAGCTGCTTCTTGCACAACTAATGCCATTACACCAATACTAAAGGCTATTGAAGAAACTTTAGGTATTGAAAAAGGACACCTAGAAACTATTCATGCATATACGAACGATCAAAATTTGGTGGACAATATGCATGGTAAATACAGAAGAGGTCGTGCAGCCGCACTTAATATGGTCATTACCGAAACAGGAGCCGGAAAAGCAGTTACAAAAGCGCTACCATCTTTGAAAGGGAAGTTAACTTCTAACGCCATTCGCGTTCCAGTACCTAATGGTTCTTTAGCTATTTTAAATCTTGATGTTGACCAAAAGACATCCCTTGAAGGTGTTAACAGCATGATTAAAAAATACGCTCTTGAAGGTGATTTAGTAGAACAAATCAAATATTCATTAGATAAAGAATTGGTGTCATCGGATATCATAGGTACTTCTGCCCCATCTATTTATGATAGTATGGCAACTATAGTATCGGATTCAGGAAAAAATGTTGTTCTTTATATATGGTATGACAATGAATATGGTTATTCGCACCAAGTTATTCGTTTGGCAAAGTATATTGCCAAAGTACGTCGTTTTACTTATTATTAAAAAGCTATAAAAAAAACATCTATTTGGTAATTAGTAACGTAGTTAAATAAACTAGTTCAAGCTTTATACTTTTTTTTTATAATTCAATAATTATAAAGTACTTTAGTCAACTCTAAATTATTCAAATTAACCTAAGAATCTATTACATGAAGTTTTATCGAATACTATTATTACTGGCCTTTCTTTTAGCCAGTAACGTACAATTTGCTCAAGATACTGAAGAAGAGGAAGATAAATTATCTTTAGACGAAGGTCCGATCAGCAATCAGTTCGATTATATTGCTAAGCGTTCTGGAAATTATAGGGCAGACGGTGTTAGATATGAAGTGGTTAAAGAAACTAATCTATTTAAGATTAGAAAGAATGTTTTAGATTCTATTGCTGCCATGAATAAAAAAACAGGCGAGCTAAAATCTACTATTGCTGAACATGAGACTACAATTACATCCTTAAATAAAAAATTAGAAGAGACAACCACTAATTTAGGCGCGGTTACCGAAGAAAAAGATAGCATGTCTTTTTTAGGTCTACCTGTCTCTAAAGGGACTTATAATTTTGTTCTTTGGACAATAATTGGAGCATTGTTTTTAACGCTAGGTTTATTTATCTATAAATTTAGAAATAGTAATATTTTAACACAAGAGGCAAAACAAAACCTTTCTGAACTAGAAGTTGAATACGAAGACCATAGAAGAAGAGCTTTAGAGCGAGAGCAAAAAATAAGCAGGCAACTACAAGATGAAATAAATAAGCAGAAGAAAACTAAATAATTAAAAGCTCCTTTATGGAGCTTTTTTTTTGATATGATACAAATAAAAAGAATTACAATAGCAGACATTAACGACATCTTACCTCTTTTTGATGGGTATAGAGTGTTTTATAAAATGGAATCTGATATTGATGCTGCAACCAAGTTTTTAAAAAGTAGAATTACAAAAGAGGAATCCATCATATTTGCAGCATACGAAAACAATAAAGCCGTAGGTTTTACACAATTATATTATACTTTCTCTTCTGTAAGTCTACAAGAATCCCTCATTTTAAATGATTTGTTTGTTCATGCGGATTATAGAGGAAAATCTATTGGTGAACAATTACTTTTAAAAGCGCAAGAATTTTGCAAAGAGAATAGCTACAAAGGACTAGCATTGGAAACAGCTATTGATAATCCTGCTCAAAAATTATATGAGAAATTAGGATGGGAAAAAGATTACCATGCTTTTCATTACTTTTGGCAGGTTAAATGATGATGCAAGATTAAAAGATGCGAATAGATATTATTACCGTATTACCTGAATTACTTACCAGCCCGTTTGAAGCCTCCATTTTAAAAAGAGCCATTGATAAAGGATTGGTTGAAGTCCACTTTCATAATATTAGGGATTACACCTCTACCAAATACCGTAATGTTGATGACTATCAGTTTGGCGGCGGCGCAGGTATGGTTTTAATGATAGAACCAATAGACAAGTGTATTACCGAATTGAAGTCGCAACGAGACTATGATGAAGTTATCTACATGACGCCGGATGGCGCTACTCTAAATCAGAAAATGGCAAATACACTTTCCATGGTAGAGAACATTATAATTCTTTGCGGGCATTATAAAGGTGTTGACCAACGTGTTAGAGATGCTTTTATCACTAAAGAAATATCCATAGGAGATTACGTACTTTCCGGCGGAGAATTAGGTGCTGCAGTTCTGTGCGATTCTATTATTAGATTACTACCAGGTGTATTGAACGATGAAACTTCTGCCCTGACGGATACCTTTCAGGATGGACTTTTAGCACCGCCAGTATACACTAGACCTGCTGAATACGACGGGATGAAGGTCCCAGATGTTTTATTAAGCGGTAATTTCGGAAAAATTGAAGAGTGGCGTGAAAACAAGGCATACGAGCGTACCGAAAAACTACGACCGGACTTACTTGAGTAGCCAATTTTTAATATTAAAGAAAAACCATATAAATACTTGTGGGTTTTAATTTAAATATTATTTTTGCACCCTGTTAGAACAACCTCTGACGATAATCGTGAATGTTGCTTTAATTTAATTCCAATTAAATAGACAATGGAATCATTAATAAAATTTGTACAAGACGAGTTCGTAGCTAAAAAAGATTTTCCAAAATTCTCTGCTGGTGATACAATCACAGTATACTACGAAATTAAGGAAGGTGAAAAAACAAGAACTCAGTTCTTTAAAGGAGTTGTAATACAACGTAGAGGTTCTGGTTCAACAGAAACTTTTACTATCCGTAAAATGTCAGGTACAGTAGGTGTTGAGCGTATCTTCCCTGTAAACTTACCAGCATTACAAAAAATTGAAGTTAATAAACGTGGTAAAGTACGTAGATCTAGAATTTACTATTTCCGTGAGTTAACTGGTAAGAAAGCTAGAATTAAAGAGGTAAGAGGATAAATTTCTCTCCATTATAATATTAAGCACTGTTTCATTTTTTGAGACAGTGCTTTTTTTATGAACAAAAGTGAATAACACCTGTTCATAAAGTGTTGATTAATAAATATTTATAAATTTTACATTTGAATTGTATTTTTTTGTAAATTGTAGTGTAATCGAAAAATTGGAGTGACGAAAAAACCAATTTTAAAATTACTACGAAGTTTACGTTCTTACGTATTGCTGTTCTACTTAAACATTTAATTAATATTGAATGGAGTAATTTTTAAGACTATAAGCTGTCGCTTATAGCACTTAAAATGAATTGAATTATAGAAAAACTATATACTAGGTTTCTATTTTACAATAAAGACGGCAAAAAAGAAATGATGTGTAGATGTCAGGTTACGTACCTGAGAATCGAAAAACATTTTACAACGTTGAATTAGTAAAGCGGGTGCAATCAAGGGTTGCCGTTCTAATAAAAAATTAGAACAAACTGTCCGTAAGCTTTTTCTAAAAAGCCATATCATTGTATGCGTACATTGATATGGCTTTTGTTATTTAACAAAACTTCTTCCCTAGCCTTAAATATTAAGGCATCTCCACGTTTCAAAACTTTTAGAATATCGTATATTTGTTCCGCTTAAATTAAAACAAACTGCACATGTCCAAAATTTTTTACACTAAAACAGACGAGGCGCCAGCTTTGGCAACAGAGTCTTTTTTACCTATCGTTAAAGCATTTACCAAATCATCAGGAATAGAAATTGAAACTAAAGATATTTCTTTAGCTGGCAGAATTGCCGCTACATTCCCCGAGCTTTTAACGAAAGAACAACAAGTGACCAATGATTTGGAAGAATTGGGCAATATGGCTAAACAGCCAGAAGCAAACATTATAAAATTACCTAATATTAGTGCTTCTGTTCCTCAATTAAAGGAAGCCATTCAAGAATTACAGTCTAAAGGTTATAAACTACCTAACTACCCAGACGAGCCTAAGAATGACGAGGAGAAAGGAATTAAGGCGAAATACGATAAAATTAAAGGTAGTGCGGTAAACCCGATATTACGTGAAGGTAACTCTGACCGTAGAGCACCTAGAGCAGTAAAAAACTACGCAAAGCAAAATCCGCATAGTATGGGAGCATGGAGCTCTAGCTCTAAAACGCATGTTGCCACTATGGGCGATGGCGATTTTCAAGCCAATGAAAAGTCATTGACATTGAGCGATGCCACTTCTGTACAAATTAAATTAGTTTCAGAGGGTTCTGAAACAATACTTAAAGACAACCTTGGCTTGCTTAAGGGTGAAATTATCGATGCAACGGTAATGAATAAAACTGCTTTATTAGATTTCTTAAAGAAAGAAATCAAAGATGCTAAGGATAAAGGTGTTCTTTTCTCTGTGCATTTAAAAGCAACCATGATGAAAGTGTCCGATCCAATTATTTTTGGTCATGTTGTAGAAACTTTTCTAAAACCTGTCTTTGAAAAATATGCAGACACTTTTGACACTTTAGGTGTTAGTCCTAATGATGGTTTAGCTAGTTTATACCAGAAAATCGATAAACTTCCTGCAAATGAAAAAGATGCCATCAACAAAGATTTAGATGATGCTTTAGCAAATGGACCGGATTTAGCTATGGTAAATTCTGATAAAGGAATTACCAACCTTCACGTTCCTAGTGATATCATTATCGATGCCTCAATGCCTGCAATGATCAGAAACTCTGGTCAAATGTGGAACAAAGAAGGTAAAGCGCAAGATACTAAAGCCGTTATTCCTGATAGTAGTTATGCAGGAATATACAGTGCAACTATAGATTTCTGTAAAGAGCATGGTGCTTTTGACCCAACTACCATGGGTACGGTACCAAACGTAGGACTTATGGCTCAAAAGGCTGAAGAATATGGTTCTCATGATAAGACTTTTGAAATAAAACAAGGCGGGAAAGTTCAAGTTATTGATATAGCTACAGGTAAGGTTTTAATAGAACATTCTGTAAATACAGGAGATGTTTGGAGAATGTGCCAAGTTAAGGATGCACCCATTGAAGACTGGGTAAAATTAGCTGTATCAAGAGCTAAAGCAACGAATGACCCTGCTATTTTCTGGTTAGATGAAAATAGAGCTCATGATGCTGAACTAATCAAAAAAGTAAACACTTACTTAGCAAACGAAGACACTGCTGGTTTAGATATTCAAATAATGTCTCCTATTAAGGCTACTGAATTTACTTTAAAAAGAATGAAGGCCGGCAAAGATACTATATCGGTATCGGGTAACGTTTTACGTGATTACCTTACTGATCTTTTCCCTATTTTAGAGGTTGGTACAAGTGCAAAAATGCTTTCTATTGTACCTTTAATGAACGGTGGGGGACTTTTTGAAACAGGTGCTGGTGGTTCTGCCCCAAAACACGTAGATCAGTTTTTAGAAGAAGGACATCTTAGATGGGATTCTTTAGGTGAATTTTTAGCTCTAGGGGTATCATTGGAATTCTACGGAGAGAAAAACTCAAACGCAGCCGCTAAAGTTCTTGGCGACACTTTAGATAGTGCCACAGAGAAATTTTTATTGAACGATAAATCTCCTTCAAGAAAAGTAAAGGAAATAGATACTAGAGGCAGCCACTTCTTTCTAGCTAAATATTGGGCAGAAGCTTTAGCATTACAAGATGACAATGCTGAGTTAAAAGCTATATTCTCTAAAGTAAGTGCTGATATCAATGATAAAGAAGAACAGATTATATCTGAATTAATAGACGCTCAAGGTTCTAAACAAGATGTTGGCGGTTATTACAAGCCAGACGCTGCTCTTGTTGCTGAAGCTATGAGACCTAGTAAAACTTTAAATGGTATTTTAAACTCCATTTAACCCTAAAAATTTATTTATATAATACCCTTAACTTTTGTTAAGGGTATTTTTTTTGTCTTTTAATTAGTTGTAGGAGTATCCCCTTTTTCTAAGTATTTTTACTAAAAAAATTGATGAAAGGATATTTACCGTCTATTCTTATCTCATTGCTTTGCTTCTCCTTTTCCTCATGGAGCCAACAAAAATATACTTTAAGTGGTTCTATATCCGAATCTAGTAGTAACGAAACACTTATAGGGGTTACGGTTGCCATACCTGAATTAAGCACCGGTGTTACAACCAATGAATATGGTTTTTATTCTATATCCTTACCTGAAGGTACTTATAAGGTTCTTGTTAGCTATTTAGGCTTTGAAGATATTATTAAAGAAATTGAACTTACCGAAAATAGACGTATAGATTTTTTATTACAAGAAGAAGCCGAACAGTTAGAGGAAGTAGTGGTTACCGAAAATGTGGAAAAGATGGATATTAGGAAGCCGCAAATGAGCGTTAACACGCTTTCTGTGGGTACCATAAAGAAAATACCGGTAATTCTTGGCGAAGCCGATGTCATCAAATCCATATTGCTATTACCTGGAGTTACCAATGCCGGTGAAGGTGCATCTGGCTTTAATGTTCGTGGAGGGGCAGCTGATCAAAATCTAATCTTGTTAGACGAAGCTATCATCTTTAATTCATCACACTTATTCGGATTCTTTTCTGTTTTCAATCCCGATGCCATAAAAGATGTAAAACTCTATAAAGGTGGTATACCAGCACGTTATGGCGGCAGAGTGTCATCGGTATTAGATATATTTCAAAAAGAAGGTAACAGTAAGGAGTTTAAAATGAACGGTGGTATTGGCGCCGTTGCTAGTAGACTTTTAATTGAAGGTCCTATAAAAAAGGATAAAGCTGCATTTCTTATTGGTGGTAGAGCTTCATACGCGCATCTTTTTCTACCTCTTTTCGATGTGGACAACACTGCCTATTTCTATGACCTGAACACAAAGTTAAACTATAGATTAAACGATAAGAATAATATTTTTCTGTCCGGATATTTTGGTCGCGATGTTTTTGGGATTAATGATAGTTTCGTTAACACGTACGGCAATACCGTAGGTAACTTTAGATGGAACCATTTATTTTCCGATAAACTTTTCTCTAACCTATCTTTAATTTACTCTGATTACTATTACGGACTAAAATTAGATTTTGTAGGTTTTAATTGGAATTCCGGTATTAGAAATTTCAATATAAAATATGACCTTAAACACTATGCTACAGATAAATTACAAGTAAACTACGGTGTTAATAACGTGTACTATCAATTCAACCCCGGAAAAATTGAGCCCAGTAACGCCGAGTCAGGAATTATCGAAGAACAGCTCATCCAAAAATATGCTAATGAATTTGCTGCCTATGTAGATTTTGAACACAGAGTAACGGACAATCTAAGTCTAGGCTATGGATTACGCTTTAGCCATTTCATGCGACTGGGTCAGGATGAGTTAAATGTATACGCAAATAACAACCCTGTTGAATTTGACCCTTTGTTATTAATTTATAAGGAAGCCGAACCTATTGATGTTATTAATCCCGGTAAAGGAACCACATTATCCAACTTCAGTAATTTTGAACCAAGAGCATCTTTATCATACACATTAAACGAGACCAGCTCCATTAAAGCTAGCTATACAAGATTGGCTCAATATTTACACTTATTATCGAATACAAGCTCCCCTACTCCTTTAGATGTATGGACGCCTAGCGGACCTTTTACAAAACCACAGTTGCTAGATCAATATGCCTTGGGATATTTTAAAAATATAAACGAAGGGGATTATTCTTTTGAAACAGAGGTTTTCTATAAGGACGTTCAAAACAGAATAGATTATATAGATGGCGCTAATTTAATTGCCAACAATGCCATTGAACAGGTAATTTTAAATGGTGAAGCAAGAGCCTACGGACTAGAAGTTTTACTACGGAAAAACGAAGGTAAACTTCAAGGCTGGTTAGCATATACTTTATCTAAATCAGAGCAGCGAACACCAGGAAGAACATCTTCTACAGATAATGGTCGTAGCAATATTGAAACTGGGATAAATTTTGGAAATTGGTACAACACTCCATATGACAAAACCCACGATATCTCTATGTTCATAAGCTTTGATGCAAATGACAAATGGAATTTTAGCGGTAATTTCACCTACCAAACCGGGCAACCTACCAACTATCCAATCGGTCAATTTCAGTTTCAAAACTTAACCGTACCATATTACGGTCTTAGAAATACACAGCGATTACCGGCATATAATCGTCTAGACCTTTCGGCCACATTAACTCCTAGAAAGAATAAAACCAGAAAAATAAAAGGAGAATGGGTTTTCAGCCTATACAATGTCTATAATAGAAGAAATGCTGCTTCTATTAGCTTTAGACAGAATGATGACACAGGTGTAAACGAAGCGGTCCGTACATCTATATTCGGCATTGTACCCGCTGTTACCTACAATTTTAAATTATAAGCTATGAAACGCTATTTAATATGTATACTGATAATAACAATCTTTGCATCATGCGAAGATGTTGTTGATGTTGAGCTACCAGATAATGTTAGTAGACTCATTGTTAACGGGGTAATCAGAGTTAATGAAAATGAAGAATACCTACCAATTGAAATAGTGGTTTCAGAGAGTAGTTCTTTCTTTGAAGAAAATACAGTTGCAACCATTAAAAGCGCTATCATTTATTACGGCACTCCCAGAGAAGATGCTCCAGAAATTTTGGAAGGTGGCGGAGTATCTAATTTAGCGGAAGTTGAACCTGGAAGCGGAAAATGGGTTCCGGACCCATCATTTGATAGCGACCAAAGAATTAGGGTTGGTAATATCAATGAAGGTGATGTTTTTCAACTGATGATCACTACAGATACTGAGCAATACTTAGCTACTACCACTTATGTAAAATCGGTACCAATAGACTCTTTAGAGCAAGGTGATGAAACTCTTTTTTCAGGTGACGAAACAGAAGTTATCGTAACATTTACCGATCCCGGAGATAGTGACGATTTTTACCTATTAGATTTAGATTTTGGAGAATTTTTAGTGACGGAAGATGAATTTTACCAAGGGCAGACATTTGTATTCTCTTATTTCTATGACAATGAACTTCAAGTAAACACCAGCTCTGTAGTAGATGTTAGTCTTATTGGCGTAGACGAGCCTTTTTATAATTATATGAACCAAGTTATAGTACAGTCCGGGGGTGACCAAGGTCCTTTTCAAACGCCGGCAGCTACCGTTCGTGGTAATATTATAAATATTACCGATATTGATAATGTTGATAATACAGATAATTATGCATTAGGTTACTTTGCAATTGTAGAAGAATATAAAGACAGTATAACCATAACAGAAAATGAGACGAACTGATAAAGATTTACTGGTTACAGGTTTAAAAAAATTGGCGATTACCGTAGTTCTAATGTTTACGGCGCCTATTGTATTATGGCAGGCATTTAAAAATCAAGAACACTTTTTATTTTGGCCCGTTTGTATAATTGGGATAATCCTAGCATTCTTTGCAGTTAGAACAGGTTTTAAAGGTATTATTACAATAATGGACTCAATGTTCGGAAAGAAACCAAAATCATCTTAATCCTTAGGTATTTTGGTAGTTCTCTTCCACTTATTATACAACTTATCATAGTCGTAATCTAAAACAGTTTCTTGCCGCTCTAATTTACCTTTAGAGAAAGCACGTTGTAAAATATCTTCAATTAGGTAATCTTCCTCAATCAGATCTGGGTGAAATTCTTCTTTGATACTAATACTAAAAAGCTTTGCCGTGGTATTGTACCAAAATGCACGCCATCCGTTTCTTAAATCCTTTACCAAATCAAAAGCCGTAGTACCTGTTTGCCTATAAATTAGTTTAACTAAAATTTGACCCTCTGTACGCGTTAATTTTTTCAACTCTTCAGAAAACTCCTCTTCAATAAATTTCTGTACTTTTTTAGTATACTTTTTACGTTTACGATTGTTCTTCATATTCGACAAACTATCGTTCAACTCTACCAAACGCTCTGCCGCCATTTTTGCATACGGATATACTTTTTGCGTTTTTCTACGTAAAATGTAATACCGTAATTTTTCGTCGTAAGATGAGAATTTAAGTTTACCAAATACATAAGCTTCTTGCAAGGCTATTGAACTTTGAACCAAAGAATCACCAGCAACAATAATCATCTTTTCCGTAATGGAATCAAGTTCCTGTTCTTCAACCTGGGCATTACATATAAATATGCCGCTGAATAGTAAAAAAAGAAGTAAAAAGTTATATTTCATTACCATAGGCTTAACAAAAGTCCTGCCAAAATTAACGATTATTAAAGAAGGTTATTACTAATACAACGCTAATATTCTTAAGTTTGTATTCTAAACTTATTTTGATGGCAAATAAAAAAATAATTACTAAAAAGTCTGAAGACTTCTTTGAAAAATACCTGAATAATGCTGCCCCAACTGGATATGAGTGGGAAGGGCAAAAAATATGGATGGACTACCTTAAACCTTATGTAGATACATTTATTACCGATACATATGGCACAGCAGTGGGCGTTATAAACCCTGATGCTAAATATAAAGTAGTTATTGAAGGACATTCTGATGAAATTTCTTGGTATGTAAACTATATCACAGATAACGGTTTAATTCATGTCATTAGAAATGGTGGTAGTGATCATCAAATAGCACCGTCTAAATGGGTAAATATCCATACAACTAAAGGAATTGTAAAGGGTATATTTGGCTGGCCTGCTATCCATACCCGTAAAGGAGATAAGGAAGAAACTCCTAAAATCGAAAATATTACGGTTGATGTTGGCGCCACAAATAAAGAAGAAGTAGAAAAGCTTGGGGTTCACGTAGGTTGTGTTATCACTTACCCAGACGAGTTTCAAATTCTTAACAAAGACAAGTATGTATGCAGGGCAATTGACAACAGAGCTGGCGGATTCATGATTGCCGAAGTTGCTCGTTTATTGCATGAGAATAAAGTTGAGTTGCCATTTGGACTTTATATAACAAATTCTGTACAGGAAGAAATAGGTTTACGTGGTGCAGAAATGATTACACAGACTATTAAGCCAAATGTTGCCATTGTAACAGATGTTTGTCATGATACCACCACACCTATGATTAAAAAAGAGGTACAAGGTCATACAGAAATTGGTGCTGGTCCTGTAATTTCTTATGCGCCTGCAGTTCAAAACAAGTTGCGCGAACGTATCATTAAAACAGCTGAAGATAATAAGATACCATTTCAAAGAATGGCCGCTTCTAGATCCACAGGTACAGATACTGATGCTTTTGCCTATAGTAATGGCGGAGTTGCTTCTGCATTGATTTCTTTGCCGCTACGCTACATGCACACAACGGTAGAAACAGTTCATAAAGACGATGTTGAAAATGTAATTCGTTTAATCTACGAAACACTCTTAACAATTAAAGACGGAGAAACTTTTAGCTACTTCGATTAAATTTATATAATCCCTCTTTAACCGGAGGGATTTTTTTATTTCTATGGATGAATTAATAGACATTCTTGATGCTGAAGGTAACATGACCAATACCACCGCCATGAAGTCTGAAGCACACAAAAAAGGCTGGTTTCATCAAACCGTTCATATTTGGTTTTATACTTCGGATGGAAATATTCTAGTGCAGCAACGTGGTAAAGACAAAGATGTATATCCGTTACTGTGGGATGTATCCGTTGCTGGACATATTGGGGCTGGAGAGGGCATCATAACATCTGCATTACGTGAAGTACAAGAAGAAATAGGTTTGACAATTTTACCTTCTGATTTAGAAAAAATAGGCATTTTCAAATCCGTAAAAAAGCATTCTGAAATATTAAAGGATTACGAATTTCATCATACATTTATAACTAAGCTAAAATTACCTTTTAGTGCACTTCAAAAACAGGACAGTGAAGTTGAGGCATTAAAACTAGAGTCGATAAAACAATTTAGCAAAGCAATGAAGGACACTTCAAAATACAATTATGTTCCTCATGATATTTCTTATTATAAGACTATACTTAAAGAAATATCCAGTAAAAACAACAACGTGTAGCCTTTACATTCTTCTTTAAAAAAGTGCATTTAAAAACCCGATTCTTCAGCCATTTTTACAACGCCAACAGTTAAAATTAAATTAGCGAAACGTCGTTGTTCACCTGTTTGAATAATCAGCGTGGTATTTTCATCTCTAATTTTATCATAAAAAGCCCAACGTTCCATTTTATCCCAAGTCACATCTCCCAACAAATTTTTATAGGCATCATGAATTTCTGCATTGGCTTCCGCAGGCTTTTCCATTACTATAGCACCTTGTACAGGACAAACTTCTAATATACCTTCTAACACAGTGAGTGCATCTAACAATCCAGGGCGAAAGTTTAAATGAACCGTTGTTGAATTAGGACCTGTCATTGCACCAACAGGTAAATTACCATCTGCAATAACCACTTGTGCAAAATGACCTGAGCGCCCAAGCGCTTCCATAATTGTAGGATGAATAACCGGAGTCTTAAGCATAATTATATTTTAAGAAGTATTAGAATTAAAAACTAGTCACCCTAAAGCGACTAGTTTTACAATGATTTTATCGAATATTACATGTTGTAAACTCCGCCATTTATATCAAGCGTAGCTCCAGTAATAAAGCCATCATATTCAGAGGCTAAATACAACACAGCTCTGGCAACATCATCTGCATTACCGGCTCTTTGAATAGGAATACCTTTTGTAGTTTCTGCTGCAGATTCTTTAGTGGTATGTGTATTGTGAAATGAGGTGCCTAAGATTAGTCCTGGTGCAACCGCATTAACTCTTGTTCCCTGAGGCCCCAATTCTGATGCAAGTGCCCTTGTATAGGTTAAAATAGCTCCTTTACTTGTAGAGTACACCAATGATCCAGGGTGACCGCCTTTACGCCCAGCTAAAGATGCCAAATTAACAATGCTACTATTTTCATTCTTTGCCAAATATGGTGCTGCTGCTCGTGTAACGAACATCATTGAAGTCAAATTAATATCCATCACCTTGTGCCAAAATTCTGCTTCCATTTCGCTTAGTAACTTTCTAGCCACTAAAGACCCGGCATTATTTACAAGAATATTTAGACCGCCTAAAGCTTCAACCGTTTTTTCAACTAATGCATTTGCATCTTCTTCTTTGGTTAAATCCCCAGATATTGCAATTGCTTTTAAATCCTTATCGGTCGCGTACTTTACCAATTCATTTGCAGTATCTGAACTAGAAAAATAATGAATAGCAACATTGGCACCGCTATCAATAAAATGCTTGGTAATTGCCTCTCCAATTCCTTGAGCACCGGCTGTTATGAGTATATTTTTTCCAGATAATTTGTTACTGTTCGTCATGATGTTGTAATTATAAAACTTGATTTAATTTTGATTTAATCCTATATCAATTATACAATGTAGAATTGCACAACCAAATTGGTTAACCAAATATAATCAAAAATGACTCAGTAAACTTTTATCTGATTTTAAAGTAGTTAGCTCAAGTAATTTACAAAGTCTGCAACTTTGTTTAAACTATACTTTTCTTGTGTACCTTCTTTCATGTTTTTTACAACGAATGAATTCTCATCCAACTCTTGTTCCCCAATCAAAACTACATAAGGTACATTACGATTATTGGCATATTTCATTTGTTTTTGCATCTTGGCACTAGAAGGATAAATATCGGCTTTAACACCTTGCTTACGTAATTGACTTACCAGTTTTAAGGCTGCCATAGCTTCTTTATCTCCAAAATTGACACACAATACTTGTAGAGATTGGTCAATTGCCTCTGGGAAGAGCCCTAAATCTTCTAAAACCAAATAAATACGATCTAGACCAAACGATATTCCTACTCCACTTACGTTCTTCAAACCAAAAATACCGGTAAGGTCATCATAGCGACCGCCACCACCTATAGACCCCATTTTCACACCTTCTGGCGCTGCAACCTCAAAAATAGCTCCTGTGTAATAATTAAGCCCGCGTGCAAGAGTAACATCTATAGATAAATTAGCGGATTGCAAGCCTAAAACAGCTATGGTTTCTAAAATAAAACGAAGTTCTTCCAAGCCTTTTTTACCTTCTTCAGAATCTTTCAATAAGGCATCTAAACGCTCTAATTGCTCATCGTTACTTCCTTGAGGTAAAAATAATGGAGATGCCTTTTCAATTGCTTCCTCAGAAATCCCCTTAGCAAGCATTTCTTTTTTAACTCCGTCCTCCCCTATTTTATCTAACTTATCTAAAGCAACGGTAAAATCTATAAGTAAATCTTTAGCTCCTATAACTTCTGCTATACCTGCTAATATTTTTCTATTGTTCATTTTTATGGTTGCCCCTTCCAATTTTAAATCGGAAAATACGGCATCATATAACTGAATCAATTCCACCTCTTGTAATAAGGAATCTGACCCCACTACATCAGCATCGCATTGAAAAAATTCTCTAAACCGACCTTTTTGAGGTCTATCCGCTCTCCAAACGGGTTGAATTTGATAACGCTTAAAAGGGAAATCCAACTCGTTTTGGTGCATTACTACGTACCGTGCAAAGGGAACGGTTAAATCATACCGCAAGGCTTTTTCTGTAATTTTTGGAGCAATACTGTTTGAATTTTTGTCCGCATAAGTAGCATCATCTACCTTTCTAAGAAAATCTCCGGAATTCAAAATCTTAAAAATCAATCGATCACCTTCTTCTCCATATTTACCCAATAACGTATCTGAATTCTCAAAAGAAGGGGTTTCAATAGGCTGAAAGCCATACGTTTGAAAGTTTCTTTTAATGATGTCAAATATATAATTACGCTTTGCAATTTCTGATGGATTAAAATCGCGGGTTCCTTTTGGTATGGATGGTTTCTGTGCCATTAATTTTTTATTGTATTACAAATATAGCCTTCAAATAACTAAGACAATATTCCTATAGTATGAATACTAGATTATTATTGTTTTATTTGGTAACGATTATTTTTTCGAACCATTTATACAATTCTCCTTTTGTTATAACCGCTCCTTGCTGAAGTAACAAAAACTTGTCTACATTTTTATCATCAGTATAAGCTTTTGCAGCGGTCAAATATTCTACGAAATCTGATTGCCAATTTCTCTTGAACCAGTCAAAACCTATTGGCGTAGTTAAGTCAATTTCAGGATTCATCACTTTTACCGATATCAATTTCATTTCTTTTTCGGTTAAATGAAATAGGTGCATTTGCTTGTCTGAAATATTCTCTAAATAAGAAACTTTAGTCAGCACTCCTTCCCATACCAAATCGCTAAAAACATCTAACTCTTCCTCCGCTACTTCTGGTTTATCCTTTTTTATAGTATCCCACTCATCGCCAGTTATAGATTGTGTTGCCAGAAAATTAATAAATTCTGGATGCAACTCTTCTAATTGTTCTTTTGTTAGCCTCGTATATTTCATTTTGCAAAAATAAAAAGCCCCAACATATTTGTTAGGGCTTTTACAACTTAATTTTAAAAACTTAGAAGATATATCTCAATCCTACTTGTGCTTGCCATCTAGATAATAAACTAGCATCGTACCCAAAAGTTTCTGTTAAATCAGAACTAAACGTATACGTAGGTACGTTTGTATCCGAATCTACAGATACACCAATAGGTTGTACTGCGTTAGGTTGTTGTACCAAGCCCCAATCAGAACTGATCAAGTTACCTATGTTCAACACATCTACACTAAATTGAATGGTATTGGTTTTACCTTCAGATACAGTGATTTTATAATCTTGTAAGAACTTAACGTCCCAACGCCCTCTCCATGGCGCTAAAGCTCCGTAACGCTCTGCATATTGACCTCTGCGACCACTTAAGTAATCGTCTTGAGCAATGTACGCATCAAAAGCTGTTCCTTGACCAGCACCTGAAAATTGCATTTGTCCTATTTCTGCAGATGTAGGCACATAAATTAGGTCATTGATACCAGAACCGTCACCATTAATATCTCCACCATAAGTATAGTTGAATCTACCACCTTGAGCATATTCAAAGAACGTAGAAAGTGTAGTAGCCCATTTACCGTATTGCCAGTTTTTACTAGCTACACCAATGAATCTATGCTTATCTCCATATTTTGATGGCGCTAGTACATCTGCATTGGCATCATTGATAATTGGGTTACCTGCAAAAGCATCTGATGTTATCTCTGCTTCAATTGAATTCACATCTTTAGCATCTAAATAACTATACGCCAACATAGTATACAAACCATTGCTGAAGTTTTTCTGAGCTTTTAAAGATGCATTCCAAATTCTACCTTTATTAGAGTTTGTAAATACAAAAGGTCCAGCTCCAAATCCTTCAGAATTCAATAAATCGTTCGAGGTATAAATTGCTCTATTATCTACTCCTGCCAAGTTAGAAGAAGGCGACGTTAATGCCCAATTCTGCACATGAGGACCATTAATATCTTTAGTATACGATACATCTGCCGTAAGCACCATACCATTATCTAAACGCTTATCTGCGCCTAAGTTTGTTCTCCATACTTGTGGAAACTTATAATCTGGATCAACAGCCTGCAAGAAAAATACGTCTGGAGAAGAAATCTGATTTCCTAACCATACGAATGGGAAACGACCGGTAAACAGACCAGAACCACCACGCAATTGAAATGATTTATCATCATAAACATCATAGTTAAAACCAACTCTTGGAGATATCAACCAATCGTTAGAAGGCATTTGCGTGTTATCTATAAATACAGTTTCCCCTGTATTAGGATTTTGGTATGGCTGATCAGCTATAACAAAACCTCTATCAATAACATCTTGTGCTTTTTCTGCAGAGTCAAAGAACAAAGGCTTATCAAAACGAACACCATATGTTAATTTGAATTTCTCATTTACATTCCATTCATCTTGAACATAAAAAGCTAATTGACCCACATTAGTTTCTGCCAATGCCCAACCTTCACCATCTGGAACTGCATTATTTGCATTAAATGTTGCTTGTGGACCAGCAAAATCATAGGTAGTTGCATCAAAATCCGCAATATCTACGCTTCCAAATTTTGAAAATCCGTAAGCTGTTAGATTAAAAGAATTATCGAACATAAACTTCTCTAATGAGAAACCTACGGTATATGTATGATCACCTTTATAGAAATTAAGATTGTTCGTTATCTGAAATACCTTTTGATCCAATCTATTATGCGCAGAAAAAGGCTCATGCCCAGCAATTATATAATTAGACCCGTCTTTAGCTATATTAATTGAAGGTGCGGGTGTAGAAAACGGGTTTCTATAATCGTCAAAGTGGGTATATCCTACTTGTAACTTGTTTGAAGCCGTTTCCGATAAGGTCGAGTTCAATTCAACTTGAATAGACTTTAGGTCATTATTTATTTCATATCCTGAATTCTGAAACTGTAATGTGTTTGCATTAGGACCTCTAAATTGTATTGCCGTTGGGTGTGCAGGTTTCTCTTGTGAAGATTTCAAAAAGTTATAAATAACAGCCAAACGATTGTTATCATTAATATTCCAATCTAACTTTAAAAGACCTTTGGTAGATTCTGCATCATGCGTATATCCTGTATAAGCACCAGGATCATAACCAACCGCTAAAAGCTGATCTCTAACCGCGATTAAATCGCTTTCTAAAACCCTAGATTCATTAATTGCTCCAGAACCGGTGTTTGGCACCCAGCCATTTGTACCTAAATCTGTACGTTCATCTCTTTCAAAGTTGGCAAAGAAAAATAATTTGTTTTTTACAATTGGTCCGCCGATACTAACTCCGTACTGACTTTGATCCAATTTAGGCTTAACGATGTCATCACCTTTAATTTTACCACCGGTCATATCTTCATTTCTGAAAAAACCATACACCGTACCGTGAAATTCATTAGAACCACTTTTAGTAACAGCATTTACAGAAGCTCCTGTAAATCCTGATTGAGTAACATCATAGGGTGCCGTAGAAACCTGAATTTGCTCAATGGCATCTAATGATATTGGTTGCGAATTTGTCTGACCTCCTGGTGTAGCAGCATCTAAACCAAATGGGTTGTTGAAAATTGCTCCATCCAATGAAAAGTTGTTGAACTGGTCATTTCTACCTCCAAAAGAATTACCACTAGCGGTAGGCTCTAAACGTGTAAAATCTTGTGCTGAACGTGAAATAGTCGGTAATCTTGTTAATTCTCTTCTACCTACACTAGTTTCTGCACCTGTTCTATCGCTACTAAAAGTACCTGAACGATCAGAAACAACCGTAACCTCGTCTAATGCCTGACTTTCACTCGCCAACTTAACATCAACATTGAACGTTTGACCTAAAGATAAATTTACATCCGTAAGCAAATAAGGCTTAAAGCCTACATAAGAAATTTCAACCGTGTAAGGACCACCAACACGAAGGTTTAAAAGGTTGAATCTACCATCTTCATTGGTAATTGATCCATATTTTGTTCCTGTTGGGGTGTGAATAGCGACAATATTAGCGCCAAATAGTGATTGATCTTGATCATCCATTACCAAACCTCTAATATTAGAGGTAGTAACTTGACCATAGGTTGCACTTACAAAAAGCAGCAACAGCAATTGAAAAAACAAGTTGTTTTTCATTTTTATTGGTTTTGAGTTATTTATGAGTTCTTTAACAAACATACCAATAAAAAAAGAGCTATGCACGCATAGCTCTTTTAAATTTATCAACTTAGATAGTTAATTATTTCTGTTCCGCAACTACTTCGAAACCAAAATCAACAATCACCTCACGGTGTAATCTAATTTGTGCATTGTAAGGTCCAGTTCTTTTAACTGCACCACCTTGAATACTAATGAATTTTTTGTCAATTGAATGACCTTCTTTTTCAATTGCATCAGCCAAATCACCATTAGTAACAGAACCGAATAATTTATCGGCTGCACCAGTCTTTGCAGTGATTTTTAATTCTAAAGCTTTTAATGCTTCTTCTACTTTCTTAGCAGCATCAACAACTTTTTTATCTTTATGTGCTCTTTGCTTTAAGTTCTCAGCTAAAACTTTTTTAGCAGAAACAGTAGCCATAGTAGCTAAGCCTTGTGGTATAAGGAAATTTCTTCCGTAACCGTTCTTAACATTTACTACGTCGTCTTTAAAACCTAAATTTTGTACGTCTTCTTTTAATATAAGCTCCATGATTCTTTTCTTATTATTTTAATAAATCAGCAACATATGGCATTAACGCCAAATGACGAGCTCTCTTTACGGCTTGTGCCACTTTTCTTTGATACTTCAATGAAGTTCCTGTAAGTCTTCTAGGTAACAATTTACCTTGCTCGTTTACCAACTTCAATAAAAAATCAGCATCTTTATAATCTACGTACTTAATACCAGATTTTTTAAAACGACAATACTTCTTCTTAGTGTTGGTTTCAATGTTTAATGGAGTAAGATATCTGATCTCTCCATCTTTTTTTCCTTTTGCCTGTTGTTGTAATGTTGCCATAATACTTAAGCTTTAGCGGTTTTGTTTCTTGTTCTTCTTTTTTCTGCCCATGCAATTGCGTGCTTGTCCAATTTAACGGTCAAGAAACGCATAACACGTTCATCTCTTCTAAACTCTTGCTCGTAAGGTGTAACTACCTCACCAGAGTTAGTAAATTCAAACAAGTGGTAAAATCCACTTTTTTTGTTTTGAATAGGATAAGCTAACTTCTTTAGCCCCCAGTTCTCTTTAGCTACCATTTTGGCGCCATTGTTAATTAAGAAATCTTCGAATTTCTTAACTGTTTCCTCTATCTGAACATCAGATAGAACGGGATTCAAAATGAAAACAGTTTCGTAATGGTTCATATTATATTTGTTTTTAAGGAGTGCAAAAATAGATATTTTTTTAAAATAATTATAAGAAATGCGAATATTCTTCGTTATTGAATGGTAACAACATTAAAAATTAATCCAAATCTTAAATATTATATCATTACCAAATACACGATCAACAGTGCATTGTTCACATCTTTTATTGCAGTTCAGCATGTTTTTTCGGTTCTTTGTCGATGATTTAACCCCACAAATCAACCCTTATGAAGTTAAGAAGTATCATCGTTGACGAATCATCCATGCAAAGGATGGCCGTTGCCAAGTTGGTAAACAATCATCCGAATTTGACTATGGTAGCTGAATACAGTAATGCTATCGAGGCTAAAAACGGAATCAAGAACCATGAGATAGATCTTATTTTTCTTGATGTTGAAATGCCAATCATTACAGGATTCGACCTACTGGAGTCCCTAGAAAACAGTCCTCAGGTAATTTTGATTACCGGTAAACCAGATTATGCACTTAAAGCATTTGACTATGATGTAACGGATTATTTACATAAACCGATTACCATGGCACGTTTTGACGCATCTGTTAAAAGAGCTGTAGCAAATTACGAACAACTGCACAGAGTCAATGAAGACGAAGAGCATATTTTTGTAAAGAGTAACCTAAAGAAAAGAAAGGTTATCTTGAATGATATTAAGTGGATCGAAGCACTTGGTGACTATATAAAATTAGTAACTGACGAAGCTAATATCGTAATCTTATCAACAATGAAATCTTTTGAAAAGCAACTGCCAGAAGATAAGTTTTTAAGAATTCACAAATCATATATCATTAACCTAGAAAAGGTTGAAAAATTCAACAGTAAGAATGTTGAAGTTAGCGGTAGATCAATACCTCTAAGTAGAAATAAAAAGACAGAACTAGCCGAAGCGCTAAGTAACGTATAATATATGGTATAATTTTACTTTCAAAAAAGACCGCTAATTAGCGGTCTTTTTTAGTTTATATATGGTCTACATTATATACGACCCTAACACTTCTATACATTGCCACGGCTTTAAACGATTTTTCTATTCGTCTAATATTCGCTTTTGTTTGTGCAAGGGAATGTGCTTTTTGAACTTTGATTACAATATGTTTTAAATATTGATTTCTAATTCTTGCCACTGGCGGGTATTCTGGTCCTAATACGGTTCCTCCAAAATTAGTACGTAATGCACCTGCAAACCAATCTGCAGCTTCATTTAGAATATTGTAATTTTTATGTTTAAATGTAACTTTGATAATTCTATTTACCGGAGGATATTTAAACTGCTCCCTTTCATACAATTGTTCTGTATACATACCCTCATAATCACCGGTGGTTACTTGTTTTAATATTTGATGATACGGATTATAGGTCTGAATAATTACACGACCTCTTTTCTTGGTGCGCCCTGCCCTACCCGATACTTGGGTCAATAATTGATAGGTTCTTTCATGAGCACGATAATCTGGGAAATTCAAAAGTGAATCGGCATTCATTACACCCACCAAATTCACGTTTCTAAAATCCAGCCCTTTAGTTACCATTTGGGTACCTACCAAAATATCCAATTCTTGCTGTTCAAAAGCGGTAATTATCTTTTCGTAACCGTGTTTACCTCGCGTAGTATCTAAATCCATTCTACCTACTTTAGCTTCGGGAAATAATCCAGATACTTCTTTCTCTATTTGTTCAGTACCAAAACCTTTGGTATCCAATTCTGGACTACCACATGCAAAACAAATTTCTGGCAATGCCGTATGATGACCACAGTAGTGGCAACGTAATTGTTTTCTATATTGATGATAGGTTAAACTAACATCGCAATTTGGGCATTGTGGGGTATGACCACATGTTAAACACTCCATTAATGGAGCAAAACCCCTTCTATTCTGAAAAAGTATGATTTGTGCACCTTCCCTTAACGTCTCTTCCATTTCCATAAATAGACGTTCAGAGAAATGACCTTTCATCTTTCTTTTTCTAGAAGCTTCTTTAATATCTACCAGTTCCATTTCTGGCATAAGCACATTACCATAACGCCTGGTTATTTCTGCATAGCCATATTTACCTGTCTGCACATTGTAATAACTTTCTACACTTGGTGTTGCCGAACCTAGCAGTATATTTGCCTTATGTAGATGCCCTAAAACAATTGCCGCATCTCTTGCATGATATCTTGGCGCAGGATCAAATTGCTTAAAAGAACTCTCATGCTCTTCATCTACAATGACCAACCCCAACTTACTAAACGGCAAGTACATTGCCGATCTAGCCCCAATAACTAATTGGGCTTTAGGTTTTGCTTGCAAAACATTTTGCCAAACTTCTACACGTTCTTGTACATTATACTTAGAATGGTAAATAGCGATTTTTTCACCAAAATACTCTTGCAGTCTACTGATCAACTGTGTGGTCAAGGCTATTTCAGGCAACAGATATAATACCTGCAAACCTTTTTCCAAACATTCTTCTATCAGCTTTACATAAACTTCGGTCTTACCAGAAGATGTTACTCCTTTTAACAAAGTGACTTTTCCGGTTTCAAATGAAGATTTAATATCTACAAGTGCAGTCTTTTGATATTCATTTAATTCTTTGGTTTCAGAATTATCTGCTTCACCATCATAATTGACCCGATCGGTCTTTATGTAATATTCTTCTAAAATACCCTTATCTACCAATGACTTTATGACTGATTTAGAGGTATTACTAGACGCTTCAAGCTCAGAAATCTTGATTGGATGTTGACTTTTACCCTGTAACTGAAATAAAGAAAGTACAACTTGACTTTGCTTTGGCGCCCTGGTCAATGTTTTTAAAAGTTCTTCTAGTTTTTCGTCGGAAGTATGTTCTGCACCTAATTTCACATACCTAACCAACTTTGGCTTGTATTGTTCGTAAACTTCCTCTTTTAATACAATTACTTTTTTCTCTAATAATCGCTTAAGAATTGGCAGCACATTTTTACGCTCTATTATAGCGGAAACTTCTTGAACTTTTAATATAGTTTGATGTTGCAAAGCTTCGAACACCAAAAACTCATCATCTAAAAGTTCGTTTTCATCTATTTCGTTTTCCCTATTCCTTAGAACCAAAGTTTCGCTCTCTAATAGAAAAGCACTAGGAAGTGCACTGCGTACCACTTCTCCTAACGAACACATATAATAGGACGCTATCCATTCCCAATGTTTTAACTGAGTTGGGTTTACAATTGGATAATCGTCTAATAATTGGTGAATTTCCTTTGCCTCGTAGACTTCTGGCGGATTCTGATGAATACTCTGAACTACACCGGTATATATCTTTGATTTACCAAAAGGCACTGCTACACGCATTCCAGGTTGCAGTAATGCCGCCTCTTCAGCAGTTATACTATACGTAAAACTTTTCTCTAACGGAATTGGTAATATTACATTAATAAAGTTCGCCATAATTATCCTTCCACCCGTAGCCATGTTTGGGTTCTATAGATAAATGCTAAATAACCACGGACTTTCAACTCATCTGGATTATCTGGATTCAACCATATCTTAAAACGAAAAGTCATTGCTTGTTCTGGGTCAAATAAACGCTTTCCTTTCCATTCCCCATCATCGTGTAACTCACCACCGGTAATAATTTCCATACCGGTTACAGGTTTATCTTTTAAGTCTCCGTCACATTTATCACAAATTCTATTTTCTTGTCCTTCTTCTAAAATCTTAACAACCTTGCCATACATTAATCCATCTTTTTTATAGATTTCAATAACGCCTTTAGGCAGACCGGTGCGGTCATCAATAGTTTTCCACGTACCAAAAACCGATTGTGCAGAAATGCTCATTGAAATAAATAATGTTAAGAGGATACTTAATTGTACAGTTTTATTTATCATTCTTTTTTAGTGATTTTACGTAATGTGTTGAGAGATGCGTTAAGCTCAAACCCAAGTAGCAATATATTAGAATTTAACCAGATGTAGACCATTAAAATCAATAATCCCCCTAAAGCTCCATATAATTCATTGTACCTAGCAAACTTTTCAACGTAAATACCAAAAAGATACGAGGTCAATAAAAATAAAACCGTTGTCATTAATGCCCCAAAAGAAAAAAACTTCGCTTGCTTACCTTCTCTAGTACCAAAATAATAGAGTATGGCAGTTGTGAAATACGATAGAATTATAAAAAATAACACTTTTGCTATTTGTACACCTACCACTTCGTCTTCTCCTAATATATACCCACCTTGCTTAGCAGCAAACTCAGATAAATACCCTAATACGTAAAATTCAAAGTATATGTATGCTACAAAACCCACTATAACTAGAATTCCCAGAATTAAACCTACCATCAATGCATATAAATACTGTCTAAAAAAATGTCTTGTTAGTTTTATATGATACGATGTTTCAAAGCCACCGAATATAGAGTTGACCCCGTTGGCTATTAAGAATATTGACAATAAAAATGCCGATGACAACAAACCACCTCGCTTCTGATCTTTTATCTGTGTAAATACTTCACCAAAATAATCACCTGTAGCACTTGGTAAAAAGGACTCTAAAAACAACTGGAATTGTACGTCAAAATCACCATGCTCAATACTAATATATGACACTAAAAATGGCACCAATGTAACCATAAAAATTATTAATGGAAATAATGCCATAAATAAACTAAAAGCAATTGCACTAGCACGTGTAGACAATGTACCTCTTAATATACCAAGCACATACATCTCAATAAGGTCATAAATAGAAAGCCCCTCAAAACCGGGTAGCCTGATTTGTTTCAAAAACCTGACCAACCAATTTACAACGGGAATTTTTTCTAGCTTTTCTTCGACCTCTAAAGACATTAAACCGCTTTTAAACTCAAATCTAAATTATAAACCGAATGTGTTAATGCACCTGAAGAAATATAATCTACACCACATTCTGCATATTCACGAATTGTTTTTTCATTGATACCACCAGAGGATTCGGTCAAACAAATATCACCTATTAATTTAACAGCTGTGCGGGTATCCTCGTAATTAAAGTTATCTATTAATATGCGGTATACGCCCTCTGACTCTAAAATTTCTTTGATCTCCTCTAAGTTCCTAGCTTCAACGATTATCTTTAAATCACGACCCGTTTCTTTTAAATAGTTCTTTGTCTTATTGATTGCTTTGGTAATTCCGCCTGCAAAATCAATATGATTATCTTTCAACATGATCATATCATACAACGCAAATCTATGATTTTCGCCACCTCCAATTTTTACCGCCCACTTCTCTAGCGCACGTATACCCGGTGTAGTTTTTCTAGTATCCAAAATTTTGGTACCCGTACCTTTTAAAAGATTAACGAACATATTGGTCTTAGTAGCTATTGCACTCATTCTTTGCATAGCGTTCAAGACCAAACGTTCAGCTTTTAATATGCTTTGTGAACTACCTTCTATATAAAACACGATATCACCGTGACTTACCGGCGTACCATCTTCTATCAATTTCTCTATCTTTAAATTAGGGTCAACAAAATAGAAAACAAGTTCGGCAAAATCTACACCAGCAATTATCCCTTCATCTTTTACCAACAACTTAGCTTTTCCTGTTGCTGTACCTGGAATACATGCCAACGAACTATGATCACCATCACCTACATCTTCTCTAATGGCATTTGCTATGATTAATTTTATTTCTTCTTTAAATTGTTCTTCTGAAATCATATGTAATAAATCTATTGTATCGCTAATTTACAAATCCATTTGCGAAATTGATTTACTTTTGACATATGACTATAAAACTTTTGGCTATTGGCAAAACCGATAGCAAACAACTACAAGAATTAATTGCAGTATATCAAAAGCGATTACAGCATTATGTAAATTTTGAAATAGAATTAATTCCAGATTTAAAGAAGACAAAGAATCTATCTGAAGACCAACAGAAAGACAAAGAAGGTGAGCTTATTCTTAAAAGATTATCTACTACAGATGTTTTAATACTTTTTGATGAAAAAGGAAAACAATATACCTCTGTTGAATTTTCTACCTTTTTACAAAAGAAGATGAATTCTGGCATAAAGCAAGTGGTATTCTTAATTGGCGGTCCTTACGGTTTCAGTAACGAAATATATGCGAAAGCTTCTGGGAAAATAAGTTTATCTAAAATGACCTTTTCCCATCAAATGGTACGTTTATTTATAACCGAACAGGTGTACAGGGCATTTACCATTCTAAAGAATGAACCTTACCATCATCAGTAAACAAAAGGGCTAAGCTTGTTTTTCTAAAGATTTTACCATGTTATTGGAAACGACCTCAAGGTCTGTAAGCTCTTCCATTAGAAATGATATGAGTTCTTCTTTATGTGCTATGTTTTTTTCAATCTTCAACACATGGTTATAATTCCTTATATTCTTCATGTGCGAGTCAAAAGCATGGGTCTGATGCCAATTGATTTCTTTTAATTTTTGATTTTGAATTGCCATCTTTTTTATTGATGGATTAATGAAGAAGAAAATTTCAAAGATTAAAATCAATAATGAAAAAACTGCTAATTCCAATTCAATAATCATTAAGGTTTTTACATCTTCTTGGGCCGCTGATTGAAATTGCCCTACTATAGTATCCATAATTACCAAAAACTGATCCGTTTCTGACGACAGTTTTTCTATATCAACTGATTTTAACTGTGTGAAATCATCAAGAGTTTCCATCATATACTTTAAATGGGGTTGCAGTTTATTAAAGTTATTCTGCACTTCTTCATTATCCAGTTTTGGAATACCTGTAGCATCATTCCCTTGTTGTAAAGAGATATTCGCATTTGCCAACTTATTCATAGCCATACGCAACTTTCCAAAATCGCACGTACCGTATTTACATTCGTAAACATGTTTCATAATAGACTGAGAAAGCATTCTTTGCCTACCAGCTTCATTAATTCTTAATGAATCTTGTCTTTGTTTGGACAATGAATACTGAATAATAGATTGTATTAATATGGTTAACACAATTACGGTAAACACCAACAGATAGTAGTTATTAAACTTACCAGATTTTAATTTCACTAAAACCTTTTTAAACATAATTAAAGATATTTCCTACAAATTGTAAATGCATCCCTACCATAACCGTTTTATCTTAAAAATGTTGTAATAAAAAGGTAAAACCTGAACAAAAAAAAGTGCAAGTTTTTCAACTTGCACTTTTACTATAAGTATTTATAAAATTAAAACCTTGTGGTAATCACAATTAAAACATCTAGTATAGAACTCTAAATTTAATGGTGTTCTCTACTTTCTTAAGTTCTTTAATTACCTCTTTGTTGTATTCCTTATCCAAATCGGTAATTACATAACCAACTTCATTGTCCGTAGATAAATATTGGCTTGTAATATTTAATTCATACTGAGCCAACACCTTGTTGATTTTCGCCATAATGCCCGGTACGTTTTTATGAATATGTAAAAAACGGTGCGATTTATTTTGTTTTGGCAACCGAATATTCGGGAAATTAACCGCATCTACAGTGTTACCTGAGTTGATATAATCCATAATTTTATTAGGTACGAAATCAGCAATATCACGCTGTGCTTCTTCTGTACTACCACCAACATGCGGCGTAAGAATTACATTAGGAAAACCTTGTAATTTTGTTTGAAAGTCACCATTACTTCTTGGCTCATCTGGATACACATCAATTGCTGCACCACCAACGTGGCCATTCTTCAATCCTTCTGCCAAGGCATCAATATCTACAACGAAACCTCTAGAAAGATTAATCAGCATAGCACCTTTTTTCATTTGCTTTAATTCGCGCTCTCCAATAAAGTTTTTATTTGCCTTATTATCATCAATATGCAAGGTAACTACATCAGACACACCTAACAGGTCTTCTAAAGTATTGCATTTGACAGCATTACCTAACGCTAACTTATCATCTACATCATAGTAATAAACCCGCATACCCATTGCTTCAGCTAAAACGGATAATTGCTTACCGATATTTCCATATCCAACAATACCTAGGTTTTTACCACGCACTTCACGAGAACCGGCTGCTGTTTTTTGCCATTGTCCTTCATGTATCTCCCTACTACGGTCAAATACACTACGCATTAACATAATAATTTCACCTATAGCCAATTCAACAACTGATCGCGTATTACTATAAGGAGCGTTAAAGGCGACAACACCTTTTTTCTTTGCCGTTTCTAAGTCTATTTGCGTTGTACCTATACAAAAAGCACCAACAACTAATAATTTGTCAGCAGCATCTAAAACAGCTTTTGTTACCTGAGTCTTAGAACGAATACCAAGAACGTGAACGCCCTTAATTTTTTCGATCAGCTCCTCCTCTGGTAAACTATGTTTGATCAATTCAACGGAAAAACCGTCTTCTGATAAATTATCGAATGCAGCGGTGTGCACATTTTCTAATAATAGAACCTTAATTCTATTCTTTGGGTACGAGATATTTCTTGGCAATTTGTTCACAAATAAAAATTCATCTAAACTTGGTGTAACATAATCCGCATTGTTAGCGGCTTTTTCTCTATGCACGTTTTCGGTATATGCAAAAAACTTATCTGCAATACCTGCCTCGCGCATTACATAATCACTGTAACCATCTCCAATCACTTGAACTTCTCCATCCAAATTCATTTGCTTTAAGCAATCAATCTTGCCGTTATGCTGAGATAACACATTTTTTTCATCGAAACCGATGATATTTCCTTCCTCGTCGAATTTAAAAGTATTTGCATACACTCGATCAGATGGTATATTGTATTCTTTTACAATAGGATCAATAAACTCTTTGAAACCGCAAGATATTACATAAATATCATCCGCATACTTTTCAAAAAACTCTTTATTAGCGGCGATGGACTTAGAAATTTTATTTCTAAGATTTTCTACTAAACCCTCTAAATCTTCTTTTTTAGCATGTAATAATTTAATTCGACGTTCCAAAGACTCGGTAAACGAAATATCACCGTCTATACCTAAATTGGTAATTTTCTGTATTTCCTGAATTACCTCGTCTTTGTTTGACCTTCCTTCTAAAGTCATTTCAGCAAGTACATCTAAGGCTTCTACCCTAGTCAATGTACTGTCGAAATCAAAAACATATTTTCTACTTACTTCTACCATCATTTTCTTTTGGTTAGATAGGAATTTTTGGTTCTAAAAATAAGAAACAAAAGTAAAAATTTAATTTATCCTGATATACGATATCTTGTAAATAAAACAAAAAGGTTAGGTTATGATGCAAATTAACAAAATGGCTTCTTTTATTCTAAAAATTGAACTACTGAATTTGAAAAGGCCTGAGTTTTAAAAGTACCGTTATGATCACCAACTACTTTAATCAATTCTCCGTTTTCAAAATTATGGCTCAGGTCTTTTGCATCTCCATTTTCAATATCTTCATCACCACATATTACCAAGACATCAATCTCTATTTTATTTAATTCACCAATTGATGTTACCGGTTGGTACTTTTGTTGCAAATGTAAGGAACGTAAATCTGCATTAATAGATTTTGCATAATCTACCGCTCCTTTGGTAATGTCATTGACATTACCATTAAAAGCTCTAGAGAACATCATTCTTCTATCCCAATTTGGGTTGGTAAAATCTATTCCCATTCCACCTAAAACCGCCTTTTCTATTCTATTATCTTCCGTTAGTAATTTTGCCAAAACAATACTTCCTCTAGAATAACCAACAGCCTTATACCTATCAATATTTAGATGATTCATTAACAGCACCAAATCTTTAACTTCGGCATTGTTTTGATATGCTTCTTCGCTTTGCGGCTTATCAGAATCGCCATTACCACGTAAATCAGGAATGATTACTCGGTAACCGGCTTCCAATAAATCTTTCCTTAGAGCTGTTTTTTCCCAAGATTTTCTAGAGTTTATAAATCCGTGTAACAATAATACCACCTCTCCGTTACCTTCATCGGTATAGACAATTTGTACACCGTCAAATGATTTAAATTTGTTTGATTGAGAATTAATTGCTTGAGAGAAGATTATCAGTAAAAAACAGAGTAAAAAATATCTTGTGGACATTATTTCTTATTTAAGATATATACAGAAGACCTGCTAAAATAGCTAAACCAAAACTCACTAAAGTTCCTATTAAAATGTACTCTGTTAACTTTCTATTATTGCGTTCTTTTAAGTCATTGAATCTAAAAACCGATTTTGCAGCTATCAATAAACCAATAACTTCCCACCTACCAAGCACTATAAAAATTAAAACAAATAACCTTTCTATTATACCAATATACTTACCGGCATTGGGAAGCGATTTGTGATCTGTTTCGATCTGATTAGACATTCCTTCTAAAATCATACCCATGATAATTGCCGCGGGATAGGTTACAAAGACAATTGCAGTTACCAAGTACCAATCTAAATTTTCGAATAGCGATAAAGTATGAGCATATAAGTCAGTATAAAAAGCACAACAATAAATAACCAAAACATGTAATACTTGATCTATAAAAAATGGAATACTTTTTCTTTTGAACAAAGCATTCGAATACAGTTTTAATACGTCAATAGCAAAATGAGCAATGGTTACCGTTAATGCTATTTCCCATAACGACAAATCCCATAAAAGGAGCATGTATAGTGTAAAATGCAACAACACATGTAAGTATAGAAATTTAGATTTTATCTTGTTCGCTTGCTTGTGAAGTACCCATCTTGTGGGTTGTAAAACGAAGTCTCCAATTAAATGAGCTAACACTAGTTTTATGAAAATCAACATATTTATTTTGCGGTAATTAATTCTTTATAATATGATAATACATCTAAAACCAAATCTAATCTTGCTCTTTTTAATCGCTGACTAACGGCAGACTGTTTAATACCCAACTGTTGTGCAATTTCTTTTTGCGAATAATGAGGATAGTCTAGCGACAATGTTACAATTTCTGCAGAAACAACGCTCCAATCATCCATAAAATCCAAAGCTAATCTCAACATTAAATTCAATGTACGGTCACGTGCCTGTTCTCCGGTTGCAATACTAAGGTTTACCTTACTCTCTTTTAGCGTTTCAAAATTACGCCCTGATCGTTGATAAGCCGGTCCATTAGATTCTGTAACACCAGTACCTATGTATGTCTCAAGACCAATACCAATACCCATTCTTACATCTAAACCTTTTATAGTTTTAAGCATGGCTTTAATGCGAATTGCCGTAAACAATGCATTTTTCTCCGTAACCTTTAACTGAAATTCATCCCCTCTGTAAATCTCCCAGTTCATGGGCGATTCTCCAAATTTCCTAAAATAATTCTTCAATAAATCAATCCATTGAGAACTAGGATGATTTTCAGAATTAATAATATCTCCGGTGATTATAGCTATCATGATTATTAGTTAAAACGCTAATATATTAAATTATAAGCTAAATAAGTAATATTCTACATTATTAGGTTTACAATTAATATTAAGAAAAATAAGTTGCTTAAAACCAGCGCCTTGTTAATATACAATAATCTTTGAAGGAACGCCCAAATTTATTCAATAGAATTTTCTCTTCGGGTATAATCTGAAAACGATTCATATACCCAACAAAACCCGCAGCTATCAACGTGTTAAAAGCATTACCCAAAAATACTCCTAAAGCTAATAGCAAAAGAAGTAGCGCTAAATACATAGGGTTTCTAGAGAATTTAAAAATTCCGCCAACAACTAAGTTAGAAGCTTTATCTGGCATAGTCGGGTCTACGGTTGTTCTAGCTTTTCTAAATTGAAATAAAGCAAAAAGTGCAATTACCAATCCTAAACCAATCAAAATCTTTGTCAATAAGAGCTTGCCAAAGAAATCAAAATAACCGATAGGTAAAAATTCTGATAACAGATACATCATCAATCCAAAACATAAAAACACTAAAGCTGGTGGTACTTTTAATTCCATTTTATAAAATTAGTACTTTTGAAGGTGTAAATTGACAAACCAGATTCCAAATTGTTCCCATGAAGCTTGTTTTTGCCACCCATAACCCCAATAAATTAAAAGAAGTTCAGCAAATGGTAACTGACCAAATTGAACTTATTAACCTAAATACTATTGGCTGTACTACTGATATACCCGAAACTGCAAATACATTAGAAGGTAATGCCAAAATCAAGGCAGATTTTGTTACAGACCAATTCCAATTATCATGTTTTGCCGATGACACCGGACTTTTGGTAGATGCTCTCAACGGAGAGCCTGGAGTATATTCTGCTCGTTATGCAGGTTTAAAGAACGATTCTAATGCCAACATGGACAAATTACTGGACAATCTTAAAGAAAAACAAAACCGATCAGCTCACTTCAAAACTGTAATTGCTTTAAACCTAAATGGTAAAACGCATATATTTGAAGGGAAAATAGAAGGAGTCATTACCGAAAATAAAAGAGGAGAAAATGGTTTTGGCTACGACCCTATTTTCAAACCTAATGGATATGAAGAGACTTTTGCAGAACTACCTTTATCCATTAAAAACGAAATTAGCCACAGGGCAATAGCATTTAAAAAACTGATTGCATTTTTAAATAGTATTCATGTTACAGGGTAAAAAAAATAACGAAACGGTAGAAGTATCGGTTGCGTCTGAACGTGCAGAAGCAATTGGCGGTGTACTTATAGCACTATTTGCCGCTCTTATGGCCATATCACAAATGGTAAATGGAGAGCTAGAAGAAGAAATGATGATTGCGCACAACAATGTTGTAAGCTATTCTAGTTGGTATCAGTCAAAAAGTATCAAAGAGAGCCTAAAGGAAAGTGAACTCGATTATTTAGGCGCTTTAATTGAGAGCGGTATTGTTACAGGTGATAAAATTGAGACGATTGAACTTAAAATGGCAGACGTTGAAAAAAAGATTACTAAGTATAAATCTGAAAAAACAGAAATACTTTTAGGTTCTTCTGTGGTAGGTGAAGAAAACTGGGTACAAGATATAGAAGGTAAAATGGGTAAAATTACCGGAGTAAAACAATGGGAAAAATTGACACAAACCTATGATTACGCCACCAAAAAATTTGACTACGCCTTACTGTTTTATCAAATCTGCATCGTTCTAGGTGCCGTATGCATTATTATATATGATAGTCCTGCATTACAAAAAGGCTTAATTGTGCTTATGATTATCTTTGGTATTACAGGAACTTTTCTTTCTATATATGGTTATACACTGGCACCGTAAGATTACTTTTCAATTAAATTATACCTATTCAATAATTAGCAGTACCTTTGCCGCTTAATTAACGCCGCTGGTATAGCATGTGTTGCGCTGAGTCTAAATAGGTTATATACGATAATCGCTCTATGCAACATTCATATTTGCGATTTAGTATAACATATTTATGACAAAGTTTGAAGCACTGGGACTAGAAAAGTCTTTATTAGATGCTATTACTGATATGGGTTTTGAAACCCCATCAGAAGTACAAGAAAAAGCAATCCCAATTTTATTGGAAAGTGAAACCGATCTAGTTGCCCTAGCGCAAACAGGAACGGGAAAAACCGCAGCATTTGGTTTTCCATTAATTCAAAAAATAGATAGTAATAGTAGAACAACACAAGGTTTAATACTATCCCCTACTCGTGAGCTTTGCTTACAGATCACCAAAGAAATGCAAGCGTATTCTAAATACGAACGTAATGTCAATGTAGTTGCCATTTATGGTGGTGCTAGTATTACAGAACAAGCAAGACAAATTAAGAGAGGAGCTCAAATTATTGTAGCTACCCCAGGTAGAATGAAAGATATGATCAGCAGACGTCTTGTTGATATCTCTAAAATCGACTATTGTGTTCTTGATGAGGCAGATGAAATGCTGAACATGGGCTTTATGGAAGATATTAAAGAAATTCTTTCTGGCACACCTAATGATAAATCTACATGGTTGTTCTCTGCAACAATGCCTAGAGAGGTAGCAACCATTGCAAAGAAATTTATGCACTCGCCACAAGAAATTACTGTGGGAGCTAAAAATTCTGGTGCATCTACTGTACAACATGAATATTATGTTGTTGGTGGTAGAGATCGCTACCCTGCATTAAAGAGATTGGCAGATACTAACCCAGATATATTTTCTGTAATTTTCTGTAGAACAAAACGTGATACTCAAAAAGTTGCCGAAAAATTAATAGAAGACGGTTATAATGCCGGTGCATTACACGGAGACTTAAGTCAAAACCAAAGAGATTTGGTAATGAACTCTTTCCGTAAAAAGCAGATTCAAATGCTTGTTGCAACTGATGTTGCCGCACGTGGTATTGATGTTGATGATATTACACACGTTATAAACTATCAATTACCAGATGAGATTGAAACATACACTCACCGTAGTGGTAGAACCGGTAGAGCTGGTAAATCCGGTATCTCTATGGTTATCGTTACACGTAGCGAACAACGTAAGATCAGAGCAATTGAGAATAAAATCAATCAGAAATTTCTAGTTAAAAAAATTCCTACGGGAATGGAAATCTGTGAGATTCAATTATATCATTTAGCAAATAAGATCAAGGATACTAAAATCAACGAAGATGTTGATGCCTATCTACCGGCAATTAATGATGTGCTAGAAGGTATTGATCGTGAAGAACTGATTAAAAAAATAGTTTCTGTTGAGTTTACAAGATTCTTCAACTATTATAACAAATCTAAAGACTTAAATTCTTCTGATAACGGTAGAGACCGTGACAATGGTAGAGCAGAAATACCTACTAGTGGCGCAGTACGTTACTTTGTTAATGTTGGTGAAAGAGATGGTTATGATTGGATGTCCTTAAAAGATTTCATTAGAGATACTGTAGGCTTGGGTCAAGAAGATGTTTTCAAAGTTGACGTAAAAGAGAGTTTTTCTTTCTTTAATACAGAGGCTGAAGTAACTCAAAAAATTCTAGATAAGTTCACGGACTTTAAAGTTGATGGTAGATTCGTAAACGTTGAAGTTTCCAAAAACCCTGGTGGTGGCGGTAACCGACGTAGAAGCGGCGGTGGCGGCGGCTTTAGAGGAAAAAGAAGTGGCGGCAGAAGAGATGACGACCGTGGCGGAAGAGGCAGAAGAGATGGTGGCGGCGAGTCTAAAGGAAGAAGACGTGACCGCAGCGAATCTAGCAGTCCTAACTCCGGAAAAAGACGTAGCAACAAAAGAAAGGGAGATTTCTTTTAGTTAATTGTATATTAAAAATACGCTTCGGCGTATTTTTTTTGTTTTGTTTGCAACCTAATTACGCAGTTAGTACAATGAAATACTTATTATCGCTCACATTTATATTGCTATCTTTTGTAGGGTTCTCACAAGAAACCGAAGAAGGTCAACGCCTTAATGCCATTGTTATAAACGCACAATCTAACGAACCGCTAGAGAGTGTTCACGTTGTAAATCTTAACCAAGTTTTTGGAACAATTACCAACGAGAAAGGTGAATTTTCAATTACAGCAGCAGTAAACGATACGTTATATTTTTCCTTTTTGGGCTTTAAGTCTCAAAAAATCAGGGTAACGAATGATATGTTCAAATTTGAAAATACTGAAATAGCATTGACAGAGCTTGCTTATGCTCTTGAAGAGGTTATTGTTAGACCATATCAGCTTACCGGGTATCTTGAAATTGATGTTAAGAACCTGCCTATAAATAATGCTTATCAGTATAGTATTTCTGGCTTAGGAGTGAGCTATGAAGGTGGAAATAAAAACCCAAGTGCAGTTACCAAGGTTTTGGGCGCCATATTAAACCCGGCGGATTTACTCCGAAATCTCTTTGGAAAAAAACCTGCTCAAATGCGTAAACTGAGACAAATGAGGGAAGATGAAGATATAAGAAACCTTCTCGCCTCAAAATTTGACAGAGAAACACTTACAGAGTTCCTTCAATTGGAAAAAGTAGATATTCAAGATATATTAAATAACTGTAACTATTCTAAATCTTTTATCACTACAGCCAATGATCTTCAGATACTTGACGCTATAAGTAGTTGCTATGAGGAATACAAAGTTCTCAATAGAAAGAAATAATATTTTTTAAAGTGAATTCCTTGTTATAGCTTTATTGCAAATAATAGGGAAATGAAAAACGTATTCTTACTAGGGCTAATTTTTATAGCATTGGTTTCTTGCCAACCCAAGAGCAAGGAAAAATCAGAAACAATTGCCGTAGCTAAAGATTCCGTTGAAGTCCCCAAAAAAAATCCCAATTTTCAATGGGAAGCCGCTACCGTTTACTTTCTTCTTACCGACCGATTCAATAACGCAAATACAGCAAACGATTTAAATTTTGAACGTGACGAAGAAACCGGTGAACTAAGAGGGTTCTTAGGCGGAGACATTCAAGGTATTACAGACAAAATCAATGACGGCTATTTCACTGACCTTGGTGTAAATGCTATTTGGTTTACTCCTGTAGTAGAACAAATTCATGGCGCGACTGATGAAGGCACTGGAAACACTTATGCGTATCATGGCTATTGGGCCAAAGATTGGACGGCCCTAGATCCTAATTTTGGAACTAACAAAGATTTAGACACACTAATAAAAACAGCTCACGAAAACGGAATCAGAATTTTATTGGATGTTGTTTTGAATCACACTGGTCCTGTCACTGAAGAAGATCCCGTTTGGCCAGATGAATGGGTACGCACCTCTCCTACTTGTGAATTCACTACTTATGAAAATACTACAGCCTGCACATTGGTAGCAAACTTACCAGATATACGGACCGAATCTGATGCTGCCGTAAATTTACCGGATGCCTTACTTGCCAAATGGAAATCTGAAGGTAGATTAAGCGAAGAGCTAGATGAACTTGAATTATTTTTTGATCGGACTGGTTACCCTAGAGCTCCTCGTTTTTATATTATTAAATGGCTTACCGATTACGTTAATAAATACGGTGTAGACGGTTTTAGAGTAGACACCGTAAAGCACGCTAATGAAAACTCATGGGCAGAGCTTTATAAAGAAGCTTCTCTGGCATTTGAACTTTGGAAAAAGAAGAATGAAGACAAGGTTTTGGACAACAACCCTTTTTATATGGTTGGCGAAGTTTATAATTATGGGATTTCTGGCGGACAGGAATTTGACCTTGGCGACAAAAAAGTAAACTACTTTGATAACGGCTTCAAAAGTCTTATCAACTTTGAACTAAAGACCGATGCTAAAAAAAATTATGAAACTATTTTCACAAAATATAGCAAACTACTACATACTAAGTTTAAAGACAAAAGTGTATTAAATTACCTTACCTCTCATGACGACGGTCAGCCATTTGACCAAGAAAGAGCCAACCCAAAAAGGGCTGCTAATGTACTGTTACTTACTCCTGGTGCATCACAAATCTATTATGGCGATGAAACTGCCCGTAGTTTAATCATTGAAGGCACAGAAGGTGATGCAACATTACGCTCTTTCATGAATTGGGAAGAATTAGACAGTATACCCAAAGTAAAGGAAACGCTTACCTATTGGCAAAAACTTGGAACTTTTAGAAATGACCACCCAGCAATAGGCGCAGGTACTCACAAAAGAATCTCAAAATCCCCATACGTTTTTAGCAGGTATTTCGCTAAAGATGAATATGTTGATAAGGTGGTTATTGGTTTAGACCTTCCAAAAGGGAAAAAGACAATTTTAGTAAAAGGTACTTTTGGCGATGGCACAAAGCTATATGACCGCTACTCTAATACCGAAGTTACAGTAGAAAATTCTAAAGTTGTTTTAGATAACGATTCTGAAGTTGCCTTACTGGAGCTAAAAAACTAAGGGTCACTTACTAGGAATTTGAATGTACGGCAATTTTATTTCCTTCCGTGTCTTTTAATAGACCCATAAATCCGTGTCCTTCGCCTATTTCGGTTTTGGGCTGTAATACTTGTCCGCCTGCTTTTTCAACCTTGCCCAAAACAGTTTCAGCATCTTCACATGCCAAATATACTAGCACGCCATCAGTTAAACTAGGCACATACTGCTCATGCTGTACCAAAGCCCCGTTTGCCTGACCAATAGTTTGTTTATCCGGAAACAATCCCATTACAAATTCCCCAAAATTATTTACCGTAATGGAAACATCTAAGATGGATTCATAGAACTTTTGAGCTCGTTCCATATCTGCTACGGGAATTTCAAACCATGCTATCATATCTATTTATTTAAATTAGTTTTTAGATTCTCCAGTCCTGCTTCAAAATCCTTGCCTACCATTTTATCCATTGACATGAACAACATCATAATACTCATAGGAAACTTATTCCTTCCTGAAAAACCCCATGTAACTTTACTTTTATTTACTTCATACTCTTCAAGCGTCATATAACAATCAGATTGAGACTTATAGGGCTTTAAAAATTGTAAATCTTGTTCAATACGCTCACCTTCCACTATTCTAGTAATTTCTTGCTCCCCTTCACCTACATCCTTATTACCGTTCCAATGGCTGGTAGCTCCTACCTCTCCATCAACTCCGGTAAAACTAAGCTCCATTTTTGGGTCTTTTCTAGCCCATGGCGACCATTCTTGCTGTTTCTTTAAATACTTTAAATGACTCCATACTTGTTCCGGTGGATGTTCTAATTCTATACTTCTAGAGACATGATAACTTTTGGGAGCTATTAATGCCAGTAAAATAATCAATACCACAATTACTCCTAGAATTATGACTACAGTATACATATTTTAGTTAATTAGTTGTTGATGAACAAGTTAAACAAAAATTAATTATCAGACTTATATCTTTCTAAAATGTCATCAATACTTTTAATTGACTTTTTTGTCCAATCCAACCGCCTCTCCAACATTTCTTCTTCTGTTAGTCTCCATGCTACATCTGATGCTTTCAATTGAGAGGTTAAATGTTGTAGAATAATAGCCGCAGAAACAGATATATTAAGACTCTCGGTAAAACCAACCATCGGTATTTTTAAATAAGCATCTGCATTTTCTAGCACATAATCGCTTAAGCCGCTTTTCTCGGTTCCAAAAAACAATGCTGTTTTACCATCTAACTTAAAATCTTGTAATAATGAACTATCTGCATGCGGGCTAGTAGCAACAATTTTATATCCCGTTTCCCGTAACGAATCAATTGTTTGTTTTGAATTTTGATACCGTTTTATATCTACCCATTTCTGAGCTCCCATAGCAATTTCTTCATCTAAATGTTGACCGTTTCTATCTTCTATTAAATGAGCGGTTTGCACACCAAAAGATTCACAGCTCCTTACCACCGCACTGGTATTGTGCATTTGAAACACATCTTCAACAGCAACGGTTAAGTAATTTGTTCGTTCTGCCAATATTTCAATAAACCGTTGTTTTCTGTTTTCAGAAATAAATTCTTCTAAATACCCTAAAAGCTTCACATCAATCATACGCCCAAGATAAGAAAAGTATATTTTTATGCATATTTAGAACTTTGCCATGAAAAACATTGTCATATTAACAGGAGCAGGAATTTCTGCCGAAAGCGGATTAAAAACATTTAGAGATGCCAACGGTTTATGGGAAGGCCATGATGTTATGGAAGTTGCCACACCTGAAGGGTTTCAAAAAAATCCGGAACTAGTTTTAGAATTTTACAATCAAAGAAGAAAACAATTACTTACCGTTGAACCTAATGCCGCACACAAGGCTTTAGTTAAACTAGAAGAAAAATTTAATGTACATATTATCACCCAAAATGTAGATGATCTACATGAACGCGCTGGTAGCTCTCAGGTACTTCATTTACATGGAGAATTGTTGAAAGCTAGAAGTATGAATTCTACCAGTGAAATCTTTGAACAAAAAAAAGATATTTTATTGGGCGACACCTGTAAAAACGGATATCAATTAAGACCACACATTGTCTGGTTTGGTGAAGCCGTACCACTTTTGGAAGACGCAATCTCTATAACAGAAAAAGCAGATTATTTGATTATTATAGGTACTTCTATGCAAGTATATCCCGCAGCAAGTTTAATAGATTTTGTTGACAAAGCAACGCCCATTTATTTTATTGACCCTAAACCTGCCATATCAAAAACCCATAAAGACAATTTGACCATTATAGCCGAAACTGCAGTAGAAGGAACTCCTAATTTGGTTGCTTCCCTAATTGATAAATAATTCTGGTTTGTCTAACCCATTCAACTAACTTGACCTCTTCGTTGGCGGTAAGTTCAGAATCTTTATGGAATAGGGTATATTGAGACAACGGCATATTACCATTGACTACTTCTTCCTCTATCTCTTCCAACAAATGATCTTTCTTATCTATAGAATAATTTTCCCACTCAGAAAAATTCAAGTGTTCTTTACCTTCTTTAACATGATCTGCTAGCAAATATGAAATAGGTGCTATATTGTTGTACCACGGGTATTCCGTATTATTACTATGACAATCGTAACAAGAAGTTTCAAAGAGGTTCTTAAGCTCTGGTGTTGGGTTCGTTTGCGTTATAAAAGCCTCTGTATGGTTACCTGCTGTAATATTTTTGGTAGGACTTAAAAATTGCATGGCAATAAACACAACAACTACTCCTAGGCTAATTTTTTTTAGTAATTTCATATTTGGGGGAAATGAAAAATAAAGATACAATTTTATGACAAAGGAAGAGCTTAAAGAAGCACTGAATTATGTAAGTGCTTCTAGAGAAAACCGTAGTAAAATGGCTTCTAAAATTGAAGGTGACCCTAAGCTAATTCCTATTCTCATTGAAATAATAAAGGATGATATTGACCCCATATCATGTAAAGCTGCTTGGGTTTTAGAAAGCCTTGTGAAAATAAATTTACATTATATTCTAATACATATTACTGCATTCATTGATTCTCTTAAATATATTTCATTAGAATCATCTGTTCGTCCGGCTTCAAAAATCTGTCAGTTATTGGTGATAAATGAATTTTCAGAAAAATCAATTAAATCAATACAAAAATTAACCAAAAATCACTTAAATGATATTACCGAAGCTGCTTTTGATTGGTTGATCGGTGATTATAAAGTTGCCCCAAAAGCATATTCCATGACCACACTTCTACTAATAGGAAGAAGAATTAAATGGATCCATCCAGAACTACAACAAATACTAGAACAAAACTACGAGAGCGGCAGTGCTGCATACAAGGCAAGAGCAAGAATGACCTTAAAAGTTCTAGAAAAAAGTAGCTCATTTAACAACCTTCGATAATTGTTCATTAAATCATTGTAATTGCCCATAACTTAAAGCCATTAAGGTTTTAAACTTTAACACGAATAGGTATATTTGCCCCTTAATAATTTAACCATTGATTATGTCTCTTAATGCATTAAATGCCATTTCACCTATTGACGGCCGTTACAGCTCTAAAACCAAATCTTTGTCTGCCTACTTCTCAGAAGAAGCTTTAATAAAATACAGGGTTAGAGTTGAAGTTGAGTACTTTATTGCACTTTGCGAAATTCCCTTACCACAGCTTTCTTCTTTTGATTCATCGAAGTTTGGGGCATTAAGAAAAATATATACCGATTTCTCTACTGACGATGCTCTAGAGATCAAAGAAATTGAAAGAACTACCAATCATGATGTTAAGGCTGTTGAGTACTTCATAAAGAAGGCGTTTGACACATTAGGCATTTCAGAATTTAAAGAGTTTATTCATTTTGGATTAACTTCTCAAGATATAAACAACACAGCTATACCCCTTTCAATTAAGGAAGCTATGAACGATGTTTATGTTCCTCAGTATTTAAAAGTTCTAGAAAAATTGGAGGAATTGACCAAAGAATGGTCAGATATACCAATGTTGGCAAGAACACACGGGCAACCAGCTTCACCTACTCGCTTAGGTAAAGAAGTTATGGTTTTTGTTACGCGTTTAAAAGAACAATTTAATTTATTGAATGATATTCCTAGTGCTGCTAAATTTGGTGGAGCTACAGGCAATTTTAACGCTCATTTAGTGGCATACCCATCTATTGATTGGAAAGCTTTTGGACAAAAGTTCGTTCAGGAAAAACTAGGACTTCAGCATTCCTTCCCTACTACTCAAATTGAGCACTATGATCATTTGGCTGCTTTGTTTGATGGTCTTAAGCGTATTAACACGATTATTTTAGATCTTGATCGCGATTTCTGGACATACGTTTCAATGGATTACTTTAAGCAAAAAATTAAAGCAGGTGAAGTTGGATCATCTGCAATGCCACATAAGGTTAATCCTATAGATTTTGAAAATTCTGAAGGTAACCTGGGTATTGCAAATGCTATTTTTGAGCACCTATCGGCTAAACTTCCGGTTTCTAGATTACAAAGAGATTTGACAGATAGTACTGTACTTAGAAATGTTGGTGTTCCTTTTGCACATACAATTATTGCTTTTCAATCAACTTTAAAAGGATTGAACAAATTACTTTTAAACAAAGAGAAATTTGAACAAGATCTAGAGAATAATTGGGCTGTTGTAGCGGAGGCTATTCAAACCATATTAAGACGTGAAAGCTACCCTAACCCTTATGAGGCTTTAAAAGGACTTACACGTACAAATGAGAAAATCAATAAAAATTCTATTGCAAACTTCATTGATACTTTAGAAGTTTCAGACAACATCAAGAGCGAGTTGAAACAAATATCGCCTAGCAACTACACTGGTATTTAAGCCAGTTTTAATGCATTAAAACTTTTCTTTAATTCATATACTTCATATCGCCCGTTTCGGGCGGTATGCATTTTAGATTGTGCCTCACATCATATATATTACCAGTGAACACAAAACAAAAGTTGTATGCAAACAAATTTCTCAGTTGAAGAATCAATAAGTAATTTATGGGATAAACTAGATGGTTGGTTAGAGTCTATCGTCTTAAAACTACCAAATTTCGCAATGGCGATTTTGGTAATGGTTCTATTTTATTTTTTGGCAAGAGGAATACGCAAAGTTCTTAAAAGAACTATTCTAAGAAAGATATCTCAAGTCTCTATTCAAGAAATAATCGCCAAGGTTGTATTCGTTACCATAATTTTAATAGGATTCTTCATTGCCCTAGGTGTCTTAGATTTAGATAAAGTATTAACCAGTATATTAGCAGGTGCAGGTGTAGTAGGTCTTGCTGTTGGTTTGGCTCTACAGGGAACACTTAGCAATACTTTTGGCGGACTAATACTTTCTTTTATGCCGCAGCTTAAAATCAATGATTTTATTAATGCTGATGGGGTGTCTGGCTTTGTTACGGAAATAAGTTTACGAAACATCATATTAAAACAGCCAGATAACAATATTGTAGTTATACCCAATTCTAAATTCATAGATGGATCTTTCACCAATTACTCCATGAATAAAAGAAACAGAATTTTCGTTAATTGTGGTGTGGGTTACGAAAGTGATTTACAAATGGTAGAAGATTTGACCGTAAAAATTATTACGGATAATTTTAAGCAGAATGATGGCGAGGATGTTGAATTCTTTTTTACTGAGTTTGGCGATAGCTCCATTAACTTTATGGTTCGTTTTTGGGCGGACTGCATTAATGTGAAACAAGAGCATGCCGCTAGGCACAAAGCCATTAAAACCATCAAGAAACATTTTGATGAGCGTGATATCAATATTCCATTCCCAATCAGAACATTGGACTTTGGAAAAAACAATCTACAGATTGCTAAAGATTAAATATCTAATAAAATGCTAAATTAAAAAAGCCCGTTGAGCAAGTTCAACGGGCTTTTAATCAACTAACTAGACTAATTTATTTATTGATTTGAACTTCGTGTGGGTAAGGAATTTCAATACCTGCACTATCCAATGCTTTCTTAGTACCTTCAATTGTTGCAAAGTATACATCCCAGTAATCTTCTGGCTTACAGAAAGGACGTACAGCTAAGTTTACAGAGCTATCTGCCAATTCAGATACGTTTACTGATGGAGCTGGATCTTTAAGTACTTTTGGATTAGCTTCTAACATTGCTTGCAGCACTTCCTTTGTTTTTTGCAAATCAGAACCGTAATCTACACCAACTGTAGTATCAACTCTAATTTTACCTTCTGCAGTATAGTTTACGATATTACCGTTTGCCATTGCACCATTAGGAACAATTGCCAGCTTATTTTCTGGTGTTATTAATTTAGTAGTAAAAATCTCAATCTCTTTTACGCTACCTAACACACCTTGTGCTTCAATTAAATCTCCAATTTTATAAGGTTTGAATATGATTAGTAAAACACCACCTGCGAAATTAGATAAAGACCCTTGCAATGCAAGACCAATTGCCAAACCTGCCGCTGCTATAACTGCTGCAAAACTTGTAGTTTCTACCCCTAAGGTTGAAATAACAGTGATAATCAAGAATATGGTAAGTGCCCATTTTGCTAGGTTTAGTAAAAATTTTCTAAGTGACTCATCGTAATTTTGCTTAGTCATGCCCTTATTTACAACTCCAATCAATTTCTTGATAATCCACGAACCGATAATGTAAATTACTATTGCACCTATAACTTTAGGTCCAAACTCTACAATAAAATCGATTCCTTTGTCAATCCATACCTCTACTTCTTTGTTTTCCATTTTTTTAATGTTTGTTTAGGTTGTTTGTATATTATTCTCATTTATTATGACACCAATTTTATTGATTGGTCACATAAAAATATAGTTAAACCTTAATTAGAACAAATAAAAAACCCGCTACAATTACGTAACGGGCTGTATTTAAATTAAATATACCTTAAATTTAACCTTTAAATAAATCTTCAATTTGCTCCAAACCTTTTCCTTCATAATCAGATTTTTCCACCGCTTTAATTAGCTGCATTAAACTTGCGGGGTTCATATTATCGCCCAAAACCCTAACTAATACCAATCCTTTTTCATCATTGTCGCCGTATATAACAAGTTCGTCAATATAGTCATCATCGCCTTTTAATTGTATAGTGGCTTTTCCAAATGGCGTATTCATTTTCATTAACTCACTGAAATCATCACTTTTTAATATGGCTTTGATCGCTTTTTTTTGAACTAAATAATCTGCTTCGTTTTCAGGTTTTTTCTGAAATGCTAAAACATTCAACTTTTTTAATGACGAAGCGGCTTCTCTCTCAGACTCCGTCAAATTTGCCGTCTCCAAATCCAATAGACTCGAGGGCAAATCAAAAGACATAAAATTTGGGTTCTCTGCATTTGTAATATAATATTGCTGTAAACTCTGTTCTGATGAGCATGATGTAATCGCTAAAACAATTACCACCATTATTGCCCAATATACATTTTTCATACTTTGTTTTTAAAGTTAGAAAAAGGTCTCCTATCTAAAGAAGACCTTTATAAATCTGTATTATTTTCCTGATGCCTTGTTCAAATCTTTAGGCAAATCCATTTTACTGGTCAATGTTCCAATTTTATTTAAATCGATATCACCGGTAAGGCTCACTAAAACCGTTTCCAGCTTTCTTCCATTATGCCCTACTTCTACATTTTCCAAACCACTAACAAACATTAATAATTCTGATACATGATCTTTCTTTTTACCGTCTTTTACATAAAACTTTACGTTGACATCTTCATCTTTAACACGCATTAATTCCTCCAATTTAGAAGATTTAAGGTATTTTTTAACCGTTGAAGACATATCTGCAGAAACTGATGAATCTTCTGTCATAAAAACCTTTACGTTTCTTAATCCGCTGGCGATTTCCATAAATTCTTTAGCCTCGGCGTCATCACTCATTCCTCCAAATTTGGAAACAAGGTCTATCATACCTTTGTTGACGATTACAGATCCTACATTATCCATATCTTCATATTTATCGAATACAGATTGTGAAAAACCCAGTGCGGGTAAAATTGCCATTAAAAATACTACTGCTACTTTTCTCATGATTGTTGATTTTAGTGCTGCTACCTAATTTTGGTTTTAGCGATTGATGAATAGATATTTATTTTAATCTGCGTGTCGGATTTATACACAACACTCTTTATTTTTAATTTCCTTTTTGTGCCGCCTTACCTAATTGATCTCCACCTGGTAAATCCATTTTGTCGGTCAACTTAGATACTGATCTTAGATTGATATCACCGGTCAAAGACAGTAACACTGTTTCTAATTTTTTACCATTGACATCTATATCCATGTCTTTTAACCCTGTTACGAACATTAATAGTTCTTTTACATGATCACTATCCTTACCTTCCTTTACGTAGAACTTTACATTAGAGCTACCGTCACGAACTCTCATCAATTCTTCAAAAGATGAGCTTTTAAGCCTATTCGTCACCCAACCATCTACATCTTTAGATATTGCTGCGTCTTCTGTAGTAATTACTTTAAAACTGGTAATTGAGTTTACAAGCTCAAAAAATTCTTTTGCTTCTGGATCATCTGAACTTACACTCATTTTGCCTAACATTTGAAACATTTTTGGTTGCATGGCAACAAAGGTTACCTTATCATTATCCTCATATTTCTCAAATATATCTTGAGCATTAATTATTACAGGGGCTAACACCAAAAGTGTTAATACTAGTATCTTTTTCATTTTAATTATTTTTTCGTTAAAAATTTATTCGTTGTTTTTTCAAATTCCTCTAAATGGTTTAGTTGCTCCGTACCCTTATTGAAATTCATTGCTAATAAGGCTAATGCCTCTTTTGCAGATTCTATTTCCTCTGGTGTATACTCATCTGCTAAAGTAACTGGAGCCGGCGTAGGTTGATAAAAATAAAGCCCTACCATAAAGACTGCTATTGCTGCAACGGATGCCCATTTCAAATAATTTTTTCTAGGTTTTAATGGCACCTGCTTTGTAAAGCGTTCTTCTTTTGCTTTTGTAAAGTATTTGAACAAAGGTGCGTGTTGCTCTAAATGAGGAGCAATATCATCCCCTGAAAAATACGCTCTAAGCGTTTCTTCCTCAGCAACTGTTGTAGTTGCTTCAAAATACTTTTCTATTAATTTTTCTATGTTATGCAATTCCATAATTATGCTTTTCCATTAATTTTTCCCTAACGGTTTTTCTAGCTCTTGATAAAGCTACCCGTATGGCCGTTGGTTTCATATCCAACAATTTTTCTATTTCTTCATATTCATACTGTTCCACATCCCTCAATTGTAGTACCATTTTTTGCTGTTCAGGTAATTCTTCCATAATTCGCTCTACCCAATTGATGCTATCTTTCGCTTCTAACTGACCTTGAAGAGATGTATTTGCATCCGTATAATTTGTATGTACCAATTTTAAATTACCGGCTTGCTTAGATTTTAATCTATCCAAACAAAAATTCTTGGTCATGGTCATTGCAAACGCTTCTACATTTTTATAGCTCTCCATCTTATTCTTCTTGGACCACAACTTAATTAATATCTCTTGTGTTGCATCTTCCGCTTCTTCCGTAGAGACCAACAATCTTTTGGCCATACGGAACAACTTATCCTTAAATGGTAATACAGTATTTAAAAACTCCGCTTGTTTCATTTTGGTTTGGCTGTTCGTAAACTTTCTTATCGGTTTACAAAAAGAAGACGATACTGAACGATTTTTGTTACAATTAATTTTTATTTCTTTGACTTGTAAGTAAATTTAACATCCTTATACTAATTATATACGTACTTATATAAACGTCTATTTTCAACATAAATACTGATACTCTTTGATTTGAGTATTTAGAAACATAAATTATAATTTAAAAAAAATATGAAAAAATTTTTCTTGTCCCTCCTTTGTTTAGGATTTATTATTACCTCTTGTAATAATGATGATGATACTATTATTGAAGAAGAAGAAATTGAAACTCCTGTAGAAGAGGAAATCGCAGAAGTAGATATCGAAGTCCAAAACTTTTTTTGGCAAACCTTAAATTTATGGTATTTCTGGCAAGGAGATGTGCCAGATTTGGCAGATGATCGTTTTGATACCCAAGTAGCTTATGAAGAATATCTTGCAGAAAACGAAGACCCCGAAGCTTTTTTAGAGAATAAACTATTAAGCCCAGAAGACCGATTTACCTTCTATAGTGATGATTATAATGAATTAGTAAGTAGTTCTGCAGGTGTATCTAAAAGTAACGGATTACAATTTGGTCTAGGTCGTATCTCTGATTCTGATGAAGTATTTGGATTTGTAGAATATATTGTTAAAAATTCTGATGCATCTACGAAAGATATTAAAAGAGGAGATTTATTTGTTGGTGTAGATGGTCAGACATTATATTCTAACAGAGAAAATCCAGAAGACAATAACTTGGATTTACTTTTTGGCGATAATGACACTTACACCTTAAATATGGCCGAAATTGTTGATGGCGGATTAAGTGCTAGCGCTAAAAAAGTTACTTTGACTAAATCTGAAGGTTTGGAAGAAGACCCTATTCATGTTAGCAATGTTATTACTTCAGGCGATAGAAAGATTGGGTATTTAATGTACAACCAATTTGTATCTGGGACTGAAGATGAATTAAATGCTGTTTTTGCTGATTTCGTATCTCAAGGTGTTAATGATTTAGTTTTAGATTTAAGATATAATCTAGGCGGTAGTGGTTTTACCGCTACGGTTTTGGCAAGTTTAATAAAAGGTACCAACACGTCTGACTTACTTTTTAAAACGATATACAATGCTAAATTACAAGCTCAGTTTGACAGCAGTTTTACTGATAACTTTTTTGTAAGTACTACAGGAACTAATGATGATAATTCTGATGCCCCTTTAAATACGCTAAATTTAAATAGAGTATATATCATTGCTACAGAGGGATCCGCTTCAGCGAGTGAATTGGTCATGGTAGGTTTGGAACCTTATATGGACGTTGTTCATATTGGCGGCACCACTGTTGGTAAAAATCAAGGGTCACTCTTATTTGTAGATGACCCAGAAAATAGTAATATATACAATCCAGAAAGAGTTGATAATATTAACCCTAATGTTCAATGGGGATTACAACCAATTATAAGCAGGGTTGAAAATAGTGCTGGTTTCTCTGATTATATTGATGGTTTAGATCCAGATATTGAACTTTCAGAAGATGTAACCAATTTAGGTGTTTTAGGTGACGCAGATGAGCCTTTATTCGCAAGGGCTATACAGGAGATTAACGGGGTTAGTGGAAAAAGTAATTTTGAAGTACTATTACCCGCAAATGTAGTTTCTAGTTCTAAACTCCATAATCCACAAAATGCTGTATTATTATTAAACAATAGTGTTTCTGCCACTAAAATTCCTTTAACTGAAAAGAAATAAATTTAAAACATTTCAGTTTCCCTATTATGAAGAAGATATTAGTATTATTAGTCGCCGCAATTATATTTTCATGTTCTAAAGATGATGATCTATCGTTGCCAAATACGGTTGATCCAGATGGATCGGCAAATGTTGAAGTGCAAGATTTTATGTGGAAAGCCATGAATTTCTGGTATTTCTGGCAAGAAAATATAGACGACCTAGCAGACGACCGTTTTGAAAATACAGAAGAAGGTAGAGCAGCATATACCGCATTTCTTGATTCTGAAGATGACCCTGCAGCTTTCTTTGAAAGTAAATTACAATATATAGAAGATCGCTTTAGTTTTTATAACGAAGATTACCGTGAACTAACCAATTCACTTGCAGGTATTTCTAAAAGTAACGGATTAGAATTTGGCCTTGTTCAGTTTCAAGATAGTGACGAGATTTTTGGTTTTGTTCGTTATATTATTCCAAACTCAAACGCTGCAACGGTTGAGATTCAACGTGGAGACCTTTTTACAGGTGTTGACGGTGAAACTTTGACCACATCAAATTATATAAATTTACTTTTTGGTGAAAATGATACCTACACCTTAAATATGGCAGATTTTGATAATGGTAATTTTACACCCAACGATGTAGAAATTACGCTTACCAAAGAAGAAGGTTTAGCTGAAAATCCTGTGCTACTTTCTAAATCATTTACAATTGGTGGTGAGAATATTGGTTACATTTTATACAATCAATTTACTAATGAGTATGATGATGATCTATATTCTGCTGTTAAAGATTTAAAATCTGCAGGCATTACCAATTTGGTAATGGACTTACGCTATAACCCAGGTGGATCAGTAAACACTACACGCTTATTGGCCAGTATGATTTACGGTACCAACACGTCTGATTTATTTTTAAGAAAGCGATATAATGATAAGCTTCAAGAGCAGTTCAACGATAGTCAATTAGAAGTTTATTTTGCAGATAAGGTTAACGGAGAAACTATAAATTCATTAGGTTTAACCAAACTATATGTACTAACCTCATCAAGTTCCGCATCCGCAAGCGAATTATTGATAAATAGCTTAGAACCTTATATGGACGTTATTCAAATTGGTGATGTAACTAGAGGAAAAAATGAATTCTCCACTACCCTAGTCGATGATCGTGATAATTCATATTTATACACTCCATCAAGAGTGAATAACATTAATCCTAACAACCAATGGGCAATTCAACCTTTAATAGGTAGAAACGAAAATGCAGATGGTTTTTTTGACTTTACAAGCGGTCTACAGCCAGATTATGAGTTAAAAGAAGATTATAGTAACCTTGGTATTTTAGGTGAATTAAACGAGCCTTTGTTAGCTAAAGCGATTGAGGTTATTACGGGTGCTACGGGTAAACGTGACTTTACAGTACACTACCCTATCAATATATTTAGCAGCTCTAAAGAAAATAGCCTTATGAGCGATAAAATGGTTGATGATACTGTTTATGATTTAGAGTTCTAAATTTAATTCACTATTTAGAAAGAAGGCTTGAATAAGTGAGCTAATGAATTTAAAAATTCTTAAAGCCATTAAACAATTAAAAAAAAGCTGAACAATGATATCATTGTTCAGCTTTTTTTAATTGAATCTTTTAATAATCACTTTTATCGATTATCTGGTATAGTACATTTTTTTAATTATGTCTTATCTTTCTTTTGCTTCGTTATAATAAATTCCTCCTGGAATAATAGAAACTGTTTTAGAAGCCAATAAGGTATTATCAGATAAATCATACACCTCTAAAGAACCATTGCTAGTAAAATCTTTAGCATCCACTCCATAAAGTTTACCATTAATAACAGCCATATCATAAAAACTAAGACCTTCAATTTCTGCTGTTGTTGGCAATACACTCGCTGTAGCATCCATTGTATACACAGAACCTCCTAAGTAGTAATAAAGAGTTGCTCCTTCAATTTCTAAATTCCCTGGATGTTCGGTAACTGCATAACTTATCGTTGTAGTTACTGTATTATCCGTAGTATTAATATTATCTATTTGTCCGGCAGTCTCATTACCTGTCCAAGATGGATTTCCACTTGATAATACCCAAAGGTTTCCACTAGCATCTAGTTGCATTGAATTAGGGCGATCACCAACTGTAATGGTTGTAGTAACAGTATTTGTAGTAGCATCAATTACAGTAACTCCGTTATTTTGATTGAAACCTCCTTGGAGCGCTACATAAATTGTATTATCCTTCGCAATAATTTTCTCTGGCCCTTCTGGTACTGAAATAGTAGATTCAACGGTATTGGTTTCCAAGTCAATCACAGCAACATAATCATCATCAGGATTAGAACCGTCTCCCCAATTTGTAACATATCCTTTACCATTAGCTATAGCCATATAACGAGGGTTTAAAAAATCTGTCTCGCTAGGTCCTCCAATAGTGGCAACAGATTCAAAAGTATATCGGTTTACAACTTCTACTTTTTGAGAACCATTCATTACTATATAAGCCATACCTTCATAAAAAGACATACTTTGTGCATTGTCTCCTAATACATCTATATCATTTACAGTTTTAAAAATATTGTTTTCCACTGTCGTAAAATCACCAGAAACAAAAGAAATAGAAGCATTTCCTTGCATAAAATTACCTTCATGAGAAACCAATATCCCATTTTCAAAAGCGTAAGAATCATTGTCTGTAATAGTTAATACTATAGAACTATTAGCTCCTATAATATCCTCATCATTACTAGTAGATGTAATGGTAAAAATAACCTCTTCAAAAGATTCCACCTCTGTATCATCAATTAAAATTAAACTTTCTTGTACTGATGTTTCTCCTGCTGGTAAAACTACCGACCCTGATAAAGATTGATAGTCTTCTCCATCTGTTGCCGTTCCTGTTACTTCATAATTAATGGTCACATCCATAGCATTTACGCTAGTAGTACTGATCGTTATTTCTACTGTTCCTTCTCCCTCATCATAACTATCTTCTGTTGCAGATAATCCTATTGTTCCTGGTGTTTGCATATCGTCATCATCACTACAAGATGTAAGTATAAATGAGGCGATAGCCGCTGTTAACATAAAGTGTTTTAATTTCATTTTTAAAAATTTAGTATTAATTGTGTTTGTATATTTCTGTTGGGCATTGGGCGCAATGCTATGTTTTCGTAGTATGTATTAAACACATTGTTAATTGTAACTCCTATGGTGTATTTCAAATCTTTTTTCAAAATATCTGCCGTATAAGTTGCCCCAAGATTAGAAACTTGATACTCTTTTAACTCCCCTCCAATAATAGAGACAGAACCATTAAACAAATGCTGGTAAAACAAATTTAAGTCCGCTATTCTATATTCAAATGAACCGTTTGCCCTATGGAATGGCACATAAATTAACTGTTCATTAGTGCTCTTGTCCTCTGAAACGGTATAGGCATAATTTGCGTTTATACCTACCTCTTGGTTTTTACCCAAAGGATAATTTGCTTCTATCTTGGCCTCTGCACCATAAATTTCAACATCGTCTATATTTATAGGAGACCACAACCCTTCATTATTCGGCAACCATTTAATCATATCTTTGGTTGAAATATAATAACCATTATACTGCATAGAAACACCCCCAATACTTAACATATTCCCAAAATCTAATTGGTATGATTTTTCAGGAACAAGATCTAAATTTCCACCAGGTTGCCAATACAAATCATTAAACGTGGGAGTCCTAAAATTTTTGGATGCATTTATCTTAACCTTATAATTGCCCGTAAGACTATAGCTACCATCTAAAGAAAAAACTAAAGGACTTGAGAAATCTGAAGAAAAATCTTGCCTAACACTCAAATTGTAGGCAATTTTAGAAGAAATAGTATGCTTTATAAGCGCTGTTGCAGAAAAATCATCTCTTTTTGGACTTCCAAAACTATCCCCAGAACCTTTATAGTTATTATACTCTAAAAAAGAGTTTACCCTAAAAAACTTAGAAAGTTTAAAATCTGAAGAATATCTTGCTAAAAAATTAGACACCTTCCCAAAAGAATTAATGTCTGCATCTTTATTCTCAAAATATTTAAATTCTTCTTGCAAGTAGGCTAGTTTTAATTTGGATATCGCTTTTTTTCCAAAACGCCCCCACTCTACTTGCGTTCTGTAATGGTTGTCTTTATACTTACTTCTTCCTAAAGCTACCAAGGTTCCTGACAAATTTCTATCACCAATAAAAGTTTGATGATATAATTTCAATACTTGATTTTCAGAAAGAACATAACCTATATTCCAATTTAAATTTATATTATTGAACTCTCCATTCTTATTCTCCTCGTTGGTATTTAAATACTTGTAGTTATTATCCGATGCATTATAATTAACCCCTAAACTGTACGAAATTAACCTACTACCAAAACTCTGATTATAATTTATCTTTTTTGTATTATAACTTCCATAACCAACAGAAACTTGATTATCAAAGTGTTCTTTAAATAGTAAATCGCTATTTAAATGAATACTACCCCCTATAGCTCCTGAACCATATTGCACACTACCACCACCACTGCGAATACTTACAGAGTTGTAGTTAAAAGGGTTTATTGTATTAAAATCTACTTGTCCGTTTAACTGTGAGTTTATATTAATACCATTCCATACAACTGCGGTATGTGAAGCATTGGTTCCTCTAAAAGCAGGAGAAGAAACCATCCCAAATCCATTCTCTTTGAAATAAATGTTAGAATTAAAAGCAAGTAATGAAGTAAGAAGTCCGTTAGTACGTTGTATAATACTATCTTGTAAAACAGTTACTTTATACCCCTCTGCATACTGCTTAATCCTACTATCAGACACGACAACTTCATCCAATTTTAAAATGGAATCTCGCTGCGCATACCCTACTGTAGCACAAAATACTAGTACTATTGAAATTATTTTATTCATCACAACAACGACTTTTTACCCGAAAGTCCATCGAATCTATATTAATAATATGGCAGGTCTCCTGACTTACGTACTACTATCCACCTTCCCATTAAACTAATAACAGTGGTATTGAAGAGATAGTAGCCATCTTTATAATAAAGACTAAGCTTACAGTTGCGGGAACAGCTCTAGATTTTCACTAGATTCCCTTTTAATCTCATTACAAAAAGCAATGAGAACCAAAATTCACGGCGAAAGTAAACATTTAGTTTAATCTTTCTAAGTAAACTTTTATAATACTACTTTTGAAAAATAGACAAACTACCACTATGTTTAAACGCTTAATTCTTATAAGTTACCTTCTTTTGTTATGCGGATGCATGCAGGAAAAAAAAGAAACAACATTCAATAATGCCAATGATAGCAGTACTTCTATACAATATGCCAATGGTTTTAGAATTGAAACCCAAAGCAATGGTATTACTATCATCAAGGTCTTAAAACCTTGGGTAAATGCAGAGACTACACACACATATGCTTTGGTTCCTAAAGAAATACAAGCAAGCGTCACCTTAAACAAAAATGAATATGATGCCATAATCTCTACTCCTGTTGAAAATATTGTGGTAACCTCTACCACGCATATTCCCGCTTTAGAAGAATTGGGAGTTTTAAACCAACTTATTGGCTTTCCTGATACTAAATACATTTCATCAATAGCTGCTCGCAAGAGAATCGATTCTGGAAAAATAAAAGAATTAGGGGTCAACGAAAGTATAAATACCGAGGCTGTTTTGGAATTGCAGCCAGACCTGATCTTCGGCTTTGCAATCAATGACGGTAACAGCACCTATGAAACTATACAACGTGCTCATATTCCGGTAATATATAATAGCGATTGGGTAGAAGAAACGCCCTTGGGAAAAGCGGAATGGATTAAGTTCTTTGCTCCTTTTTTTAACAAAACCAAAGAAGCCGATATTATTTTTAATGAAATTGAAACTTCTTACCTAGAAGCAAAAAAACTAGCTGCTGAAGTTGAAAATAAGCCAACTGTACTAAGTGGAGCCATGTTCAATGATATCTGGTATCTACCTGGCGGAAAAAGCTGGGCAGCAAGTTTTCTAAAAGATGCCAATGCAAATTACCTATGGAACGCTACGGATGAAAACGGAAGTCTGTCTTTAAGCTGGGAGAGTGTTCTTGATGTAGGTAAACATGCCGACTACTGGATTGGACCTGCACAATTAGCCACTTACAAAGAAATGGAAGCATCAAGTCAACATTATACACAGTTTGATGCATTTAAGAATAAAAAAGTATTTACAACCGCAAATACAAAAGGAGAAACTGGTGGCACTTTGTATTATGAATTAGCCCCACAGAGACCAGACCTTGTATTAAAAGATTTAATCCATATTTTACACCCTGGATTATTACCCAATTATGTACCCTATTTTTTTAAACCACTGCTTTAATTGTCAAAACCATCTACATATAGCTTTCATTTTATAACCTTGCTGGCAGTATTGCTTCTATGCTTTGTTATCAATATATGTTTGGGCTCTGTAAACATTTCGTTTATTAAAACAATACAAGCATTATTTGGAACGGTTACTGAAGATTCTTCTTATTATATCATTTGGGAATATAGACTACCAAAAGCGATAACAGCTATATTGGTCGGTGGCGGTCTCTCCCTTAGCGGATTGTTAATGCAAACCCTGTTTAGAAATCCTTTAGCCGGCCCCTATGTACTTGGTATTAGTTCTGGTGCTAGCCTGGGTGCCGCCCTATTAATTATGGGGACATCGCTATTTTCTTTCGTATTCACCTTTTCAACCTTCAATGATATTTCCTTGGCAATCGCATCTAGTCTTGGTAGCTTTTTGGTATTATCATTAGTGCTTGTGGTTGCGGCAAAAGTAAAAGATACTATGGCTTTATTGATTATAGGTCTTATGTTTGGCAGTATTACCGCCGCTATTGTTAGCGTACTTTCTTATTTCTCTAAAGCTGAAAAACTGCAACAATACATTTTTTGGTCTTTTGGTAGCTTAGGTAATTTATCATGGATGCAATTATTGATAATTGCGCTCTGTACGTTAACAGGTATTTTTCTCAGCATCATATCCATAAAACCACTAAATGCTTTTTTACTTGGTGAAAATTATGCCAAAAGTCTAGGGATAGGCTTAAAAACATCGCGGTACATCATCATAGTAGCTACAGGCTTACTTGCTGGATCTATTACCGCCTTTGCCGGACCTATTGCCTTTGTAGGCTTAGCCGTGCCACATATTAGCAAACAAATGTTCAATACTACAGATCATAAAATACAAATTCCTGCCGTACTCTGCTGTGGCGCCATTTTAATGTTACTATGCGACACCATAGCTCAACTACCTGGCTCGGTGAGTGTTTTACCAATAAATGCCATAACTAGTATTTTTGGAGCTCCGGTGGTAATTTGGTTATTGGTTCGTAAAAGAAAAATGATATTCTAATCTTAAACTGACATCATCACTACAAGCACAACACATAGCACACTTTCAATCAATCAATTAACCGTTGGGTTTGATGAAAAAGTTATTGTTTCCAACATTTCTTTTGCATTGAATAAAGGGGAACTAGCGGCTATTGTTGGTATCAACGGAATAGGAAAATCTACTTTGTTACGCACCTTAGGTAATTTTCAACCAAAAATTTCCGGTTCCATAGAAATTGAGGGAAAAGATTTATCTACTTATAATGAAATACAATTAGCTTCTAAAATAAGCGTAGTTCTTACAGAATCTATTGCTTCAAAAAATTTATCTGTTTATGAGCTATTGGCTTTGGGTAGACAACCATACACCAATTGGCTAGGTAAATTGTCCAACGATGATATTTCTATCATAAATAACAGTATTGACCTTTTAGAATTAGAACCATTTTTAGATAAAAAATGTTTTCAGCTAAGTGACGGACAGTTGCAACGTGTACTTATAGCCAGAGCTTTAATTCAAAATACCGATATTATTTTGTTAGACGAGCCCACTACTCACTTAGATTTATACCACAAAGTTCAAATTTTAAAGCTTTTAAAAACTATTGCCCATAAAACCAATAAAGTAATATTGTTCACCAGTCATGAAATTGAACTTGCTATTCAATTATGTGACAAAATGTTGATTTTAGACGGAAGAGAGAATGCATTTGATGAGCCTTGTAAATTAATAGAAAACAAAAATTTTGATACCCTCTTTCCTAAAGACACCATTTCTTTTGATGCAAATACCGGCTCTTTTAGAATTAAAAAGTAGTTATTTTATCATTTATAAAAAATTCAATTGGGTATGTTAATTAAAAACAGACCACCTCTTTTAATCTTTACTGCCCAAACAAGTATCTTTACCTGAATATTTCAATACATTAATGAACGAAATTTATATTTACTTAATCATCGGTATCCTCTGCCTTGCCATTGGATATATTTTAGGTAATTATATTCAGCTTTTAAAAACAAAATCTAGGCAAAGCACATTAGAAGAAAGAGAGCAGCAAATGCTCAATAACCTTTCTGTTTTTCAAGACAGATTAAAAGATAGCGAGACACAAAAAGTACAACTACAGTCAGACAAAGAACGATTAGGCAACCAAATAGTTCGTTATCAATCCGATATAGAAAATTTACAGCTTAAGAATAGAGAGCAGAAAGAGGAAGTTGAAAAGCTTCAAGAGAAATTTACTAAGGAGTTTGAAAATCTTGCCAATAAAATACTGGAAGAAAAAAGCTTAAAATTTACAGAACGAAACGAGAAAAACATCAAAGACATTCTTACTCCGTTAAATGAAAAAATTCTCCTTTTTGAAAAGAAGGTTGAAGAAAGTCAAAAAGAAAACATCAGTATACATTCTGCACTAAAAGAGCAGTTACTTAATCTACAGAACCAGAATATAAAAATTACCCAAGAAGCAGAGAACCTGACTAAAGCATTAAAAGGTGATAGTAAAATGCAAGGTAATTGGGGCGAGCTTGTATTGGAGCGCGTACTAGAGAAATCTGGTTTAGAAAAGGACCGCGAATACAACGTGCAACAAAGTTTTACTCGTGAAGATGGTAGCCGTGTATTGCCAGATGTTATTATCAACTTACCAGATGGCAAAAAAATGGTAGTAGATTCTAAAGTATCCCTAACCGATTACGAGCGTTATGTAAATGCTGAAGATGATTTTAAAGAGAAGTATTTAAAAGACCACATCAACTCATTAAGAAGGCATGTAGATCAACTATCTGCCAAAAAATATGAGGATTTATATGTAATGGAGAGTCCAGATTTTGTTTTAATGTTCGTACCCATTGAACCTGCATTTGCAATTGCCATTAATCAAGATAGTTCTTTATACAATAAAGCTTTTGAGCAAAATATTATTATTGTTACTCCTTCAACACTTCTTGCTACCTTGCGCACTATTGATAGTATGTGGAATAATGAGAAACAACAACGAAATGCTATTGAAATAGCACGGCAAGCTGGTGCTCTTTATGATAAATTTGAAGGCTTTGTTGGCGACTTAATGAAAGTAGGCAAAAAGATGGACGATGCTAAGGATGAATACCGTGGCGCAATGAACAAACTAGTCGATGGACGCGGTAATATTATCACTAGTATAGAAAAACTTAAAAAAATGGGTGCGAAAGCGAAAAAATCCATTCCTGAATCTTTAATTAAACGTGCAGTTGAAGATGATGATTTCGAAGAAGAACCTAAATTAAAATTATAAAAACCAACCATTATTTATATATTAAAATTAAGAACATGAAAAAGATTGTATCATTACTTTTATTAAGCGTAGTTGTTATTGGCGCCCTGTATTATGCCTTTATATACTTTGTTACCTTTAGTGAAGGCGTACGTTCAGGAGAACTTATTAAAATTAGTCACAAAGGTGTACTGGTTAAAACTTGGGAAGGCGAAATAAGCCAAGGTATTTCAGGTGCTCAAATATTCTCTTTTTCAGTGTTGGACAAGGACGCAGAAGTAATAGAAAAATTACAGGAATATCAAGGTCAATACGTAAAAGTAAGTTACGTAGAACGTTACACAACTTTTTTCTGGCTAGGAGACACCAAGTACTTTGTGACCGAAGTACACGCTGAAAAATCACCTCATTTTAGAAATTAAAAATCCGCCAAACTATATAAGAACAAGATTATGGAAAAGTATAAAAGTGTAAAAGAATCTAGAGTTTCTATAACGGAGTTAATGCTGCCCTCCCATTCTAATTTTGGAGGAAAAGTGCATGGTGGACATATATTGAACCTAATGGATCAAATTGCCTTTGCATGTGCTTCTAAACACTCTCAACAGTATTGCGTAACCGCTTCTGTTAACCGAGTAAACTTTCTAAACCCTATTGAAGTTGGTGAACTAGTGACCTTGAAAGCTAGTATAAACTATACAGGTAGAACTTCTATGGTAGTTGGTGTTCGTGTAGAATCAGAGAATATTACATCTGGCACTAAAAAGCATTGTAACTCGTCGTACTTTACCATGGTAGCTAAGGGAACAGATGGTAAAAATGTTCCCGTACCAGGATTAATTATTTCTGACGACCAAGGCATTAGAAGGTTTGCTCGTAGTAAATACCGTAAGCTAGAGGCTCAAGAAAGAGACACCAAATTTGAATCTAAGTCCTTTAATTCAGAAGAATACATTAAGGAATTGGAATCTGAAAACATTAAGATTGAAATGAAGTAAGAAGCTTTGCCGCGGCAGCATCTAAAAACCATACCAAGTCTTTTGTTTTAGGTGCTACGTGACTTGCCGGATAATCTAAATATCCTTCTTCCCTATCAACTATAATCTTAACCTTTTCGGCTTTGCCCTCTCCTGTCACTAAAAAGGCTACAGTTTTTGCGTTGTTGATTATTCTACCTGTAAGCGAAACTCGCCTTTGACCGGATTCTGGATGAATAGCCACTTCACAATTATCCGGAGAAACCCATAAGTTGATTTCATGTGGAAATATTGATGCTGTATGACCGTCATCGCCCATACCAAGAATAACTAAATCGAATTGAGGAAGACCTAATTCCTTTGGCAACTCTTTCTCTAACAAATCGCCATAACGCTTTGCTTCTTCCTTAGGATCCTTCTCACCCATAATTCGGTGAATATTCTCCTCTGGTATATCTACCTTAGAAATAAGGTGCTCTACAGTCATTTTGTAGTTACTTTCATCATCTGTAGGCGCTACACATCTTTCATCTCCCCAATATAAATGAATGTTCTTCCAATCTACATCTTCAGCAAATTCCTCCGCTAAAACATCGAATACAATTTTAGGTGTACTACCACCAGACAAGGCAATATGAAAAGCCTTCTGAGTGCCCGATTTTTCAATCAGATACTTAGAAAACTCTTCGGCAACCTTTACTTTATTTTGATATACTTTTAATTCCATCTTAACTAAATACTTTAATTAATCTTCTAACCTACTAGCAGATTACACAGTAACCAGATTCATCTGCCAAGTTCTCGCTAGGGTTTCTCCATTCACCAACACCCTCAATTAGTTCATTTGCGTTTTCAGGACCCCAAACTCCCGCTGCATAACCGTACATTTTCACATCTTTGCCACTGTTCCAATACTCTAAAATTGGATCTACAAATGCCCATGCAGCCTCTACTTCATCAGCTCTTGCGTATAATGTAGCATCACCTTGCATAGCGTCTAATAATAAACGCTCGTAAGCTTCCATTACATGTGTTTCGGTTAAACTAGAATAGTAGAAATCCATATTTGCACGTTCAACCTCAAATCCTTGCCCCGGCACCTTAACACCAAACTTCAACAATATACCTTCATCTGGCTGAATACGAATAATCAATTTATTATCCTTATTGCTAATCCCTGCTTCCTTAAAGATTTGATGATGTGGAGTTTTAAAGTGTATAACCACTTCAGTAACTTTAGTAGGCATACGTTTTGCCGTTCTTACATAAAAAGGAACATCTGCCCAACGCCAGTTATCTACATAGAACTTAACTGCCGCAAAAGTTTCTGTAGTTGAATTTTCATCAACACCTTCTTCTTCTCGATAACCATTAACTTCTTGTCCGTCAATTTTAGAGGCTACATATTGTGCCCTGATCGTATTTTCAAAAAGTGTTTGCTCATCGTTCATTATTTTAAGAGACTTCAAAGCCTTCAGTTTTTCATTACGAATTTCTTCTGCATCGGCACTCAAAGGTGGCTCCATAACAATCAAAGCTACAATCTGCAATAAATGACTTTGAAACATATCTCTTAATGCTCCAGATTTATCATAGTACCCGCCTCTTTTTTCAACACCTACACTTTCGGCATTTGTAATTTCTACATGGTGAATATAATTCCTATTCCAAAGTGGTTCAAAAATACTATTGGCAAAACGTGTTACCAGTAAATTCTGAACTGTTTCTTTTCCTAAATAATGATCAATTCTAAAAATTTGACCTTCTTGAAAATAGGTATGTAAACCGTCATTTAATTCTTTGGCTGATTCTAAGCTGTACCCGAATGGTTTTTCAACAATCAATCTCCTCCAACCAGATGCTTCGTCATTTAAACCTTGATCGGATAAGTTTTTTGCTATAGGCTCATATAAACTTGGAGGTGTAGATAAATAGAACATGTGATTGCCTTGCGTACCATATTTCTGATCTAAATCTGAAATACGCTTTTCTAAACGTTCATATGATGTATCATAATCCGAACCCAAATCTTCATAAAAAAGCTTATCTGCAAATTTTTGAATATAATCCGCATCAAATTCTTTACGTTCCTTTTCTAAATAAGGACTTTCTAGAACCACTTTGTTTCTAAATTTTAAATCGCCTAAATCACTCCTACTTACACCCAATACCACAAAATTATCAGGTAAGTCATTTCCCTTATATAAATTAAATATAGCAGGTATAAGTTTTCTTGCCGTTAAATCTCCAGATGCCCCAAAGATTACGAGCATTTGATTTTCTGTCTTTTTCATTATAGGTTGATATTCTTTATTCTTCAAATATCTTAAAAAGTAAGCCATTATCGGGCGTTATTAAGATACAATTTGGATTTAAAGTCAATATTTTAAATTATTTTTGGTTCACATTATGTTACTAACAATAAATAAGTAAAAATTGTAACATTTTGATGTATTCTAATTATAAAACATTCAATTTATGTACGATTTTGGTTTAGTAGGTCTTGGAGTAATGGGACAAAATTTTATTCTCAATGTAGCCGACAACGGATTTTCTGCCTATGGATATGATTTAGATGATGAAAAAGTAGAGGCTTTAAAGACTTTAGGAGGTGACTTAGACAAAGTAAGTGCATCTAGCAACATAAAAACTTTTGTAAAAAACCTTAAGCAACCACGTAAAATAATGCTTTTGGTTCCTGCAGGTAAAATTGTAGACGGAGTTATAGAATCGCTATTACCACATATTGATAAAGGAGATATTATTATTGATGGTGGAAATTCTTTCTTTACAGATACGGATAGAAGAGAATCTTATTTGCAAGAAAAAGGAATTAACTTTTTTGGCGCAGGGGTTTCTGGTGGTGCAAAAGGTGCCCGTAAAGGACCTAGTATTATGCCAGGTGGTTCAAAATCTGCATACGAGCATATTAAACCAATTTTTGAAGCTGTATCCGCTAAATATAACGGCGAACCCTGTGTTGCTTATTTAGGCCCTAAATCTGCCGGTAACTACGTAAAAATGGTTCACAATGGTATAGAATACGGATTAATGCAGTTGACTTCTGAAATTTATGATGTTCTTAAAAAAGGAGGGGATTATAATAATGATGAATTACATAGCACTTTTGCAAAATGGAATTCAGGAAGACTACAATCTTTCTTAGTTGAAATTACTTCTGAAATTTTCGAACAAAAAGATGATTTAACAGAAGGTAGCTTAGTTGATCAGATATTAGATAAAGCCAAGCAAAAAGGTACTGGTAAATGGACGAGCCAAAATGCGATGGACCTTGGTATCCCTGTTCCTTCTATAGATGTCGCAGTAAGCATGCGTGAACTATCTGCTTTAAAAGATGAAAGAATTAAAGCCGATGCCCTATATGACAGAACAACGGTAGCACATATGGATAAGGAGAAGTTAGAAGCTCTAACAGAAAAGGCATTGTACTTCTCGTTTATAATCACCTATTCTCAAGGTCTTCACCAATTAGCAGATGCCTCTAGAGAGTATGGTTACGACTTAGATATTTCTGAAATCGCAAAAATATGGAGAGCAGGTTGTATTATACGTGCCGGTTTATTAGCTGATATTACAGAGGCATTCAAAGCTGAACCTACATTGCCAAATCTATTACTTTCTCCAAATTTTGTAGATAGCGTAAAAGAAACGGTAGGTGCTGCAAGAGAATTGGTTGCATTTGGGGCTAAAAACGGTATTCCGTTACCCGGCCTATCAAATTCACTTACCTATTTTGATGCGTATACATCAAGCAAATTACCCTTAAACCTTATTCAAGCGCAACGAGATTACTTTGGTTCTCATACTTATGAGCGTTTGGATCGTGAAGGTATTTTTCATACAGAATGGGAAGATTAAATAATATCATTTGAGAAAATTAAATATATCTTTTAGTAGCATTTGCCTTTTAGCTGTTTTCACAACTACAATACTATCTTGTAAGCAAAAATCTAAAGAAGAGGTTCCTGTTGAAATACTGGATAATCATACTTTAAACAGAACGGCAAATGCTACCTTAAATGATTCTCTTACCAGGCAAGTATATGTTCCTATATATTCTGATATTTACAATCAGACTAGAGATTCAAGAACCTTACTAACCGCTACTTTAAGCATTAGAAACACCAGCTTAAAGGATAGTTTGTTCGTTAGTAAAATTGACTATTACAATACGGAAGGCGATTTGGTAAGAAGTTATATTGACTCCCCTATTTACCTTACCCCAATGGAATCTATAGATTATGTTATTGAACAACAAGATACTTCTGGTGGTAGTGGCGCTAATTTTTTAATTGATTGGTATTCTAAAAAACGGTTGAACCCATTGTTTCAAGCTGTAATGGTTGGCGGTTTAGGCGCTCAGGCCTTTTCTTTTACTACAGAAGGAATTGAGATTATCGAAGAATAGCTGTTACTACTAAAAAAAACTAAAGTCTTATAATCACACTAGCCTACATGTATTCTATTTATGTTATTGAATTGTCTAAAAAAGTGTTCACCGAAAACAGAAAGTTTCGGGAAGCAAATCCGCAGTTCAACGGAGTATTAGAATGTTTATATGTTGGTATGACCAGTAAAACACCAAAAAAACGTTTTAACCAACATAAGAACGGTACTTTAAGCAAAAAAGGGCACAACATTTCTTCTAATATTGTACAGAAGTACGGTTTGTATTTGCGTGGCAGTCTATTCAATCATATAAATCCTATAAAATCAAGAGCTGAAGCATTAAAAATGGAAGAGCAGCTAGCACTTGAGCTTCGCCGCAAAAAATACGCAGTTTGGTTTAATTAGGAATAAATCGGTTATTTTGGCAGAGGTGTTACAGCATCTAAAAGTTCATCTTCCATACCGTAATATTTTAGTGCAAAGCCAAATGCTATAACAGATAAAATTACACCAATTAGAAATACGGTATACGTCCACCGTAACAATCTATACTTCTCTTGTAATACTTTCCCCAGATAATACAAATCCATACTCAAAGAATCATAAATTGACTCTTTACTTTTTATAATATCTCTTAGCTTCGATTTAAAGTCAGACAGCTCCATAGTATGAAAATTTCCGAAGAACAAGAAATTGGTATCCTTCTTCTTAATTTCATCTTCTACAACATTTGTATTATCCACCTTTGGTCTTGTTGCCAGTACTGACATAATCATTGAAGCAATGCTAAATAGGACAAATATTACCGTTGGATAAATGAGATATGAATTTGAAGGCGAATCTAATTTTGGTATTAGATTTGCTAATAACAAAGAAATGATAATTGCATTTACAGACAATAGAATATTCGCCTTTGTGTCTGCAATATCACTCAATTTAATATGATTTCTAAGCTCTATACGATATAAGGATTGAATAGCCCTTTGCGGACTCTCATCTTTTAACCTAGCCTTTAAAATTTCTTTTTTTTCTGTTTTTTCAGCTTTCTGTAATCTAGATATTAACGATAAGATGTTATCTTCTTTCTGCTCTTGCCAATTTTCCTTCGCAAATTCGGTATAATATCGATGCTCTATTCTAAGCTTTTCTAAATAGTTTAATCTCCATGTATCTAAATCAGGATTATTATCATTGAAATTCTCCAATTCCAATCGCAATAATTGAAGCATCTCTTCAAAGTCTTCAGATGCGTAAAACCAGGTACATACATCCTTTACAATTGCTTCGGCATCTTTGATAGGTTTATCATTTTTCCATGCACTTTCTATTAATTGAACTACAACATCAATATCTTTTTGTACACATTTTTTTTCCTTCAAAAAAGTAGTAGCCAAATGTATACTTTCTTGAATATGATTATCGTAATCTATAGCATAACCTGAATGAAGAAACCATATTGCCAAGAGTATATTATTTGCATTTATACTTTCATCAGTTGAAAATTCCAAAACCTTTTTGGCTTTGTTGACGGTTTTATTTGCATATCCTTGACTATGAAATAGAAAGTTCTTGTTCATCTGTTCAGACAACAAATTTTTTATATATTTTTCAGCTGCTACTACGGTAGTTTCATTCATAACTTCAAGTTTGTTGTTTTTTAAAATTTTATGCGAAGACTACTCGCCAATACAATTAAAACATGTCATTTGAGCTTCGGTCATCTTCACATCTTCAGACCCTTTTAAAGATTTGGTCAATGCTTCACTTTCTACTAAATCTTGTTGAAATAATATAGCATATGCTACAAGATGGTCTCGTCTGCTTTTAATTTTAGTAATGAGTTCTTTTCCATCTAATTTATAAATCTCATCTGGCCACACAGAGAAAGATGACGCTATAGCCTCATCAGTCAACAATTGCTGTAACTTTTTAGCCTCTTCTTCAAACACAGATTGTGGAATATCTCGCATAAAATAAATATCAAATGGAGAAATAAGACCGGACAAAAAATCGATTTCTTTTTCAAAAGATTGCACTTCTGGCAGAAATGCATTGTTAGAAATTATAGTTGGTAAAACACCTTCTAAATTAAAAAAGGCATTATCTCGATCACATGGTAACGGAATTACATTAATAGAATCCCCAACATGCTCTATTGCCCAACCCCATTGCTTGGCATGACGATCCCAATCACCTATCAACAAATCGAATAAACGCGCTCTAACCAAAGAACTTGCATTAATACTAACTCTGGTCGGATACTTGATTTTCAGCTCCTGCAAGTCATCTGTGTCCATTAGGGAATCAACATTTTTAATGTTCAACCAGTTTGCATTTCCCTTGGTTTCATATTCTAACAGAAAAAGCCTGTTCCCATATTTAATATTATAATCTGATAACTGCTCCTGCTTTGGCACAAATACCAACTTTGGTTTTGTGTTTAGAATTTTTGCTTTTTCCGAAAGTTTTGCTACGACCAATGCAGCATAAGGGTGTTGTGCAGAAATACCATCCACAACAATATTTTCTATACCCAATGTCTTAGCTACTTTTGGCACTAAAGGCGAAGGGTCTTTAGAGACACTACGCAATGTCATTAAAGTACCATCATCCTTTTGCAGCTTTAAAGAGTGAGTTTGTTTTCCTCCACCTTCTTCCAAAACCTTTACACTACCAGATATATCATTTAAGTACAGAATAGGAACGCTCACAGGAGTAGACCATGCCTTTCTATACTGCTCGCCCTGCATTACGTTTTTTAAATTATTTCCCTCATATAAAGTACTTGCCGCAACAATTACAGAGTCATATTTTTTAAAATCAATCTCATTAACATCAGCAGCCCCTATAATTTCACAAGTATCAAATGTTTTATCAGTACTAGATAATGACAAATAGGTCAATCCCAAGAATATCAATAATAAAACGACTACAATTAATACTACTTTTTTCAATCTTTAGAAATTTATTTTGCTTCGAAACAAGTTTACAAATAAACAGTAGTAATGAATTATCTGATAAAATTATTTTTTAATCTAAAAGAGTATACGCCACATTATGAGTGAACTATAATACATTCACTATTTATAATGTTAAAATTGTGATGATTTCTCATTTAAAATTCATTAAATTTATTGGTCAAGCAATTATTTCAACTTAAAGCATGCTTTTATGAACGGATTAATAATGGATTACCCAATAACCACCACTACCATATTAAATTATGCAAGGAGTGCTTTTCCTGACAAAAAATTAATCTCTTATCTACCAGATGGAAGCCGGCATGAATATACCTACGGTCAGTTATACAAGCGCTGCTGTCAGCTTGCTAATGCATTAAGGAATAAACTCGGTATCACTAAAGGCGATATGGTAGGCACTTTTGCTTGGAACCACTATCAGCATGTGGAACTGTATTATGGAATTCCTGGTATTGGTGCCGTCTGTCATACCATAAACATCAGATTATCATCTCAACAAACCGAATTTATCATCAATCATTCTGAAGATAAGGTCATTTTTGTTGATGCTACCTTGGTTCCCCTTTTAGAAAAAATTGCACCTAAATTAGAGACCGTTGAAAAGTTCATAATCATCAACGCCCCAAAAGGTTTTACTACAACCCTACCAAATATTATACATTATGAAGATTTAATTGGAGAGCAATTAGAATCTATAGAATGGCCTGAACTAAATGAAAATGATGCCAGCGGTATGTGCTATACCAGTGGTACCACGGGCATGCCTAAAGGCGTGCTATACTCCCACAGGTCTACGTATTTACACGCAATGACCATTCTTACACCTAATGCGGGGAATTATAGCAACAGAGATATTATACTACTCATTGTTCCTCAGTTTCATGTAATGGCCTGGGGTTTTCCTTATATGTGTCTTTTAACAGGTTCAGATATGGTCATGCCCTCTTTACACTTAAGACCAGATGCTATTATTAGAATTCTAGAAAGCGAGAATATAAATAAGGCTAACGGCGTACCTTCTATTTGGAGAGGTGTTTATGAGGAAATGAAAAAAAATCCGCCAAAGAAGAAATTGGCTTTAGAAGAATATTTAGTTGGTGGCTCAGCATTGTCGGCAAGCCTTATAGAAAATTTTGAAAAGGATTTTGGTATAAAAGGAGTTCAAGCCTGGGGTATGACAGAAACCTCTCCACTTGGCACCGCGAGTAGACTTCAGAAAAAACATGAAAGCCTAAGTGAAAAAGAGCAAATTAAAATACGAGCCAAACAGGGAATTGAATTTCCAGGTATAGAAATGCGCATTGTTGGCGATGATGGAAAAGTAGCACCACGAGATGGTAAAACAATGGGAGAATTACAGGTAAAAGGCGCCTGGGTTATTAAGTCTTACTTTAAAACCAATAGTAGAGACAATTTCACCAAAGACGGTTGGTTTAGAACAGGTGATGTCAGTACTATTGATGAAAATGGGTATATGGAAATAACCGATCGAACTAAAGATTTGATTAAAAGTGGTGGTGAATGGATTTCTAGTGTTGCTCTGGAATTAGCTTTAATGTCTCACCCAAAAATTAGAGAGGCTGCCGTAATCGCCATACCTGATAAAAAATGGTCAGAAAGACCTTTGGCTACATTAGTTTTAGCTGATACTGATAATCATGTATCTGTTGAAGAACTAAAAGAATATTTAACTAAAGATTTTGCAAATTATCAAATTCCTGAGAACTATAAGTTTATTGATGAAGTACCAAAAACTAGTGTAGGTAAATTTGACAAAAAAGAAATAAGGAGATTATACGCAGAAGGGAAACTCTAATATCATTAAAGTTTCCCTCCTACTTATAATATAAGTCCTATTACTGGACTATTTACTTAAATACATTTTACGTCTAGCATAAAGGTTATAAAACTCATCATCTTTTAAGCTATCAATAAATAAAATGCTTTCTCCTGTACTTTTCATTTCAGGACCTAAATTCTTATTTACATTGGGGAATTTGTTGAAAGAGAATACCGGTTGCTTAATTGCAAATCCTTCTAATTGAGGATTGAAATTAAAATCTTTAACTTTCTTCTCACCTAACATAACCTTAGTCGCATAATTTACATAAGGCTCTTTGTAAGCCTTTGCTATAAAAGGAACCGTACGAGATGCCCTAGGGTTCGCTTCAATAATGTAAACGATATCATCTTTAACAGCGAATTGTATATTGATAAGACCAACGGTGTTTAAAGCTAAGGCAATTTTCTTAGTATGATCTTTAATCTGTTGCATTACAAATTCACCTAGATTAAAAGGTGGCAAAGTTGCATTAGAATCTCCGGAGTGAATACCGCAAGGTTCAATATGCTCCATAATACCAATAATATACACATCTTCTCCGTCGCAAATAGCATCAGCTTCCGCTTCAATGGCCCCATCTAAATAATGGTCCAACAACAACTTATTGTTCGGTATCTTTCTAAGAAGATCAACTACATGCTCCTCTAGCTCTTCTTTATTAATTACAATTTTCATTCCCTGACCACCTAATACGTATGACGGTCTTACTAAAAGTGGAAAATCTAATTCATCTGAAAGTGCCAGTGCCTCGTCAGCAGTTTCAGCAACACCGAATTGAGGGAAAGGAATATTATTTTCCTTTAAAAGATCAGAAAAATTACCTCTGTCTTCCGCTAGATCTAGAGCTTCAAAACTTGTTCCTATAATTTTTATACCATATTTAGAAAGCTTTTCTGCTAATTTCAACGCAGTTTGCCCACCTAACTGAACAATTACACCTTCTGGTTTTTCATGACGAATAATATCATATATATGTTCCCAGAAAACTGGTTCAAAATATAATTTATCTGCTGTATCAAAATCGGTAGAAACCGTTTCTGGATTACAGTTGATCATAATAGTCTCATAACCACACTCTGCAGCAGCCAATACTCCATGTACACAACAGTAATCAAATTCAATACCCTGACCAATTCTGTTTGGTCCAGATCCAAGAACTACAATTTTCTTTTTATCTGTTACTATACTATCATTTTCTACATATCGCGTACCATCTGGCTTCTCTATTTCTTCTTCAAAAGTAGAGTAATAGTATGGTGTCATTGCCTTAAATTCCGCAGCACATGTATCTACCAATTTATAGACTCTATTTATGTTAAGCTCGGTACGTTTGTTATACACTTCACTTTCGTAACAATCTACCATATGGGCAATTTGTCTATCTGCAAAACCTTTTTGTTTTGCTTCTAACAATAAGTCTTTTGAAAGTGTGGCAATCGTATACTTAGAAATCTCTTTTTCTAAAAAGTAAAGCTCTTCATATTGCTTTAAGAACCACATATCTATCTTGGTGATTTCATGTATACGGCTTAAAGGAATTCCCATTTGTATGGCATCATAAATAACAAAAACACGATCCCAACTTGGTATAGTAAGCTTGCTAATGATTTGCTCGTAATTACGGTATCCTTTTCCATCTGCACCTAAACCGTTACGCTTTATCTCTAAAGATTGCGTTGCTTTATGAAGTGCCTCTTGAAAAGAACGCCCTATTCCCATTACTTCACCTACAGATTTCATCTGCAAACCTAAAGTGCGGTCAGAACCTTCAAATTTATCAAAGTTCCAACGTGGTATTTTTACAATTACATAATCTAACGTAGGTTCAAATAATGCCGATGTTGATTTTGTAATTTGATTATCTAATTCGTCAAGCGTATAACCAATAGCCAATTTAGTTGCTACTTTAGCGATAGGATAACCGGTCGCTTTTGAAGCCAATGCCGATGACCTAGATACTCTAGGGTTTATTTCAATTGCTATAATTTCCTCTTCTTCGTCCGGACTAACAGCAAACTGTACATTACATCCTCCTTCAAAATCACCTATACTACGCATCATATGTATGGCCATATCACGCATTTTTTGGTAAGTCCTATCCGATAGGGTCATTGCTGGTGCAACTGTTATAGAGTCTCCGGTATGGATACCCATTGGATCCATATTCTCAATAGCACATATAATAACAACATTATCATTTTTATCCCTAAGAAGCTCTAACTCATATTCTTTCCACCCCATAAGGGCTTTATCGATCATCACCTCATGAATTGGTGAAATCTCCAAACCATAACTTAACTGCTCGTCAAAATCTTCTGGTTTGTAAACAATTGATGCTCCCGCTCCTCCTAATGTATATGAAGCTCGTATTACTAATGGAAAACCAAACTCTTGAGCTATCTCTTTACCTTTTAAGAAAGATGTTGCCGTTGCCTGTGGTGCCATGCCAACACCAATTTTCAACATTAGTTCTCTAAATTGCTCTCTATCTTCAGTAATATTAATAGCATCGATATCAACACCTATCAACTCTACACCAAAATCTTCCCAAATTCCTTTTTTATCCGCTTCAATACAAAGATTCAATGCCGTCTGACCTCCCATAGTTGGTAAAACCGCATCAATCTGAGGGTGTGCTTTCAAAATCTCTAAAATTGATTTTGTAGTCAATGGTTTTAAATACACATGATCCGCCATTGAAGGATCTGTCATAATCGTTGCAGGATTACTATTAATTAAAATAGTCTCTATTCCATCTTCACGTAACGAACGTAAAGATTGGCTACCTGCATAATCGAATTCACATGCTTGACCGATAACAATAGGACCTGATCCTATTAGTAAAATGGAATTTAAATCTTTTCTTTTTGGCATTTTATAACAATTTAATATGGGAATTGGACAAAAAAAAGGTGCTACTTTCAGAAAAGTAACACCTAAATATTTTTAAAACAATGAAATCATTATTTTTTATGGCTTGGTTCAGAGGAAACAGTTAATTTCTTTCTTCCTTTTGCTCTTCTTCTTGCAAGAACTTTTCTTCCATTAACGGAAGCCATACGCTCACGAAAACCGTGTTTGTTCTTTCTTTTTCTCTTTGATGGTTGAAACGTTCTCTTGCTCATCGCCTATATAATTAAATGCTTTGTATTAATTTTGAAATTTGCCCTTTTCATTGGACGGGTAAAACTGGGCGCAAATATACAAAGAGTTTTTGCTTTAGCAAGGGTTATGAAAAAAAATATTTTTATAAATCCGTACGTCACAAAACGAAGCTTTTGATTAATTTTGCCCGAATTGAAATTTAGCGCTGTAATCGCTTTATTTTAATAGGGTTTCAATAAAAACCAAAAAGCTTTTTTAACCATCAATTAGATTAATAAACTTAAAATATGTTCAATAAAAATTTAAAATTAATCATAGCCGGACTCATAATCGCCTATTCTGTGTATCAATTTATAGAAGGTAATATTGGAAATGGCATATTCTTAATCTTGTTATCCTTAATTTTTATCTTTCTTTATTTTAGAAACGAGATTATTCTTTTAGCTTTTTTAAGAATGAGAAAGCAAGATTTAACCGGAACTAAAAACTGGTTAGATAAAATTAAAAATCCTGAAGCGGCATTAACTGTTAAACAACAAGGATACTACAACTACCTACACGGCATCATTTTTTCGCAAACCAATTTAACCCAAGCAGAGAAGTACTTTAAGAAAGCCCTTAAACTTGGATTAACGATGGATTACGATGTTGCTATGGCTAAATTAAGCTTAGCAGGTATATCAATGCAAAAACGCCGTAAGAGAGAAGCAACTATGCTACTAAACGAGGCTAAGAAATTGGATAAAAATAATATGTTGACGGATCAAATTAAAATGATGCAACAACAAATGAAGAAAATCTAATTCTATTTAGTTTCTCTATAATATCCTTTATTAGGAATTTCTATAGTATACTTTTTACGAGAATTATTATTTAAATGCGCCTCTCTCAACCAAGGATTGTGGCGCTTTAAAATTTTATAGTTGATTTCATATTCTTGCGCAAAATCAGCAAAGTCACTAACTGGTTTATCTATTTCAACATTGAATGTCGGTACCGCTTCGTACATATCTTCTTTCTCGATATGAAAACCATACTTTTCTGGATTAGACAAGATTTCTTTGATTGCCATAATTCTAAATACATATCTACCAGTTTCACTACCAAGTAACAAATCCCAGTAATTATCTACTTGCTGAATACCCATATATTTATTAATAGCTCCAGGACCTGCATTATAAGCTGCCGCGGTTAAAGCCCAACTACCATATTTATTTTTCCACCTATTCAAGTATTTACAAGCCACCTCTGTAGACTTTTCTAAATGGTAACGCTCATCTACGTTTGAGTTCACTTCTAAACCATACTCTCTACCTGTTTCTCGCATTATTTGCCAAAAACCCGTTGCACCTGCTGGCGAAACTACATTTGTTAAACCGCTTTCTGCTACAGCTAAATACTTAAAATCATCAGGAATGCCATTTTTTGCTAAAATTGGCTCAATGATAGGAAAGAATTTATTTGCTCTTTTAATCAATAGAACTGCATTAGATTGCCAATACGTGTTTACCAAAAATTCGCGATCTATACGCTCCAATATTTCAGGATCTGACTGAGGAACAACTTCTCCTGCAAAATTTAAATTCTCTGGTATATCTATAGATGATATTTTATATGCTTTAGCTACATTTTTCTGAACACTATCATTTACAACAACTTTGTCATTACTAGCAATACTATCCGTATTTCCCACAGCAAATATCAATGTACCCGCAACAAATACCACACCCAACAACATCAATATATTTTTAATAGTCTTCATGAATTTTATCTTTATATTTTATTTCTAACAACTTTCTTGTCTTTCAAAGGTATATATAGAACTATTTTATTCCAAAATAATTGTTGCCAAGTTCTCGTTAAACCACTTTGCCCTATGTATGATCATGGTATGAGTACCGTTGGATACAGGAATACAGTTACTAATATTTTCTATAGGAAAAACGGTATCTTTTACGCCATGTATATGCACTAACTTCTCACATGGTACCTCTTGCTTCCAATTTACCAGCTCGTTTATAGACCAATCTATATAACCTTTGTCTCTTACGGATAAATACTTTTCATATAACGAAAGACGCTTGGTTACACTTTCACCAAAAGCATACTTTGCCAATAATTCTACATTATTGACCAAACCTGTTGGAAGAAGTTTATGCACACTCGTATATCTTGCGAACAACATACGTTTTGGTAACTCATACCTTGTTTTTACGCTAGAAATAATTATCACCTTTCTAACATCAATGAAATTAGTCATTTCTTGAACTAGGAGCCCTCCCAAGGACACCCCTAGCAACACCACGTTCTTATGCTGTATTTTACTACACATATGTTTAGCATATTCACTAAACGAAATACCCTTTGTAGGAATATTCCATTCTAGCAAATGAAGCTTAAAACTTTCATCTGGAAGTTTGATATACTCAAAAATAGCAGGACTTGCTGCCATACCAGGCATACAATACACATGAATCATAATAGCTAGTATAGTTACGAAACGTAGTAAAAACTAGGAAATTAAGTAATTTTTAACTACTTTTGTAAGATAATGCGAAAAACTCAGGTATTCACATGAGTTATATTCTGTACGGCATTTATTAAAGACTAATTACGATATGAGAACATCGTAATTTTTTTGTCTAATAACAACACTAAAATTATCTATATGAACGATGTTATCATTAATGACAATTCTTTTCTGCGTCAATTCGAAACTACCGTAAATGGTCATTTAGCCAGAATTGAATATTCTTCTCAAGAACGCAAGGTATTCCTTACCAAATTAGTTGTTCCAGAAGAAATTACAGATGAAGCTTTCAGAGAAAACTTTATCAAAGCCGTTCTAAGTATTATTCAAGAAAGAAATCTTAGAGTTGTTCCAACAAGTCCTCATATAGCAGGATTTCTTCGTAAGAACAGGAGACAGTACAAAGAGATGTTACCAATTGGTATTCGAATCTAAAAAATTTAAAAGCCTTTCAATTGAAAGGCTTTTTTTTACGCTTCTATTTTTTCATTTACAAATTCGAATCTCACTAATCCATCTGCATCAATCTCGGTAAGCTTTACTTCATGCAATGTGTTTACTAATTCTGGATTCCATGGAGATTTCACTTTTACGTAATTCTCGGTAAACCCGTGAATATACCCTTCTTTATTTTCCCCTTCAAACAACACCGTTAATTCATTTCCAAGCTGACTCTCATAAAATGCGCGTCTTTTCTTTACTGATAGTCCACGTAACATTTTACTCCTTTTGCTCCTTACCTTATTAGGCACTACGCCATCCATAGTAGCAGCAGGGGTATTATCTCTTTCTGAATACGTAAAAACATGCAAGTAGGAAATATCCAAATCATTCAAAAAATGATACGTTTCTAGAAAGTGTTCTTCGGTTTCTCCCGGAAACCCCACAATTACATCAACACCAATACAGCAATTTGGCATTACCTCCTTGATCTTTTCAACCCTTTCTTTATAAAGATTGGTCATATAGCGACGCTTCATCAACTTTAGAAGATCATCACTTCCACTTTGTAAAGGAATATGAAAATGGGGTACAAAAGTTTTACTTTGAGAAACAAACTCAATTGTCTCATTTTTTAATAGATTGGGCTCTATAGATGAAATACGCAAACGATGAATACCATCTACGTCATCTAATGCTTCAACCAATTCTAAAAAAGTATGTTCATGCTTTTTATTACCAAACTCACCTTTACCGTAGTCACCTATATTTACTCCGGTTAAAACAATTTCTTTAATTCCTTGCTCAGAAATATCCGCAGCATTTTTTAAAACATTTTCTAAAGTATCGCTTCTAGATATACCACGTGCTAACGGAATTGTGCAATAGGTACATTTATAATCGCACCCATCTTGAACTTTCAAGAAAGCTCTTGTTCTATCTCCAATTGCATAACTACCAACGTAAAAATCAGCATCGGCTATTTCACAAGAATGAACCTTGCCGTGATCATTTTTGGTTAAATCATTTATGTAGTCAGTGATTTTAAATTTTTCCGTTGCACCTAAAACCAAATCAACCCCATCAACATCGGCTAATTCTTCTGGCTTTAATTGTGCATAACAACCAACGGCAGCCACAAAAGCATCAGGATTTATCTTTTGTGCTTTTTTTACAATAGTTTTAAATTTCTTATCGGCATTATCGGTTACAGAACATGTATTAATTACATACATATCCGCTTCTTCTGAAAAATCTACCCTATCAAACCCCTCATCTGCAAAACTACGGGCTATGGTAGAAGTTTCTGAAAAATTCAACTTACACCCCAAAGTGTAAAAAGCCACCTTCTTCTTCATCTCATTAATCTATTTGAATGCACAAAAATAATTAAACTAAACTCAGCCATAAAATTCCAATTCGCTGAATTTCAGACTTTACTATTTAATACTTTCTCCATTTCTTTGTTAATTCGAAAACGTGGGTTAGAATATCAGCTTCAACTTCATCAAACTCCACCCCTCTTCTAGCCATCATTACCTTTGCGGCATCAAATGCTTTTGCTGGCTGATATGCCGTAAACCCAGACGCTCCGCCCCAACTAAAACTTGGAACAAAATTTCTAGGAAATCCTGGAACATATATATTGGAATTCACCCCAATTACCGTTCCCGTATTAAACATGGTATTAATAGCGGTCTTACTATGATCACCCATCATAAGTCCGCAAAACTGTAATCCCGTTTGCTCAAAACGCTCTGTTGCGTAATCCCACAAACGGACTTTAGCGTAATTATTTTTAAGATTGGAATTATTGGAATCCGCCCCAATATTACACCACTCTCCTAGTACGGCGTTCCCTAAATAGCCTTCATGACCCTTACTTGAATATCCAAAAATGACGGAATTACTTACTTCACCGCAAACTTTACTATAAGGTCCAATAGTAGTAGCACCGTAAAGCTTACCTCCCATTTTAATTATAGCATTATCACAAAGCGCTAAAGCTCCACGTATAAGACTACCTTCCCAAATTTCAGCATTCTTTCCTAAATATATAGGTCCGTCAGTAGCATTTAAAATACTAAATTCCACCTTTGCTCCTTCTTCTAGGAATATACGCTCTGGGTGAATCAATTGATTTGTTTCTGAAATAGGTTGACTTTTTCTTCCTTTGGTGATAAAATCGAAATCAGACTGTAAGATATCTGCATTTTTATCGAAAATATCCCAAGTATTATTGATTTGAACCAAATCATTTTTGAATTCTATATCAGTAAAATTACTAAACTCATCAGAATTTCTAACCGATGCACTAGAATAAGCTACTATTAAATCACCTGACTTTACTACCTCATTCTCTTTTAACGAATGAATTGTTTTTATTAAACTAATGGACGGTAAAACCGATGCATCTATGAATATATTTGAATCTTCTAATTTAACCGGATACTTAATACTCAAATATTCTTCAGTTAAAGAAGTTACGGAGGCCTTTAAATAAGCTTCCCATCGTTCTTTCAAAGTCATTATACCCACACGAATTTCAGAGACCGGACGCGTAAACGTAAAAGGCAAAAGATGATTCCTACGAGGACCATCAAAAAGAATAAAGTTCATACAAGATGATTTTTTTCAAAATTAATAAATAACCCTAAAGCATCTATACATTATAGATAACTTCCTTTATTTAAAAGTTAAATGCAAAAGAAACGCCTTCGAAAATTTCGAAGGCGTTATATTTATTAGAAGAAATGAAAATACTATTCTTCTTCTTTTTTCTCTTCTTTAACAAATTTCTTGTACTTGTTCTTGAACTTATCGATACGACCAGCTGTATCCAATAATTTAGATTTACCAGTGTAAAAAGGATGAGAAGTTCTTGAAATTTCCAACTTAACTAATGGATATTCAACTCCGTCAACTTCTAAAGTCTCTTTAGTATTCGCTGTTGATTTTGTTAAAAATACCTCTTCATTAGACATGTCCTTAAAGGCCACGATTCTATAATTTTCTGGGTGTATGTCTTTTTTCATTTTAAAAACTTTAACGCACCCATTCCGACGGGCACTCATTTTAAGGCTGCAAAAATAGTGAAATTCTACAAACAGACAATTACAAAACTAAAAAAAATATTAAAATTTAATTTTATCACTTTTGTAACATAATATCTCAATAGCATACTAATATACAAAACAACCTAAAATCACTATATATCATGGAAGAAAATCAACCTAAAACAGGAAAATTTGCACTGAATTACGGTTTACTCACCGGACTAGTTGGAGTCGTATTCGGAGTAATGCTATTTGTAATGGAGATGCATTATGAACAAAGTGCTGCTATACAAATAACCCAAACTTTAATTTTAGCTGCAGGTATCATTTTTGCAATCATTCAATTTAAAAAAGCGGGCGGCGGATTTTTAAGTCTTTCCAATGCTTTAAAGGTTGGAGCTGGAGTAGCATTAATAGCCGCCATAGTAGGGCTTCTATATTTCTTCATATTATCTAATGTAATTGAACCTGGCTATTTAGATAAGGTATATGAAATTGGAAAAATTAAAGCAATGACAGATAATCCTAGCCTAACTGAAGAACAAGTTGACCAAGGTATAGAAATGCAAAAAGGATTTGCCTGGATTATGTATCCTGTCGGTATTGTAATTAATGTACTTATCGGATTATTCTTCTCCTTAATCACCGGTTTAATCTTGAAAAAAGAAGAAGCTGCTTATTAATGCTAAGTAATTGTAGTATTTTTGGAGACAATACCAGAAGTCGCGCATGCAATTATCAATAGTAATTCCTTTACTTAACGAAGAAGAGTCACTTAAAGAACTTCATGATTGGATTGTATCTGTAATGCAATCCAATCATTTTTCATATGAAATACTCTTCGTTGATGATGGTAGTACAGATAATTCTTGGAATATCATTTCAGAATTATCCAATGAAAATCCTTCGGTAAAAGGAATTCATTTTTTACGTAACTACGGAAAATCGCAAGCATTACATGCCGGTTTTAAAGCCGTAAGCGGAGATGTTATTATCACTATGGATGCCGATTTACAAGATAACCCTGAGGAAATTCCGGAGTTATATGATATGATAACCAATGAAGGCTATGAATTGGTATCTGGATGGAAAAAAAAACGGTACGACTCTATCATTTTTAAAAACACGCCTTCAAAATTATTTAATTGGGCAGCTAGACGCACATCTGGAGTGCGACTTCATGATTTTAATTGTGGCTTAAAAGCATACACAAAAGACGTTGTCAAAAACATTGAAGTCTCTGGTGAAATGCATAGATACATACCTGTGCTTGCAAAAAATGCAGGTTTTTCTAAAATTGGAGAAAAAGTCGTAAAACATCAAGCTCGTAAATACGGTAAAACAAAATTTGGAATGGAACGTTTCATTAATGGATTTCTAGATTTATTGACCATTTGGTTCGTATCTAGATTTGGTAAACGACCTATGCACTTATTTGGTGCGTTAGGCGTTTTAATGTTTTTAATCGGGTTTGGCTTCGCCATCTATTTAGGTATTGATAAGTTATTCATCAACAAGTTTGGAAGATTAATTACAGACCGCCCACAATTTTATATTTCACTGATAGCCATGGTGATAGGAACTCAGTTGTTCTTAGCAGGGTTTATAGGGGAAATATTAATACGTTCTAAAAAAGAAGAAAAAAGATATATCGTTTCAGAAGAATTAAACACAGCACTTTTAGAATAGTAAAATTCTTACTAACTTAAATGCACATAAAACTATAAACCAAATGGATAACATCCTTGATACCGCTAAAACCTGGTTAACCGATTTTTTCGACCCAGCTGTAAAAAAAGAAATTGAACACCTTATCGCTAACGACAAAGAAGAACTGAGCGACCGTTTCTATAAAAATATGGAATTTGGTACCGGTGGTATGAGAGGCGTTATGGGCGTAGGTACAAACCGTATTAACAAATACACCTTAGGTAAAAGCACACAGGGTCTTAGCAACTATTTAAACAAAGTCTACAAAGGCGAGGAAATTAAAGTAGTTATCGCTTTTGATTGCCGTCATAATAGTGACACGCTTGCAAGAACGGTGGCAGAAGTCTTTTCTGCCAACAATATTAAAGTTTACTTATTTTCAGATTTACGTACTACTCCAGAACTTTCGTTCGCAGTAAGACATTTAAATTGTCATGCAGGTATCGTATTAACGGCATCACATAATCCACCAGAATACAATGGTTACAAAGTATACTGGACAGACGGAGGACAAATTGTACCACCACAGGATGGAGAAATTATTTCTGAAATTAATTCTCTTGATTTTGAAGATATAAAATTCAGCCCCAACGATAGCCTTATCGAAGTAATAGATAAAGAAGTTGATGAAGCTTTTATTTCCCAATCTGTTGCAGCAGGTAATTTTAATGCCGCTGGAAAAGATGACTTTAAAATTGTCTTCACCTCATTACACGGAACTTCAATTACCGCTATTCCAGAAGTATTGAAACGTGGCGGGTATGAAAATGTAACTATCATTGAGGAACAAGCTAAACCTGACGGAAATTTCCCAACCGTTAAATCTCCCAATCCAGAGGAATCAGAAGCACTTTCTATGGCGGTTAAAAAAGCCGAAGAGATTGGTGCAGATATGGTTGTGGGTACAGATCCAGACAGTGACCGTTTAGGTATTGCCGTTCGTAATCTTGATGGGGAAATGGAAATTGTTAACGGAAACCAAGCTATGGTTTTGATGACAAAATTCCTTCTAGAAAAGAAAAAAGAAAAAGGATTTAAAGGCAATGAATTTATTGCGACTACTATAGTTTCTACCCCAATGATGGAAGCTATGGCCAAGGCATACGGCGTAGAGTTTAAAACTTCTCTTACCGGATTTAAATGGATCGGTAAAATGATCAAAGATTTTCCAGAATCTGAGTTTATTGGTGGTGGCGAAGAGAGCTTTGGTTATATGGTAGGTGATTTTGTACGCGATAAAGATGCGGTTACCTCTACCCTATTGGCATGTGAAATTGCTAGTCAAGCAAAAGCTAATGGTAGTTCTTTCTACAAAGACTTAATTCAATGTTATGTTGATTATGGCTTCTACAAGGAACATTTAGTTTCTATTACCAAAAAAGGAATTAGCGGTGCTGAAGAAATTAAGCAAATGTTGAAAGATTTCAAGGAAAACCCTGTAGCATCTGTAGCGGGTTCTAAAGTAAAGTGGATTGAAGACTACAACACTTCAATTGCTAAAAACGTTTTAACTGGCGAAGAGAAAACTATTGATATTCCAAAATCCAATGTTTTAATTTACGAAACTGAAGATGGAACTAGAATAGCAGCAAGACCAAGTGGAACAGAGCCAAAGGTAAAATTCTACATCAGTACAAATACCAAATTAGAAAAAACTGAAGATTATAAAAAAGTGGCTGCAGAACTTGAAAATAAAGTCAAGAGTATTCTTGCTGAGCTTAATTTAGCTTAATGAACTATTTCAAAAAGATTCTTCGCTTTGCGAAGCCTTACAAGATATATGCAATTTTAAATATTATATCTAACATCTTTTATGCACTGTTTTCAACATTGGCGATGATTTCATTATTTCCAATGTTGACGGTGTTATTTGATAAAACAGAAGAAGTATACACTAAACCGAAATGGAATGGCATATCTGAATTAAAAGATTACGGTATAGATTATCTAAACTATTTTGTAACGGAAAGAAGTAAAGATAGTGACCCTGGAGAAGTGCTAATGTTCATGGTTGGTATAATTATCACTATGTTCCTTCTAAAAAACCTTTTTAACTATCTAGCTATGTATTTCATTACGTTCTTACGTAATGGCGTACTTAAAGATTTACGTAACGAACTCTACGACAAGACTGTAGAATTACCTATTTCCTATTATTCTGAAAAGAGAAAAGGCGATACTATAGCCCGTATCACCTCTGATGTGCTAGAAATTCAGCATTCATTTTTGTCCATTTTAGAGCTGATTGTCAGGGAACCGTTAACTATAATTTTTACAATTATAGCCATGCTCTCTATTAGTCCGAAATTGACTTTGTTCGTTTTTCTATTTCTTCCGCTTTCGGGTTTTTTGATTTCATTAATCGGAAAATCGTTAAAACGAAAATCTGACAAAGTTCAAAGTGAGCAAGGTTACTTTCTATCTATTCTTGAAGAAACCTTAGGAGGATTGCGAGTTATAAAAGCTTTTAATTCGGAATCTGTATTTGCAAAGAAATTTCAAGCTTCAACTAAACGTTTTTTTAATTTTTCCAATAGCCTGCTAAATCGACAAAATTTGGCATCCCCTACAAGTGAATTTTTTGGTATTGCAGCCATTGGCGTAATTCTATGGTATGGCGGACAAATGGTTTTGGTGGAAAAAACTCTTGAAGGCAGTTTGTTTATTACTTACATGACTTTGTCATATCAAATATTAACTCCTGCTAAGGCTATAAGTAAAGCTTCTTACAGTGTTAAAAAAGGTAACGCAGCAGCAGAACGAGTAATGGAAATTTTAGAAACTGATAACCCTATTTCTGAAATTGATAATCCTATAAATCAAGAAACCTTTGATACAGCTGTAAACATTAACAACATCTCTTTTAAATACGAAGATGATTATGTATTGAAAAACTTCAACTTAACTGTTGAAAAAGGGAAAACCGTTGCCCTAGTTGGGCAATCCGGTAGTGGTAAAAGTACCATAGCAAATCTTGTTACTCGTTTCTATGATGTTAATGAGGGTGATATTAGCATTGATGGTAACAACATTAAAAACCTTAGTAAAAAGTCTTTACGTGGTTTACTGGGGTTAGTTACACAAGACTCTATCTTATTTAATGACACGGTTAAAAACAACATCGGATTAGGAAAAGAGAATGCCACTGATGAAGAAATTATTGAAGCTGCAAAAATTGCCAATGCCCATGATTTTATAATGGATTTACCCAATGGCTACGATACCAACATTGGTGATAGCGGTAATAAACTAAGTGGCGGACAAAAACAACGCTTATCTATTTCTAGAGCGGTTTTAAAAAATCCTCCAATCATGATTTTGGACGAAGCCACCTCTGCTTTAGATACCGAAAGCGAGCGCTTAGTACAAGATGCTCTTGAAAAGATGATGAAGAACAGAACTTCTATTGTTATTGCACATAGACTTTCTACTATACAAAATGCAGATACTATTGTTGTACTTCAAAAAGGAGAAATTGTTGAACAGGGTACTCATACAGAGCTTTTAGAACTAAATGGTACGTACAAAAAACTTGTACAGATGCAATCTTTGGTATAAATTTATACTGAGTTATTCCTAAAAATTATACATTAAAAAAGCCATCTTTTCAGATGGCTTTCATATTATATCATTAATTCTTAACTATCGAGCCACTTTAATATCTACAATCATTATTTGACCGTCGTTACTCTTCATTTTAATAGCACCTTTATGTCCTGCTGCATTTTCAAATAAAACAATAGTCGGATAATCTTGAGGACCCATTGCCTCATCTTCATTCTCAATAACTAAATCAATAAGTGCACTTTCGTCGGTTATAGCATCAAATTCCTCAACCGTCATTTGATCTGCTGTATTTTCCATTTTGGTCGTTGTACCACCTTCTATTTGCTCATCTTGAAACAAATCATCAGGGCTCATCCAAAATAAGAAACCAGGATTTGACGGACTCATATCGTACCATGCCAAATCAATTGTTAGTGCAATTTCAGCATCAATTTCATTATAAGTGTATAAACTTCCGGTTATTGTAGAAAAGAATCGTTTTGAGTCCAATCCTTCTGTATCTACTTCAAATTCAACATTTTCATAAAGCATAAAACTAGCAAGTTCTGCAACTTCCTCTTCACTTTGCTCCATAACATCTTCGTCATCATTACTACATGAGATTATAGATAATGTAGATACAAAAAGACACATCAATAAAAAATTTTTCTTTAAAGTCATAAAATTAAGTTTTGGTTTATTTTAGAACGAATAGATTAGTAAAATATTAGGTTTAGATGCAAAAAGCATTAAAACTTAATCAAAAGATTAAACCTTTGTTTAACTTCATAGTCTAAGGATAAACAAACCTCAATTCTAGGTGATCGAAGAGGAAGCATTAGTATTGGATTTAAAAACAAAAAGCAAGCAGGCGCAAGCTTTTGAGGTATTGGTAAATACCTACAAAGAGCGGCTGTATTGGCAAATACGAAGTATTGTATTAAATCACCAAGACGCAGATGATGTTTTGCAAAATACCTTTATTAAAGTTTATAAAAACATAGACGGATTTAAAGGAGACAGCAAACTATTTTCTTGGATGTACCGTATTGCAACTAATGAAGCTTTAAATTTCATAAAAAAACGAGCTAAACTTCAAGGAGTTTCTGATACTGATTATCAAGATAAATTGGTGTCTAACTTAGAAGCAGATGTATATTTTGAAGGTGATGAAATTCAACTTCAACTTCAAAAAGCTATTACAACGCTTCCTGAAAAACAGAAGCTAGTTTTTAATATGAAATACTTTCAGGAGTTAAAATATGAAGAAATTTCAGAAATATTGAACACCTCTGTTGGCGGACTTAAAGCTTCTTACCATTTAGCTGTTAAAAAACTAGAACAGTATTTGAAAGAAGATTAAACCTTTTATACAATTGATTGTCAAACTAGTATCATGAACAAAAACAAAAATAATCCGTTTAAAACTCCAGAAGGCTATTTCGATAGCTTTGAGAATAAATTGATGGATAAATTATCTAAACCAGAAAGCATTATCCCAAAGGATGGTGCATTTAAAGTGCCTGATAATTATTTTGAATCTTTCCATGATACCCTTAAAGGAAAAATTGAGAATGAGCCAAAAGTGATTCCGCTTTTTCCTATTAAAAAAATAATAGCCGTAGCTGCCTCAATTGCCGCTATTGTGCTCATAGCTTTAAATTATAATTGGAATTCTTCAAGTGAATTAACTTTTAGCGATTTGGCGAATGCTGATATTGAAGCCTATTTTGAAAATAATGATTTTGAACTTTCACCATATGAAATTGCAGAAGTATTACCTGTAACGAATACGGAATATTCAGATTTTTTAAGCGCACCTATAGAAAGTGATAATCTTTTAGATTACTTAAATGAAAATGTGAGTGATTTTGATGAACTAAATATTGACTACAATGAATAAATTTATAATTACAATATTCCTATTTGTAACCACCTTCTCTTTTGGGCAGAGAAACCAAGATTGGGAGAAAATAAATACCTTAAAAGTAGCTTTCATTACTGAAAAGCTTTCTTTGAATACCAAAGAAGCCCAGGAGTTTTGGCCTGTATACAATGAGTACCAAAAGAAAAGAAATGCTTTACGTAAAAAAGGTCATCAAGAAATTAGAAGTAAAATCAAAGACTCTGATGCTTTAACGGAAAAAGAAGCCGAGAACCTTTTAGCATTACATATTAAAATTGAAGAGGAAGAAGAAGCTTTGGATACTAATTTCCTTAAAAATGTAAGTACAGTAATTTCGGCAAAGAAAACACTGCTGTTATTAAGATCAGAAGAAGAATTTAAGCGTCAATTAATGAAGCAATATCGCCAAAACAAGGGCGGTAAATAACTACTTAAAGGTTAATTTAGATATACGATTCTTACCAGCAGCATAGGCTATAGTATCATTTTTAAAACGTATAGTAAAAAAAGGCTCCTTTGATAGTTCTTTCCAACTTTTACCCATATCCGATGAATACGATATACCTGTAAAACCTATAGCTACAAGCCCATTTCCATTAGTACCAGGAACAAATTGCACACAACTTTTATAACCCGGGGCAATTCCGTCAGCTACCAAGTTCCAAGTTTTTCCTCCATCTTTGGTAATCGCTTTATTAGCCACAGCATTATTCGGATTTGTGTAATCTCCACCAATGGCAAATCCTAAACTTTCATCATAGAAATCTATGGAATAAATACCCTCTGTTGCTACCGTATTTCTGATGGGAGTTTGATAAGTTTCCCATGATTCACCCTTATCCGAAGAAAACAGAATTCTTCCAGTTGTGGTCGCCATCCAAATAGTATCCCCTATTGTTTTGATATTAGTATTACTTGCCGCAAAAGCTCCTTCACCATCAATACCTTCCGGTAATTGAGAACACGTCAATTTTGTCCAAGTAAGTCCACCATCCGAAGTTATAATAACACTTAAACATCCCTTTACAGAATCTCCTATGGCAATTCCGTCTTTATCGTTCATAAAAGTCATGGCATCATAAAAAACACCTTCTCCCTCCTCTTTATAAACTAGCTCCATTCTACCGTTTTCCCCTGTTTTATAAAGAAGTGCAGGCGACTCAATTGAAAGCATAAAAAAATCGGTATTCGTATGGGCTACTGCCCTAAACGAAGGTACACTAGTGTGGTATTTTTCAATATTCGCACGTACTTTACCAGTGACCAAATCCACAGTACCAAACGTGCCCTTATTTGCAGCGAATGCCAAACTATTACCTATCAGTTCTATAGCCCTAATACTTAAAGAATCTGAATATATGGTTTCAATATCTACCGTATTAAACGTAGTTGGATGCTTACTTTCTGAACATGAACACATCAAAATGACTAAAAGAAAAATATAACGCATAGGATTATGGTATAAAGTTGCTCAAAAATAAATGGAATCGCTTCTAAAACAATACCTTTGCAGCCATAAATTTTTGAAGGACATAAGCCTATCTAATCGATAATCAATACAATGACGGCCTCAAACCTTCTGATAAAGTAATAATAGCTACTCTAATGAAATTACACAGAAATTTGGTGTTTGCCGTAATAGACGCCTTAAACCTCATCTTCAACGAAAACGAATATGCCGATAAGGTGGTTCAAAAAGTACTACGATACGATAAGCGATGGGGCTCTAGAGACCGAGGTTTTATTGCCGAGACCACTTATGAAATGGTACGCTACAAACGTTTATATACTGAAATAGCAGAGGTTAAAGCTCCTTTTAGCAGACCAGATCTTTTTCGTATGTGGGCTGTTTGGGCTGTTTTAAAAGGTATTAAATTACCAGATTGGAAACAGATAGAACCTACACCTGAAAGAAGAATTAAAGGAAAATTCGACGAGCTTTCTCAAATTAGAAAATTTAGAGAAGCTGTGCCGGATTGGATTGATGAGTTATGCGAAAAAGCTTTGGGTGAAAAATTATGGACCGAAGAGCTAGCCAAACTAAATCAGCCTGCAGAAGTAATCTTGCGTACCAATACTTTAAGAACAAACAAAGAAGAATTGCGCAAAGCATTATTGGACGAAAATATTGTTGCCGAACCAATTAGAGGATATGCCTCTGCCCTAAAATTGGTTGAAAGAGCAAATGTTTTTGTTACCCAAGCTTTTAAAAACGGAATGTTTGAAGTACAAGATGCTTCATCACAACTGGTTGCCGAATTCTTAGATGTGGAACCCGGGCAACGTGTAATAGATACGTGTGCCGGTGCCGGTGGAAAATCACTGCACTTAGCTGCATTAATGGAAAACAAAGGGCAATTGATTTCTATGGATATTTACGGCAGTAAATTGAAAGAACTTAAAAGACGTGCCAGACGTAATGGCGCACACAATATTGAAGTTCGCGAAATAGATTCTACAAAGGTATACAAGAAACTTTATGGTAGCGCCGATAGAGTACTTATTGATGCACCCTGCACCGGACTTGGAGTACTAAGAAGAAATCCGGATTCTAAATGGAAAATGAAGCCTGAATTTCTTGATAAAATTGTAAAAACCCAGCACGAAATCATTAGAAACTATAGCAAAATAGTGAAACCTGGCGGAAAAATGGTTTACGCTACTTGTTCTATTCTTCCTCAAGAAAACAGCCACCAAGTGCAGTCTTTCTTGAAGTCTGAAGAAGGAAAAGATTTTACCCTGGTAAAAGATAAAAAGATATATGCTTCTAAAAGCGGCTATGACGGCTTTTATATGGCCTTGCTAGAAAAAAGCATTTAAGCTTTAGAAGTATATAAATTAAAAAAGCCTTTAAATTCTAATGAATTTAAAGGCTTTTTTGATGGATAGTATTCAGTTACCTAATCTTTCAAAGTAGGATATTCAATACCCAATTGCTCCAAATAAGTATCGTACTTTGTTTCGTCGTAATAGTATTTTTCCAATTCTGATCTAAATTGGTCTTGCTTATCCTTGTTCAAATAAATTGGAGGTAAATCGCTTTCAGAAATCATAGGGCGGTACTTTGTCTCTTTTTGCTGTTCGTTATTAAAATAATCCCAAGCACCTTCTAATAAATCTGGCTTCAATAAAAAGTCTATTATAGTCATAGCCTCTACTTTTGCACCTGCTACTACCCCTTTATGGGCAATTGGTGTTGCCATTGTTATGGCGTTACTCCAATGATGCCCTTGCAATCCTGGGATGTTAGATGGATATCGCAACGTTACCGTAGGTACCTTCCAAGATATATCGCCTATATCATCTGACCCCCCACTAATTGGTTCCAAGACCGGCAGTCCTAATTCTGCCAATTCTAGCGGTAAACCTTCTATCTTTTCAGAATTCACTTCTTTTTGCACTGCCTTAGCCAGTTGTTGATCGGCTTCAGACCAATCTGGCAATCCTACTTCTTTTATATTGGAATACATAGTTTCTGCAATGACCTTATTATAATGTCTTGGCCATGCCGTACCCAAAACCTTAGAAGTCATTGTAGTTCCTGTCATCAATGCTGCGCCCTTAGCCATATCATTAGCCATAGCGTACATTTCCATAATTCCCTCATACTTAATATCTCTAAAATAGAACCATACCGCCGCTTTTGACGGTACCACGTTAGGTTGATCACCAGAATCCGTAAAAATAGAATGTGAACGTTTTAAAGGATGTAAATGCTCTCTCTTATAATTCCAAGCAATATTCATTAACTCTGCAGCATCTAAGGCACTTTTACCTCTCCATGGCGAGCCTGCGGAGTGAGCCGCTTCACCATCAAAGGAATATTCTACAGATATTAATCCCGTACCTCTTGTTGGTCCATAAGAAACACCAAGATTATTACCAACATGTGTAAAAATACACATATCAATATCATCAAAACGCCCATCTCTTACATACCATGCTTTAGCAGCCACTAGCTCTTCTGCAATACCTGGCCATACCAGTAAGGTACCACCTATATTTTCGCGTTCCATTATTTTCTTTACCGCAAGGGCCGAAGTTATATTCATAGGTATACCGGAATTATGACCTTCGCCATGACCCGGTGCTCCTTCAACTATTGGCTTGTGATAAGCAACCCCTGGATATTGAGATGCCTTAGGTATACAATCCACATCACTACCCAAAGCAATTGTTGGTCCCTCTCCATTACTCCAAGTGGCGAACCAAGCTGTAGGAATACCAGAAATGGAGTTCTCTATTTCAAATCCGTTTTCCGCTAAAATTCCAGTTAAGTATTTAGAAGATTCCACTTCCTGAAATCCTAGTTCTGAAAAGCTAAAAATCTTATCGACCATAACCTGAGCAAGCTTTTTGTTGTCATCGACCAACGCCGCTACTTCGGTTTTTAATTTTTCAATTTGTTTTTTTGACTTTTTCTGCTTCGCATAAGTAAAGCTTAAGGTGAGTAAACAGCATGCGACTGCTAATAGCGTAGTTCTTTGTTTCATGATGGTTTTTTGAATTAGTTGCTAGAAGTTACATAAATTGATGATTACATATGCATAAACAATCAATTTTTGTCTAATTCAAAACCTAAGTAATCTATTTTAAAATAATACGGATTTTACACGGCATTAAAATCCATATTTGAAAACTTAGAATAATTTTCAAATACCTAAAAAAGTGGTAATTGCTGATTTTGTGGAACTTTTGGAGCTTCCTTTATTTCAGCATCTTTTTTAACCTCCGGAATTTCTTGTGCTTTGGGCGCTTCTTTTACTTCTGGCACCTCTTTTATTTCTGATACCTCTTTTATTTCTGGCTCTTCGTTTATTTCTGATATTGTATTGACTTCTACAACTTCTGAAATTACTACCGTCTCAGCTATTTGGTTCTGTCCCCATTGAGTTATAGCTTCAACAACCGGAAGTAGTGATTTACCTAACGGTGTCAATGTATATTCTACACGTGGCGGAATTTCACCGTACAAAGTACGATCCAAAATACCTGAACGCTCTAAAGATTTTAATTGCTTGCTTAACATCTGCCGATTAATGCCTTCGATTTCCGAAAAAAGCTTATTAAATCTATTGGTACCCTTATTAACGTGATACAGAATAATTGGCTTCCACTTACCACCTATCATTTCCATACCATAATCAAGTGCCTGAGTCTCAATATTTTGTTTCGCCATACTATTTGCAATTTTCCAACAATTAAACTATGCTGTAAATTAATAAACTTAACTTAAGTCTAACAAACATACTATTTATATGTTTATAGTTAAAATCTAATTTTCAGACTTTAAAGTATTGCTTTATAAACAATTTAAAGCCAGCCAATAAAGATAAAACAAAATCTTACTTATTTCATTAACAATTACTGTTTAAAAGTGTTTCAATTTACCGTAAATAGTAGCTAGTAAAGTCTTAATTTTGTAATTCAAAAATCAATACCAGACACACTACAATGATTCACTTTTTTGGGGAACCTAGCAAAAAGGTTTTTGCGGTACAAACCGCTAAGGAACTATCATCTGAAGATATAAGTAAACTTATATGGTTGTTCGGCAACCAACCTAAAATAAATGCGGCGTCTCTTGACGCCTTTTTTGTTGGTCCTAGAGCCGCAATGATTACTCCTTGGAGTACCAATGCCACTGAGATTACTCAAAATATGGGAGTTTCGGGAATTATTCGGATTGAAGAATTTAATGCCGTAGCAGAAGAATTTTCAGGATTCGATCCTATGATTTCTCAGAAATACAGCACATTAAATCAAGAGGTATTCGATATTCATATAGCACCAAAACCTATTTTAAATATTGAAGATATCTCTGCCTTCAACAAACAAGAAGGCTTAGCCCTTAATGATGAAGAAGTTGATTATCTAGAAAACCTGAGCAAGAAATTAGGCAGAAAACTAACCGACTCTGAGGTATTCGGATTCAGCCAGGTAAATTCTGAACACTGTAGACACAAAATATTCAATGGCACTTTTGTCATTGACGGTGAAGAAATGCCTTCTTCGCTATTTAAGCTGATCAAGAAAACTTCTCAAGAGTTTCCAAATGATATCGTTTCTGCTTACAAAGACAATGTTGCGTTTGTAAAAGGACCTAGAGTAATGCAATTTGCTCCTAAAACTGCCGATAAACCCGATTTCTATCAAGAGAAAGAGTTTGACTCCGTTATTTCCATAAAAGCTGAAACGCACAACTTCCCTACTACAGTAGAGCCTTTTAACGGTGCCGCAACTGGTGCGGGTGGTGAAATTAGAGATAGACTAGCTGGTGGTAAAGGTTCTTTGCCTCTTGCCGGTACGGCTGTTTACATGACAGCTTACTCACGTCTAGAAAAAGAAAGACCTTGGGAAAAGGGAATGCAAGAAAGAGATTGGCTATACCAAACACCAATGGATATTCTTATAAAAGCTTCTAATGGTGCTTCTGACTTTGGAAATAAATTTGGACAGCCTCTAATTTCCGGATCGGTTCTGACGTTCGAATATGATGAAGCTTCTACTCCGTTTGAATCTTCTGAAGACAAGACTTCGGCTTCGCTCAGTCACCGTAGGCTGGGTTACGATAAAGTAATTATGCAAGCTGGTGGTATTGGGTATGGTAAAATTGAACAAGCTATTAAAGATAAGCCAGAAACAGATAATAAAATTGTAATTCTAGGTGGCGACAATTACCGTATAGGTATGGGTGGTGCCGCTGTTTCTAGTGCTGATACGGGCGAATTTAGCTCTGCTATTGAACTTAATGCCGTACAACGTTCTAATCCTGAAATGCAAAAAAGAGCTGCCAATGCCATTCGTGGTATGGTAGAAAGTGATGAAAATACCATTGTTTCTATTCATGATCACGGAGCCGGCGGCCACCTGAACTGTTTATCTGAACTTGTAGAAGAAACTGGTGGTAAAATAGATTTAGATAAGTTACCTGTTGGTGACCCTACCCTATCGGCTAAAGAAATTATAGGAAACGAATCTCAAGAACGTATGGGTCTTGTAATCGGTAAAAATGATGTAGACCTCTTAAAACGAATTGCTGACCGTGAGCGTTCACCAATGTATGAAGTTGGTGATGTTACTGGTGACGACCGTTTTACTTTTGAATCTAAAACCAACGGTGCTAAGCCTATGGATTTAGCGTTGTCCGATATGTTTGGTAGTTCTCCCAAAACAGTGATGACGGACAGTACCGTAAAACGCGATTACAAAAATGCAGCGTATTCATTGGAATTTTTCCATGATTACCTGGATGCCGTTCTTCAACTAGAAGCCGTTGCCAGTAAAGATTGGCTTACAAACAAGGTTGACCGTTGTGTTGGTGGTCGAGTTGCAAAACAACAATGTGTTGGTCCGTTACAACTACCGTTGAACAACTGCGGGGTAATGGCTTTGGATTTTAAAGGAAAAGAAGGAATTGCTACTAGTATTGGGCACTCTCCTATTTCTGCATTGATTGACCCTGCTGCAGGTAGTAAAAATAGTATTGCGGAATCATTGACCAATTTGGTTTGGGCTCCGCTTAAAGACGGATTAGCTTCTGTGTCGCTTTCTGCCAACTGGATGTGGCCTTGCAAAAATGAAGGTGAAGATGCACGACTATACAAAGCTGTACAGGCTGTATCTGATTTTGCTATCGATTTAGGTATTAACGTACCTACAGGAAAGGATTCTCTTTCCATGAAGCAAAAATATAAAGATGGTGATGTTATCTCTCCTGGTACCGTAGTAATTTCAGCTGCCGGTAACTGTAGCGATATCACTAAGGTAGTTGAGCCGGTTTTACAGAAAGGTGCTGGTTCTATTTACTACATCAACCTATCTAAAGATAACTTTAAATTAGGCGGTTCTTCTTTTGCCCAAACCAGAAATAGTATAGGTAACGAAACTCCAACTATTACTGATTCGGCTTACTTTAAAACTGTTTTCAACACCATTCAATCTTTAATAAAGGAGGATAAAATAGTTGCAGGACATGATGTTGCTTCCGGCGGATTAATTACTACGCTGTTAGAATTATGCTTTGCAGATATCAATTTAGGTGCTCATCTTGACCTTACAGGTTTAGGCGAAGCCGATACCATCAAAGTTTTGTTCTCTGAAAATGCAGGTATTGTATTTCAATCAAGTGATGATAGCGTTGAAACTATATTGAAGTCCAAGAATATTGATGTCAAAAAAATAGGAACGGTTACTAATGAAGCAACACTTACCGTTAAAAACAACGGTATGGAAATGGGACTTAATATTGAAAGCCTTCGTGACACTTGGTTCAAAACATCGTACTTACTAGATAATCAGCAGACTGCAAACAGTTTAGCAAAAGATAGATTTGATAATTATAAAGTTCAGCCTTTACAATACAAATTTCCAAGTTCAGCAGCTATAACACTACCAAACCGTTCAGAAATTTCAAGTAGACCAAAAGCAGCTATTCTACGCGAAAAAGGAAGTAATTCTGAGCGTGAAATGGCTAATGCTATGTATTTAGCAGGGTTTGATGTAAAAGATGTTCACATGACGGATTTAATCTCTGGGCGTGAGAATTTGGAAGATATTCAATTCTTAGGCGCTGTTGGTGGTTTTTCCAACTCAGATGTATTAGGTAGTGCAAAAGGATGGGCCGGAGCTATTAAATATAACGAGAAAGCAAATACGGTCATTAAAAACTTCTTTGCACGACCAGACACTTTATCCGTTGGTATTTGTAATGGTTGCCAGTTGTTTATGGAATTGGATTTGATTAATCCGGAGCACGAGAATCACGGAAAAATGACATATAACGATTCTCACAAGCACGAGAGTAATTTTACCTCTGTAGAAATACAGAAAAACAACTCTGTTATGCTTTCCTCTTTAGAAGGCAGTAAACTGGGTGTTTGGATTTCTCACGGTGAAGGTAAATTTAATTTACCACAAACAGAGGACAAATATGATATTGTAGCCAAGTACGGTTACGAAGGATACCCGGCAAACCCAAATGGTAGTGATTTTAACACTGCTATGCTTTGCGATAAAACAGGTCGTCATTTAGTAACCATGCCGCATATTGAACGTTCTATTTTTCCATGGAATTGGGCACACTACCCTACTGATAGAAATGATGAAGTTTCACCTTGGTTAGAAGCTTTTAAAAATGCTAAAGTTTGGATAGATAACCAGAAGTAAATACTTTTAAATATATTAAAAAGCAAAAGCTGTGCACTCCCATGCCTGGGGTACACAGCTTTTTTTACAACCAAAACGTATTATCTAACTAAAAGCCTTCCGCTCCATATTTTCTCATTGGAGTTTTGCAACTTATAGAGGTATAACCCAGGGGCTAAATCTTTTCTTTCTACAACTATTTCATTTTGTCCGGCTACACTTTCACCTTCCATATGGTGATTTCCTAAAAGTCTACCGCTCAAAGAATAAATATCTAATTGATAAGTATCTGCATTTTCTTCATAAAAATATAAGCTGGCTCTTTCTATCATAGGGTTTGGATAAACAACTGATTTATTTAAATCTGAGTCCACAAACTCTTGACCTGGCTCACGATTATGAAAATCTATATTTTGTAGCTCCATAGACTTCTCTTCTGCATATCCATTTTCAGCAACTAGATTAAAGGAAAGTACTTTTATATCAGAGAAATCAGTACCCGCATCTAAGTCATTTTTAAAATTGGCTGCAGATAAGGTGTATTCACCCATTTCACCATCTAAGCCAATACTAGTTTTATATATTGAACCGTCACCCTTTATCAACTGTACATCTAAATTACCGGTTCCTTTTGCCTCAAAACTTACCTTACCATAATTACTTAAATCAACAGCGGTAAACCTCGGACTCAATGCTCGGTACACTCCTAAATAATTACTAGTGGAACCCTGCAATTTTATATTTCTTTCAATAGGATACCCTTCACCAACGTATGGTCCATCTGCAGGTAACACTTCATAGCTCCCTACAGTTGTCTCTTCTGCGGAATCATCTAAGCCCCATGGAGCATCAGCTACAAAAAGATCATCTGGTGTTGTACCCAAACCTGCGCTTATTCTAAAACCTAAATCGAACAAGGTTCCTGTTTTTAAAGCTACAGAATCTAAATATCCATCTATATCTGCGGTTACTCCCAATACTTCGGTATCGCTAGTTTCAGTAAGTTTCAAACCTCCTTCTAGATTAATACTTTCTGAATTGTTATTGTTCACTAAATTCAATAATACTTCACCATTTTTATAACTGGCAGACTTTACGAATACCGGCGGAGGCGTTGACCCGTTGTACTGTGTGATATCTGCATTAACCTCAAGTAAATTTAAAATTTCATCGGCTAGCAATAATAAGTCATCTACGGAATTTGACCATATCTGAAAATTATAATAGGCAGTATCGCCTGCATAGGCATCAATGTTCCAATGCGACTCAATAGTAAAATTATCATCTGCATTAACCCTAGCTGAGAAAGTCAAAGCAAACTCAAGGCTACCATCCGGTTGTTTAATGATCGACTTAATAAAATCTTTTTCACGTAGTTGAATATTAGAAACCGAAAGTAATTGCGCCCCTAGAAAACGGTCACAGATAAACTTGCTATGCTCATAAACCTTGTTCTCTGTTTTAATAACCATTAAAGACCCTAAGTTTTCTGAACCGTTTAAATAATCTACAGAGTAAATATCAGATGCATTCGTTAAATCCAGTAAATCGCTTGGTGAAGATTCTATGGTACTTGTTTCACCAACAACACCCAATGGTACCAAGCTATTTAAAGGAATCTCATTTACTTCTGTTTTAGAGCTTAGACCATAAAAAGTATTCTTTACCACCTTCTTGGCATTTATTTTATCAAAAACATAATTGGTTTTTGCTCTATTGAAGTTTCTTTTACTAATTAAGTTAGCCAGCCTATCATTACTTTCCAATCCACCTTTATTGGCGCTAGACGTCGTAACGATTACAGGGCAAGCGGCAACACCAGAACAAGAGGGGTCATCGCAATCTACCAAGCCATCGCCGTCATCATCTATGCCGTTCATACAATCTTCTTGCGGTACAGGTGCTGTAGGACAACGCGCACCATCATTACTTGATGCAGCAGGACCAAAAGCAAAAATATTCGACTGAATGATTCCTAACGTAATATCTTGAACACTTTCTATTTTATATACAGAACCTGTTTGATTCGCTGAAATATAGAAGTTACCATCAACATCAAAATACACTGCTCCGAAGGTATATTTCAATCCTTCAAGTATTGGTACAACACCTAAATTGAACACCGTACCTGTTTCAGGGTCTATTTTAAATAATATCCTACTTTTTCCTTCTACAGTATACAACATGCCGTCAGCTGCATTAAAAGCCCAGTCTGCGATAGCTAAACTCTGACTTAGTTCAAATGCTCCTAAATATTCCAGATATGTTGGTGAATCAGGATTAATATCTACCTTAAAATAAGAGGAACCTCCCGCTTTAAAATAATAAACACCTTCAGGAGAAATATCTCCTACGTATTTATTACCTGTTGGTAATTCTGGTATAGTATACTGATCAACATTATAATTTTTACCAATTCTAACTATAGTACTAGATGGGGTCGATAAATATCCCCATAAATATCCATCTGTAGCGTTATAACCTACTCCGTTCACATTTCCCGGAGTAATGTCTTCCGCTACTAAATATGAACTACCAGAGGCAAGATCCAGCGCATATATATCATTATACTGAAATAAATATGCATTATAATCACAATTGAACGGTTCTGACTGAGCGTTTAAGCTAATCGATAACAAAATACTAGCAACAACGGTTACTAATTTATAAGAGAAACTAGATGTGTAGTTTTTTTCCATAATTTCTACTATTTGGGATAATTATTTTTCTCAAATCTAAATTATTATTTTAAGGAAAATTCCTACAAATATTTGAGATGTATACATAACACGCTCAATTACAATTTATTGTAGATGAATGGTTTTTTTCGATGCTTTACCACCTAATAAGCTCTTATTAAGAATATTGTAATGAGATGCGGATTTATTTAACAATACAATTTTAAAATATGGAGTTCTTTCACTATTTTGCAATTATTATTAGAAATTAAGTATGCAGAAAGTAACCCGTCTTTTTGACTTCCCATATTATCAGCTTGAAAAGCATGCCTTAAAAGAGGCATTGGTGTCAAAAAAAAATGGAGAATGGATAAAAACATCTACCAAAGAATATATTGATAAAGCAAATGCCATAAGCCGTGGGCTTTTACGCCTAGGGGTTAAACCTAATGACAAGATTGCCGTAATATCACTTACCAATAGAACGGAGTGGAATATTATGGATATTGGTATTCTTCAACTTGGGGCGCAGAATGTTCCTATTTACCCAACTATATCTGAAGATGATTATGCGTATGTACTTAATCATTCTGAAGCAAAATTCTGTTTTGTTTCTTGTAATGAAGTGCATGAAAAAGTAACTGCAATTAAAGACCAAGTTAAAAGTTTAGAAAATGTCTATTCTTTTGATGAGCTTTCTAATTGTGATCATTGGGGAAAGGTTTTTGAATTAGGTTCTGATACATCTAACCAAGACGAGGTAGAAAGCTTAATGAATGCCGTTACACCTAACGATTTGGCAACATTAATTTACACCTCTGGTACTACCGGTAGACCTAAAGGTGTTATGCTTTCACATAACAATTTGGTAACCAATGCCATTGAAAGCTCTAAACGTTTTCCTATAGAAGATGGTAAAACAAAAGCTTTAAGCTTCTTACCACTTTGCCATGTATATGAGCGTATGTTGATATACCTTTATCAATATAGAGGTGTCTCTATTTACTATGCAGAATCCTTAGATAAAATTAGTGATAATCTAAAAGAAACAAGTCCGCATGTAATGACAGCCGTACCTAGACTTTTAGAAAAGGTATATGATAAAATTTATGCCAAAGGAACAGAACTTACAGGTATTAAAAAGAAACTGTTCTTTTGGGCTGTTGACCTTGGGTTAAAATATGAACCATACGGACAAAATGGATGGTGGTACGAAAAAAAATTATCTGTCGCTAGAAAATTAATTTTCAGCAAATGGAAAGAAGGTTTAGGCGGTAATCTAGGATTAATAGCATCTGGTAGTGCAGCTTTGCAACCACGGTTATCACGAATCTTCAATGCAGCGGAATTTGGACTTATGGAAGGCTACGGCTTGTCTGAAACTTCGCCCGTTATTTCTGTAAATGATATGCGTGAAGGCGGGTTCAGAATTGGAACCGTTGGGAAGCCTATTGACAATACTGAAGTTAAAATTGCATCGGACGGGGAAATTTGTATCAAAGGTCCGCAAGTAATGCTGGGTTATTATAAAGATGAGGAAAAAACCAAAGAAGTTATTGTTGATGGTTATTTCTTAACCGGAGATATTGGTGAATTAGATAGTGATGGTTTTCTTAAAATTACGGATCGTAAAAAAGAAATGTTCAAAACCTCTGGTGGTAAATATGTAGCACCACAGCTTTTAGAAAATCGCTTTAAACAATCAAGGTTTATTGAGCAGATAATGGTTGTAGGTGAAGGCGAGAAAATGCCAGCTGCCTTAATTCAGCCAGATTTTGAATTCTTAAAAGAATGGGCTGCGCTACATAACATTAGTGTACCAGAAGGAACCAGTCTTATTAAGAACGAAAAAGTCTTGGAGCGTTATCAACAAGAAATTGATGAAGCAAATGAAAAGTTTGCGAAATGGGAAAAAGTAAAGCAGTTTAGACTTACTCCAGATGCTTGGAGTATGGAAGGTGGACACCTAACCCCTACAATGAAGTTGAAAAGAAAAATCATCAAGCAAAAATATATGGCGCTGTATAATGATATCTATGAACACTGATAGCATTTAAAAGCTTTTAACTAGTAAAATACAACACCCAACTAAGACTCAGAAATGATAATTAGTTGGGTGTTTATAGTTTTATATGTGATTACATTAATCGTAACATTACATAATGAATACTTCAATTTAATCCTATATAGTTAATAGACATACTTCTATATTATTTAAATGACAAAATATTAGTAGAAATAATTTTATGCCACTATTTATCTAACATTACTTCTTAACTAAAATTTAAACTAAATTTATTATGCATGCATAATAAATTTTCTTATATTTGGGAACCAACTGATAGAGTATGAAAGATGCAACGATAGATTATGCGTTGAGAGCTACATGGCAAGCAGTAGCAAGAATGTATAATGAAGAAGCAAAGAATTTTGATTCTACTATGGCTGTTGGCTTTACATTATTGAGCATTGACCCAAAAACTGGTACACCTTCAACTTCATTAGGTCCAAAAATGGGAATGGAGGCAACAAGCCTCTCTCGAATTTTAAAAAGTATGGAGCAGAAAGGTCTCATATTAAGAAAACCGAACCCTAAAGATGGTAGAGGTGTTCTTATTTACCTTACTGATTTTGGATTGGAAAAAAGAAATGATTCAAAAAGTACAGTTATTAGATTCAATGAAGCAGTTAAAGATGAAGTGACCGAAGAAAAACTAGCCAGTTTTTTTGAAGTAACAGATGCCATAAATAAACTTATTTCAGACAAAAAATTATTTTAATACAACTTATCAAATTAATACAGCATAAAGTACATGAATAAGCACATTAAAAAAGTAGCAGTAATTGGCTCAGGAATAATGGGTAGCGGTATAGCCTGTCATTTTGCAAATATTGGCGTAGAGGTTTTATTGTTGGATATTGTTCCTCGTGAACTAAATGACAAAGAAAAAGCGAAGGGTTTAACCTTAGAAGATAAGGTTGTTCGTAATAGAATGGTTAACGATGCTTTAAAAGCAGCATTGAAATCTAAACCATCTCCTATTTACCATCAAAATTTTGCAAATCGCATCACAACAGGAAACTTAGAAGATGATATTGCAAAGGTATCTAAGGTAGATTGGATTATTGAGGTTGTTGTTGAACGTTTGGATATTAAAAAACAAGTGTTCGAGAATCTAGAGAAGTACCGTACACCTGGCACACTTATAACTTCTAACACCTCTGGTATTCCTATCAAATTTATGTCTGAAGGCAGAAGTGAAGATTTCCAAAAGCATTTCTGTGGTACTCACTTTTTTAATCCTGCACGTTATTTAAAACTTTTTGAAATTATTCCTGGTCCAAAAACGGATGCAGATGTATTGAGTTTTTTAAATGGGTATGGCGAAAAGTTCTTAGGTAAGACTTCTGTTGTTGCCAAGGACACTCCTGCATTTATTGGTAATAGAATAGGAATATTCAGTATTCAAAGTCTTTTCCATATGGTAAAAGATATGGATATGACCGTTGAGGAAGTAGATAAATTGACCGGTCCTGTAATTGGCAGACCAAAGTCAGCTACATTCAGAACCGTTGATGTTGTTGGGTTAGATACACTTGTACACGTTGCAAATGGTATTTACGATAACTGTAAAGACGATGAGCGTCATGATTTATTTAAACTGCCTGGTTTCATCAACACAATGATGGAAAACAAATGGTTAGGAAGTAAAACAGGACAAGGTTTTTATAAGAAATCTAAAAATGATAAAGGCAAAACTGAAATATTAACGCTTGATTTAGAGACGATGGATTATCGCTCTAAAAAGAGTGCAAAATTTGCCACCTTAGAGCTAACAAAAACAATTGATAAAGTGGTTGATCGCTTTGCTGTTCTTTGTGGAGGAAAAGATAAAGCAGGTGAATTCTACCGTAAGAGTTTTGGACAGTTGTTCGCTTACGTATCCCATAGAATACCTGAAATAACAGATGAACTTTATAAGATAGACGATGCTATGAAAGCTGGTTTTGGTTGGGAACATGGTCCTTTCCAAATTTGGGATGCCGTTGGTCTAGATAAAGGTCTTGAGTTTATTAAAGCTGAAGGTTTAGAAGCTGCAGCTTGGGTTCAAGAAATGAAATCTGCGGGTAAAGATTCTTTTTACTCAGTAAAAGAAGGAAGCACCTATTTTTATGATATTCCGAAAAAATCCATGGAAAAGATTCCTGGTCAAGATGCGTTTATCATATTAGATAACATTAGAAAATCTAAAGAGGTATTTAAAAATGCCGGTGTTGTTGTTGAAGATTTAGGTGATGGAATTTTAAATGTAGAGTTCCAATCTAAAATGAATACAATTGGTGGTGATGTTTTAAATGGCTTAAACAAAGCCATAGACATGGCAGAAAAAGATTTTCAAGGTTTGGTTGTTGGTAACCAAGCTGCTAATTTCTCTGTAGGTGCAAATATTGGTATGATTTTCATGATGGCGGTTGAGCAAGAATATGACGAGCTTAACATGGCTATCAAGTACTTCCAGGATACGATGATGCGTATGCGCTACTCCTCTATTCCTACTATCTCTGCTCCTCACGGTATGGCATTAGGTGGTGGATGTGAAATTTCATTACATGCAGATAAGGTTGTTGCGGCAGCTGAGACGTATATGGGTCTTGTTGAATTTGGAGTTGGTGTCCTTCCTGGTGGAGGTGGTTCAAAGGAAATGGCCTTACGTGCTCAAGATACTTTCAAGAAAGGTGATGTGGAATTGAATGTATTGCAAGAGTACTTCTTAACCATTGGTATGGCCAAAGTGTCTACTTCTGCTTACGAAGCTTTTGATTTAGGATTACTTCAAAAAGGTAAAGATATTGTAGTGGTCAATAAAGACCGACAAATTGCAACTGCCAAGGCGCATGCTATGTTAATGGCAGAATCTGGTTATACACAACCAGCAGCCCGAAACGATATCAAAGTATTGGGTAAACAAGCGCTAGGAATGTTCGTAGTTGGTACTGACTCTATGGAGGCTAGCCATTACATTAGCGAGCATGACAAGAAAATTGCCAATAAACTTGCCTATGTTATGGCTGGTGGCGATTTATCAGAACCTACGCGAGTATCCGAGCAATATTTATTGGATATAGAGCGTGAAGCTTTCTTATCGCTATGTACCGAGAGAAAAACTTTGGAGCGTATTCAGCATATGTTGAAAACAGGTAAGCCGTTACGTAATTAGAAATACGTAGCTATTAACCTCTGGTGATAAGCTAGAGGTCAATTATAAAACAACAATTAAATGCTAATAGCTAATAGCTAATAGCCTAAAGCATAAAAAATGAAAACTGCATATATAGTAAAAGGATATAGAACTGCTGTTGGAAAAGCTCCAAAAGGTGTTTTCCGTTTTAAGCGTACAGATGAATTGGCTGCCGAAACCATCGAATATATGATGAAGGAATTGCCGCAATTCGACAAAAAACGTATCGACGATGTCATCGTAGGTAATGCAATGCCTGAAGGTTCTCAAGGTTTGAACATGGCAAGGTTAATTTCGTTAATGGGATTGGACATTGTTGATGTACCAGGTGTAACGGTAAATAGATTCTGCGCATCAGGTCTGGAGACTATTGGTGTTGCTGCTGCTAAAATTCAGGCTGGTATGGCCGATTGTATTATTGCCGGTGGCGCAGAAAGCATGAGTTCTGTTCCAATGACCGGTAACAAACCAGAATTAAATTATGACTTGGCAAACTCCGGTCATGAAGATTACTACTGGGGAATGGGTAATACTGCTGAAGCTGTAGCAAATGAGTACAAAGTATCTAGAGAAGATCAAGATAATTTTGCCTACAATTCTCATATGAAAGCGCTAAAAGCACAAGCAGAAGACCGTTTTCAGAGTCAAATAGCTCCTATTGAAGTTGAGGAAACCTATTTGGATGCTAATGGAAAAAAAGCACATCGTAAATATACAGTTACTAAAGATGAAGGACCTAGAAAAGGAACTTCGGTAGAGGTTCTAAATAAACTTCGTCCTGTGTTTGCCGCTGGTGGAAGCGTAACCGCTGGTAACTCATCTCAAATGAGTGATGGTGCAGCATTCGTTTTAATAATGAGCGAGGAAATGGTAAAAGAGTTAAATCTTGAACCTATTGCTAGATTAGTAAACTATGCAGCTGCAGGTGTACCACCAAGAATAATGGGTATAGGACCTATTGCCGCTATTCCAAAAGCATTAAAGCAAGCAGGATTAAAGCTGAACGATATTGATTTAATAGAATTGAATGAAGCCTTCGCTTCACAATCTTTAGCAGTAATGCGTGAATTGAAAATAAATCAAGATATCGTAAACGTAAATGGTGGCGCTATTGCACTTGGTCATCCTTTAGGATGTACCGGAGCAAAGTTATCTGTTCAGTTATTTGATGAAATGCGTAAAAGAGATATGCAGGGCAAATACGGTATGGTTACCATGTGCGTAGGTACAGGTCAAGGAGCTGCAGGAATATTTGAATTTTTAAATTAAATAATTAGAATCTAGAAGAAAGAAAAGAGATTAAAGATTAATGCTATACGGCTTTGAGGCACAATTATAAAAACTTGAAGATTTGGAAACTAGGTTTAGAAATAGCTAATGATGTTTCAGATGTATTAGTAAGTTTTCCTAATCATGAAAGATTCGATTTAAGCTCTCAAATGAGTAGGTGTTCAATTTCAATCCCAAGCAATATTGCGGAAGGTTCAGCTAGAACAGATAAATCTTTTAGTCATTTTCTAAGTATCTCTTTAGGTTCATCTTTTGAATTAGGAACACAATTATTAATAGCGAATAATAGAAATTATATAACTGATAATAAATTAAAATTACTTGAAGACAAAATTGAAGAATTTCAGAAAATGACCATGGGCTTTCAAAATAGCCTATCGTAATTCTCTTTTCTATTTTCTCAATTCTAACTTCTAAATACTATTAACAACATGAGTACAGATACAGCAAAAAAAGATATTCTTAGAGGAGGACAGTTCCTTGTAAAAGAAACCGATTGTGAAGATGTTTTCACACTTGAAGATTTGAACGAAGAGCAACGCATGATGCGTGAGAGTACCAAAGAATTTGTTGACAGAGAGCTTTGGGCACATTGGGAGCGTTTTGAGAATAAAGATTATGCTTTCACTGAAGAAACTATGCGTAAAGCTGGTGAGTTAGGATTATTGAGTGTTGCTGTACCAGAATCTTATGGTGGTATGGGAATGGGCTTTGTTTCTACTATGTTAGTATGTGATTACATCTCTGGAGCTACTGGTTCTTTCAGTACTGCTTTTGGTGCGCATACAGGTATCGGTACAATGCCAATAACCCTTTATGGATCTGAGGAGCAAAAACAAAAATATGTACCAAAATTAGCTTCTGGAGAATGGTTTGGCGCTTATTGCCTTACTGAGCCAGGTGCTGGATCTGATGCAAATTCAGGAAAAACGAAAGCTGTACTTTCTGAAGATGGTAAATCTTACAGTATTTCAGGACAGAAAATGTGGATTTCTAACGCTGGCTTCTGTAACATGTTTATCGTATTTGCACGTATTGAAGATGACAAAAACATTACTGGTTTTATTGTTGAAAATGATCCTAGTAACGGAATTACTTTAGGTGACGAAGAAAAGAAATTAGGTATTCACTCCTCTTCTACTCGTCAAGTTTTCTTCAATGAAACAAAAGTTTCTGTAGAGAATATGCTTTCTACTAGAGGAAACGGATTTAAAATTGCAATGAACGCTTTAAATGTTGGTCGTATTAAATTAGCTGCTGCTTGTTTAGATGCACAACGAAGAGTTATTGGAGAAGCTACTAAATACGCTAACGAGCGTATTCAGTTCAAAACTCCTATCATGAACTTTGGCGCTATTAAATCTAAAATTGCTGACATGGCAACAAGTGTTTATGTTGATGAATCTGCGAGTTACAGAGCTGCAAAGAATATTGAAGATCGTATTGCTATTCGTGAAGCTGAAGGGAATACACACCAAGAAGCTGAATTAAAAGGTGTTGAAGAATATGCTATTGAATGTTCTATTCTTAAAGTAGCAGTTTCTGAAGATTGTCAAAATACTACAGATGAAGGAATCCAGATTTTCGGTGGTATGGGCTTTAGTGCCGATACGCCTATGGAATCTGCTTGGAGAGATTCTAGAATTGCACGTATTTATGAAGGTACCAACGAAATCAATAGAATGTTGGCTGTAGGTATGCTTGTTAAAAAAGCTATGAAAGGTCATGTTGATCTTTTGGGTCCTGCAACTGCTGTTGGTGAAGAGTTAATGGGTATTCCTTCTTTTGATACTCCTGATTTTTCAGAATTATTTGCTGAGGAAAAAGATATTCTAAAAAGATTGAAAAAGGTATTTTTAATGGTTGCCGGTTCTGCCGTTCAGAAATATGGACCAGAATTAGAGAAACACCAACAATTAATGTTGGCGGCATCTGATATTCTTATTGAGGTATATATGGCAGAATCTGCTTTATTACGAACAGAGAAAAATGCAAAACGTTTTGGCGAAGAAGCACAAGCTACACAAATAGCTATGTCTAAATTATATTTATTCAATGCAACTGAAACCATCATCAATAAAGGAAAAGAAGCTATTATTTCTTTTGCTGAAGGTGATGAGCAAAGAATGATGTTAATGGGCCTTAAACGTTTTACAAAATATACAAACTACCCTAATGTAGTTGCCTTACGCACACAAATTGCCGATAAGGTTGCTGCAGACAACGGTTATACGTTTGACTAATTCAGATTACCTTTTGTTGTTTGGTAACTTGAATATTAAACCGTCCCAATTGGGGCGGTTTTTTTGTTTGGTAAACATTGATATTGCAACTATTTTTAAACCATGAACAAGAAATTACTAGAGCAGGTTTATAACACTTCAGATTTTAATTTAAACGGGCATCAATTAATTGATCAACTGACTTCACATTTAGAGGATAAGCTACATACATCTTCCCGTAATGCTATTGATTGGAACAATCCTGAAAATGAACTTGAATTTTGGAGAGATTTTTTATCTAACGGAAATAGTGAGGATTTGTTCAAAGAAATCACCAATAGAACCACACATATTCACCACCCACATTATATTGGTCATCAAGTGAGTCCGCCTGCGCCAATTACAGCATTAACAAGTTTAATTAGTTCTCTATTAAATAATGGAACAGCGGTTTATGAAATGGGAATGTCCTCCAATGCAATTGAGCGAATTATTGTAGAGTTCATATGCCAAAAAATTGGGTTCAATGATTTTTCAGGAGGATTTTTAACTTCTGGGGGAACCTTAGCGAACCTGACGGCATTATTGAGTGCTAGAAAAGCCATTACAAAGAAAGATATATGGAATGAAGGCAATCAAAATCAACTGGGAATTATGGTGAGCGAAGAAGCGCATTACTGCGTTGATCGTGCCGCTAGAATCATGGGGTTAGGCGAACAAGGTATTATTAAAGTTCCTGTTACAAAAGGCTTTAGCATGGATACTGAGGTTCTAGAAACCAAACTTAAAGAAGCAATTGAAAATGGTATTGAAGTATTTGCCATTGTTGGTAGTGCACCGTCCACTGCAACTGGAATATTTGATAATCTTGAAATCATAGGTGAGTTTGCTAAAAAACATGATATCTGGTTCCATGTTGACGGTGCCCATGGTGGAGCGGGAATTTTTTCTAAAAAATATAAGTATAGCCTTAAAGGTATTGAGCAAGCGGACTCTGTTGTTATTGACGGACATAAAATGATGATGATGCCGGCATTGACCACTGCCCTACTCTTTAAAAACGAGATCAACGCGAAAACTACATTTAGCCAAAAAGCAGATTACCTATTGTCTGACTCTGAACATGAAGATTGGTACAACTCTGGTAAACGCACGTTTGAATGTACTAAAAACATGATGGGTATTCACTGGTTCACACTCTTAAAACTATACGGAGAAGAAGTCTTTGACGCTAATGTGACCCATCTTTATGATATGGGTGCGCTATTTGCAAATTTAATTGAACAAGAGCCAAATTTTGAATTGGCACTTCAACCCATGTCCAACATAGTATGTTTTAGATACTTATCGCCAAATTCAGATACTGAAAACCTAAACTCCTTAAATATAAAAATTCGCCAATTTCTATTAGAAGATGGTGAATTTTATATTGTACAAACGAAGTTAAAAGGAAAACATTATTTACGTATCACTGTTATGAATCCCTTTACAACAGAGCTACATTTTAAAGCCCTAATTAATAAAATTAAGGCTTATGTCAACAATTGATTATTCTCTTAGAGACTCCATCATTTGATCTTCACTTTCTTTTTTAGAGAAGTTTATAGCACACTCTATTAGTGCTAAATGTGAGTATGCTTGAGGGAAGTTCCCTAACAATCTTTTGGTCTTAAAATCAATATCTTCACTAAACAGACCTAAATGATTACTATAACTCAATAATCGTTCAAAATATTCAAGTGCTTTCTTGCGTTCTCCAATTTTGAACAAGCTATTTATATACCAGAATGTACATACCGTAAATGATGATGATGGCAAACCAAAATCATCTTCATTCTTATAACGGTATAGCAACCCGTCATTACTTAATTCTTTACCAATTGCATTAACCGTTTTTACATAGCGCTCATCTTTAGCTTTTACACAACCATAAGATTCCATCAGTAATACGGAAGCATCTAGCTCTTTGGAACCGTAAGATTGCGTGTATGCCCCTACTTCCTCATTCCATGCATTATCATAGATATCTTTCCAGATTTCAGCTCTAATTGGTTCCCATTTTTCAATTTTATGTTTTTTACCTAACATCTCTGCCACTTTTATAGCACGATCTAAGGCTGTCCAACATAAAACCTTAGAGAAGGTAAAATGCCTGTCTTCCGCACGAAACTCCCAAATACCTTTATCGGCATCTTTCCAGTTGTTGCTAACGATCCAAACGATTCCTTTTGTTATCGCCCATAAATCCTCGCCATTCTCTATATCAATGCTGAATTTTACCATCTGCTCATATATCACATCCATCAGAATACCATAAATATCATTCTGTTTTTGGTGGTATGCCGCATTACCAATACGTACTGGTTTTGAGCCTTTATAACCTGCTAAGTGTTCTAGTGTTTCCTCCGTTAGTTTTTTCTCCTTATTAATTCCGTACATAATTTGCAGCTTCTCTGCCTTATCCGGAATTAAATCTATAATGAATTGTAAATAGCGTCTAGCTACATTCTTGTGCCCTAGTTCAGATACAACCTTAATTACCATAGATGCATCACGTATCCAACAGAAACGATAATCCCAATTACGTACTTCACCAATAGTTTCCGGTAATGAAGTCGTTGCCGCTGCAAGTACGGCTCCAGTTTTATCATAGCTCAAAAGTTTTAAGGTCAATGCACTTCTGGTAATTTCCTCGTTGAACTTTTTATATGTAGGTGTTAAGTCTACCCAATTTAACCAATATACCTTTGTATTCTGTAAATCTAGGTAAGCTCTATCTGTTGTTGGCAATAACAATTTCTCATTATAACCCATCATCATAAACTCATCTTCTGTAATGGTTATGGTAGAACTGTCTACAACAGCATTTTTATCAAATGACGTATATAAGAAAACGGTATCAAATTTTACATCATGGGTAAGGCTAGCTATAAAATCTTTTTTAATAAAGGTTTCTGTAGTACCCATTGCATATTCTAACTTTGGATCATACAATACAGAAAAGCTGGGTTTACCTGATATATGCTTAAAATAGCGTACCAGTTCTGGCGGAGAATGATATTTTTTCTCCTCTTTACGGTATCTAGGCATAAAATCATGAATTTCAAAATGATCATTGCCAGATTTAAATGATGTGATTAAAATATTTGTAAACTGTTCATATTTCTGTGAGATTTCATAGCTGTCATCTACATTAATCTCAAAACTACCACCAATATTTTCATCTAATAATTTCGCAAATACCGACGGACTATCAAATTCTGGTAAACAACACCAGTCTATACTTCCTGTCTTTGAAATTAATGCTGCACTTCTACAATTCCCTATTATTCCGTAGTCTAAATTATCCATTCAATAAAAATCTTGATTCATATGAGGTTTCAATTGGTATTGCCCTCCTTTTTCCCGAAATTTAGAGAAATAAATATCAAAAAGTAGCAAAAAAAACTCTTTTATGGCGAAAACTATCATTATCTCAAATAGACTACCTGTACAATTACAAATTAGCAATGGAGACATTACTGCAGTGCCAAGTGTAGGTGGACTGGCTACTGGAATGAAATCTGTACACTCTGGCGGTGATAGCCTTTGGATTGGTTGGAGCGGATTAACCGACGAAGAAATTCCTGAAGAGTTGATACCAAAAATTGATAGCGCACTCGCGGAACACGGTTCTTCTAAAGTTAACTTGACAGAAAAAGAGGTGGAGGGATTTTACTATGGATTTAGCAATAGAACCATTTGGCCACTATTCCATTATTTTTTAGAGTATTCTGAGTTTGAATTGGAAAGTTGGGAAATTTATAAAGCGGTAAACCAGAAGTTTGCCGATGCCATTCTAGCTAAAGCGGATAATGAAGATACCATATGGATTCATGATTACCAGCTAATGTTGGTACCACAGATGGTACGTGCAGAAAGACCGGATATTTCTATTGGGTTCTTTTTACACATTCCTTTTCCTTCCTATGAGATATTTAGAACATTACCCTGGCGACAAGAAGTATTACAAGGTTTGCTGGGTTCAGATTTAATTGGTTTCCATACCTATGACTACGAACGTCACTTTTTAAGCTCTGTACGTAGATTATTAGGCTTAGAGGTAAGTTTTAATGATATCTATCTTGATGATAGAGTGATTAAAGTAGATTCCTTCCCTATGGGTATTGATTATAAAAAATTCAGTGAAGCAGCCAAAGAACATTCCCAACGAAGTGAAGATGAAAAGTCTGAATTACAAAAACGATTAGATACTCATAAAAAATCTGCACCTGATGCTAAATTCTTTTTATCTATTGATAGATTAGATTATACCAAGGGTATTGCAAAACGTTTAAATGCTTTTGAGTATTTCTTAAATAAATACCCACAATACAAAGAGAAAGTAAGACTTATTATTCTTGCCGTTCCTTCACGTTCCAATGTGCCACAATATCAATTATTAAAACGGGAAGTAGATGAGTTAGTTGGTCGTATAAACGGAGAACTTTCAACCGTTAGTTGGACCCCAATTTGGTATTTCTACAGATCTATGCCGTTCGATAATTTAATTGATTTATACACTTCTTCAGATATTGCTTGGTTAACGCCAATTAGAGATGGTATGAACTTGGTAGCCAAAGAATATATTGCTACAAGAACGGATAAGACGGGAGTACTAATTCTTAGCGAAATGGCTGGTTCTGCCAATGAAATGAACGAATCTTTACTAATTAACCCTAATAACTTTGAACAAATAGCAGATTCGCTCTACGAGGCTATCAATATGCCTAAAGAAGAACAGATTTCTCGAAACACCTTATTACAAAAGCGACTGGAACGTTATAATGTAGAAAAATGGGCTAACGACTTCATGAATTCTCTAGTGGGACAAAAAGAGAAAGATCAAACGTATAAGTCCAAAAAACTTTCGGAAAAACTTATGAATAACGTCATGGACGATTATAGCAAAGCCAAAAGAAGATTGGTTTTCTTGGACTATGATGGTACACTAGCTGGTTTTCATACCGATCCACAAAAAGCTTCTCCAGACGAAGAATTATACAAACTTTTAGATGCGATTTCTTCGCAACCAAATACAGACATGTATTTAATTAGTGGTCGGGATAAAGAAACGTTCACTAAATGGTTCTTACCAAAAAAATACAACATGATTGTTGAGCATGGTGTGTGGATCTCGCAAGGTGGCGAAGAGTTTAGAATGCTGGAAACCGTAAAGAAAGACTGGATGGAGAAGATTTTACCGGTATTGGAATCTTTTGTTGATCGTACTCCCGGTAGTTTTATTGAGGAAAAAAATTACTCCCTAGCTTGGCATTATAGAAAAACAGATCCTGATTTTGGTCAAAAGCGTTCTGTTGAATTAAATACGGTACTTACCAGTCTTATTGCCAATGACGATTTAAGCGTGTTAAACGGTAATAAGGTAATGGAAATAAAAAGTAGTAATGTGAATAAAGGTAGAGCATCTATGCGTGTATACACGGAACATGAGTACGATTTTGTTTTCGCTATTGGTGATGATTGGACAGATGAGTTTATGTTTCAAGAACTGCCTGAAGACTCTATTACCGTGAAAGTAGGACGCCAAAAAACGCAAGCAAGGTATTTTGTTGATAACACAAAAAATGTCCGTACAATTTTAAAAAGATTTGCCGACGAAGGATAACGCTAATCATATTCCACAATACAATGAAACAAATTCTCAATTTTGCATTTGTAAGTGTTATTTTCTGCCTTAACTCTTATGCCCAACAAGGCACTGAAGTTTATCTGACCGATTTAAATTGGTCAAATGATTCTTTAAAAATTGGAACTCCAATAAATATTTCTAACAATGAAGGCTATGATAATCAGCCTTCATTTTTTTCTGATGAAAAAATTCTTTTTGCTGCTACTAGAAATAGTCAAACAGATATTATTCTATTTGATATAAACGATAAAAAGACAACTTGGCTTTCCAATACACCCAATGGCAGTGAATATTCTCCATTGAAAATTCCGGGTAGAGATGCCGTTTCTGCAGTTCGTTTAGATGAAGATGGGTTACAACGTTTATATGAGTATAATATAAAGACAGGTGAATCAAAGGTTTTAATACCAGATTTAAAAGTGGGTTATCATGTTTGGTATACTAAAGATATCATCGTATGTACGGTATTAATTGAAAATCGTATGGATTTGGTAGTGTATAACCTAAAGGAGAACACCCATTATACTGCACAAAAAAATGTAGGTAGGTCGTTGCATAAAATTCCGAATTCTGAACTTATAAGTTTTATAGCAAAAGTTGATGAGAATGCCACAATTACATCACTAAACCCTTATTCTAAAGAAAAAAAGGATATCATAACCCTTTTAGGGGATAGCGAAGATATTTCTTGGATGAACGATGGTCGATTGATTAATGCCTATGAATCCATAATTCTGTCTTTTAATCCCAAAGTGGATACAGAATGGAAATTAGCATCCCAAATCAATGATCCAGATGTCAACGGAATCTCTAGATTAGCGATTAGTCCAAAAGGAAATTACCTAAGTTTTGTTTCTAAAGATTCACAAAAAAGAATTGTTGACAAGCAAGTAGAAACGTTTAATGCGCGAGACGTACAAGCATTTGCCAATTGTTTTTCGAAAAATGTTGTGGTAAAAAACTACCCAAAGGACACTCTGTACGTTGGGCGGGAAATTTTAAAGGAAAAGTATCAAAACTTTTATGACCGTACGCCAAATATTGATGTAAAAGTATCTTCTAGAATTCATTTGGGAAAGACTATTATAGATCAAGAACAGATAACCATTGGCGATAGACAATTTCATCAAGTTGCCATTTATGAGGTTGACGGACTTATAAATAGCATGACTTTCTTAAAAGATACGTCAATCGATAAAAATCCAGAAGTACCTGTACAACATCAACTTGAAGCTTATAATGCTAAAGACATCAATGCCTTTTTAAGTCCTTACGCTAAAGACGTGAAAGTTTATGGTGCTAACGGCGAACTAAAAACAGAGGGTATTGAAAATATGCGAAATGACTATGATCGCTTTTTTAGTACTACCACAGACCTTCATTGTGAAACTAAGAATAGGATTGTAATTGGTAACATAGTTATTGATGAAGAATTCATAACCATACAAGGGGATTCTTATACTGCAATAGGTATTTATGAAATTGAAAATAATAAAATAGCCAAGGTTACTTTTTTACATTGATCTATTGAAGCAAAAGCTACATATTCTCCCCATTATAATTCTTTCGCAATTTGCCTGCACCTCTACTTGGTTTGCCGGTAATGCGATTATTGAATCATTGACCAAAAAGTTAGATTTTGGTCCTGAAATAATTAGTTATGTCATATCATCGGTTCAATTCGGATTTATAGTCGGTACATTAATTTTTGGCATTCTTATGATTGCAGATCGTTTTTCACCCTCAAGGGTGTTTATGATTTGTGCGTTTCTTGCTTCTATTTCAAATCTATCTTTAATCTACCCGCAATTAAACGTGGGCGGATTGCTATTAGCCAGATTCAGTACTGGATTCTTTTTGGCCGGCATCTATCCCGTAGGTATGAAAATAGCCGCAGATTATTATGAGAAGGGTTTAGGCAAAGCACTGGGATATTTGGTAGGTGCCTTAGTTCTTGGTACAGCTTTTCCTTTTTTGATTAAAGGAAGCCCATTTGCAAGTCATCCAGATAAAGTAATTATGTTAACCTCTGGTATTACCGTTATTGGCGGATTATTACTCTTCATGCTTGTACCTAATGGACCTTACAGAGTTGCAAGCACAACATTGAAGTTAAATGCAGGACCCAAGCTTTTCCAAAATTTTGAATTTAAGAAAGCTGCATTCGGCTATTTTGGGCATATGTGGGAACTATATGCTTTTTGGGCATTTACACCTATTGCAATTCAATGGTTTGCTATAAAGTCCGGCAGTAATATTTCCGTATCACTATGGTCTGGAATCGTAATAGCGCTCGGCGGATTATCATGTGCCTATGGTGGCATGCTCTCTCAGCGCATAGGTAGTAAGAAAGTGGCTCTTGCAGCCTTAATAGCATCCGGCTTTATATGCTTGATCTCGCCATTGCTATTTTCGCTTCCCATCTATTTATTCTTAGTAGGTTGGTGTATATGGGGTATTGCAGTTACTGCAGACTCACCCCAATTTTCAAATTTAGTAGCATCCGCAGTAGCTCCAGAATTAAAAGGCACTGCTCTTACATTGGTAAATTGTATTGGTTTTGCTATTACGATCATCAGTATACAACTTCTAGGATCACTTCAATCGATCATTCCTATAACTCTTTTATTTATCCCTTTAGCTATTGGACCGGTGTTAGGAGTATACTATTTACTGGCAAAAAAGAATAACTAATGCCTACATACTTTGTTTATGATAATTATGGTCAGCCCTATATTTTACTTAAATTTAGAAACCGATTACCTATACTAACATTACTCACCAAAAAACTTGCAATGAAAAAGTTCTTATTACTCACTCTATTAACCTCAGCTATTACGCTAACAGCGCAAACAGATCAACGTATTTATGATATTATTGATGCCGTTTCTGCTGAGCGTATTGAAAACGATGTTACCAAACTTGCCAATTTTGGAACCAGACATACTTTAAGTGACACTGTCTCAACTACGAGGGGAATTGGAGCTGCTAGACGTTGGATCAAAGGTGAATTCGAAAAAACTTCTACTGAATGTCAAGGTTGCCTAAACGTTTTCTTTCAAAAAGATTTAGTCAAAAAAGGCGCAAACGATCGCATTGTAAAAGATGTGGAAGTAGTGAACGTTCTTGCCATACAAAAGGGAACAAAATACCCTAATCGCTATATTATTATGAGTGGCGATATTGATTCTCGTGTTAGCGACCCTACAAACTATACAGATGATTCGCCCGGTGCCAATGATAACGCCAGCGGTATGGCAGGTACGTTAGAAGCTGCTCGTGTATTGTCTAAATATAAATTTGAAAATAGTATCATTTACATGGGACTTTCAGGTGAAGAGCAAGGTCTTTTTGGCGGTGGCGGTATTGCCCAATACGCTAAAGACAAGGGCTGGGAGGTTATTGGCATATTCAATAATGATATGATCGGTAACATCAAAGGTGTGGATGGTACCATTAGTAATGTTGACTTTAGAATTTTCTCTGAGCCCGTACCACCTACGGAAACAGAAAAACAACGTAAAGCTAGGCGTTTTTACGGTGGCGAAGTAGATGGTGTATCTAGACAATTGGCACGCTATGTTCATAAAAACGTAAAGCAATACATGCCAGAAATGAATCCAATGATGATCTATCGTTTAGATCGTTTTGGTCGTGGTGGTCACCACAGACCTTTCAATGATGCTGGTTTCCCTGGTATTCGTATTATGGAAGCTCATGAAAACTATACACAGCAACACCAAGATATCCGTGTTGAAGATGGTATTGCCTATGGCGATGTTCTTGAACATGTAAATTTTGAGTATGCTGCTAAATTAACGGCTGTTAATGCTATAAATATGGCATCTATAGCTTGGGCCCCTCCTGCCCCTAAAACTGTTAAAATTGGTGGTATTGTTGAACCTGCAGCTAAATTTCAGTGGAGTAAAGTTGATGGTGCCAAAGGATATAAAATATATTGGAGAGATACGACGTCCCCAACATGGGATTACAGCAGATACGTGGGCGATGTTTCAGAATTTGTTTTGGAAGGCATTGTTATCGATAACTTCTTTTTTGGAGTTTCTGCGGTTAGTGAAGACGGATTTGAGAGTCCGGTTGTTTTTCCTAACGGAATTTTCAGATAAACCAAAACCACGTTACTCATGAAAAAAATTATAGCTACACTAGCTTTAGGTATATGCTCTTTTTCACAGGCACAAACCTTTACCGAACAAGATACTCTTAGAGGCAGTATTACCCCTGAACGTGAATGGTGGGATTTAAATTATTACCATTTGGATATTGACGTGAATCCTGATGATAAATTTATCAGCGGAAGTAATACCATTCGCTACAAAGTATTAGAACCTCATCAAGTCTTACAAGTGGATCTACAACCGCCTTTAACTATTGAAAAAGTAACTCAAGATGGAGTTGAACTTGAAGTGACAAATAATATAAATGCTCATTTCATACAACTGACCAAACCTCAGCAAGAAGGCGATTACAATGAAGTTGTTGTTACGTATTCCGGTCACCCAAAAGAAGCGGTGAGAGCCCCTTGGGATGGCGGATTTTCTTGGAAAAAAGATTCAAATGGCAAAGACTTTGTAGCTACCTCTTGCCAAGGTCTGGGCGCTAGTGTATGGTGGCCAAACAAAGACCATATGTATGACGAGGTTGACAGTATGTTAATCAGTGTAAAAGCTCCTAAGGGATTAATGAACGTATCTAATGGTCGTCTTAGAAGTGTGGACAAAGAAACCAATACTTACAACTGGTTTGTTTCCAACCCTATTAATAATTATGGTGTTAATGTAAATATTGGCGATTACGTTCATTTTGATGAAATATATCAAGGAGAAAAAGGTGCTCTTGATATGGATTATTATGTTTTAAAAGACAACCTAGAGAAAGCTAAAGAACACTTTAAGGATGCTCCGAAGATGATGAAATCTTTTGAGTATTGGTTTGGTCCGTATCCGTTTTACGAAGATTCTTTCAAACTAGTTGAAGTACCATATTTAGGTATGGAACACCAAAGCTCGGTTACTTATGGCAATCAGTACAAAAAAGGATATTTGGGTAGAGATTTATCCAATACGGGTTGGGGTCTTAAATTTGACTTCATTATTATTCATGAAGCCGGTCACGAATGGTTTGCCAATAATATCACCTATAAAGATGCTGCAGACATGTGGGTCCACGAAGGGTTTACCTGTTATTCCGAAAGTTTATTCTTAGACTACCACTACGGTACTGAAGCTGCCAATGCATATGTACAGGGTATTAGAATCAATATCAGAAATGACAAACCTATAATTGGTATTTATAATGTAAACCATGAAGGTAGTGGCGATATGTATTATAAGGGGTCAAACATGCTACACACCTTACGCCAAATTGTAAATGATGATAGAAAATGGAGAACCATTTTACGCGGTCTAAATTCAGAGTTTTACCATAAAACCGTAACTACCGATGAAATCGAAAATGTCATCGCCATAGGTATGAAAAGAGATTTAAAACCTTTCTTCGATCAGTATTTACGAACCACAAAAATCCCTGTTTTCGAATACAAAGTAAAGGGCAAAAAAGTAGCGTATCGCTTTACCAATACCGTTGACAATTTTTCCATGCCCTTAAAAGTGTACATCAACGACATCGCAGTTTGGATAGAACCTACTACGGAATGGAAAACCGAGAAAATAAAAGGCAATTTAACTTCATTACGAGTAGATCCAAATTTCTATGTTGAAACCAAAAATTAGATTACCTTTTGTTTCGTATTGATATTTAGCGTTCATCTTAATTTATATAAGGTCAATTTCTTTTTTTAATTACAGTAGTTTTGCTGCTGTCATTTTTAACGCTACATGAAAAAAGCACTTGCCAGATATAGAAATAGTGCCTTCAGAAATTTTATAAGAAGGCACTCAAAATATGCGCCAATTATATTTTTCGTTGGCGGATTTATATTTGACACCCTGACCCTTGGTCGTATTGACCGTACCTATGACTTAACGGTATTATGTCTGCATATGACCTCATTATCGATTACGCTATATCTCTACAATCTTGTGGACGATGGAAAATGGAAAAATACCTTTCTAGAACGATACGAAGAATATTTACCCCTTGCCATTCAATTTTTTTTCGGTGGGTTATCTAGTGCCTATGTCATCTATTTTTCAAGAAGTGTTTCTTTATCCAAAACAGCATCGTTCTTTATCATTCTTGTTTTACTACTGATTGCAAATGAGTTCTTAAAAAAACGAATTTCAAACAAATACCTTCAATTTGGGGTATACTACTTTATTAGCTTCACGTTTTTCACGTTTATGATTCCTGTATTTTTGAAGGAACTGAATACTACAATTTTCTTGATTTCAGGAGCAGTCAGTTTAATTAGCACATTAATTCTTCTCACTATTATCTATGGTAAAAGCCCAAGTACCAGAAAGGAGATTAAACTGGGTAAAATGGTTTTTATCATCATTGCAATTTACGCTATTATTAACCTATTCTATTTCCTAAAATTGATTCCGCCCGTACCTTTGGCATTAGATAAAGGAATTGTGGCTCATGAAGTCATTCAAAAAAACGGAAACTATGAGGTTACTTATGAGTCTGAGGAATCTTTAATTTTTTGGCGTAAACATAAATTGGATTTTAGTTATTCTCCAGACCAGCGAGTGTATATTTTTTCTTCCATTTTTGCACCAACGGACTTAAAAAAATCTATTTTCCATAGATGGAGAAGGTATAATACACAGACCAAAGAATGGGAAAACGTTGATGATATTGGTTACGATATTACTGGCGGCAGAGATGGTGGATTTAGAGGATATACTTATAAAACCAATGTTACACCTGGTGAATGGGAAGTACAAGTGCTTACCGAAGAAGAACAAGTATTAGGTGTTATAGGCTTTCAAATAAAAACTAGAACCGATCAAAATCCTTTGCGACTCAAAACCTCAAAATTTTAGGATTACATACTGTTTAAATCATAAATTTTCAGCTCTTTAAACAGAACTAAATAATTCGGTTTTACCTGAAACCATTAATATTATTTTTAATTGTTAGGGGTGTGAAAACATAGACTACCTTCGTACAACCTTAATTTCATAAGTGACAATATATCAAAAAGTTCAAGCGGTAGATCGTATTTTCAACCAATTGGATAAGGAGTTAGGCTCCTTTCAACAATCTACAGGACTTAGCTGTGTAGCCAATTGTGGTCTATGTTGTTTAAAACCGGACATCAATGCTACTGCATTAGAGTTTTTACCACTAGCCTATCACCTATTAATACATGGGGAGACGGAGCGATGGTTAGAAAAACTTCAAAATAATAAAGACAATAAAATATGTCCTGTATTAAACGAAATCATCACACCTGACTCTAAAGGCTATTGTTCTGAATATGCGCATCGCGGACTCATTTGTAGACTGTTTGGTTTTTCTGCTATGTTGCACAAAAGCAATAAACCCATATTAGTTACTTGCAAACCTATTAAAGAACAAAAGACCGAAGCTTTTAATAAGGCCAATGCTCATATTGCAGCTAATAAAAATTATCCACTTATTAGTAATTACTATATGCAGTTGCGCTCTATAGATGAATCCTTAGGAGAAGAATTGTTCCCAATAAGAATTGCGATAGAGAAAGCCATCCATGCCGTTTTAGCATATTACGCCTATAGAGAACTACCCAGTAAAGACAATATAGTTTAATGTAGATTACTTAAAAAAGAGATTAAGCGTACCTTTATCAATAGTTTAATAATCGTTACATAAAAGATTATTTTGAAAATATACGCTATTAGTGGTTTAGGTGCTGACCAAAGAGTTTTTAATCATTTAACTCTAGATTTTGAATTGACCACTATAGATTGGATTACTCCCCACCAAAACGAACATATTAAAGAATATTCTAGAAGGCTTAGTAGTGTTATTGACACCAATGGAGAGTTCTGTTTGATAGGTGTTAGTTTCGGTGGATTAATTGCGACGGAAATAAGCAAAATGCTTCAACCGAAAAAAGTAATTCTTATTTCTTCTGCACAAACAAAAGATGAATTAAGACCGATTTATAAATGGGTCGGCAAATCTAGAATTTTAAAATTTATTCCTAAGTTTCTATTTAACCCACCAAGGTTTCTTGCTAAATATATCATGGGAGCCAAAAATTCTAAATTGTTTTATGAAATATTGGATGATACGGATTTTAGCTTTGTAAAATGGGCGTTACAAGAATTTACCGCATGGCAAAACACAGCACGATCCTCAAGAGTTCTTAAGATAAACGGTACAAAAGACAAATTGATTCCGTCCAAAGGTACTACTAGAACAAAGCTTATTGAAGGTGGAGAACATTTTATGATTGTAGATAACGCAAATGAAATCAGCAAAATCATTAATTTTGAACTTAGAAATACTTAGCATAAAACCATATGAACAACTCTAAAGAATTCTTAGCTATTGTTAGCGCCGAACTAAAGGAGAATACTCCCAACTGGGACAATCTTCTAAAATTGATCTTAAAGCATTTTCAATGCGTTACCGGCACGTTACATTTTTTAGATAAAGCGTCTTTACTACAGCTTCAATCTCAAGTAGGTATTCCTGAGTTTTTAATTCCTAAACTATCTACTATTCCTATTGGTAAAGGTATGGCGGGTATTGCGGCAGAAAGAAGAAAACCTGTTGAAATGTGTAATCTACAGACTGATGATTCTGGTGTTGCTAGACCATCGGCAAAAGATACCAAAGTAGAAGGATCATTAGCTGCACCGTTAATGTATAGTGACAATTTATACGGAACTATTGGTATTGCTAAACCGGTACCTTATGATTTTACCGAAACCGAGATGGACCTACTCATGCAAATTGGTGAATTAATAAGCAAAAAATTAAGCTAACATTCTCACTTTTATAAATAAAAAAAGCCCGCTGATTAGCGGGCTTTTTAATTGGTTAAAATTGTTATTATTTTTCCTTCTTGGCAGGTATGACAACAGATTTAGAACCTGTAAGCGGTATAGTACCTTCGGCACCTGCATCTGTATAGCTAGCCGTAATCACCAACATATTACCCGGTGCAGATGATTCTGCCGTTATAGTTCCTTTTGCAGGTAATGATTTTTCCTTTTTATCATCTCCGTTCAATGAAAGAATATACAATCCGATCTGTCTAGTTTCATCCGTTGTAATATTTGGGTGTGCAGGCATAGTTACTTCTCCCCAAACACCATTACCACCTGTTTTCATTTTACCTTGCAAGTATTTCAAGGCATCTTTACGCTCTTTGTACTTTGCTGCAATATCCTTGTAATTTGGCCCTATAGAAGCTTCTGTTTCTTTATGACATGTTTTACAATCCATTGCTTGGGTCAGCGCTTTGCCAGTAACGGTTGCTGAGACTTGTTGGTGTCCCATACTCATAGCCACCTTATCCATTCCTTCTAAATAGTCCACACTTACAAATATATTGTCGGCATCAATTTCAGTACCATCTGCATCAGTTACAGAAACATCGTATGCAATTTTCTGACCTGGTAAGTAAAATGCCGGTGCATTATCACCCAAAGAAATTGTAACCTCTGGTCTTGAGTTCCCCGCGACTATACTAGAACTTTCGCTAATTGCCTCTTCTCCCTTATCATCTGCAACAGTTACCTTTAACTTATAGACTCCTGCATCTTCATAGTTATAGCTGATTTTTGGCTCTGTAGTTTCTTTGGTCTCGCCGTTACCAAAATCCCATATATATTTTATGGCATCATCTTCACGATCACTTGCTTCTATAGTAGCAGAAACGGTCAACGGAGTTTTTCCCGCTGTTTCACTAACGGTTACTTCATTGATCAACGGTGGTCTATTACCTCCGTTAAATTCAATATATCCTAAAGAAGAATTTGCATTTTGAGAGAACCAACCACTACCATATTCCAATAGATAGATTTTACCGTTAGGACCTACTTCCATATCAATTAAACTATTGACTTTAACATTGGGTGCAAAAGGTTCCATTTTACTGAAATCCCCATTTTCATCTAAATGAACGGCAAACATCCAACCTCGCATCCAATCATAGATAATTACCTTTCCGTCATAATAACTCGGTAGTTTTTCGTCACCTTGGTACATATCTGAGTAGTAGGTAGGTCCTGCCATTGCATTTCTACCTCCTGTAGCTGTTTGCGGAAAATCTTGAGAATCTACGTACGGATAATATACATATGCTGGCATTGCCGGTGGCAATTCTGTTAAACCCGTATTATTACGAGAGTTATTTATAGGTTTTTCAGGATCAAATGCCTCACCTGTTTTACCTGTTTCATAGTCGTATGCATTATAAGCAAAATTGTTACCTATAAACAACGGCCAACCAAAATTACCTGCTTTTTTAGCTTGATTCATTTCATCATACCCTCTAGGTCCTCTTACACCTAAACTATCGGCTCTAGCATCAGGACCAACATCTCCCCAGTACAGATATCCTCTTTTCATATCTATAGATATTCTATACGGATTTCTGTGACCCATTGTATAAATTTCTGGTCTCGTTTTATCTGTTCCTACCGGAAATAAGTTTCCTTCTGGAATATCGTACGAACCATCTTCTTTCACTTTAATTCTTAAGATCTTTCCTCGTAAATCATTAGTATTTCCGGAAGAACGACGAGCATCATACTGCTCATGACCTGGAATATCATTTAAAGGCGCAAATCCGTTATTTACATACTTCACTCCTTTTTCATTAAATGGTGTTGAATTATCCCCTGTAGAAAGATATAACAAACCATCTGGACCAAAGGCTATTGAACCTCCCGTATGACAGCAGATTTCTCTCTGACTGTCTACATCCATTATTACTTGTTCAGACGCTTCATCAAACTTTCCATTCTCAAATTTAAATCTTGATAAACGATTAATCCACTTATCACCTGTTGGGGAGTAGTATAAGTAGATCCAATGGTTATTCGCATAATCTGGATCTTTTTGCAAACCCATTAATCCTTCTTCTGCATTAACGCCTGGTGTATTTAAAGTTTTGCTATAGACATCTAACTTTAATACTTCACTTAGTTCTTTTGTTTCATCATTGTATAGTATTACTTCTCCCCTACGCTGAGCCACAAGTACATCTCCGTTAGGTAAAATCGTCATTTCAGTAGGTTCAAAAAACTGACCTTCGCTCAAAGTTACCTTAGCAAAACGATCTGCATCCGGTGGTATTTGAGAGGTCGCTTTAGAATAGTCTAATTTCAAATTTTCACCAATTGCATATTCGATTCCGCCCAAAAGATGCTTTAAAAATAAATCTTCTGAAAAGCTGGCATCGGCATGACCTCCACCTGTGTAGAATGCACGTCCGCCATCAAAATCGTGGTACCAAGCAATGGGATGAAAATCTCCATTTTGCCCACCCTCATAAGAAGACTCGTCTAAAGTCATTAATACATTTACATCTGGATTGATGTTTTTGTAGTTATACAATTCATCTGTTCTTGTCCACACAGAGTCGGTAAAAAACTGTGTAGCTTTAAAGTTCTTGTCTTTAATAATGAAATCAGCCGTTGGCATTCCCTTTGGGTGGCTCAAAAATTGAGCTCCAGATAATTTTGTGTACCATCCCCAATCATACTCGGTATCCGCCGCGGCATGTATGCCCACATAACCACCACCCGCTTGTATATAGCGTTCAAATGCAGCTTCTTGGTACTGGTCCAAAACATTACCGGTTGTACTTAAAAATATAACCGCAGAATATTTTTTAAGATTTTCGTCTGTAAATAGTTCTGCATTTTTGGTAGTATCTACTGCAAATCCGTTTTCGCTACCTAATTTTTGAATGGCTGCAATACCAGCTGGTATAGATGCATGCTTAAATGCCATTGTTTTAGAGAAAACTAATACCTTTGGTTCTCCCTCTCGTTTATTGCCACCACAAGAGACAATAATAAGCGCAAAGCCCAAAAGCAGCGCAATGAAGATTTTTTTCATACGTAATTTGTTGTTGTTAAGTTGATTTTTGAAAGCCTAAAAATAGGGCGAGTAACCTTATTAACCAATAATTTATCTATTAAACATTGTACATTTATGATAAATTAATACCCATTTTATAGAATTATGTTAAAAATACCGGAGTTATATTTCAAAAACGATATTGAATTCAAAGATTGGTTACATAATAACCATTCTGAACATACGGGTGTTCATCTTATTTTTTACTCGGTTGCCCATGAAAATGAAAGCATGCGTTGGGAAGAAGCGGTACGTGTTGCATTGTGTTATGGATGGATAGATAGTACCGTAAAAAGTTTGGGCGATGGTAAAAGACGTCAATATTTTTGTCCTAGAAAACCTAAAAGTGTATGGAGCAAGGTAAACAAAGATCATATCAAAGAATTGAAATCTAGCGGACTAATGCATGCAGCAGGACTAGCATCTATAAAGGTTGCTAAAGCCAACGGTTCTTGGTCTTCTTTAGATGATGTAGAGAACGGTGTTATTCCCCAAGAGCTACAAATAGCATTTGATAAAAACCCTAAAGCTTTTACCAACTTTAACAACTTTACACGAAGCCAACGTAAAAGCTACCTTTATTGGTTAAACCAAGCAAAGCGCGAAGAAACAAGAAACAAAAGAATTGAGGGAATCATTCAACACGCCGCTGAAAATATTAAATACCGCGATGGTGGCGGTTGGCAATCTGCTAAAAAATAAAAATTATAGGTCTTTTACTCTTACATTATAAAAAGACCATACGTTCATTATCAATGCAATAATTCAATTTGGATAATAAGACATAATCCAAAATTTATCACATATTCTTTTTACCTTCCCTTTACTAAACTACCATACTACTATGAGATTATCGAATGTGATGAAAGCTCTTACTTTCTCATTACTAATAGCACTTACCAGTTGTAAAGAGAAGCAAACCGTAACATATGATATTGTAATAAAAAATGGTAATCTTATCGACCTGGAAGATGGTTCTACATCTATTTCCAATATTCTGATTAATGACAACAGAATAACCAAAATCAGTACTGATACTAGTTTAACTAATATTGAGGCAAAGACAATTATTGATGCCACCGGTAAATTTATAGTACCAGGTTTTTGGGATAACCACACCCATTTTAGAGGCGGCGATTCTTTAATTGCCGCGAATAAAAATTTTCTAAAGCTATTTATGGCAAACGGAATTACAACAGTTCGTGATGCTGGTGGTGATCTTACCCCATCTGTTTTAGAATGGCGAAAGGCTATTGCGAACAATGAATTGGTAGGACCCACCATTTTTACATCGGGACCAAAAATCGATGGACCAGGCGGTACTTGGGCTGGCTCGTTAGAAGTAGATACTGATAAAACTATTACTAAAGCTTTAGATTCTTTGCAATCTATACCATCTGATTTTGTAAAAATTTATGATAGCCGTATTTCGGGTAAAGATTACTTAAAGGTGATACGAGAAGCCGAAAAACGAAATTTAATTACATCGGGACACATGCCCTTTACAGTGGAGCTTGACGCCACTATTGATGCAGGTATTGATGCTGTTGAACATTTATATTACATCATGAAAGGGTGTTCTAGCAATGAAAAAGAAATCACCCAAAAACTGATAGATAAAGAAATAGGGTTTTGGGATGCCATGCCGCTACTTCAATCTTCATTTTCTGACTCGACCGCTTTAAAAACATTCGAGCATTTAAAATCGAATGACGTATTTGTGGTACCTACATTGCACATTGGTGGGGTACTTAGCTATTTAGATGAAGTTGACCACAGCAAAGACAACTATTTGAAATATATGAGCGTCGGTATTCGGCAAACCTATAAAGGTAGAATTGACCGTGTAAAAAATGCAACAGATAAACAAGTTGCCGATAGAAAAGCTTTGGACCAATTCTTTGGTAAACTTGCATTGAAATTAAACGAAAACGGAGTATCTCTTTTGGCAGGTTCCGATAGTGGTGCTTACAATAGTTACACCTACCCTGGTATTTCATTACATAAAGAAATGGAAGCTATGGTAGCTACAGGAATTTCTTCGCTAGATGCGCTTAAATCTTCTGCATATAACGGTGCTATGTTTTTAAAGCAAGATGCTGATTATGGAACTATTTCTGAAGGTAAAATTGCTGATATTGTTTTACTCAACAGCAATCCTTTGGAAGATATTAAAAGCACCAAAGACATCTTTATGGTTCTTTCTAATGGAAATCAACATACAAAAACCGACTTAGATAATTTATTGACCTCTGCCATTTCCAACTAAACAACTTATTCTATGAAATCAATAATTTTTCTCTGCCTCTTCTCTTCTTACTTGGGTTTTTCCCAAACACTCTTAAAACCAGACCGTGTTTTTGATGGTACTGAAATGCATGATGATTGGGTAGTTCTAGTAGAAGGAAATCAAATTACGTATGCAGGTAGTGCGAACGGAATATCCCTGCCGAACAACACCACAGAAATAGATTTGACTGGCAGTACTTTAATGCCTGGAATTATTGAAGGTCACTCCCATGTTTTATTACACCCATACAACGAAACAGATTGGAATGATCAGGTACTAAAAGAATCACCTGTTGAACGTGCAGTTAGAGGTACCGTTCATGTAAAGAATTCTTTAATGGCCGGTGTAACCACTATGCGAGATTTGGGTGCGGAAGGTGCCGGTTATACTGATGTATATTTGAAGAAAACTATTGATAAGGGAATTATAGACGGACCACGTTTACTGGTTGCCGGACCTGCAATTGTAGCTACAGGAGCATATGGACCAAAAGGATTTCACGACGGTGTAACTGTGCCCTTAGGTGCTGAAGCTGCAAGTGGCGTTGATCAGTGTATTGAAACTGTACGCAGACAAATGGGAAACGGTGCCGATTTAATAAAAATATATGCCGATTATCGTTGGACTCCCGGTGCCGATTCTAAAGCCACATTTTTACAGGAAGAAATTAATGCTATGGTTGCGACCGCTACTACAGCAGGTAAATATGTAGTTGCACATGCCGGTACGCCGGAAGGTATGAAAAGAGCTATTCTTGGTGGCGTGGAAACCATTGAACACGGTGACGGTGGAACTATGGAGATTTTTAAAATGATGAAAGATAAAGGTATAGGACTATGCCCTACCCTTGCCGCTGGTGATGCCATTACGCAATACCGAGGTTGGAACAAAGCTACAGACCCAGAACCTGAGCGTATTAAACAGAAACGCAAGTCTTTTAAAATGGCGTTAGATTCCGGTGTACAAATTGTATTTGGTGGTGATGTGGGTGTTTTTACCCACGGAGAAAATTATCGTGAAATGGAATTGATGGTAGATTACGGAATGAAGCCTTTAGCAGTCTTAAAATCTGCTACATCTGGTAATGCCAGTATGTTTCATTTAGACCGATTAGGGAGCCTTAAAGAAGGGTTTTTAGCTGATATTATTGCCGTAAAAGGGAATCCGGTAGAGGATATCTCTTCTGTGAAAAATGTATCTTTTGTAATGAAAGATGGGGTAGTTTATTTGGAGTAGTTGTTGGTTGTCCGTTGTCCGTTGTCCGTTGTCCGGTCACTTCGGCTACGCTCAGTGACCTAAATCGTTACTCGTTGTTTATCAAAGCGAACGAACATAGCGCGGCTATCTGTTCTTTTGGAACACGTTCACTTTGGCTACGCTCAGTGACCTGTAAATTGCTAACGTTGTACTTTGTACTCGATACTTAATACTATTTTCCCGTATCCTTGGCAATTCGCAACGAACTAGAAACCATAAAAACAATAAAAGAGGTTTCTATTATCCGTTGTAAAATTCCCCTGTAACCCGAATTGGGGTCGGAAAATAGCGAGAATATAAAAATGCCACTTATTATTCCTGTGATCATTGCTATTTGAGATAAACGCTCGTAGTTCTCAAACTTCTTTAACCCTAATCCTATGCCAATTAAACAAATTGGAAAAAAGATATAAGTCAAAGAAGCCACTGCATTATGTATAAGTTGTGCAAGACTAGAGTCGATAACATCTGTTGGGCACCCCGCATCGCACGGAAAAATTCCTACCAAGATGGTTCCCAACCCGTAGAAAAGTGCCAAACCGAAAAAACCGGCTACGATCAGTTTTGAACTTGGTAATTTTCTGGGAGCACTAAAACAGAAAATGGTAATTAGAATTCCGCTAGGTATATATCCGAAGTACTGCAAGTATTTACCGTATTGGGTATTTATAGCAAAAGATTCACTAATATATTGACTTACTACACTGTAATCATCAATTAATAACGGTCCCACGATGGCGGCTATCGCAAATAAACTTACTCCTAAAATTCCTATGTATGCTACTAGTTTATTGGTCATTCTACTGGTGGTTGTTTTTTATATGACGCTCAAAAGACCTTTATGTTACATAAAAATTATAATTCTAACTTATTATGCTCTTCCCACTCCCTTCTTAAATCTGTAGATAGCATACTGGTGCCATCATGTTTCCAGCCTGGTGGTTTTGTCAAATACTTAAAGCGGTTTACAATTGAGGTTTTAGAAGTGAAAAAATCACCCAGCATCTTGTACCATTCCCCAAAGGCAATTTTTATAGGGTTATAAGTGTCTATATTTGTAACCAAACCGTAAACCGGTTTTTCCACCTCTGGCTCAAAAGTGCCAAATAACCTGTCCCATATAATGAAAATACCTGCGTGATTTCTATCCAAGTATTGCGGATTGGTAGCATGGTGCACCCTATGGTGACTTGGTGTATTAAAAACAGCCTCAAACCACTTGGGCATTTTAGTGATGAACTCGGTATGGATCCAATATTGATAGATGAGACTGACAGACATCTGTACCAAAACCATCACTGGATGAAAACCAATGAGAATTAATGGCGTCCAAAAAATGAAGGTGTAAAATCCTCCAGACCACGATTGCCTTAATGCCGTGCTTAGATTGTAATTTTTAGAGGAATGATGCACAATGTGACTCGCCCAGAAAAACCGACTTACATGACTAGTTCTATGAAACCAATAGTAACAAAGGTCTTCTGCAAATAGGAGTAGTAACCATGACCACCACGCAAAAGGGATTTCAAAAAGGTGCCAAAAATTATACAACAAGTAGAAAAAACCCAATGCAATGCCTTTGGTAATTAAACCTATGGCAACATTACCCAGCCCCATAACAATAGAGGTACCGGCATCTTTAAACTCGTAGTCATGTAGTTTTATCTTTACGGATAGTATCACTTCTAAAATTACCGTAACCGCAAAAAAAGGAATAGCGTAGTGAATTAAATTAGGAATTTCTGGAATTTGCATGGTAGTTCAGTGTCATTTTAACCTTTCTAATTTACGAATCTATTTTCTGAACTACAATTGCTTAAAATGACAAGAATATTCATTCATAAAATTTAATAGCAGTATAAACAAAACGTATTGGTTATGTAACTTTAGTTACCTTATTACAGAGGCTTTATGCGTAATTTTACAGTAAGAAATTAAAACAACAAAATCATGGAAACTTTAAATAAAAACGTGGGATTAAACCAAGATTATAAAATAGAAATCAGTGATAAATTAAACGTTCTATTAGCTAATTATCAAATTCATTATATGAACTTGAGAGGTATGCACTGGAATGTAAAAGGGAGCAATTTCTTTCTATTACATGAGAAATTCGAAGAGTTATATACTGAAGCTACTGAAACAGTTGATGAAATTGCTGAGCGTATTTTAACTTTAGACCAACAGCCTTTACATACGTTTGAAGATTATTTGGACAACAAGACCATTAGAATTATTAAAGAAGTGTCTGACGGTGCTACCGGTATTTCTTTACTTATAGATAACTTGAACGAGTTATTAATTCAGGAAAGAGAAATTTTAGAATTCTCTTCTGACAATGATGATGAAGGTACGGTTACCTTAATCAGTGATTTAATATCCGGACAAGAAAAATTAATCTGGATGCTTAAATCTACATTAAAATAAGCTACATTTTTAGTTATACAAAAGGGCAAAAATCTATTAAGATTTTTGCCCTTTTTTTATTGTATTAAACTTGGCTGAAATTAGTACTGCTACCTGTTCGTTTTTCTATTTTCAAAGCTCTTTTGTAGAACTCACGGAATTGCTCTTTACTATATTTTGCCCGCATTGCAGATAGAACATCAGATAGACCAAGGCTGCACCAATCCCACAGCATGGTATCAAAATTATAGGCGTACATTTGATTTTTCACCTCGGCTCTTGTAGTATCTACTTCATTTGTCGTGAATCCATTTTCTAATAGTCGTTCTAAAGCGCGTTGCTCATTTTCTTTGGTAAATTCTGTATCCAGATAAGGCTCTAGAATCCAATCCCAATTCCAATTTTGTGGTATAAGTCTAATATTGTTACTTTCGGCAAATTGTTTCAGTTTCTCTTTTTGTTCTGAAGAAATAAATATGATATCGTTTTTTACATGCACTTTGCAAACTGTAAAATCAACCGACATGCAATCTATATCCTTGGCAGAAAGTATAGCTGTTGGGTAGCCTATGGATGGTTCAAACGGATATTTAGTAATTACAATTTCACTTTCCCGTATTTCAGATTCCCCAATACCACATAGTAGTTTTTTTGCATTAAAAAACTCTAAAGACCTATTAGAATTCAAGGAAGATTCTTTTCTCTTAAAATTGAATATGTCTTTTAGAAATTGCCACATAGTAACGAAATGAAAATTCTATTGTTGCTGCTGTTGTTGTTGCATTTCTACTGGTTCTAACAGATCCCACAGGTTCCCATAAAGGTCTTCAAAAACCGCTACCATTCCATACGGCATTTTTTCTGGAGATCGTACAAATTTAATTTTACGCTCCATCATTTTGTAATAGTCCCTCCAAAAGTCATCAGTATACAAAAACAAGAATACGCGACCACCTGTTTGATTTCCAACACTTGCCAGCTGTTTTTCATCATCTGCCTTTGACAGTACCAAAGAACATTCTTTTGATCCTTGTGGCGCCACTACAACCCAACGTTTACCATCGCCCAAGTCGGTATCTTCAACCAGTAAAAAATCTAATTTGTTGGTATAAAATTCAATGGCTTTATCGTAATCATCTACTACTAGTGCTATACGTGCTATGGATTGTTTCAAAGTATTCTTATTTAATGGATTTTAAAAATACCGCTTATAAATTAGTTATTGCTGTAAGATCTTTCATTTTAAAAGCACTTTACCGCTACTTCAAGCATTACGATATTCGCAACAAATTAGAGTAATTCTAAAATTAATTTAATTAATACTATTGTTTAACACAATTTTAGTAAAATATTAATAACACATATCTACATTTAACGAGAATAATTTAACAACCTCAATTTTTTACTTTTCTAATAATTGAAAATCTTCCATAAACATATTACATCTAGCATTTTATTGCTCGTTTTTAGCCTTGGGTTAACTAATGAGTTATCATCACGGTATTCTGATGATACTGCTGTTGTTTTTGATACGGAACAACAAGATAATCAAGATGAATCTGAATCTGACATTGATGAAGAGATTCTAGATATAGACATACCTCATCGAGAAAAGCATCTTTTAATAGCTTATTTAAGCTCCAATAATTTTGTAATTAATACAAAGCTAAACTTGGCTTTTAAAATTATAGAAATCTCACAACCAACGCCTCCACCTGAATATATAGGCTAATAATTTACTTTTCACTTACTACGTACCTCAAAATTAAGAGTAAGTATTTCACTTTAAATATTAAAATAGGTCTCCTAAAGGTATTTCATATCATTATTAGGCCAACTCTCATATATTCAAATTTAAAATTTTCATGAATTTATTCAAACATTGGAAAAAAGACTTACCCGCAAGTCTTGTTGTATTCTTTGTCGCATTACCACTATGTTTAGGTGTCGCTTTAGCAAGTGGAGCACCGCCTTTTGCCGGACTAATAGCGGGTTTAATTGGTGGTGTTTTAGTTGGCTATCTTTCTGGTTCATCTATTGGGGTAAGTGGTCCGGCTGCAGGTTTAGTTGTAATAGTGTTTAATGCTATTGCTGATTTAGGAAGCTACGAACTTTTTCTTACCGCTGTAATTTTAGCTGGTATCATTCAAATTCTACTAGGTGTATTTCGTGCAGGCGTAATTGGATATTATTTTCCTTCTGCCGTAATTAAAGGTATGTTATGTGCCATAGGGATCATGATTTTCGTACAACAGATTCCTCTAGCATTTGGCTTTAGCGGCGATGTCAATACCGACAGAATCGATTTAAGCGGATTGCATGATCAAATTACCCCTGGCGCCATATTAATTACAATTATTTCACTAAGTATATTGTTGATTTGGGATGGTATTCTAGCAAAAAAGAGTAAAATTTTCAAACTCGTTCCTGCTCCTTTAATAGCTGTAATTGCGGGAATAGTAATTTATATCAGTTTTGGAAAATCTGGTTTTCTTGAGTTACACGAAAGTCAGCTAGTAAGTGTACCTATACCTAAAGATGTAGCTTCTTTTATGGGGCAATTTACACTCCCAGATTTTTCTGCATTAGCAGATAAAAAGGTATATATAACAGCCTTCACCATAGCCATTGTAGCTAGCTTAGAAACTTTATTGAGTGTTGAAGCTTCAGATAAGCTTGACCCCTTAAAAAGACAAACACCCACCAATAGAGAGCTGATCGCCCAAGGTATTGGAAATAGTATTTCTGGTTTAATTGGTGGTATACCCATAACGCAAGTTGTTGTTCGTAGTTCTGCAAATGTAATGAGCGGAGCCATGACCAAACTTTCCGCCATTTTGCATGGTATACTGATTCTTATAAGTGTTATTGCAATCCCTACCCTACTGAACCTTATACCACAAGCTGTTTTAGCAAGTGTTCTTTTGGTAATAGGTTTTAAACTTGCTAGCCCTAAATCTTTTATTCAAATGTATAAGTTAGGTAAGGCGCAGTTTATTCCATTTATTATTACGGTAATCGGTATTGTAACTACAGATTTATTAAAGGGTATTTTAATAGGGTTAACCGTAGGTTTAATTGTAGTTCTTTTAAAGTCATATTACAACTCTCACCAATTACTGGTAAAGGAGAACAACGGTAAAAGAAATATATTTCACATAAATTTTGCCGAAGAGGTTACCTTTATCAACAAGGGCCCAATCATGAAAGAGCTAGATGCCTTGAAAAGTGATTCTTATCTTGAATTAGATTTTAGAAAAACAAAGATACTTGACTATGATATTCTTGAATATTTAGATGAATTTTCCATTAAGGCGAAGAATAATAACATCAATATTAAAATGATTGCTGAAAAGGAAACTTTAGATAATCCGGACAGTTTTAGAAGATACTTCGGACACCAAGTATTCCATTTAGAGCATTAATAGTATAAAGAAAAGAATATGAAATTAGATTTTTATAAAAGCTTAATTGAAAATAATAAAAAATGGGTCGAATCTAAATTAGATGATGACCCAGATTTTTTTAAGAAACTAGAGAAAGGTCAGCAACCACCTTTGTTATGGATCGGTTGTTCTGATAGTCGCGTACCTGCCAACGAAATAATTGGAGGTAAACCTGGTGAGGTTTTTGTACATAGAAACATAGCCAACATGGTGGTACACTCAGACATGAACATGCTTAGTGTTTTAGACTACGCGGTAAATGTGCTTAAAATTAAACACATTATTGTATGTGGTCATTATGGGTGTGGTGGTGTAAAAGCTGCCATGGGAAGTAAATCTTATGGTTTAGCAGATAACTGGATCAGACATATTAGAGATGTCTACAGGCAACATCAAAAAGAGCTCGGCGATATAACAAATGAAGAGGTGCTTTTTGACCGTTTTGTTGAGTTCAATGCTATGGAACAGGTTTACAATCTTGCTAAAACTTCTATTGTACAAAGTGCATGGGAAAGAGGACAAGAATTATTTTTACATGGTTGGGTATATGGTGTAGGTACAGGAATTATAAAAGATTTAGAGGTTAATTTTAGTTGTAATTCTCAATTAGAAGAGTTCTATAAACTTGGGGTTATTTAAGAAAAACACCAGTAGTATTATTTATTTTTTGTGCTCCTTAATTACAGCTAAGGGGCACATTTAATATTTGAAAATTACCGTTGTAAAACTCTCACTATATTTTATAACCCTGCTGTCATTTTACCCAAATTTATCTTCTCTGCTTTTGTGAAGTTAATATCACGTACATATTCCATTTTGCCCCATAGATAGGTGTTTCCTTTTAAGCCTTTGGTCATTCGCATTCTTCTGTTCAGCCTTTTTGTTTCTTTTTCGGTCGCTAATCTTCTTTCGCCAAGCTCACCGTATAATTTTACACCCGGATAGTCTGAAAACTTTTTTTTGAACAATGCCCCTAGCCAAAAGAACCGACTACTATTGACCCCAAGTAGACATACATTATTATTCGTTTTTGCGTGTAACGGTAATTTCTTAGGGAACTTTTCAAAATAAAATCCTGTTTGATTATCGTTTAAAAACAAGGACCCGATGGGAGTAACCGTAGGGTTATTCTCTGCGTCTACAGATGCAACAGAAATATGAAAATTAGAACTGAAACTCTTATTGAAATGCGTTCGTATCTTTTTCCAGTCTTGAGTGATGTCCATTCTTAAATTATTTAAGTTGCTATTATAACTGTCTGCTTTAAAATTTTACAAATAATTCATATCAATATACATCCAAGAATACATCAACAATTTCAATAGCACTACTACACCGAAGGATGCCAATAAACTGTACCAATACTTCTTACTATTGTTTTTAAATTTACGGTTTATATAGTACACTTGAACAGGAATAAACAGTAACAAAGCAACAATAGCCAAGCCTATTGCTGTATATAAATAGAACACCATAACCACGCCCTCAAGGATGTTAAATACTACATTGAGGGCTTCTAAAATATCGTCTACGGATTGAAATCCGCTACCACCCGTAAAACCATCATTCGTAGTGAACAACACACTTACTTCAATAAAAAATAGCACTGCATTGAACAGGAGATAAAGAATTAGCCAGGATAGCTTTTTAAGTATTTTAATCAATTTATGCTCTTTAAATCTTAAGTTCAAGTGTTACGGAGAGTATGCTTCATTAATCATTACTCTTGAATGACCTCCTCAATTTCCTTTTGCAAACCTCTTTCCGTAACCATAATATCCTGCATCATAAACATTATAAGTTCTTTTTTATCAGTACTGGTGTCTTTTATATTTGGATAAAGGAAACGCATTAAAAATTGAGTTTTTGATGTCAACAACTCTGTGTGCTCTTCAATATTTGCCAAAGCAGATACTCTATCATATTCCAACAATTCTATTTTTGAACTAGAAATAGCTTTCCATGAACTAATTCTAATTTGAGGCATTTGAATTCCATTGACTTTCATCATGACATCGAAAATAGAAATTGTATCATTCTTTTTGTAAAAACCTAAAGTGTCGATAAGTGTCTGCTGTTGAGGCATTTTTTTCTTGATATCTTTATTGGTTTCTCTCAACTCCTTATCCATTGATATAAATATCTGATTCATATACTTTGCATCTTTACGATCTTCATTCCAATTATTGATAAAAAGTGCTATCAAAATACCGACTATAATTGTAAGTATCTCTTTGAAAAATTCTATAATAGTTTTATTCATATTTTAAGTTTAGTTGGTATTAAAATATCATGTAATTACAACGCACTTGTTCCATCTTTCAACTTTCTAAAAAATAACACTGTTAGTACAGCAGAAATTCCAATCCCTATCCAATTAGAAATTTCAATGTCCAATCCTAAACCAACGTTTGGGTCATAAAAAATATAAGAACCAACCACGGACGTAATAAAAAATGCCGGAACTAAAGCAATGATATAATACGTTTTCTTTTGATATAAATATACAGCACCAATCCAAAGAGCTATGGAAGCAGTTACTTGGTTTGCCCATGAGAAGTACCTCCATAATAGCTGAAAATCCATATTTGTAAGTATAAATGAAACGATAAAGAGCGGAATAGCCACCATAAATCTATTCTTTAATACTTTCTGGTCTATATTCAAATAATCTGCAATAATCATGCGTGCCGCTCTAAATGAAGTGTCTCCTGATGTAATAGGTAATACAATTACACCTAAAACGGCAATGGTACCACCAATAGTTCCTAAAGAAATGGTAGCTATTTTATTCACCACAGCGGTTGGTCCGCCATTTTGCAAAAGCTCATTTAAGGAATCTCCATCCAAAATACTCATAGACGCCGCCGCCCAGACCATGGCAATAGCGGCTTCAAGTATCATCATACCGTAAAACACTTTTCTTCCATCTTTTTCATTGTTGATGGTACGTGAAATTATGGGAGATTGCGTAGCATGAAAACCTGATAAGGCACCACATGAAATGGTTAAGAAAATTACCGGAAAATAAGGTATGTTCTGCGGATGCATATTTTGAAATGTAAGCTCTGGAATAGGATTGCCTACAACGAACATACCTATGCAAATACCAATGGCACTTAATATGAGCAACAAACCAAGCACAGGATAAATTTTACCTATGATTTTATCTATTGGTAATAAGGTTGCAACTATGTAATAGAGAAATATGGCAAAAAGTACTATGGTCAAATAGCTTGTTTCTGAACCTATAACATCATTAATCATATTTGCGGGAGCAGTTACAAAAACAGTACCTACTAAAATTAGGAGTAATAGCGCAAAGAAGTTTACAACGTGACTAAAAGATTTTCCTAAAAAACGCGATGCCAATGCCGGTAAGTGTGCACCACCAAAACGTAACGAGATCATACCGGTTAGGTAATCATGAACCGCACCTGCAAAGATAGACCCAAGCACAATCCAAATAAATGCGATGGGACCATACAAAGCACCCAATATGGGACCAAAAATGGGACCTACACCAGCTATATTCAGAATTTGAATAAAAGCATTTCTATTACTGTTCATGGGTACAAAGTCAACCCCGTCTTCCATAGTATGTGCGGGAGTTTTCTCTGTTTCATTTGGTTGAAATGTTTTATCTACAAATCTGCCGTAGGTGATATAACCCAATACCAATAGGATAATGGATGTAATAAATGTAATCATGTGGTTGTTTTAGACTTGGTATAAAATGAATTGAATGTTTGCGTTAACTAGTGACCGGTATAGGAGTTAGAAGAATTTTCAAGCCTAAGGTCGAAGCAAATTTAATTCTATTTTTTAAGCCTATCAATTACAAACATTATAACCACTGACAGAATAGCCACTACAATTGCTTTAACCCAGTCGATTTCATCTTTTGCAAAGGCATCATAAATTATAAAACCGGTAGCGAAACCTAATACGAATTTTAAATTTTGAAGGGTGAATAAGTTTTTCATTTTGTGGTGGATTAGGTAAAGAACTAATGTTAGTCATTCCGAGCAGATTCAAATATTGTCCAATTTGTGTTACTTGCGTTATACGTTATTGGCAATAGTATTTTTTACTATTATCTCATTCAGTTTTTGAGAATCAGCTTCCTTAATTTCATTCAAGTCAAACGTAACTGTAATGCCGCTGTCTTTTGTTATTATTAACTTTTTTTCAACCATTTCAGTCTTTTTGATTTGATTAAAATTCAAAGATTTTGAAGCCCAAGAGTTAATTCTTATTATAACTCCTTTTTTGTTCCATTGAACATAATTTTTATACCAAAACATTTTACTGAAATATATCACTTGTAGAAAAAATCCAATAGCACTTATTCTTTTGTTCAGTTTTGGATTTTCAAATTCAAATAATTCAAAAAAACCCACCAAAATAAAAATTAGAGAAAGGAATAGAATGAATATCCAAATCCAACTTTTCATATTGTCAAAATGTATCTTTTTCTTTTCCATTTGCGTTCAAATTCTATTATTGCTAATCAGCTCCGTATGATAAGCAGGGTAATTGTGAGCTTAATGTAAAAGTAAGCAACCTTTCATTTTCATCTCCAAGCAGTTATTTTTTCAATATTTCATTAATATATATCCAAAGATATTTTTCTGGATATTCAATTTGTACTCCATGCGTTCCATTTTCAAATAAAAACCATTTTTTTGTAGGTGCCAAAATGTAATTTCAATCACCTTGTTCTGCTGTCGTACTTTTTATTTCGATTCATGTACTTCAAGTTCTATTTCAACCATAAATTCAGGCAATGCTAATCCTTTTACTTCAAGCCAAGAGCCAGTTGGAAACCGGTTTTTATAAATTTCAGCTCGATATGCTGATTTTTCCAACATTTGTGCCATATCAGTTGTGAAAATGTCTTCTTTTACAACATCGTCAAATGTGCAGTCAAAGTGTTTTAATATTTTTTCCAAATCAGCATAACAGTTTTTCATCTGCTGTTCAATATCGCCAATAGCCGTTGGATTTCCTTCATCATCCATACTTACTGCTCCAGAAATTTTAATGCTATTCCCTATTTTTACGGCGTGTGAATATCCGTATGCCTTTTCTACTTCTGGACGCAATAGAAAATATTCAGGTTTTTCGGGTGCAACAACTACTTCTTTTTCCACTTCTTTAGTTTCTTCCTTTTGTTTTTGTTCACAACTTTGGAATACAAAAGCGAATGCAAAAAGTGTTGCGAGTATTGTCAATCGGTCAATTGGTTTTTTCATAATTCTGATTGTTTAGTGCCTACATTGGTCGGTTTTCGGCTTTACCTTTTTATTATCTATTTCGTTTATTAGTATGAAGAACGCCGCAGCTATGCATAGTGCGGAGGCAAGGAAACATTTTCATTTCCGTCTATGTACGAAGCTAAAGCTTATTGTTTAGTTTATTTTCTGTATCAATTTCAATCCATTCCGTTACTTCTCAATTTGGAAATGGTAGTTTTAGATGTTACTCGAAGCAAACGCATTGCTTCTTGTTTAGATACCCATTTGTCTTGTTTCCTATTACTTTCAATTCCTTTCATGCGCTTAACAACCTTATCTATAAGGTCATAAAAAGCTTTGGTTTCTAAACATATTACTTTTATAGATACAAACTAATAATGACCGCCCTACTCCTTATATAGTGCATTATAAAAACCATTGTAAGCATCTGCCATCAAATTTGCGTCTTGGTAACTAAGACCAATATTATTTAATAGAAATATATTTGGGTCTTTCTCTGATTTTATCTGAACTAATGTCAAAACAACGGAATTGCCATATTTTAAATAGGTTTGAAAAGCCCCCACGCCTTCATGTTTATCAATCATTTCGCTTAAAGGCTTATATGTAACAACTTGGTCTACGCCATTTTCTTTTGTCTGCAATAGACTATGCGCATATTTAGGAAAAAAAGCACTCATTGAGGTTAATTTATTACTAGGTGCAGTTCTAATATTATCTCGTTTCCAAGTTCCACCAGAAACTTTCAAATTGCCAATATCCAAACTTTTTGCTCCATTTTTATTATAGGATAAATATGCACCTTGATTCTGATATAACTTATAATTATTTTTTTCCATAACTGCATGAAAATCTTCATATGTATAATCAACATAATTAACTTTGTCATAGATTACTTCATTGCGTGATGGCTGAAAACCCAAAGAGATTTCTGCCTTATATATTATTAAATTATTGGGGTCTTTTAGATTTCCTGCGGATTTTGGATAAACAGTTAATTTAATGACTACATCCTCTCGACTGTATGGAGTATGCGAAACGTATTTTTTATTTAAATTCTTAGTAGAATGTGCTGCATATTCAAAATAATCTATTTTAGAAGCTCTTTGAAGGTTTCTTATTGACTCCGTAAAGTTAGGGTCTCGACTTCCCAACCAAATAATTTCTCCACCATTTTTCTCTACTGTTTCTCTAGCCTCAGCTAATGTTTGTCCTAACTTTATGCCTAATAAATTAATAGCTTTTTCTATATGTTGTTGCGACAAAGCAGTAAACTTTCCAGCAGATTTGGATGTAGATGTAGCTCCTTGTGCTCCTCTTGGTGTTGCTCTTTTTGGTGAACGCTGTGCTTCCAGTGTTTGAAGGAACAATAAACTTATTAGCAAAAAGGCTGTGAAAATGTTTCTCATAATTGGTCGATTTTTATAATTCAAATATAAAAGAAACTACTGAAAAATAGTATCTAATGTTCTGATTTTAAATGTTTTCAATTTTTATTTTTATCCCGTCGGAAAATTCATTCTATTAAGAATTTAGTACTGCATCAAGGGTATCATCTGGATCTTTATGAATGCAATCCACCTGATAATTAATTGTCGTTTTCAGGTAGCTATGGCGATATAATTTTTGCAGCATTATCGGTGATATTGATTCCCCAGCTACGTTTCCAAAACAATGCCTTGCTTTGTGATTTGAAAAGATTCCTATCAATTTGACAAATGACTGCTATCCTTAATTTGATATCTATATATATTCTGAAATCATTTTTGGAGTTGTTCGTTAGAGACATAGTTTACACAAGTTAAAGATTAGGGTTTAATCTATTTTTACTTGTACAAAGTTAAATCCATTCCCGATAGCTATCGGGATTAGCGGCCTTATAAACCTGTCGGAAGGCAGGTTTATAAGGCCTTTCGGTTTTGCCCTAAAGTTCCCATTACGTTTAGGTTGTTTTAGCAAACGTTTTTACTAGCTCTCTTGTCATAATAATCTAATCTTGTTTGATAATATGATGAATGACCATTAACCTTGTCGATATAAGCCACACTTTTTTTGTTCAGTTTTAATCTGTAAACACAACAAGGCGTGCAAAGAGGTATATGAGCGGATCGTGAACAAGGGTAAGAGCAAGAAATTAGCACTGATAGCCGTTGCCAACAAACTATTAAAGCAGTCTTTTGCTATCGCAAAATCTGGCAAACCATATGATGAAACCTACGTTTCTGTATTGCCTAGATAAATAGCAGGTAAATTGAATAAAAAAAGCTCACGAATCTGTTTTTTGAATCTATGGGCATAGGATAATATTGTCTCAGATTAAAGAAGAATTTGTTTGTTTTTTACCTCAGTTCTTTGTTATGCACAGGCATTTTCATTCACAACATTCCTTTGTGGTCGTTATCGGAAATAATAGTTGCTTAAAGTATTCTTTATCTTTTGGATAATTTGTTTTATAGTTTTTAATAACTCCAACTTCTGCAACAGCACCTTTTCGGTTATAATATGTACCAAATAATATGTCCCAAAAAGGAAAAATATTCCCGAAATTTTTAGCTTCTTCCAATTTTTTACTGTGATGAAAATGATGAATTTGAGGTGTTACAATCAGGTAATCCCAAAAGCTTTTTTTTGTTTGAATGTTTGCGTGAGAGATGTAGGCAATTACTACGTGTGTAATACCTACTAAAAAAATAATTTCTTGACTAAACCCTAAAAGTAAAATAGGTGTCATTTTTAAAAAGGTATTTAAGAAAATATTGATAGGATGAATCCAATTTGTTTTAAACCAATTTAAACTTGTTGGTAAATGATGAATAGAATGTATTTTCCACAAAAGAAAACTTACATACGATTTTGTATTTCCTTTATGACTAATCCTATGATATAAATAAGGAAGAAATTCGCCTATCAGATTAGCAATAATGTATGTTGCTAAAAATGGTAAGGAATTCCAGAAATTAGTTGTTGTAATGATTTTTTCTTGAAGATAAATAACCAATGATAATGCAAGCATTTTTCCAAAAGCATCAAATATGGCTGTAGAAAAAATAAAATGTTTAATATCAGTCCAAAGTTCCTGTTTGTTAGGCTTCCATTCTTTCTTTAACGGAATGATTCGCTCTAAAATTAAAATGGAAAAAAGGGTAAAGAGGAAAATGGAAAAGGATACTATTTCAAAATTCCAATTATTTTGAAGTGTTAAATAACTAAATATGCCTGTTAAAATTAATAATGTTGGTACAACTAGTGAGGATGTAATTTTATGTTTCATTTGTTTACTTTCTCTTGTAGTCGCAAGAGGAAAGCAAAAAGATGCAGGATTATGGAATTAAATTTATTCTTTCCATTTCAGTTTTTAATTCTTGAGGAAGTTCGCAGTTATTTTTTAACTGAAAATCAGAGACTTGATCTTTGTTGTTATAAGAAATATCAATACAATCACTTACTAACTCTTTTAATTTTTTTCGTCCTCTTTGTATTCTTGATTTTGTTGCTGTTAGACTCAAATCAAGCAATTCAGCAATTTCTTGCTGTGGTTTTTGATCAATATCACTTAAATAAAGTGGTCTGCTATATTTTTCGGGTAAATAAGTTTGAATTACAAAACCTGATAAATCACATACACAAGCACTTGAATTGATATTAATTTCAGATTGGTTTATTGATAATTCAGAATGTTTTTTGTTCTTTCTATAATAATCTGCAATTGTATTTCTAGTTACTTGAAAGAGCCAAGTTTTATGGTTCTTGATTTCTGTTTTACGATTTAAATTGCCATGTAGTTTTATACTAACTTCTTGCAAAATATCTTCTGCATTATGTTCGTCATCAATTTTGGTTTTGATGAAATTAAGTAAATGACCTTTATGTTTATCCCAGATTTCGTTAAATGTCATTGTCCTTTTTTTTGCTTGTGCATAACGGTTGAGCTCGTATGTTTGGTTCTTAGTTTGAAGATACTATAATTATATAAATAAAAGGAGGTTGATTAAGCGGTTAAGCTAGATACATTTTCAATGATGTCGTTTCATAGATGAACAATTCTTCTTTAGCTACTACTTTTATAAAAGTAGTAGCTTATATATTAAACAACAGCTAAAATAGAAGGGACAGAGAGGTCTCGGCTAGATACACGTTAGGGTGATATCGTTTCTTAGAAATCCCGCCCTTCTATAATTTTCTTGGAATCCGGACAGTACCTAGATCCTTTGGATAGAGATCGAATCAAATGCGAGCAAGGATGATAAAGAGAGTTATAGCTTAAAAACCGAAGAAATGGAAAAGCGTTTAAAACAGAGTCTTGGCATTGATGTTTCCAAATTGAACCTGTCGTTATCACTAGGTTCCCTAAATGATAAGCTGATCAAGGAATTCGAGTACCATCCGGATATCACCAATGACATAGAGGGCTATAAGGTTCTTTTGAGATGGTTGAGAACATCGGTGAACCCTGAAGTGGAACTGTTAGTGGTCATGGAGGCTACTTGAGTATATCATCAAGGTATCGCTCATTATCTATACGAACTGGGCTATCGCGTTTGTGTAATGCAATCGGGCCGTGTAAAGCGCTATGCGCAGAGTTTGGACCAACGTTCGAAAACGGATGCACTTGACAGTAGAATGCTCAGTATGCTGGGATTGGAAAGAAACATCCGTCTTTGGCACCCGCCCAGTAAAGAGCTGCAAGAGTTAAAGGGTCTGAGCAGGGAACGTAGTTCATTGCTCAACGATAGGACCATGGAGACCAATCGGCAAGGAGCGATTGCATCGAGCGTGCATAGCAATGCAAGGGCGCTAAAAAGGCACAAGGTCAGATTGAAGCTTCTCAATACACAAATAGCGGCAGTTGAACAAGAGATGCGGTCATTGATAGCGGATAACGAAGAGTTGAAAAGTAAACTTGAATATTTGACGAGCATCCCTGGTGTATCTTTTGTATCGGCGGCTACGGTGGTCGGGGAAACATTGGGTTTTGAATCCATAGTCAGTGGCAAGCAGTTGGCAAGTTACGCCGGTTATGATGTGGTACTGAGGGAATCGGGAAACTTCAAGGGAAATACCCGGATCAGCAAAAAAGGAAACAGCCATATCAGGGCGGTATTGCATATGCCCTCGATGACCTGCGTACGCTGTAACCCGACATTGAAACAGTTCTATAATAGACTGAAACCGAACAAGGCAAAGCCTTTGGTGGCGCTCGTAGCGGTTCAGAGAAAACTATTGATATTGATGTATACCTTATGGAAGAATGAAGAAAACTATGATGCTGAATTTGAAATAAAAAAGCAGCAAAAGCATGAAGCCCTTGCTGCGCGGGATAACAGTTTGATAAATCAACCTGTTTCCTAAATTATTAAAGAAAAAACTTGTTTTTTGACACAGTACCTATGAACAGTACGGGAGCAAACTAGCGTTTGCTTTCCGCCACGCACATAGCGAAATCTTATTGTTTTGATTTATTTTTTCCTGTCCAGAGCAAAATCCATAAGATTTTTCGGACTTCATAAAAATACACAAACCCAGCGATTAAGCCCGAAGCCCGTATTGTTTATTGGTTTTGTTGTAGCCAGTAATTATTTATTTCATTGACATCCATTTCTCCAAACTTATTTCCCTAATGGGATATGCAGGGTTCTTAAAAGTCCATTCGTTGTCAATCCATTTCTTTACCGTGCTAAACAGAATTGAGTCAAGTCCGTTTGCAACCTCACTTTGTCGGACCCACATATAAATTACAGCATCAAAATCAGCCTTTTTGGAAGGTTCAATATACAAACATCCAAGTACTTGACTTTCATCAAGGCTTACAACAGTATACGCAAACGAACTTCGCATTTGGAACTCTTTTTGATGCCATCCCAAATCAATTAAATCCTGTTCGAATGATAAATCCTCTGTTGGCCAGTTCCATATTGGAAGGAACATTTCTTGTAAATGGCTAAGACTCGTCATAACCGCGTCATAATCTTTTACAACATCATTAACTGTCAGCATTCTAATTCTGAAATGTTGATTCTCAAGTGTATCAGGGACTTTAAAATCCACAGGTACAAATGAGTTGCTTTGAGAGATAACTATTTGTGGAAGCACAAATAAAATAATTGTTGTCAGAATAATGATTGATTTTTTCATATGGTTGGTGTTATTGGTTACAAAGGTTTGTGTATGATTAATTGCTTTAAGTACTAAGATAGGAAAAGGGGTATGAGTTGGGAAATCCGCTAAGATTTCCGAGACACACTTTATCCACTCCCCAGCAATTAATTAACACGGTGTTGTAACACGTTATTAATTCACTTTTCGTTCTTGTAATTTCGAATGAGTCTTTCTTCCCTCTCTAATTATTATATCAATAATCTCTTTAATATCTTTTTTTGAAGTCCTGAAATTAACAACGCAAGCTCTTAAACAATACATTTCACTTACAATAGCATTTGATAAAAATAACTCGCCACCAGTTTGTAATTCATTCAATAATTCTTCATTTAGTTTATTTATATAATCATTACTTTCTTTGGAATTGATTGGAGTATATCTAAAAGTAGTGATACTTAAATTTTGAGAGACTGCCTCTAATTCAGAATTTTTTTTAGCTAAGTCAAATAATATTTCTGAGAGTTCAATGTCTTCACCAATTAGTTTTTCATAACCACTTCGACCTATTTGTTGTAATGATAACCAAACCTTCAAAGCTCTAAAGCCACGTGAGTTTTGAAGTCCATATTCATAAAAATTTTGAACAATTTCATTTTCATCTTTCCTAAAATTATAGTATTCTGGATGTGAGCTATAGGTATTTATTAAGTGTTGAGGATTTTTAACCAAAATGCAACCGGCTTCAAGTGGACTATATAACCATTTATGTGGGTCGAGAGCAATAGAATCAGCTTCTGAAAGACCATCAAACAGGTTTTTGTATTTTGGAATAACTGTCGCTGGAACACCATAAGCTCCATCGATGTGAAACCATAAATCATAATCTTTACAAATAGTTGAAATACCTTTTAAATTATCAACCACTCCAGTACTAACATCACCAGCAGTACCTATAACCATAATTGGCTTAAAACCATTTTTTATATCTTCTTTAATTGTCTCTTCTAGTACTGTATTGTCCATTTTATTTGAAGAATCAGTTTGAATCCAACGAATAGATTTTGTGCCTAATCCAAATAATATAGCTGCTTTATCAATCCAGGTATGTGTGGTTTTTGAACAATAAATAGTTAGCTTTTGGGATATGTTTGAAAGTCCATCTTCTTTTACGCTTTCAGGCGCTTTAGCTGTTCTAGCTGCTAAAAACGCTGTAAAATTTGCCATATTTCCTCCGCTGACTAAAATTCCTCCGTAGTTAGATGAAACACCAATGAACTCTGATAGCCATTGAATAGTTTGTTTCTCAATTTCAGTAGCCATTGGACTTAAAATATGCGCTCCAACATTTGGATTTACAGTTGCTGCTAATAAATCGGCTAAAGCTCCAATTGGGGCAGCAGATGAAGTAATATAGCCTAAAAATTTAGGGTGTCCATTAAGTAATGAATGGTTAAGTAATAAGTCCGTTGCTCTAGAAATCAGTTCGGTTGCGGGTATTCCCATTTCTGGCAAGGAAGTGTTTCCCAAGATACTTTGTAATTGACTTGGACTTTCTTTTACAGTAACAGGTCTTTTATCAATGCTTGAAAGTAACTCAGAAATATCATCTATTAATTGATGTCCGATTTTTCGAAACTCTTCTTTGTTGATTTCTATTGAATTATTTCGATTTCCATTCATAATACTATGTTTGCTCTAATGTGTTACAACGGTCTCGTATAACCGTCAGTTACGGGTTAATATGCGTTATTTTCGGTTTAGCACTGATTTTTGCAATTCCGAATGGATTCGAACGTAGTCGAATCCACCGTAATTGCGGTTATACATTGTTATTTTTTTCTTAAAACTGAATTACAAATCTTTTCTATTCCGCCTATAATTTGTTCTAATTCTCTTTTTATTTCGTCACCATTTTCTCCGTAATCTTCCCAAATTATAGCTTCATATTTATCCATTTCTTTCAAATGTTTTTCAAACTGTTCGTCTGTAAATTTTCTTCTACCTTGGTCTTTCCAATACCTTCTTCCTAAAAATCCAGAAACGGTCATTATTCGATTCGTAAGTTTTACAATATCATTGAAATACTGTTCAGACTCTTTCCCAAATAATGTTATAAATCTATATTTTAGAGCTCTTAATTTGTGGAAAGGTTCTTTGTTCTTTTCAAATCTTTCTATTACTACATATGCTCGGTCAAGAATTTCAGAGTCTTCTTGTCTTTCATTTTCGTTTCTTTTCCTTGTTCTACCTTCACCAATATGTCCAAAGGGACTTCTAATAATTGAAATAGCATCTTGTACTTCATAGAAAAGAGATAATGTTTCTTCTGCTAATTCATATTTTCTTTTCCATTTAGCTTCTCTTCTCCAAGAGTTTATTCCGTAAATTGCTGCGCCTGATGCAATAATAATTGATAAGCTCTTTATCAAGTCAAAAAATAAATTCCAATCAATTTCACACATTTTCAGAGTTCGGTTTTAATTGTGTACAACTAGTATATACAGACAGTTGTACATATTTCTAAATATATAAGTATAGTAGTAATCGTCTCTTATTTACTAAATAAGCGAAACACTACTCCACCTCTTTCATCAACACCTCAATAGACTTTTCCAATTGCTGATCAATACCGTTTGCGATGACATCAGGTTGGTTCTTAATAATAATTTCTGGGTTGGTTTCATTGTTTTCCATCCACTCGCCTGCTTTGTTTTTAGCACTTACGGGTACAACACCCCAAACACCTCCATTGGGTAAACGTTCCCAACCAGCAAAGCTACAGGTACCCGGAACAGGCATACCCACTGTTTTACCGATCTTTAAATCTACATAGCCGCTTGCAAAACAAGATCCATCACTGTACATAGATTCATTGAACATTGCCAAGGTCGGCTTCGTCCAACGAGAGGTTGGTTCGCCACCTACTACCCTATCTTCGGTTTCATAAGATAGAAATGGTATCCCTGTAAAGAACATTGCCAGATCGGCTACCAAGTCGCCACCGCCATTAAAGCGAGTATCTACAATTACTCCTTTTTTATCATTGAATTTACCCAACATTTCTTCATAAATGGTACGGTATGGTCCGTCGCTCATGCCTGGTATGTGCACATAGCCCAATGTGCCGTTACTTTTTGCCAATACTTCTTTTTCGTTATTTTTAACCCAACGGTCATATAGCAATCCGTTTTCTACGAGTAAAGAAATAGGCTTTACGGTTAGCTGTTTTCTCTTGCCTTTTTCATCGACAATATCTAACAAGGTAAAGTTACCTGCTATACGGTTTAAGTAGAAAGCGGCATCGGTAGACTCGCCTATGGTAACACCATTGATTTTCTCGATTATAGTACCTGGCTGTATATCAAATCCTGCTTTGTCTAAGGGTCCGCCTTTAATAACTTCCGTAATTTTCAATCCTGCACCTTTATGCTCGTAATCTATAAAAATACCTAAGGAAGCTGTTTGATCTCCGTTTTCGATATTGGCGGAGAAACGACCTCCGGCGTGACTCACATTCAGCTCGCCTAACATTTCTGAAACCATTTCAGAGAATTCAAAACCATTACCAATATGCGGTAAGTACTTCTCGTATTCGGTACGCATCGCTTTCCAATCTATACCGTGAAAATTTGAGGTGTAGAAAATACCGTTGGTACGCAACCAAATATGATCAAACATATACTTACGCTCTGCATCGGCATCTAAAACCATTTCTGCCTTTACTTTTACCGGTTCTGTCTTACTAGTGGCTACATCAACTTTAGATATACTACCGTCAGATAATAAGAACAGTTGCTCTTTCTTGGCATCCCACTGTAAACTTCCTGATTTAGCATCTAAGGCTATAAGCATTTTGGTGCTTTTAGTACGTATTTCTGTTTCCCAAAGGTTTAAGCCTTTTTCAAACTTGGTCAGGTAATACAGTTTTTCTCCATCTTTAGAAAGTACGGCATCTGACAATTTAGAGGAGTGTATGGTTAAACGCGCTTTTCTGCGTTCTACATCTTCCAAATCGAATTTCACCCTTTTTACCTCCTTTTTTTCGTCTTTCTTATCTTTCTTCTTTTTATCATCAGATTTGGCTTCGTCCTTTTTTTCTTTGGCAGCCTCTTCTATCATTTTCAACAAATCGTACTCCTCTTTTGTATTATTGAATTTATCCCAAGACTCTTGATTCAAGAACATGGTATACACATCTGTTTCAAAAGAACCACTGGTGGCATAACTTTTAAGTCCGTCTCGATTCGAGAAATAGACAATCTGACTACCATCGTTCACCCATTTAGGTGAAAAATCATAATAACCGCTTTGAGTCAAGTTTTTACGCTGTTTACCATCTTTAGAAATCAACAGTAACTCGGTATTATTCAACGAAACACTCCAATCTACCAACAGCCACTTACTATCCGGACTCCACTGATAATACTGATCACCGTCTTGCATGTGAATTACATTGTCAGGAGTCATTAAAGTAGTAATTTCTTTCGTTTTCAAGTTCTTCACCTTTATCGTTCTTCTACCTTCTACATAGGCAACATAGGTGCTATCTGGTGAGAATTCTGGCAAATAGATATCTTCTTTTGAAGTGACCAATGTATCTTCTTTGAACAACGTTGCCGCAAAGAAATAAGGTTCTTCTTTTCGGACTTTAGAAGATGAAAATATGCTCCATTTACCATTGCGTTCACTAGAGTATGCAACAGATTTACCATCAGGCATAAACTTTACAAATCGTTCTTGTTCTGGGGTATTGGTGATACGTTTTGTTAACGAACCATCTACCGATGTTACGAAGACTTCGCCCCTACTTATAAAAGCGATTTCTTTACCATTAGGAGCAACATCCATTTCTTGAACACCACCGTTTACAGATACATATTCTATAGGATTACTGTCTTCTTGTGTTCTTACAATGATTTCAACTTTTTTCGCTGTTCCCCCTTCTGATAGGGTATAAATTTCACCATCGTAACCAAATGCCAATTTATTATTACCAATACTTAATGAACGTACCGGATGGGTTTTAAAATCGGTCAATTTCTTAGGTTCAGCTCCACCATCGATAGCAATTGAAAAGACATTAAACGTACCTTCTTGCTCACTCAAATAATAAACTACGTTACCATCTTTAGAAAACACGGGATTGCGATCTTCTCCCTTAAAGCTGGTTAATTTTGTATGCTTACCTGTGGATGGATTATACGACCAAATATCTCTAGTTATGGCAGATTTATGATGCTTTCTAAATTCGTCTTCGTATCCCTTTTTATCATGATATACCATTTGTGTACCGTCTGCATTTACTTGTACATCTTCTACAGGCACGGTCAATACTTGACCCACTCGCCCACCGTTTACAGGAACGCTATATAATTCTGGCTGTGAACCTGTTGGATATTGGCGATGCTGAGCTATATCTAATCTTGCTGCTCCAAATAGTACATCTGAATCATCGGCAGAAAAACTATAGGGAGTTTCGTCTTTACTATGGTAAGTTAATCGTGTTGCCTCACCGCCTTGGGCATCCATCACATAAACATCAAAATTGCCATATCTATTAGAGGCAAATGCTATCTTCTTTCCATTTTTACTCCAAACTGCTTTAAAATCATGAGCAGAATGATACGTCAACTGCTTTGCTACACCACCTTCTGCAGGTACCGTAAATAGATTGCCTTTATAAGTAAATGCAATAGTGCTTCCATTGGGAGAAATTGCTGGATAACGCGCCCATTGCGGATTCGTTTGTGCCGTGCATACATAAGTTAAGCATACCGTTAAGGCGGTCAAAAAAGAATATTTCATACGTTTAGTTAGTTGGTCTATAGTAGTTTCGAAAGATAAGGATTACAATTGTTTGCTACAATCTATGTATGGTCATTGGTAGACTTTTGTACATACTTTGCCAAAACCCAACAAATCTGTATAAATTTACTATCGCAGATAATCATGATACTATAGTGAAAGAAGAAGAAAATTATTGGACGCAACGTTATACCGAAAAACAAACAGGATGGGATATTGGCTACCCATCTACACCCATTAAAGAATATGTTGATCAATTAACCGACAAGACCATTCAGATTTTAATACCAGGAGCCGGAAATGCCTATGAAGCGGAATACCTGTGGAAAGCAGGGTTCAAAAATGTTCATATTCTAGATATCTCTGAAATTCCGCTAAAAGAATTCAAAAAAAGGAATCCCCATTTCCCAGACGAGAATATGCATCAAGCAGATTTTTTTAAGTTCAATGGGCAGTACGATCTTATACTAGAACAGACTTTTTTCTGCTCTTTTGTGCCCACTGACGATAATAGAAATGCCTATGCCAAACACATGGCTGAACTACTAAAACCAACTGGTAAATTAGTGGGACTCTGGTTTAATATTCCATTAACCGACAACATGGAAAAACGCCCATTTGGTGGAAACAAAGATCTGTACACCAATTATTTATCACCCTATTTTAAAACGATCACTTTCGATCCCTGTTATAACTCTATTAAGCCTAGGCAGGGCAATGAGTTGTTTGGGATTTTTGAGGTTCGTTGATGGTTGTTCGTTGTGCGTTGTCCGTTGTCCGTTGTCCGTTGTCCGTTGTCCGTTGTCCGTTGTCCGTTGTCCGTTGTCCGTTGTCCGTTGTCCGTTGTCCGTTGTCCGTTGTCCGTTGTCCGTTGTCCGTTGTCCGTTGTCCGTTGTCCGTTGTCAGGTCACTTCGGCTTCGCTCAGTGACCTGACTAAAATCTTGTCTGTTCGAGCGCAGTCTAGAATTATCGGTGTTCCAAACTGACAGATTGCCACGTCGCGCAAAGCTCCTCGCAAAGACGTCTTTAAAACTGCCAACTGTTACTGTTACTGCCTACTGAAATACGCTCTGTGACCTAAATACGTGTTGTCAGTTCGAGTGAATTTCGAGGAACGAGAAATTAGTATCGAGAACCTTTATGTGTTCCAATGGTTCTCGATACAACTTTGTAGTTTCCGCTATGCTACAACTAAAAAGCCACTCGAACTGAAATACTTACAAACGCATTGTTATCCTTAGCGCAGTCGAGAACTATTGGTGCTCCTCTTAAACAGATTGCTTCGTGCCTCGCAAAGACGTTTACGAGAATTGCATAGCATAACTGCCTACTGATACTGCCTACTGATACTGCCTACTGAACACTGAGAACTGATACTGCCAACTGAAACTGAACACTGAACCGCAAAAGTGTTAAAGAATTACGGATAATTCAAAACCGCATACTGTTAACATCCTTTTAAGAATACTTCCCTTTCTTTTCCGCTATTTTTAAGCACATAACTAACAAACCACTCAAATGACTTCAAGATTACTCTCCTTGCTGGTGCTTTTTGCATCTTTTTTCGTTTCTGCACAAGAATTTAAAATGGACATGGTACAAGACATGAAACCCCGTAACATCGGTCCCGGTGGTATGAGCGGTCGTGTTACCAGTATTGATGTCGTAAATTCCAACCCTGATATTATGTATGTAGGTACCGCTTCTGGCGGATTGTGGAAATCTACATCTGGCGGTATTAAATGGGATCCTATTTTTGATAAAGAAGTAACGGCTTCTATTGGTGCCGTTGCCATTCAGCAAAGTAATCCGTCTGTAATTTGGGCAGGTACTGGAGAAGGTAATCCTAGAAATAGTTTGAATGGTGGCTACGGAGTATATAAATCTCTGGATGGCGGTAAGACATGGAAATCTATGGGTCTTGAAAAAACGAGACATATTCATAGAATTAAAATTGACCCAATGAATCCGAATACCGTGTATGTCGGTGCCATTGGCTCTCCTTGGGGAGAACACCCAGAACGCGGAGTCTTCAAAACTACCGATGGTGGTGAGACTTGGGAGAAAGTGCTTTTCGTAAATAATAAAACGGGGGTTGCCGATTTGATTATGGATCCAACAAACCCGAACAAACTTATCGCTGCCATGTGGGAACATAAGCGTGAGCCTTGGTTCTTTAATTCTGGTGGTTCTGGTAGTGGTTTATACATTACCCATGATGGTGGTAAGAATTGGAAAAAACTTAGTGAAGAAGATGGTCTGCCTGCTGGCGATTTAGGTAGAATTGGTGTTGCCATTGCTCCTGGTAAGCCCGATGTTATTTACGCTTTGGTGGAAGCCAAAAAGAATGCGCTGTACAAATCTGAAAATGGAGGTTTTAAATGGAAGAAAATCAATGATAAGAATGATATCGGTAATAGACCTTTTTACTATTCCGAAATATATGTAGACCCTGAAAATGAAAATAGAGTTTTCTCAGTATTTACGTACGTGAACGTTTCGCAAGATGGTGGTAAGAACTTTACACAACTAATGCCTGCTTACCGTGCCGATAATGGCGTACACCCTGATCACCATGCATTCTGGATTCACCCAGAAAACGGACAGTTTATGATGGACGGTAATGATGGCGGATTGAATATTTCTAAAGATGGTGGAAAAACATGGCGTTTTGTAGGTAACCTACCGGTTGCGCAATTTTACCATATAGCAACTGATAATGAGTATCCTTATAATGTATACGGTGGTATGCAAGATAATGGTAGCTGGAGAGGTCCTGCTTATGTTTGGAAAGCTCAAGGAATTCGAAATAGCTACTGGCAAGAAATAAGTTTTGGTGATGGTTTTGATGTGGTACCCGATCCTGTAGATTCTAGATATGGTTATACAATGAGTCAGCAAGGAAACGTACAACGTTTTGATCATGTTACGGGTAATAATTACATTGTACGTCCTACTCCACCAGATGCTGAAACTGAACTTCGCTTCAACTGGAATTCGGCAATTAGCCAAGACCCTTTTGATAATAGCACCCTTTATTTTGGTAGTCAGTTTGTACACAAGAGTACAGATAAGGCATTGACGTGGAAAGTAATTTCTCCAGATTTAACTACCAACGATCCTGAAAAGCAAAAACAAAGTGAAAGTGGCGGATTGTCCATGGATGCAACGGGAGCAGAAAACCACACTACTATTTTGGTAATTGAGCCATCACCTGTTGAAAAAGATATGTTATGGACAGGTTCTGATGATGGTCGTGTGCATTACACTCAAAATGGTGGAGAAACTTGGACCGAAGTAACCGCAAATATTAAAGGCTTACCAAAAGGAAGCTGGATCCCTCAGATAAAAGCATCTACCCGTAATAAAGGGGAAGCACTTTTAATCGCTAATGACTATAGAAGGTTCAATTACACTCCGTATGCATACCGCACTAAAGATTATGGTAAAAGCTGGACAAGAGTTGTTGATGCTTCTGATGTAGAAAGCTATACGTTATCAATCATAGAAGATTCTGAGAATCCGAATTTGGTATTTTTAGGTACTGATGATGGCTTATATGTTTCTTTCAATGCAGGTGAAAAATGGCAAAAATGGACCGAAGGTTTCCCAACGGTATCCACAAAAGATTTAGCTATTCACCCAAGAGAGCATGATTTGGTGATAGGTACGTTTGGTAGAGCTGCATGGGTATTAGATGATATTCGTCCCTTACGCGCTTTGGCTGCTGATGCAACCATTCTAAATAAAGATATCGAATTATTCACGCCTCCAACGGCATATCAAGCAGCTTATCAACAACCAACGGGAAGTCGTTTTGGTGGCGACGGACTGTATCAAGGTGAAAACAAGAAGTCTGGGGCTATGATTACCTATTATCTAAAAGAAGGTAAGAAAGCTGCTAAAAAAGGAATTCCAAAGGGAGATAAGAAAGAGAAAGATGCTGAAAAGACATCCGAAGAAAAAACAGAGAAAGTAGAATTAACAGGAGTTCAAAAGAAAGACTCTGTCCAATTCGATTTTTATGATGGCGAAAGATTAATTCGTACTTTAAAATACAAGACTCCAGAAAAAGCAGGTTTCCATAGAATATATTGGAGAATGGATGAAAAAGGTGCAGATAGACCTTCCAGGAAAGTAATTACCAAAAAGAAAGAATCTGGCGGTTTAGATGTAAAACCAGGAACTTACACTATCAAAATGCTTTATGGTGACATGGAAGAAGAAACTAAAATCACAGTAGCTTCTGACCCTCGCTTAAACGTTTCTACCGTAGCTATCAATGAAGCATATGACAACGGAAAAGTTCTAGAATCATACATGCAAAAAGCTGCGGATGCCGTACAACAATTAGCAAAAAGTAAAGAAACAGCAGAAAAGTTTCAAAAAGAACTAAAGAAGGAAGATGATAAAAAATACAAAGAGCAGATTGTTGCTTCTAAAGATATCATCAAACAAATAGATTCTGTAACTGCAATCTATTTAGGCAAAGTTGATAAGCGACAAGGTATTACCCGTAGCAAAGAGATGACGGTAATGCAGCGTTTACAAATTGCAAGACGTTATGTTGGTTCTAGACAAGCAGGTATGACTGCTACAGAAAAGCAGCTTATGCAATTTGCAAAAGAGGAACTAGAAGGGGCTCTAGAGAAAACGAATTCATTTTTCTCTACTAAATGGAAAGCTTACAGATCAACTATGGAAAGCTTAGAGCTTTCTCCGTTCAAGGAAGTAGACACCTTTAGTTTAAAATAATTCTCATAATATTAGGCATACTCACTTAAAACCATCAATTATGAAAAAACTATTCGCTTGTTTTGCCATAGCTCTTATTTGGAGTTGTACAGAAAAAAAAGAAGTTCAAAAGGAAGAGCAAAAAGAAGTAGAAATCAACAAAATACCTGATCAATATTCCATTAAACAAATGATGGATAATGAAGCTATTTCTGGAGGTAGTTTTTATCGTGATAATTCTAAATTATTGGTTTCAAGTAATAGGTCTGGTATATATAATATGTACACCGTGCCTACCACAGGTGGTGAGTTAACGCCCATAACACAATCTGACAGTGCTTCTATTTTTGCGATTTCCTATTTTCCTAGAGATGAGCGAATGCTTTTTAGTATGGATGGTAATGGTGATGAAATATACCATATCTACATCCGCAATCTAAATGGTAGCCTTACAGATCTTACGCCTGCCAAAGGTGCTAGGGCTAGTTTTCAAGGATGGGCAGAAGATGACCAAAGTTTCTTTTTTACATCAAACAAGCGAGATGCTAAATACATGGATCTGTATCAAATGGATTTTCTTAATTATTCGCCTAAATTAATTTTTAAGAATGAAGAAGGATATGAAATTGGAAACCTTAGTAAGGATGAAAAATATTTGACATTGGGTAAATCTTTAAATACCAACGATTCAGACTTATACCTATATGACCTATCCACAAAGAAGAAAATTAAGATCAATAAAACGCAAAGTGCGAATAGTAGTCAAGATTTTTCTCCCTCTGGCGATGAACTTTATTATACCACAGATGAAGGCAGTGAGTTTTCATACTTAATGAAGTATAACATTGCATCTGGCGCGACCGAAAAAGTGATTACCCGTGATTGGGATATTTTAGGTAGTTACTTTACAGATAACGGTAGTTATTTAGTTACCTATATCAATGAAGATGCAAAGAACACTATTGAAGTGATGGATGTAGCCACTATGGAGAATATTGATTTACCTGAGTTTGATGCCATGGCAATAACCAATGTAGATTTCTCAAAAGACGAAAAATGGATGCGTTTTTACGCAGGTGGCTCGCATACTCCAAGTAATTTATATGTCTATAATCTAGAAACGAAAGAACAAAAGCAATTAACGGAAGTATTAAATCCTGAAATTGAAGCAGAGGATCTTGTTTCTGCTGAAGTAGTACGTTATAAGTCTTTTGACGGAGTTGAAATACCTGCCATTTACTATAAGCCTCACCAAGCAAATGCCGATGCAAAAGTACCCGCTTTGGTTTGGGTTCATGGAGGACCGGGCGGACAAAGTAGACAAAATTTTAGTTCTTTCATTCAATACCTTACTAATCATGGGTATGCTGTACTTGCTGTAAACAACCGTGGTAGTAGCGGCTATGGAAAAACGTTTTACCAAATGGATGATTTAAACCATGGCGATAAAGATTTAAAAGATTGTGTTGAAGGTAAAAACTGGCTTGCGGCTCAACCTGAAATCGATGCCGATAAAATAGGAATCATAGGTGGTTCTTATGGTGGTTATATGACCATGGCAGCATTGACATACACTCCTGAAGAATTTGCAGTTGGTGTTAACTTGTTCGGAGTAACAAATTGGATAAGAACACTAAAAAGTATACCACCATGGTGGGAATCTTTTAAAGATGCTCTTTATCTAGAATTGGGTGATCCCTACAGTGCAGATTCGGTACGTTTAAAAGAAATCTCACCTTTGTTCCATACCGATAAGGTGACCAAGCCTTTAATTGTACTTCAAGGCTCACAAGATCCACGTGTGTTACAAGTTGAATCTGATGAGATTGTTGCAGGAGTAAAAAAGAACGGAGTTCCTGTAGAATATGTTCTTTTTGAAGATGAAGGACATGGTTTTGTCAAAAAAGAAAATCAGATCGAAGCCTACAGTAGGGTTTTAGATTTTTTAGATTTGTATTTAAAGAAAGATAAAGGAGCACCTATTGAAGACGGCGATAAGTAAGAGCCACTATTTTAGTTACACATTAAATTAAAGAATGAGGAAAGTTATTACGTTACTAGTATTATTAACAGCAATTAGCCATACCAATGCCCAAAGTGAAGTTACTGGTGAAGACGATTTTGGTAGTTGGTTCATGTATTTTGGAACCAATAAAATTGCCGATAAATGGAGTATACATACCGAAGCGCAGTTTAGATATTATGAAATGGCATCTAATTTTAATCAGTTGTTGCTGCGTACAGGAGTAAATTATCATATTAATCCTAATGCCATTGCCACTTTGGGGTACGGCTTTATTGATACCGACCCTACCTTTAGGGAATTTGATGTTTTTGGTGATGATGCCATTTTTGAAAATAATGCTATTTCAGAGCACCGCATTTTTGAGCAGTTCATTCTTAAAAATAAAGTATGGGAATTTAATTTCGAGCATCGCTATCGTTTAGAACAACGGTTTGTTCAAAATAATTTTTCTGGAATCAGTAATACATTGCACAGAGCGAGGTATAGAATTCAAATGACCTTGCCCCTAACCGATATCTTTTTTCTAAACTTTTACGATGAAATTTTTATCAATCTACAAAATGATGCTTTTGGTCAAAACCGAGCTTATGCAGCGCTTGGTGTCAATGTTACCGAGAGTTTGAGCATGCAGGTGGGCTATTTAAAAAATCACTTTAGCGAGACTAATTTTGATCGTTTTCAAGTAGGATTATTTTATAACACTGATTTACGTGGCATTTTTAAAAAGAAGAAGTAAATTTATACTATAATTAAAACACATTATCATGAAAAAAATAGCACTTACATTCGCTAGTGCACTTTTAATCGTTTTTGCAAGTTGTAAAGACGCTAAAAAAAGTGAAGAGTCTAAAAGCGTTGAAGCAACAAGCGAAGCAACTGAAATGTTCAGCTTAGTACAAGATTCAACAAAAGTAAGTTTTACCGCTTACAAGACAACAGATAAAGTACCTGTTGGTGGCATGTTCAAAAAGATAAACTTCACAAAAACAAATAGCGGTGCAACTGCTATGGAAGCCTTAAACGGAACTGAGTTTAGTATTCCTGTTAGTAGCTTATTCACTAACGACCCAACAGGAACAAGAGATCCTAAATTATTAGAGTTTTTCTTTGGCGTATTAAAGGATACCGAATTAATTTCTGGTGTTTTTAAAGTTGATGGAGACCAAGGTTCTATTGATGTTACCTTGAACGGAGAAACACAAAACATTCCGCTTGCATATGAAATGAACGGTGATGATAAAATCACCTTCACGGGTACTATGGATTTGGCAAATTGGAATGCAATGGATGCCGTTGCTTCTATCAATAAAGCTTGTGAAATTTTACATACAGGTAAAGATGGTGTTAGTAAAACATGGAGCGAGGTTGCCGTTAAAGCAGAAGTGCTATTGACAAAATAAAAAGGTTAATTTTTACAATATAAAAGAGGAGCTCATGAGCTCCTCTTTTTTTTGCCCTAAAGACAAAAAGGATTGCTCATATCATGTAAATATTTGATTTTGACTGTTTTAAATTATAATTTTCCTATTCACAATAAAAACTATCAAAATGAAAATATTTAAAATTGAATTGGCACTATTGGCACTACTAGCTGTCTTTAGCTGCAAAGAGGTAAAAAAAGAGGCTTCTGACGCCAAAGAAGAAGTTGAAGATTTAATGGATGAAGCAAAAAATGAAATGGATGAGGATGAAACCGTTGTTAAATTCATGCTAGAACCAAAAAGTGATAGTAATGTAAAAGGCGAAGTAATCTTTACCCAAGATGATGAAGAAGTAGAAATGACAGCCATGTTATCTGGCTTATCTGAAGGTGAGCATGCCATTCATATTCATCAAACGGCAGATTGTACCGCAGCTGATGGTTCTTCTGCTGGCGGTCATTGGAACCCAACAAATGAACCACATGGTAAATGGGGAGCTTCTGAAGGTTATCACAAAGGTGATATTGGTAACTTTACCGCAGATGCCGATGGTAATGCAAAAGTTGAATTTGAAACAGAAGAATGGTGTATTGGCTGTGATGATGAAAACAAAAATATTTTAGGCAAAGGGGTCATTGTTCACCAAGGTGTCGATGACTATACCTCGCAACCTAGCGGAGATGCTGGTGCACGTGTAAGTTGTGCCGGTATTATTGAATAGAGTTAATAATAATTATAAAAAAAGCTGTTCTTGGAACAGCTTTTTTTATTTTTATCCGATTTAAAAAATTACATATGCAATTAGACCTATTGGTTGATCAGTTTAAGAAGAAAGACCCCTCCGCTTTCGAAAAGCTATATGGCATGTATAGCGAGAACATTTGTGGTGTGATTAACACCATCGTTAAGAACGATGCACTCTCCCAAGAAATTTGTCAAGATGTTTTTATTAAAATATGGAACAACTGTGAAAGCTATAACTCCTCTAAAGGAAGGTTTTTTACATGGATATTGAATATTGCCAGAAACGCCGCTATCGATGAAATACGCAGTAGGTCGTATAAAAATGAAAAAAAGAACCTTTCGGCAGACTTCTTCGTAGGTATTTTACAGCACAAGGAAGAAGAAGAAACTTCATCTGTAGATACTAAGGGTTTGAGAAAACTTGTTAAAAATTTAAAGGAAAAATGTGTTCAAATCATTGAACTGTTATATTTTAGAGGGTACACTCAAAAAGACGCCGCAGAAGAATTGGAAATTCCCTTAGGTACTGTAAAAACAAGAAACAGAAGTTGCATTTCCCAATTAAGGGAGAATATGGAGGTAAGATAGTATGGATGTAGAAAAATACATAGCATCGGGAATTTTGGAGCTTTATATAGCTGGTTCACTTTCAGAAAAAGAAAATCTGGAAATAGCTAACTATGCAAAAGAGTATCCAGAAATTCAAAAGGAGATTGAAGCAATTGAAGCGGCTATTTTAGAGTTATCCAGAAAAGCATCGCCAGGTTATAACTATTCATTTGCAGCATTAATGAATAGAATTAACGGTGAAGTCAAGGTCGTAGATATAAATGAGAAGCGTAGTTCACCGTTCTTATCATATATTGGTTGGGCAGCATCTGTTCTATTGGCCGTAGGTCTTTTTTGGATGTATCAGCAGAACCAAGATTTAAAATCTGACATTGAAGTTGTTGAAAAACAAAATGTAGATTTGGAACAGCAAATTGCAGATACCGACTCTTCTTTAGAACAGACACAAGAATTACTGAATACACTACGTGACCAAAACATTAGTGTAATTGCATTAGGTGGTCAAGCAGTATCACCAACTTCTTACGCTAAAGCGTATTGGAACAAAGAAGATCAAAAGGTATTTATAGATGCCAAAGGCTTACCTGAACCACCAGATGGGTTTGTATACCAAGTTTGGTCCCTTAAACTTTCACCGCTTACCCCTACCAGTATGGGTCTGCTAGAAGATTTTGCTACGGATGAAAACAAAGTTTTTGCCCTAAACAACCCTAACGAATCTGAAGCATTTGGTATTACTTTAGAACCGGCAGGTGGTAGTGAATCGCCAAACCTAGAGCAATTATATACGCTTGGTGTAGTAGCGACTTCATAATAAATTAAATTATAAAGTATAATGGGCAGTTTTTACTAACTGCCCATTTTTTTTACTATTTTGCTACCACGGATTTAAAGAAACTTTTCGGAACTGTTTTAACCTTGTTAGGTATTGGCCGACTTGTTTATACTGCAATTTTATTAGGTAATAGCACTGGTACCACTAAACAACTTATTGTATACGGTGTATTGGGAGCTATATTTTTCTTCTTTGGAATAGGATTGATCAGAAATACCAGTAAGAACTCAAACGGCAGATGTTTTAGATTACTTATCTTTTTTTACCCGACTAAAACTTAAACTTTTTACCAACCATTTTGGTAAGGTTTTATGCGGATTCCTCTTTTTAAGATTCAAGAACAATCCTAATGATTTTACAATAGGGACTTTATGCGTTTCTACCAATTCTATTAATGTACCATCCGGATCTTCCATATAACTGAAATGACCCGCGGCATCGCCCATATCAAAACTATTGGCACTGTCTACGGTAAAAGGATAACCATTGGTTTTAGCTTTTTCTCTAATCGAGTTCATACCTGATACATCAAAACACAAGTGTATATACCCCAAGTCTCCCCACAATCTATTTTCAAAAATTTTTACCGGAGTTCTATCAAAAACCTGAATTAATTCTAGTTGTGTAGGACCAAGAAGATCTCCAAATCCGCCAACGGACTTTCGTTCTTGAGAAATAATTACCCTTCTATATTTTCCTTTTGTATTATCGCTTTCAAGTGTTTCAATACTATCGTACTTTTTAATTGAATACCCTAACATTGAACTATAAAAGTCGATTGAATTTTCCATATTACCAACGCCAATTACAGCGCCTAGCACTCCCCCATTTTTTGATGATTGCTCACAAAAAACATAATGATCTTCAACCATTTGCACCCTATTACCAAAAGGATCGGTAAAGTAGAAATGAGAACAATAAGATTTATTGATTTCTGAAAGACTAGATACTTCTAAATCCCTCAAATACGAATGCATTTCGGTCAAGTTTATGCACCTTACTTTCATCGCATAAATACCTAAATCCCCAAATTTAATTGAAGTTGTAGGTGCAGTGGGCTTTCGGTCCTTGAACTGCCAAATCTCTAAGCCACCACCACCTGTCATATTTAACGATAAATAAGCTTCTCTCCTTTCTGCATTACCATTGGTGTATTTCGTCATTAAAGTGGCAACCGCCTCATCCTCAAACAACAGAATATCAAAATTTAAATGTTTTCTATACCAATTAAATACCTCTTTAACATCGAGAACTCCTATCCCAATTTGTTGAATTCCGTTTATTATCTCAACCATTGTATGGGGTGCGAATCAATTTGTTATGTAGTGATTTTAGTTTGTTACCTGGGTATCCAAATTTAAAGAGTACCACTAAAAGAAAGTTAGAAAGGTTCACCCTTAGATACGAATTAGACTCATACTTACGGGCAGATACTATCAAGTCATTTTTAACAATCGTATACGGTACATTCTCTTTTTTCATACGACGGAAAAATTCAAAATCTTCCATTAATACTTGTTCTTCATTAAATTTACCCAATTGGTTGAAAGCCTCTTTTTTAATAAAAAGGCATTGATCGCCGCCACCGGTAAACAATCCGTCTTTAGCTGTAAAAGAGGCGTTTACACGTAAATACCACGTGTCTTTATCAAACTTGTACGAAAAGAATCCTGCATCATATCCATTGTCAAGACTATTTAAAATATCATCAATGAATCCGCTTGGCGGTACTACATCAGCATGTAAAAAAACAAAGATATTTCCTAAGGCTATTTTAGAAGCTTCGTTCATTTGAGCCGCCCTACCTTTATTTTTACAATGTACTAGTTTCACTTTTTGACTACAATCTAAATTTTCGATAGTATCTGTATTACCTGGTGATACCGCAACAATGATTTCTAATAGTTTCTCATGTTCTAAAAAACAGGCAACCTTAAAGAGCCGTTGCAAGTTATTGAATTCGTTATGTGCAGGTATTATTATACTTATCATAAAATTATCAAAGCGTTGTATTTAGAAAATAAAAAAAGTTTAATATAATATTTCAATTTGCGACTTACCTACGTAAGGTGAGAATAATAGTTTTAAAACCCGTCAATTTTTTACAAAAAGATTAACGTAATCAATTATATAAAAATACGACCAAGCTTTCACGAACCTTTTAACTACTATTACGTAGTTAAAGTAACCTAAAACAATATTATGAAATTAAAAATCTCTTTTCTTGTAACTATGTTGGCTATACTTTTTATGGCGAAGACAGATGTGCAAGCACAGGTTGAGACCAGTTCAAATACCGATTTCAATGAATTATCAGAGACTTTTTTACAGAGAATCATTGATAAGAAAGACACGCAAGACCTTCAAGACATTTTAGCAAATACATCTATAAAAGAACTAGACAATGCTCTGGATACCAATGATAAACGATTGGCTTTTTGGATAAATATTTACAATGCCTATATACAGGTAATTCTACAAAAGAATCCGGAGTTGTACGATGACCGTGGCACCTTCTTTAAGTTGGAGCAAATTAAAATTGCAGGTGAAACCGTATCGTTTGCAAAAATAGAACATGGTATTATTAGAAAATCGCAATGGGAATATGGTTTAGGCTATATACGCAAGTGGTTTCCTAACAAATTTGAGCGTAAATTAAGGGTTAACAAGCCTGTTTTTAATGTGCATTTCGCTTTGAATTGTGGCGCTAAAGATTGTCCACCAGTCGCAATATACCAATGGGAGCGTTTGCAAGAGCAATTTAATATTGGTACTAAAAGATTATTAGAGAAAACCAGTGAATACAATAGTGAAACCAATGTAGTAAAAGTAACATCGTTATTTAGTTGGTTTAGAGGAGACTTTGGCGGTAAAGGCGGTATCAAGAAAATACTGAAAGCCAATGAAATCATACCTTCTACCAAAGGGGTAGATATTGAATACACCAATTATGATTGGACCTTAGACCTTGACAATTTTATTGACCTATAGTTATTATGCTATAATAAAAGAGCGGTGTAGGTTTTAAAGAAAACTTCATCGCTCTTTTTTATACTTTTCATTACCGTTACAAAGTAGAGTGGTAAATTTGTACCAGAATAGATTATACATTTTCTATGAAGGTGAATTTTGGCTTTCTTAAAAAGCTTTTCATTATACTGTTTATCCTATTGGGCGTGTTGGCTGCCTCTAAATTGGACGAACTTCGGTTTTCTTTCGATTTTAGCCAGTTTTTTCCTGAAGAAGATCCTGATCTAGCCTTTTATGACGACTATGTGGAAGAGTTTGGAACAGATGACAATTTTTTACTCATTGCAGTAAAGAACGCGCCTGATGTTTTTCAGCAAGAATTTCTAAACAGTTTTAAGGCATTTTCAGAAGAAAGCAAAAACTTTCCACATGTTCTTGAAAGCAGTTCGTTGACCTCGCTCTCTTACCCGCTTAAAACTTCTTTTGGATATACAACATTGCCAATTATACATATTGACGACCCTTTGCAATACCAAAAGGATTGGGATAAGATTAAAGAAGATTCCCTCTTTATTAACGTACTAGTTGATGAAAAGAGAACCTCTTTAGTTTTAGCATTAGAGACCGAAGACAACTTAGATTACAAGCAATCTGAACTTCTTTTAAATAGTATTAGAACTTCATTAAAAGAACATAATTTACCCGATTATCACATTTTAGGCAGGGCTTTTTTTTATGAAGCCATTGTTGAAATGCAAAAGAGCGAAGTGCTTACAACTACCATTGTAGCATCGATTTTGGTCTTTATAATTCTACTTTTGGTTTACAGAAGTATGCCTGTGGTTTTGATATCGGTTTTTTCAATTGCCATGTCTCTTTTACTATTTATGGGATTATTAGGCTGGTTAGGCAAAGAATTGAATGCCATGGCCGCTTTCTACCCAGTGCTCATGCTCATTGTAGGTACGTCTGATGTCATACACCTTACCGACAGTTACATTAGAAAATTGCAAACAGGCATACCACGGTATAATGCCATTACATCATCTCTTAAAGAAGTGGGTATGACCACCTTATTAACTTCTATAACCACTGCGGTGGGTTTTGTCACCTTACTTTCGTCCAGATTGGTAAGTATTCAAGAATTTGGTATCAACGCGGCTATAGGTGTTTTAGTAGCTTACATAACCGTTATTTTCTTAACGGGTTCTTTATTGATCTTTTTACCTGAAAAATCATTGATCGGTCGAAGAAGTATTTCTGAAAATTGGGTACACTATCTTTTAAAAGTGAACACGTTTACAAAGAACTATCCCAAATCCATTATAGTAGGAACTGTTGTTTTTACAGCACTATGCGTTCTAGGTATTTATATGGTACAAACCAATCAAGAATTAAAGAATACGTTACCTGCAGAAAGCAAAATAGCTAAAGATTTCGATTACTTTCAAAGTAACTTTTCAGGATTTAGACCTTTAGAAATTGCAGTAATGAGTACCAATGGCAATAAGGTAACCGATTTTAAAGTTGCCCAAGAAATAGAAAAGCTACTGGTTTATTTAAAAACATTTAAAAGTATTGGCAATGTACAGTCTGCTAACCTTCCATATAAAATTTTCAATAAGGCAAACAACTTAAATAGCTCTGCCTACTTTTCTTTACCAAAGGATGAAAAGACCTTTTTAAAATACCAAAAAGACACACGTAAGTTTGCTCGTAAGCAATTGGCTAAATTTGTAAATTCTGATGAAACTATTGCCCGAATCAACGGAAGATTGCAAGACATCGGCACCGATAATCTAAAAGTGGTTTATGAAAATATTGCTGAATTTGCCCAAACCAAATTAGATACCTCTGTTGTTTTAATAAAAGTAACAGGTAAAAGTATTTTATTGGATAAAAATTCTGAGTATATAAGAAGTAGTTTATTAGAAGGTTTGCTTTACGGATTATTAGTAATAGGGGTTATTATGGCTTTTGTTTTCAGGGATATTAAAATCTTCCTTATTTCTCTTGTACCTAATATTCTACCAATACTATTTGCCGGCGGTATGCTAGGATTTTTAGGTATTCCGCTTGAAGCATCACTCTCTGTGGTTTTTGCTATAGTATTTGGTATTGCCGTTGACGACACCATTCACTTTCTAGGAAAATACAAATTGGGTATAAGCCAAGGGTTGGATAAAGAGGCCGCACTTGAAAAAACATTTGCACAAACGGGTAGAGCGCTGGTCATCACAACCATTATTCTTTTCTTCGGATTTATGGTGATGTTATTTTCTATTCATCAACCTAGTGTAACTATTGGGTTGATCATAAGTGTAACCTTGGTAACAGCCTTGATACTAGATCTACTATTACTACCGGTTCTGCTAAGAAAATTGATTTAGATTGTGCTATTGGTACGATTCAATGTCTTTTGCAAAGACCTGTAGGCAAATATTGCTTTGCCAACCATTAAAATCATTAAGCTAATCCATAATGTAAAGAGTAGGTATTCCATAACACTAATTGGTTTACTTGGTTACTTTTAGTTCAAAATTCAAAGTCTCGGGGGACACTTTGAATGCATTTGGTCGATAAATATATGCATTTCATCTATACGCCTGTTAAAAAAAACCAAATTTTCGATGAAATGCGTAATAATAACAGCGCCACGACTTAACATCGTGGCGCTGAAAAAAAACAATCCAACCTAAAACAAACATGAGATGAATATAATTGGGCAATCAATTACAAATCATGGACTTGCTTTTCCATACCGGGACCTAGTTCATATATAGCCCCTATTAATTCTCCTTTTATTTCTTTAACTTTTTCTTCTTCTCCATTGGCTTTGTACACTTCAGCTGCCTGATACAATAAAGCCGGTTCAAATGTTTTTCCATATACGTAGGTGTTCATAATGTCCATCGCTTTCTCTTTATCTCCATTTTTTAAGAGACTATAACCCAACCAACTATAAGATTCTGGTGTTGGTCTATTATCCACTTCTCTCTGTGCCAAGATCATTGCGCTATCATACTGCTTGGTCTCGCCAATAAATAAACCTAAATTGTACGCATTATACATATCACCATAAGCTGTATTCTTTACTCTGGTAAAGTACTCGTCTAAATTTTTAGTTCGTACTAAGTCATCACCGATATAATCTGCTATTTCTGCCTTTAACAAGAAATAATCTGGTGCATTATAATTTTTAGTAACCGAATCTAAAATTCGAATTGCCTCTTCTGCATTCTTGTCGTTTGAAAAAACAATCCAAGCAATACCTTTTTTAGCATATGCATTGTTATTATCTATTTCCAAAGCCTTTAAATAATGATTGTAAGAATCTTCAATTCTACCTGCATGCCCATAGTAATCACCAAGATTGGTATAACTCCATAGCATTAAATCTTTATTTTTAGATAGCTCTGCTTTAGCTCTTGCTTTTTCCATAAAGTTAATGGTCGTATCTAGATTGCCTTTATAATCGTTCCATTTTGCCAAACGTATCATATAACCAAAATCTGACATGTTCTTTAAACTATCTAAATAGCTTTCTGCCAATTGATAATTACCGAGTTCCATATGAAGATCAAAGTACAAACTTTGGTTTTCGGTTTTATCACCACCTATTGCCGCTGCAGAATCCGTTAAATGTAATGCTTCTTTAAAACGGTGCTGTGAAATATAATTTCTGGCTAAAGCCCTATAAAAACCTGATTTACCAATATTGGCGATATCTACCGCTTTCTTTAAACTTTTTTCAGCCTTTTTCAGATATTTAATATCTCCGGTTTGTTGAAAATATCTATTATACTCCCCACCAACTACACCAAAACTGGTTAGTTGCATGCTGTCCGGTCTAATTTTTGAATTCCAAAGATCAAAATATTTTGATGTGGTCTTTATCTCATTTGCGACTAAATACTTATCGTAATCTTTTTTATTAGCAACTGCGTCCTGATTTTTGGTACCACATGATGATACCAGTAATATTATTATTAAAAGCTTAATTAATTTCATAAGGTTGTTTTTTGTGGATCGTTTAAAATAAGGGGAGTCTTTTCAACTCCCCTTTCCCTTCTTTTTCATAAACAATTAGGGGATGTGCCAATCTTACCTACCACTAACAATAAGTAAGGTGAAGGCAACTTCTTATTCTGGCGCTCCTAAATATGGGAACGTAGTACCTACAGTAGCGGTTAGCCCAACGCCATCTGAGGTTAATCTTGGTAAATCTGCCATACCATCATCATCGGTATCTTGACCACTAAATCTAATACCATCAGAACCACCAAATAATAATATCAATGAAACATCAATAACATCATCTTGAGGAGTTCTTCCTGTAAGACCTATTACTGCAGGGTCATTTAAAACATTCCCGTCCATATCTGCATCTTCTCCTGGTAAAAAGTATGTAGTTGGAGCATTTGGAGCTACCTCTAATACATCGGCAGCTAAATAACCTGTCAATGTAGGTGCATCTAAACCTAATATGTTGTTTTCATAGTTTACATCTGCAGGATCAGCTCCTAATATGTTCGCATACACATCATGATATGCCTCTAACCTTGCCTCAAAACCTGCTTGAAAAGTAGCTGCCATTTCTGAAGGAATAGACACGTTATGTGCATCTTTAATATCACCATCTGCGCTTAGAACAGTATTGATACCTGGTCTACCCATAAAATCTACTTGGGCATATGTTCCTGTAAAATCTGGTTCAATAGGGTCTGGGTTCATTGCATCTTCACAAGGTGTACATGTACCACCACAATCTACTCCGGTTTCATCACCGTTCATAATACCATCATCACATGTTGGTGTAATTACTACTGGTGTATTATCATCATCATCGCTACAAGAAGCTAAAGCTGCTACTGCCAAAAGAGACAAAAACGTATATTTTATATTTTTATATTTCATCGTTATATTTTTAAGAGTTTATTATTGTTTTACGTTTGTAGTTACCCATGTTTTGTATACTTCTACGCCAAGCGCATTCTGACCAGTTGTAGCACCTAAAAGACTATTAGGAATTTCAACAACTACGGCCATTGTGTTGGCACCATCGAAAGTATCTACAGCAGTTTCATCGTCGTCATCAGTAGAATCTGGATCACCAGCTGGTTTAAAACCTAATGGAGCCGTACCACCAATTACCTCATTGAACTGAAAGAAGTCAAAGAAAAAAGCATCTTGTCTAGGTCCTGCAAATAAAGAAACTCCGCTATCCGTAGTTTCAACAATGGCTGTAGTTTCAGAAATATCTACCGAACCTAATGGTGCATCTACCATAATTGCTCCGTTTAATCCTGTTTCACTCGGTGCAACCGGACCAAAGAAATACATTTTACCATCTCTTGGTATTGCCTGTATAACTAAATCTTCTACCAAATCATTATCGGTATCAATATTGATTTCCAATAATACATTCTCATCAAATGTACCGTAAGCCAAATCTGGCAGTACATTAGATTGTAGATCTACCGCAAAAACGGTATTGTCTGAACCTTCTGTTGGTTCAAAAGCATAAAAATCGGCAATGTCTGCCGTGGTTCCCATAGAGCTAGGCGCATCAATGTGATCTGCCGCCACTAAAAGACCTCCAACTAGAGCCAATGCCCCAAGTCCCATAAATAATTTTGATTTTTTCATTATCTCTTTTTTTTAGATTAGAATCACCCTTACTTACGGAGTTAAAAACGGAAGGTTCATTTTTTCTTAAAAAAAATGAAAATTTATTTTTAATCCCATAACTGGGTATTACCTAAAAACCCTTTTGTAGCGTAGAAGTAACCATTTATAAATATCCGTGAAGTAATAATTAGCTAACTTTGCAGTGTTAAATTATTAAGATATGAACCCGTCTTCCTCTGGTTGGATCGAGAAATATGGTTCGGTAGTTCAAAGACACCAAAACGCTTTCCCAACTTTTGAAGCTTTATATGCTACGCTTAAAAAAAGCGGATTTGTATATGGGTTAAATTCTGGCATACCAGAATTTATTGAACTAGAGCATACATTATCTGAAGACGAAAAAGCAAAAATTAATTTATTACACGCATTGTTCTATACCTATCGTATTGAAGGTGGTGAAGACTATTCGGTATTTATAGAACAGGTTTTTAAGTTCTATGAAATCTTAAAAATTAATAATGCTAGTTTTTTTGATAAATGGTTTACGGGGAACAAAACTTCTGCCAAGCTAGAAAAGTTAATGACCTCTAGAATTTATATTGAGGACAACATCATCAGTAAAACCTTCAATAGTCTTATTACCAATTCGCTATTATTCATAGATGTGCTACTCTTTAAACACTTTTTAAACGATTATCCTGCCTTAAAGGAAAAGGCTGAAGAAATTGAATACCTAGCGATCAATATTACTTATCATGCATTAAGTTCTAAGGAGTTGGACAGAAAAGATAATAAGCTCTCTCAATTGTTGGCTTCTTCCTTAACCTATATTAGTTGTGCAGAGAATAGCTTTGATGGGTCTTATCGCGAAAGATTGCTTACTAATAAGGATACCTGGGAAAATAGATATTTACTAGATATGGCTTGCCTTACCGTTTGGGAAGATCATTCTTTAGATTACACCGAGTCTGAATTTATATTTGGAATAGGAAAGGATCTAGGTTTCGATAGTACTATTATCTCAACTTCTATTACCGACGTAACAGAATTTTTTAGATTGAATTTTGATACGATACCTTATTTAAAGGAAAAGAATTTGGCAATGCAGTTTTACGACAGTATGGGCAAACTGGTAAAGAAACTTATTCTTCGCAATAGCAAACGACTGCATAAAGAGCTCTCGCAAAGTGCAGAATTAGTTGCTCTTTTATCTAAATCTACAGTGCGAGATTTAAGTGATGAAGAAAAGAAGAAGGTTCAAAATCAACTATTGGATATTTTTAAAAGTATTCCCTCTTTGGCTATATTCATACTACCTGGAGGGGCTATTTTACTTCCGATATTCATAAAACTGATTCCCAAGTTATTACCATCGGCATTTGATGAAAATAGAATTGACGAGGAAGAAGATTTGTATCGTAAATAACTTATTATCAGAATATTAATTATTCTACTCTAACCAAAGCTTAAAATCTTTCACCTTTTCTCTGCTAACAATTATTTCATGATCTGCATTGTTATTCAGTTTGATCTGTAATCTTGAATTGGTATAGGAAACAATGTCTTTTATATGATCAATATTCACATAGAATTTTCTGCTGACCCTAAAGAATACTTGTGGTTTCAGTTCTTCTTCAAGCTGTTCTAAAGTAGTATCGAGCAAATAATTGCGCCCATCTTTTGTAGCGGCGTAGGTCCCTTTGTTTTCACTATAAAAACATTCCACATCTTCTGCATTTATGATTTTCAAATGCTGACCTACCTTCGCCGTAAATCGCTTTTTATACTCGCGCTCAAGCGGATTTACCAATAATTTCTTGATATCTTCAAAATCTAGAGCGATTTTACTTGGCTCATTTTCAGACTTAAACATTTTCCTATACTTAACTACGGCTTGTTCTAAATCTTCATCATCAATTGGCTTTAATAAGTAATCTATACTATTCAATTTAAAAGCTTTAAGTGCATACTCATCAAAAGCGGTGGTGAAGATGATGGCGCTATGTACCTCTATTACATCGAAAATTTCGAATGAGAGTCCGTCCGACAATTGAATATCCAAGAAAATTAAATCGGGATGTTCATTCTCTTGAAACCAATTAATAGCTTCTTCTACAGAATGCAACATGGTAGAAACATTTAAATCTAAACTTTCTAACATTCTGCCCAAACGTCTTGCCGCTGGTTTTTCATCTTCAATGATAATGGTCTTCATGGTCTGTATTTATATTTACTAGGATAGTACTTTTTAGTCGTTGTATGAATTTATGTATTTCTGAATTTTACGTTCTTCCCATTTCTTCATGTACCATGAAATATTGCCAAAAACAATAATTCCATGAATAGCCAGTATAATTCCCCAAACTATAGTGGTACCGTAAACGTTCCAATTTATCCAATCTAAAAACTCTGGATTACCAAATGCTTCTTTGCTTACCAAAATGAAAACGAACTTATGTCTTAAGAAGTACAAAATGATATTTATGATCAGAAAAACCAATACGTGATTATAGAAGCGCTTTATACTTGCCACTTTTTCTTTTGCTCTTTCATACTTAGAAAAACTACTGTCCTCTCCATTAAAAAGATAATTATTTGCTCGTTCAGTTTCCATATTATCTAAATTTTTCAAATTCACGTTTATCTTCCTCCATATATTTGCTTATTTGGCGAGCTTCCCAGTCTTTACCTAAAACCGGATGGTAATCAAAGACTTTGACTGCGTGAAAAACCAAGCCTATTCCCCAGAAAAAAGGCGTTATAAATGTGCCAAAATTCACCAATGCATCATATAAAGATTCCCCTTCCCATATTCTTATCATCACATTCATTGCTACTATAAAAATATTTACCAAAATGTAAACGGTTAAATGAATATAAAAACCCTTTAAATCTTTAACCTTCTTTTCTGCATTTGCTAATGCATCTGACTCATCTACCATTGAAATTTCCATATTATCTAAATTTTTCAGCATCTCGTTCATCTTGCTCTACATATTTATTGATTTGGCGCTGCTCCCAATCTTTGCTGAAGAAAGGACTATATCCAAATACTTTAGCGGCATGAAATGCCAAACCTATTCCCCAGAAAAACGGAGTAGTTAAAGTACCGATGTTAAATAAAGCCTCTGTGAACGAAGCTCCGCCAGACATAATCCCCATAATGGTAATTGTCATAAGAAACAGATTTACGAGTACGTAAACAAGTAAGTGAATATAAAACCCCTTTATCTCTTTTACCTTCTTTTGGGCTCTTAGTAATTTATCCGATTGTTCAAATTCGTTTAGCTCCATCTTCTTGTATTTTCTTCTTGTTGTAAAAACTCTTGTAATTTTCTTTCTTCCCAGTCTCTGCCCGTAAACGGATTCAAGTTAAAGATTTTATTTGCTTTAAAAAATAAGCTAATACTTAAACCGAATACTACCCAAAGAAACCAGGCATTCCTCCATTCATTAAAATAATAATTGATTGTCGCTACAATGATAATGGTTACAATAGCCGATCCTACTTTTCTATAAAATTTTCTAATTTCTTCAACTCTTGCTTTTGCTCTTGTATATTTTGTGTTTTCCATGATCTTTAGTCTTTTAGGTTATTATTCTTGCATGAATTCTTTGATCTTTCTTTCTTCCCAATTCTTACCGAATAACGGGTTATAGTCAAAGGCATAAAGTCCGTTCATTAATAGACCGAATCCCCAACCAAGTGCCGGAAAAATAAACCAAAGAAAACTTGTAGTATTATAATTGATATATGCTAAAAATGGTATGACGATACAGTAGGCAAATAAATTACCGTAAAAGCCTTTTATAGCTTGTACTTTTTCTTTTGCCTTTTCATACTTATAATTGCTGTCTGTTGTGAAGCTTGATTCCATCTTTTTAAAGTTTTAGTGATTACTAATTTATTTCTATACTTCAAATTTCGGCAGATTGTACAGGTTTTGAAAAAATGAAATACCCAGTTGTAATTTTTCACGACTGAATTGTAGAAAGCATGTTCTTAGACTATTGAGAGGCCTTAAAATCCGTAGTTTTTCTTTGCGCTGGCAATCTGTTCCTCTTCTGTAGTTTCGGGAAAAAGTATGTATTTAGGAGCAATTATAGGCTTAGCACTAGTAACGTTAATCTTGGTTATTGAACCAAAGGGGAATTTGCCTTCGGTTAGCACCAACAATACATTTTGCATCTCAGCGTACTCTTTACTAGCTGCTGTAATAATTTCAGCCTCCCCTTTCAATTGAAAGCCTTTCTGCTTTAAAATATCTATAAAGCTGATACAGACATTTTTATTGGCAATAACATTTTTAACCGTTTGTGGTGATGCTATATTTGCTACTATAATTATATCATCTCCAAAAAAACTGTATATTTCTTTGGGTGACACATTGGGTATGTTATCAGCAGAAGAGGTTGCCAACCAGCATAATACACTATCGCTAATAGCTGCTTTTATCTTTTTTGTTAGCTTCATAGTGTTTCCGTTTAAAATTCATTCAGAATCTATCATCTTCCATATACTGTTTTATTTTTCTTTCTTCCCAGCCTTTTCCAAACAGCGGATTATAACCATATGCTTTTAAACCATGGGCTATTAAACCAATACCCCAACCCATAGCAGGGAAAATAACCCAAACAAAACTGGTAGTCTTAAAATTTATATAGGCAAGAAAAGGTATAACAATACAATAAGAAGTAAGGTTACCATAGAATCCTTTAATGAGTTCTACCCTTTCTTTTGCTTTCTCATAGCGCTTGGCGCTTATATGGGAATCTTGTGTTTCTCGAAAAGAAATTGCATTTGTAAGCATAGGTAAACGTACCTTAAACTCTTTAGCGGTCTTAAAAATCTGCATTTCCTTTTTGGTAAGAATGGCATAACGTTGATGAATGTTCTGTAGCCCCACACCACTACTCTTTTTAACTACTTGTTTTTCTTGTAAATTGTTGACCACGTACAAGTACCCGTCTTCTTCATATATTCTAATGTGCAGTGGTTTTGAAGAGGTTACCACATTATGCTTCACTGCATTCTCTAATAACAACTGTAGGGATAATGGTACTATTTTAGCCTCAGGATCTAGTGCCTCATCAGGAATTTCAAATACGATACTATCTTCAAAACGCATTTTTAGAAGACGAACATAGGTTCTTGCAAATTTTAGTTCTTCGTCGACCGAAATAAGATTTTTGCTCTTCTGCTCCAATACGTATCTATACACCTTAGATAGCGAAGTCGTAAATTTTTGCGCCTGCATAGGATCTTCCTCAATAAGGCTGGTCAATACATTTAAGCTATTAAAAAGAAAGTGAGGGTCTAACTGATTCTTTAAAGCATCGAACTTTGCCGATGCTGAACCTGCAATAATTTTTTGTTCTTTTACCTTGGTATCTTGTAAGGCTTTATAGAAGTAGAAAGCGTGTAAAAACAATGAAACTACTAGGGTAACCAACAGCGCATAGAAGTAGTATTGTAACCTTTCTCCGGCTACGTACTGTTCAAAGCTTTTACCAAATATATAGATTTCAGTAAACGCTCGTACAGCACCAAATCCCAATACCGTAAGTACAATAGAGCCAGCGGCACCGTACCATAACCGTTTTTGCGTTTCATTCTCCCATGTATACTTTTGAGAGATATAGTCGCTGAAATACATATTAACCATAGATAGCACAAAAGAATACAGCAAGGCTATACCAGTAAATTGTAATTCACCATATAATCTTATGCTTTCCCAATCAGATAGAAGCAACCGAACTAGTTCCATAACCAAGGCTATGATTATTGCTGTCCTTACTACCTTTAAAAAACTACTCATGTTTATAAGCTTAAATTGATTGCTTTCTAATTTTTAAAATTAGGGATTTCCTTTTAGACGTATACCTCTTTCTGAAAATGTCCTAGATAAAAGCAAACATGAAGCCTTTTCTTCTCAAAAAATAAAAATATATTCTGAATTGTACTATCTAGTAGCTGAACTGTATTTTAAACTAACCGAAACTATTGTTATCTAATTGATATAGAATCTTCTTGATCGTTAATATTTTATAAAAGATATATATAACATATGTTATATATATTCTATATTGGAAGTATATACAACCTTAATGTTATATGTACTATTGTTGTGTGCAATATGACAAAACCAATCTGAAATGACAAAAAGTGAACAACTGGCAAGCCGACTTCGAGAAGTAATCCTAAACGGAACTTGGATTGCAAATACGAATATTAAAGACCAAATAGAAAATTTAGATTGGAAAATTGCTACGAAAAAAGTTGAATCTCTAAATACAATTTCAATTTTAGCTCAACATATTCATTATTTCATAGTCGGAATAAAAAACGTATTTGATAATGGAAAACTTGAAATTAGAGATAAATATAGTTTCGAATTTCCACCAATTGAATCACAAACGGAATGGGAAGTATTTCAAAATAAATTTTGGAACGACACGGAAAAACTTGCTGAATTAATCGAAGAAATGCCCGAAGAGCGCCTTGATGAAAATTTTGTGGACGAAAAATATGGAAATTATACACGGAATATTGACGGAATGATAGAACACAGTTATTATCATTTAGGTCAAATCTCATTGATAAAAAAGTTTATTAACGTATAAAATACTGCACACAACAATATATATAAAACATAGTTAATATAGGCTATCCGAAAGGCTTTTGTGTATTTTCGGAGACCGCCAAATTTTTAAATTTGGCTTTTAGTAAAATAAAGATAAAAAGAAAAATTTAAAAATTCGGCTCGTGTATAATCCGAAACGATAGCGTCTTTTAACACGCTACGTTTCATATACGGAGACGTTGTGTGTAAGCTAAAAGATGAAAAATTCAATTCTTATTTTAACAATTATTTTTTGTGGAATAATCGGAAAAGCCCAATCTATTGAAAAGATTGTACTTGATGAAAATGATGATCTCAGCGGTTATTATTTAGCAGTAAAACCTCAAACTGAAAAAATAGATGCAGTTTTAGTACTTCTTCCTGGTTTTGGACAAAATGCTGAAAGTATTTTTCCTGAAACAAAATTACACAATGTCGGGTACCTAAATAACATTTTGACAATTGGATTTGCATCTGGGACAAAACTATATGCAGACAAAGAAACGCAAGTGAAAATTTCAATTGTTCTTAAAGATGTACTTGATAGATATGAAATAGAGAATACAAAATTTGTAATAGGTGGTTTTTCGGCAGGTGGTACTGTCGCTCTACGATACGCTGAATTATGTAAGCAGTATCCTGACAAATTCCCAATTAGCCCTAAAGGTGTTTTTGTCGTGGATTCGCCTATAGATATTTTCAAATTTTATGAATTACTAGAAGAAAATATTGAAAATAAGTATAGTCAGATTGCAGTTCAAGAAGCTGAATGGGTAACGAATCTTATAAAAGAGGATCATGGAATACCAAAAGACAATATTGATTATTACAAAGAAATAAATCCATTTTCAATGAAAAAAAAATATGGAGAAAATGAAAAATGGCTCAAAGATATGGCAGTTAGAACATATCATGATGTCGATATTGAATGGAGACTTGTTCAACGAAACCAACCTGTAAGTACACAAAGCTATCTAGTAACTTCAGAATTAATAAATCGTCTTTTATTAATGGGTAATCAAAAAGCGGAATTTATGCAATCTTACAAAACTGGCTACAGAAGTAATGGAACTAGACACCCCCATTCTTGGTCAATTGTGGATGAAGTTGAATGTATTCAGTGGGTGAAAAAGATTGTGGAATAAGCCTACACACAACAATACCTAACGTAATGCGGATTTTAGGGTAAAATCGAAAGGTCTGTGTATATTTATGAAGTCGCTAAATCTTATGGATTTAGCTTTATAACAAAAAAAGAAAAAGCAAAACAGTAAGCTTTAGCTTCGTGCTAAGACGGAAACGAAAGGTTTCCTTGCCTCCGCACTACGCTTAGGTACTGTGTTGAAAAACAAGTTTTTTCTTTAATAATTTAGGAAACAGGTTGATTTATCAAACTGTTATCCCGCGCAGCAAGAGCTTCATGCTTTTGCTGCTTTTTTATTTCATATCCCGCATCATAGTTTTCTTCGTTCTTCCATAAGGTATACATCAATATCAATAGTTTTCTCTGCACCGCTACAAGTGCCACCAACGGCTTTGCCTTGTTCGGCTTTAGTCTATTATAGAACTGTTTCAATGTCGGGTTACAGCGTACACAGGTCATCGAGGGCATGTGCAGTACCGCCCTTATATGGCTGTTCCCTTTTTTACTGATCCGGGTCTTTCCCTTGAAGTTTCCCGATTCCCGTAATACTACATCATAACCGGCATAGCTCGCCAACTGCTTGGCATTGACTATAGATTCGAAGCCTAACGTTTCTCCGATTACCGTAGCCGCAGATATAAAGGATATACCTGGGATGCTTGTTAAATAATCGAGCTTCCTTTTCAATACTTCATTTTTAGAGATCAGAAGTTGCATATCTTCTTCGACCGCCGCTATCTGGGTATTCAGAAGCTTTAATCTGATCTTGTGCCTTTTCAATGCCCTCGCATTGTTATGTACGCTCGATGCGATAGCTCCTTGTCGATTGGTCTCCATCGTTCTATCGTTCAACAATGAACTACGTTCCCTGCTCAGTCCTTTTAGCTCCTGCAATTCCTCACTGGGCGGGTGCCATAGTCGAATGTTCCTTTCCAGACCTAACATACTTAGCATTCTACTGTCGAGTGCATCCGTTTTGGAACGTTGGTCCAAACTCTGCGCATAGCGCTTTACACGACCCGATTGCATTACACAAACGCTATAGCCCTGCTCGTACAGAAAATGCGCAATACCTTGATGGTAAACGCCCGTGGCTTCCATCACCACCAACAATTCCACATCGAGATCGACAGATGCCTTCAGCCATTTCAAGAGTACCTTATAACCCATTATATCATTGGATACATCGGGATGGGACTCAAATTCTTTAACTAAATTTTCATTTAGGGAACCTAGTGATAATGATAAGTTCAATTTTGAAACATCGATGCCCAGACTCTGTTTTAAACGCTTTTCCATTTCTTCGGTTTTTAAGCTGTAATTCTCTTTATCATCTTTGCTCGCACTTGATTCGATCTCTATCCAAAGGACCTAGGTACTGTTCAGATTCCAAGAAAATTATAGAAGGGCGGGATTTCTAAGAAACGATATCACCCTAAAGTGTATCTAGCCGAGAACTCTCTGTCCCTCCTATTTTAGCTTTTGTTAGTATCCAAGCTACTACTTTTATAAAAGTAGTAGCTAAAAGAGTAGTTAATCTATGCAACGATATCAATAAAATTGTATCTAGCTAAACCCCTAAATCTCTCTCCTTTATTGTCTCTTTGATTTATATAATTATAGTATCTTCAAACTAAGAACCAAACATACGAGCCGAGACGTTCCAAGAAAATTATAAAATGGCGGGATTTCTAAGAAACGATATCACCCTAAAGTGTATCTAGCCGAGACCTCTCTTTCCCTTCTAATTTTAGCTATTGTTCAATATCTAAGCTACTACTTTTATAAAAGTAGTAGCTAAAGAAGAATTGTTCATCTATGAAACGACATCATTGAAAATGTATCTAGCTCAACCGCTTAATCAACCTCCTTTATTTATATAATTATAGTATCTTCAAACTAAGAACCAAACATACGAGCCGAGACGTTAGGTAACATTAGGAAAATAAAACCTGACACAAAAAAAATATTAATGCAAAAAACCATTTTATTACTACTAGTAGTGTTTCAATTTCAATCTGTATTAGGGCAAAAAACTTTAGAACAACTTATAAACGAAATACCATTATCTACCGGTTATTATTCTCCTTTTAGCTATTATGATAGTGCAGGAAAAAAACAAGGATTTTCTGTACAAAAAGAAACTAATGTTTTAAAAAGATTAAAACTAAAACCCCTAAAACATAGTGAATATTATATTACAGGTAAGTATGAAATAAATAACTTAACTGTACTTTTCTTCTCAGAATATTGGGATACAGAAGATACTCATTTTGCTATACTTCTAGACAAATCGCTGCATATCATAGATAGAATAGATGAAACAGCTTATGATAATGCTGAAGGTTTTTATGGTGTAAACTCATCGATTGACTATAATATTTTAACCATCAATACTCATAACATATATAACAAACCAGAAAATGTTATAAAGAAATACTCAATTACAAATAAGGGTTTTAAACCCATAAAAAATCAGGTGATTATAAAAACACCGTCAGGAATTAAAATACGTAATAAATCAACAATTCAAAGTGCTTTAATAGCAAAAGCGGCTAATTTAACAGTTTTTGATTACTTGTCCATCGACGGTAATATAGATTCTACATCAGTATTTGATAACGGTAAATATCTAAAAAATTACTGGCTGAAAATTGCAACAAAAGATTCATTACAACAATTAGGATATGTTTTTGGTGCTTTTGCAAAAAGACACATTGAAATGATTACTAACGATTACAAAGTGATTATTGATGAAATTTCAAAAGAAGATTTTAATACAGCAGAACACCATAAAAAAAGCAAGCCTTATGCCGAAAAAATAACAGACATTAAAAAAATTAAAACAATTTTAAAAAATCAATTGATTGGAGAAACCCATGAAAATGGTTATTACACTATAAAAAAAATACTAACAGATAATGGTAAAGAAATTAGTTCTTATCTTGATGAATGTGAAATTACGGCATATTACCCAAAGTACCATTATTTGTTACTAGAATGCGGTCATTCTTCAGATTATTTAATAAAATTAAAAAATGGAGAAGATGATATTAACCGAATAGGGAACCCAGACTACTACACGCCATCTCCACAAAACACGTTTCGGTTTAATGGATATTACAGTGGGCAATCTAATGTTCATTTTTTAGAAAAAAACATTGTAAACGATGAACCAGAGTATATGCTTAGTATGTCAAGTATCTTAGCGCTGGACTATATTGAAAATTATTTCTGGATAGATAACACCACTATGTTCCTGAAAATTGAAAAAATATATTATAAAATGAAACTACAAGAAATTTAAATAATAAGGGTTAAGTGCCAAAAAACAAAGTTGGTACATATTTACAAAGTCCGCCAAATTTATAATTTGACGTTTAGTTGAAATTTAAAAGTAAAATTGTAAACTTGGCTAAGTACTAAACTGAAAGGAAGTGCCTTTTTAATTCCTTACTATTCTTATACTAAACCATGTCTCTTAATGAACATTTGAAAATACTTATGAAAAAAGCAATACTCATCGTTTTATGTTTACAATGTATTTCTTGCGATTTTGTAGGAAACTGGCTTGAAGAAAATCATAAACAAAGAGAGGAAAAAAGTAAAATAGATTTAGAAAAAAGAACAATAGATTATTACACATCTAACTTAAAAATTATACCAAATAAACAACATCCAAAATTTGATGTGTTAATTAAAGAGTTTAATGATCAAAACCATCGCTTAGCGTTTAATATTTGCGAATATAAATACAACAATCAAAATTTCTTTTTTGGAGATAGCCCCAGAAAAATAGCTTCTATCTTTGGAGAGCCCGATGAGAAAAGTGAAGAAAGAGTTCGTTATGAATCTGAAGATGGATTTTCTGAATATCTTACTGAAGAAGATAAATTGTCTAAACACGATTTCTCAGATCGCAATACGGGGGAAAGATTTTTCAATTACACATACACAAAACTAAATATAAAGTTGCATTTTAAATCTTTAAATAATAAAGATTTTAGATTAGAATCCTTTACTATTCAACTGTCAGATCGTAATGATGAAACTTATAAATATGAACCCTTAAACACATCATTTAATGTAATTTTATTTAGAGAAATACCCTATAAGACTAATATGACTCTCGATGAATTTAGAAAGTTAACCAATGTAAAAGATAATAGACTATTTAGAAGTATCCTTCAAAAAGAATGCCCTGTAAAAGAGGATTATCGAATACATTCTTCCATATATTCAGAGTATCATTACGAAACTAAAGGCGGAGGTCATTTAACTTTTAGTGGAGATTATAAGCCAAATGAATCAGACCCCATTAAAAGTATATCCTTTTCAGAGAGAAATTTAGAATATTATAAAAAAAATGAACCGTATTATTAACGTTAACTAACAATGGCCATAATTAATACGGGTTTTAGGCTTTGAGCTAAGGTCTGTGTATATTTAGAATGCCCGGCAATTCTTTTGGTTTTGGCTTTTAAATAGAAAAGATAAAGACAAACAAAAAGATTCGGCTAATGGATTAAACGGAAACAAAAGCGCACTTTTATTCCCGTACTAATCATAGACGAGACCGGTAACCGTAACTATAGCCAATTAAACGAAATAAATGAGTCTTTTTAAAAATATTAAAGAAGGAATTCCTAAAAAAATAACTATTCCGGTTGAATTAGAAAAATTATGCGAATGGACTGAAAAAAATGGATACCCAATTAGTGGATGTTTTGAATTGAGAGCAGATGACGGGCAAACAATGAAATATTGGCTTGGGTTTGAAAATATTTCGGATAGGTTTGGACTATTCGGAGTTGGGGCTTCAGGTGATATTTTTGCATTTTGGATAGATGATAATAACAAACAAAAAATAGTTCATTTAGGTTCAGAGGGAGAAGCAGTATATGTTCTCGCAGAGAATTTTGTTGATTTTTTAAGATTATTAGCTATTGGATATGATGAAATAGGATTTGCCGATATGACCAAAACTGTCGAGGATTGGAACTTGGAAGTCGGTAACGATGATAAGAATGGAATTAATATTAAATTCATTGACTGGGTTGAGAACGAATTCAACGTAAAAGTACCTAAAATTGGAAACGAAATCGCTGATTTTAATAATACAGAATTTAATGATTGGGTTGAAAAACAAATTGATAAATACTCATAAATAACTGGCTACAACCATCAATGTTTATAAGCAATTGCTTGTTCTCGCCTATTTTGGAAATACCTGACGAATTTCCAACTTGGTGTGTACTTAAAAAGTTAAGTGCTAATCAACGTAACTAATCATAGCCAAAGCCCTTGTAGTGCATTTCAGAAAAATCTATTATGAAAATAAATATTTCCGTAAAAAAAAAACAGTTATAAACCCTATGAGAAAATTAGAATAGAGGTTTTAGTTGAAAACAATAGTCATGTAAATATACAAATACCTAAATTCTTAAAATACTATCCATTTTTTAATGGAGAATCTAAAAAAGGAACTAATGGAAAAGAAAGTTTAGAGAACTACAAATCAGAGAATATTCTTTTGCCACAGGAAACCATATGTTATAATTTTGAACAAGCAATAGAATTAGGTTTTATAACAGAAAAAAGTGAAATCAGGCTTTTTGAATTTAAGCTTTCCATAGGAATATTTGAAATTAGTGAAACATTTTGTGAAAAATTTGAAATTGATTTTAATGAATATAGTAGATTAATAGCAATAAACGATGAGCCTTCGAATTATTATAAATCAGATGATGTAATTTTCTATTATAGCCCTTATAGCAGAGCATTTGAGGAAGCAACTGTAATTTTAAAAGGGAAACAAAGCGATTATAAAATTCTAAATGAATATTACGCCATTAACGATCAGAAAGTCTACTACAATGGAAGATTAGTAAGAGGCTTCTCGAGTAAGGGGTTTAAAATTTTTAATAGACTTTTCGCTGGAAACAATAATAAAATATTAACGAGATACGGAAATGCGAAAATTGAAAACCCAAAAGCTTTTAAAGTTATTGATAATGGTTTAATGCCTAGCCTTTTTACATACGAATTAGGTGGTTATAGATGCGGTTATGCTGTAGATAATCAATTTGCATATTACTTTGACGAATCTAATTCAACACAGCATGCTATAAAAGTAAAGGCTTGTAAAAATCCAAAATCTTTAAAAAGCTTAAGCTTTGGCTATGCTAAAGATGATACAAATGTATACTTAGAAGGCAAAAAAATCACTAAAGCAAAACCTGAAACTTTCGAAATAACAAATAGAAATTATTCAACAGATGGCAAAAAAATATTCTTTCATCGAGATGCAATCGAAAGCATTGATTTAAAATCTTTTGAAATATTACCTACTATAAGCCATCAAAATAGTCCTGATAAAATCCTCAATTCACTTTGGGCAAAAGATAAAAATAATTACTTCAAATATGGATATTTAAAAACTAAAGAAAAATATGAAAAACATCTGAAATCATATAAAACGGAATAAAAACCAATTACAACACAACCTATAAACAATACGGGCTTTGGGTTTAATCGTATGGTTTGCGTAATTTTCGAGAAGTTTTACCGTTCATTTGCTTTTATAAAAACAAACACCATTTTATTAGTTACTTTACTGCCGTAGATCTTTTAACCTTTTCGAGGATACCTTTACTACTGAAATGTCTAATGGTAACGGTGTAAACGGCCTATCTGTAGAATCCTTTGGAACATTAACTAATTCATCTACAACATTCATCCCTTTTAAAACATTACCAAACACAGTATAGTCACCATCTAAGCGATGTAGACCATCTTTATTTTGCACGATATAAAACTGACAACGTGCCGATAATTTTTTGGCATTACCATCTCGTCCTGCCCCAACTGCTCCATAGGTATGTGTTAGTTTAGAATCAAATTCTGGAGCTAACAAATATTCGGGATTATTAAACCCTTCCGGGGTATCTGGGCAACCACCTTGTGCTACAAAATCTGGAATTACCCTATTAAAGGTCAACGAATCCCAATAACCTTCATTTGCTAATGCTATAAAACTTGCTTTATGATTGGGAGTCTCGTCATGCAACCATATTAAAATTTCTCCTTTTGGAGTGTCTATTTTACCTATTTCATATGATTTACATGCAGTAAATAAGACAAACACTATTACATACTTTAAACACTTCATTTTGCTATAATTTAGTAGTCAGTTAAAGTAGTAAAAATTGATGTAAAAAAATTAGTCCTTAAATTACCGACAGCTAAAAAAATAATTGAAAAATAAATTAGGCTTCTCTACTATCATTATAACAATAAAAACGAAATAGAATACAACTTTTAAAAAATATGATGATCAAAAATTTAATACACCTTATTGCCTTCTCCATTCTTTTTATACTTACAAGCTGCACCGACTTAGACAAAAAGACGGTAGATCAAAAAGATAATCAAATGCTAAACAATGCACCCCAACAAAACTCAAATAAAGACAAAACCTTAATGGCAATTTTTGCCCACCCAGATGATGAGATTGTTATATCCCCTATCTTATCTAAATATCAAAAAGAAGGGGTAAATATTCACTTGGTGATTGTTACCGATGGCTCAAAAGGAGTTACACCTCATGCAAATATTCCAGCGGGTGAATTATTGGCAAAAACACGTGCAGAAGAAGCCTTATGCGTTACAAAAACCTTAGAATTTAATCCGCCGATATTTCTCAGTTATATAGACGGAGATTTAGCGCAAAAAGAGAACATTAATTCTTTAGACGAAAAAATTGATAGCCTTTTTACTAAATACCGACCTAATACTGTAATTAGTTTTGGACCTGGTGGCCAATACGGTCACCCAGACCATAGAATTGTTAGTAACGTAGTTACCGAGGTTTTTCAACGAGAAACATCAGAATCTTTGCAGAACCTTTTGTATTACGGGTATCCGAAAGAAATAAGTAACACGAATGTTAGCTTTAATACTGATTTAGTACAATGGTTAAACGATAATTTAAAAAGAACTCAAAAGAGATTTCTAACCTATAGAATACCATTCAATAAGGAAGATTTATTGCTTGGGCATACCGCATCAGATTGCCACAAATCTCAATATATACCAGAAGCTATTGATGATTTAATAAAAATTGTAGGTCAAGCCGATTCGGTAATATATTTTAGATCTTGGAATGGCTCGAATGAAATTAAAAATAATATTTTCGATTAAATCTATTTTCCATGTCATTGAAGTATTCCATTTATATACTAGCTTTTGTATTGTTTACTTCATGTCAGCAAAAACAAAATAAATCATCTACCAAATCAACCGTTTACTCTTATGGTGCTAAAAACAATTCTGCTGTTTTTTACTTCAATAAAGGTTGGGAGCATATTCTAGATTATGGTCAATGGACGCTATCTGAAAAAGCATTTAGAAAAGCTGTAGCATTCGATTCTACTTTTATTGTCGGGCAGGCGTTAATTGGTAAAAACACGACCAATCTCAAGGAAAGAATTCAAATTTTAAACGACCTAAATAACTCTCAAATTAAAGTTCGTGAAGACGACCAACTGATTTTAGAAGTTACCATGATTACGCTAGAACTATTTAATGCACGTGAACAACAAATAAAACTAGAGAAAGATTTTATATCAAATTTCTTGTCAACAGCTGAGAAAAACTATAGAACTTTTATACATAAATACCCCAACGAAACATATATAAAGGCAGAATACATTGAGGTATTGAATGCTATTTACGGACCTGAATTAGCCTTAGATTCGTTACACCTTCTTACCACACCTAAACAAAAGAAAATACCATTTTTTATTAGCTATGCAGCTACCTTGGAATCTGATTTGGGGAATTTCAAAAAAGCACTCGCTATTGCCGACCAATTTAATGCCCAGATCAATGACCCGAATATACCTCAACCTTATGTTTTATACGGTAGTATTTATTTAAAAATGGATAGTTTGTCTTTAGCAACTTCAAACCTTGATAAAGCACTTGAATTAGACCCTAATCATATTTTCGCACAACGATTTAAAAAACAGCTTCAAACTAAATTAAACACCAATATCAGTAATGACTAAAATTATAGATACTCCAGAACAAAACAACCTTAAAATAGGTATGGCTCAAATCTCACCGGTTTGGCTAAATAAAGAAAAGACTATTGATAAAATCAAGGATTATATCATTAAAGCTGGTGAAGATAATTGTGAGCTTATAATATTTGGTGAAGCCTTATTACCAGGTTATCCTTTTTGGGTTTCCATGACCAATGGTGCTCAGTTTGATTCTAAAGTGCAGAAAGAAATTCACGCTCATTATATTAAAAATTCCATTCAAATAGAAGCGGGTGAATTAGATGATATCTGTGTGCTTGCAAAACAACATAAGATTGCCATCTACTTAGGCCTCATGGAACGAGCAAAAAACAGAGGTGGTCACAGTATCTACTGCTCCCTTGTTTATATCAATAGTGATGGTGAAATTAAATCTGTTCATAGAAAATTACAACCAACCTACGAAGAGCGACTTACCTGGGCGCCTGGTGATGGTAATGGTTTACGAGTTCACGAGTTAAAGAACTTCACCGTTGGTGGATTAAATTGTTGGGAAAACTGGATGCCTCTTCCGCGGACCGCTTTATATGGTTTGGGAGAAGATTTGCATATTGCCGTATGGCCGGGTTCCGATTACAACACTGCTGATATTACAAGGTTCATTGCAAGGGAATCTAGATCTTTTGTAGTTTCCGTTTCTAGTTTAATGAGCAAAACCGATTTCCCTAAAGACACACCACACTTAGATACTATTCTTGAAAACTGTCCTGATACTCTGGCAAACGGAGGTTCTTGTATTGCCGGACCGGATGGAGAATGGATCTTACCACCGGTTATTGACAAAGAAGGTCTTATTACAACGACAATAGATTTTAATAGAGTACTTGAAGAACGTCAAAATTTTGATGCTGTCGGGCATTATTCACGACCAGATGTAACAAAACTCACCGTTAATAGAGAGCGACAATCTACCGTTGAAATAAAAGATTAAAACAGAGAGCAGTTATTTCTGCCCTCCATTTAATTCTTTCATAATTTCAGCAAACAATTGGTAAGACTTAATACGGTCTTTGCCATCATAAATATTGGTTACCGCAATGAGTTCATCCACTTGGGTATCTGCAATAAATTGTTGCACTTGATTCTTAACTGTCTTTTTGCTACCAATAAAGGAATACTTCAACATTTGTTGAACAGACGGATTCTGACTTAATTCGCGTATATCTTCAGTCATATCTACTGGTGGCTGCATAAAACCTCTATTTCCTGTCAACAAACCAACGATCATTTTGTAAAGCGATGTAGAAATGCGTTCTGCTTCTTCATCTGTATCGGCTACGATAATGTTCACCCCTGCCATAGTATATGGTTTTTCTAACTCACTCGATGGTTGAAATTCTTGATGATAAATTTGCAAGGCATTCATTAAGTGTGTTGTTGCGAAGTGACTGGCAAATGCATAAGGCAAACCTTTTTTAGCTGCTAAGTGAGCACTATCTGTACTTGAACCTAAAATGTATAAAGGCACCTCTACCCCTTCCGCCAAAGTAGCACGTACTTTTGCACTAGCATTTTTAGTAGAAAAGTAACGTTGTATTTTTTCAATTTCTAAAGGAAACGACTGTGCTGCCTGAAAAAAATCGGAGCGTATAGCCTGTGCCGTCAACTGATCTGTACCTGGCGCGCGACCTAGACCCAAATCTATTCTGTTAGGATATAGAATTCCTAATGTCCCAAACTGCTCCGCTACAATTAATGGGGAATGATTTGGCAACATAATTCCGCCAGACCCTACATGTATCGTTTTTGTTTCTTCGGCAATCTTACCTATTAATATAGATGTTGCACTACTACCAATAGCTATGGAATTATGATGCTCTGCCAACCAAAAACGGGTATAGCCAGATTCTTCCGCTGCTTGCGCAAGAGCTACGGAATGATCAAAAGTGTCTTTTAGCGTAGTACCCTCAGATACTATGGCTAAATCCAATATAGAATATTTTATATTTTTCATGTAAATAAATTCATTTATATATTTAAAAGTATCTATATATCTATTTAAAAAATTACAGGTTTTGTAACCTCAACAAGTAATTATCCCACATTTCATGGTTTAAGGTATAATTATAATTACGACCTATTTTATGTTTGTTTATCAAGCCTGCTTCTACAAGTTTTTTTACATGGTGACTAATAGATGGTTGTGCTAAATCAAGTAAATTACAGGCTTTAGTACATTGTACCTTACCTTGGTTCTTTTGCATGTACTGCAACAATTTCAACCGATTAACATCACTTAATGCCTTAGAAATTTTCTCAACCTGTTTTAGCTCCATGATGTATTTAATATATTGATACATGCAAATGTATTTATAAATATTAATTTAAAATACAAATTGGCAAGACCTTAATAATGATTAACTTGACCTTAAGAATAATACTACAACCATAGATGAAGAAAATTACTCAAGTACCACATTTTATGTTCTGGATTCTTATTCCAATAATACTACTCATTGGATTGCTAAAACCTGATAAAACACTTGACATTAATATTCATGATACTTATTTTGTAATTGCGTTATTGCATTTAGCTGTTTTGATTTCCATTATCTTCGGAATTCTAGGGTTAGGCTATTGGGTTGTAATTAAATTAAACAGAAGGTTGGTAAATTGGCTTACCATAATTCATTTAATCATCACAGTTCTCAGTTTATGCTTGATTTTATTGATCCCATTTTTCTTACCGGAATCCAATCAAGGTATTACCTCTTTATATTTTGATGCACAAGTAACTATTACTTTATCCGCAGTTGTAGCAGTTTGTATACAGTCTCTATACCTCATAAATATTATAACTGCCCTAATCAGAAAAACAAATTAATTTTTTTAATAAATGTTAGGTACTAATAAAACATGTTAACATTGTGCCAAACCTTAGCATTTACATTGGTTTTTTAATAAATGATTTAACTTTGCTACATTAAAATTAAGATTAATAACCACCAATGAACCTCACCATAGAAAACATACTTCTTGTAGGCTCTATTTTACTGTTTATTAGTATTATAGTAGGTAAAACATCCTATAAATTTGGAGTACCTACATTAATCCTTTTCTTGGCTATTGGTATGCTGGCAGGTTCTGATGGTATTGGTGGTATTCAATTCGATGACCCCAAGCTTGCACAATTCATTGGTATAGTATCTCTTAACTTCATTCTTTTTTCTGGTGGGCTGGATACCAACTGGAAAGCTGTAAAACCGATTTTAAAAGAAGGTTTGGTACTTTCTACCTTAGGTGTTTTACTTACAGCACTTACACTAGGTACTTTTGTGTATTACATTACAGACTTCACCATTTACGAGAGTATGCTTTTGGGATCTATAGTTTCATCTACCGATGCCGCCGCTGTCTTCTCCATATTACGCTCAAAGAACTTAGCGTTAAAAAGCAACCTTAGACCTACATTAGAACTAGAAAGTGGTAGTAACGACCCTATGGCCTATGTACTAACACTTGCTTTTTTAACCTTGGTCATTAATCAAGATTTAAGTGTTCTTTCCATCATACCCCTATTTTTGCAACAAATGATACTGGGGGCTATAGGTGGATTTGCTTTTGGTAAATTGAGCGAGATTATCATCAACAAAATTAAACTTGGTTTTGAAGGTTTGTATCCGGTATTGGTTATCGCTTTAATGTTCATCACCTTTTCAGCTACAGATGCCTTTGGTGGTAACGGATTCTTAGCCATTTACATCTGCGCCGTGTATTTAGGTAATCAAGATTTAATTCATAAATTGACCATTTTAAAAATGTTCGATGGTATGGCTTGGTTAATGCAAATTGTATTGTTCCTAACCTTAGGATTATTAGTATTTCCTTCTCAAATTACACCTTATTTGGGCATAGGGTTATTGATTTCAGTATTCCTCATTCTAGTAGCAAGACCAGTTAGTGTATTATTGAGCCTCATGTTCTTTAAAATGAAAATGGGACGCCGGTTTTATATTTCATGGGTAGGTTTACGTGGAGCAGTGCCTATTGTATTTGCTACCTATCCCCTATTGGCAGGTATTGACAAGGCGAATATCATTTTCAGCATTGTATTCTTTATATCGGTTTCATCAGTACTAATTCAAGGCACTACATTGTCTATTTTTGCAAAATGGCTGAATGTTGCTTTGCCTGACGAAGTAAAACCTATAGCAGAAAATGATAGATATATTCTCAATCTACCGAAATCTGCTATGGAAGAAGTTATAATTTTGCCAAATAGTTTTGCGGTAGATAAACGTATAATAGATTTGCACTTACCAAGGGCTGCATTTATTGTTATGATCAAACGAGATGGAACTTTTGTTAGACCCGGAGGTTCTACCATTATAGAAGCTAATGATACTCTAGTATTGCTGCTAGATAATGACGAAAGTTTAAAAGAAGTAAATGTAATTCTAAACCAAGCGGTTATTGCTTAATATGAAAAGTACAAATAACATATTTAGAGTTCTTTTACTCGTTACAATTTATTGTTTCGGGATATATAGTTCTGCAAATACGTTACCCTTTTCTAATGAGGTTGTAATAAGCCTTAGCAGTAATAAGCAATCCTTATTTAAAGAATCTACAAAGACATTATCTCCGCATGCGCAGCAATCTGAAATTTCAGTTTCTGATGTTGCGGAAGTATCATCTCCGAATTACAAATTACCGTTCACAAGTTTCAACTCACATTTAAATAATAGTGAGTTACGCTTTGTAGCAAGAATAAAGCAGTACCAACTGTTTGCTAATACGTTATTGATAAGACATAGAAAGTCTGATCTCATCTTCCCATTCCATAGTTTCTGGTAATCCATTTTTTTAAAGGTTATCGTTTTGGTAACCATATGTAACTATTTGATATGATGTTATTTAAAACATCATACAGAAAACAATATATCATATTTAAAAAATTAGAAAATGGAATTAGGAATAGCCGCTATTGGTTTAGCATCTGTTGCACTTTGTGCAATGCCTTTTGTTGTAACTAGCAGAAGTAGAAAAACGAAAGAAAAACAAATGATGACATCTCTAAACGATGTTGCCAGTAAACATAATTGTAAAATAACGGAACATGAAATTTTTGGTCACTACGCCATAGGTGTTGATGCACAGAAAAAGTTCGTATTCTTTATTTCTAAAAATGGTGATGTTTTAAATCAGCAATACACCGATTTATCTACTATTAAGACGTCTGAAATTGCCAACATCGGCAAATCGTATGCTAGAAAAGAGAAAATAACAGAGCGTTTACTTTTAAAACTTTTTTCTAAAAAAGCAAATGAACCCGATACTGTTTTTGAATTCTATAATGCTGAAGTAAACTATCAATTGAGCGGAGAGTTTCAGTCTATAGAAAAATGGGACAAGGTGATTAAGAACTTGCTTAAAAGTAATTAGTCTATATCAACAAAGTTCTCTTTAATTGTAAAAGCGAGTAGATAATCTTTTAAAAAAGGTTAGCTATTCGCTTTTGTTTTTTAAAGCGTTAAAATTTTATTAGCTTGTAAAAGCACATGAGCATGAATTAGAAAATGAACTTATTTGATATAAAGGTTGACCATAGTAAAAATTTGCTTCCGAAGGGTGGAACAGTTAATTACTACGGGAAAATACTTACCCAACAGGAAGCTGAGAATTACCTAGATAAACTACTAAACAACATTGTTTGGAAAAATGATGAAGCCATCATCTTTGGCAAAAAGATTATTACCAAACGTAAAGTAGCTTGGTATGGCGAAAAACCATTCGAATATACTTACTCTAATACTACCAAACTGGCGTTACCGTGGACGACGGAGTTACTAAAACTGAAACATAAAATAGAACAAGAAACGGGAGAAACGTTTAACTCTTGCCTACTAAACTTATATCATGATGGTAGCGAGGGTATGGCTTGGCATAGTGACGGCGAAAAGGACTTAAAAAAGAACGGAACCATTGCCTCTCTTAGTTTTGGCGATGAACGCAAATTCGCTTTTAAACATAAAAAAACCAAAGAGAAAGTAGAACTGGTTTTAGAACATGGTAGCTTATTGATTATGAAAGATGAAACCCAGACGAATTGGCTACATCGACTGCCGCCAACAACTAAAAGCAAGAATCCTAGGGTAAATTTGACTTTTAGAACTATTGTAGAAAAATAGAACTACAATTCTCCTCAGCATTTTTGATTGGCTAGCGTGCTCATCATAATTTTTACTTTAATTTTGCATCATGGTCAGAAATGTACAGTTGCGGTTATCATTAAAGGAAGAAGGCACACCTAACGGATTAGAAATTCGTGCGGCAAAGTACTTAGGACTCGAAGATGGCACCTTTAAAATTAAGGTTCTCCGAAAATCTATTGATGCTCGTAAGCCTAAAATTTTCTTTAATTACAAACTGGCAATTTATATTAATGAACCTGCCCCTAGCGATACCCTTAATTTTAAATACAAAGATGTCTCGAACGCAAAACCAATTCATATTGTTGGTTTCGGACCTGCTGGTATGTGGGCGGCATTACGTTGTTTAGAAATGGGTTACAAACCTATAGTTCTTGAACGAGGTAATAATGTAAAGGATCGTAGACGAGATTTGAAAGCCATCAACCAAGACCATCAGGTTAACCCAGAAAGTAACTATTGCTTTGGTGAAGGTGGTGCCGGTACGTATTCTGACGGAAAATTATATACCCGTAGCCTTAAACGTGGCGATGTTCGTCGCATTTTTGAAAGTTTAGTTTTTCACGGTGCTACAGACCAGATTCTGGTAGATGCTCATCCGCATATCGGAACCAACAAACTGCCTAAAATTGTACAGAATATTCGTGAAGTAATTCAGCATCACGGTGGTGAAATTCACTTTAATACTAAGGTGACCGATTTCGTTATTAAAGACAATACCTTAAAAGCGATTGTTTTAAACGAAACCGATGAAATGGCTGTGGAACGAGTGGTACTGGCAACGGGACATTCAGCTCGTGATATATTTGATTTACTGCATAAAAAAGATATTGCTCTTGAAGCAAAGTCATTTGCTATGGGTGTTCGTGTAGAACATCCACAGCATATCATAGATAGCATTCAATACCACTGTTCTGGTGACCGTAGCGAATTGCTACCAGCGGCTTCTTATAGTTTGGTGGAACAGGTTAAAGACCGTGGTGTGTATTCATTCTGCATGTGCCCTGGCGGATTCATTGTTCCTGCTGCAACTTCACCGGGCGAGGTCGTGGTGAATGGAATGTCTCCATCCAAACGAAATAACCTGTATGCTAATTCGGGTATCGTGGTTGAAATTAACGTGGATAAAGATATTCCTAAATACGAGAAATTTGGAGCGCTTAAAGGACTAGAATATCAGAAGAACTTAGAGCGATTGGCATTTACTTCCGGTGGAAGAACACAAACTGCTCCCGCACAACGATTGACGGATTTTGTAGAAGGAAACCTTTCTGTAGATTTAAATCCGACTTCGTATCAACCCGGACTCAACTCTTCTCCCCTACATTCACTATTACCTAAGCTAATTGGTGGTAGATTACGCCAAGGCTTTAAAGCCTTCGGTGATAAAATGCACGGATATTATACTGCTGAAGCAAATATCGTGGGAGTAGAATCTAGAACCTCATCACCGGTTAGTATCCCAAGAAATGAAAAATTAGAGCACCCAGTAATCAAAGGTCTTTTCCCATGTGGCGAAGGTGGTGGTTATGCTGGTGGAATCGTTTCTGCCGCTATGGACGGAGAACGTTGTGCCGAAGCTGCAATGGCGGGACTGTAAGTTCAAGTGCAAGATTCAAGTTCAAGTTCAAGTTCAAAAATGAGTTGTTGGTTGTTGGTTGTTGGTTGTTGGTTGTTGGTTGTTGGAAACTATAAAATTTAGCTACGCTAAATACGCTTGATCAAGAACTAGTGAAAAAAAGTCTATTCTCTATATTCTATTTTCTAACTTCTTATTACTTCTTACTTTGAACTACCTAGCACTTCTTACTTAATACTTTGTACTTCGTACTTTAATCTCACTTTCTATTTCCTTCCACATTAAAGCGTACCTTTGCATCTTATTAATATTTTATGACATTTAAAGAACTCGGCCTAGCCGAACCAATCCTAAAAGCATTAGAAGCTGAAGGATATACTCACCCTACTCCAATTCAAGAACAATCCATTCCTATATTACTCCAAGGCAAAGACCTTCTGGGAGTTGCACAAACAGGTACTGGTAAAACTGCCGCCTTTGGTATTCCGATCTTACATCAGTTATACGAGGGTATTAGCTTAAGACAGACAAAGCGAAAAGTAAAAGCTCTTATTGTAACACCTACCCGTGAACTGGCTATTCAAATTAGCGAAAGTCTTACCGCATATGGTAAGTATACAGGGCTACGAAATACCGTTATTTTTGGCGGAGTAAAACAAGGAAAACAAGTAAACGCACTTAGAGGTGGCGTAGATATTTTAGTGGCTACTCCGGGTCGTTTATTAGATTTAATGAATCAAGGTTTTATTTCTTTTAGAGATTTAGAGCACGTAGTACTTGATGAAGCTGACCAAATGTTGGACATGGGCTTTATTCACGACATCAAAAAAATCATTGCAAAATTACCTCCTAAAAGACAATCATTATTCTTTTCGGCTACCATGCCAAAAGATATCGTGGAGCTTTCTAGAAAAATGTTGGGCGATTTTGAACGCGTTACTATTAAGCCAGAACAAGCTACAGCAGAAAAAGTTGAACAGGGAGTTTATTTTGTTAGCAAAGCAAATAAGCCTAAACTTTTAATTCACCTAATAAAGGAGAATCCTAAAAATACCTTAATCGTATTCTCAAGAACCAAGCATGGCGCTAATAAGATTGTAAAGAAACTTGACCAAGCCGGTATACGTTCTGCTGCCATACATGGTAACAAATCGCAAACGGCGAGACAAAAGGCATTAAAAGCTTTTAAAGACGGAGATCTTAAAGTTTTAGTTGCTACCGATATTGCCGCTAGGGGAATAGATGTAGAGGACTTATCTCTAGTAGTAAACTACGATTTACCTAATGTATCTGAAACTTATGTTCACCGTATTGGTAGAACTGGGCGTGCAAATGCTAGTGGTACAGCACTTTCATTTTGCGATAAAGAAGAAAGAGCCTATTTACGTGATATTGAGAAATTGATAAAACAATCTGTACCACGTATGCCAGAACATCAATTTGTAGATGCCGATACACCTTCTGATGATCAACCGATGCCACCGAAAAAAAAGCAAGGCAATTCGCGTAACAAAAATAGAAACAGAAATAGACCTGGTGGTAACAACTTTAGAGGAAAGAACAATAGAAATACAAGTAGACCCAAAAAACGTAATGACTCTAGCAGAAGTGAATAGCTTCTGTTAGCATCATATTCATACTAATACTTCTCATTATGAAAAAGCAAATGGTTATTTACGGTAGCGGTCGCCATACCGTACCATTCTTAAATTATATTGCTAAAGCTACTGGCAAGGAAAAACCGAATATGTGTTTTATTCCTACCGCCAGTGGAGAAGACGAGCAGTATATTGCTTCTTTCTATGATGTGTGCTCTCAAATAGATGTTACTCCGCATGTACTATCTGTATGGATTAATTCATACGACCAAAAAGATTCTTTCGAGGAAATTATCTCTCGAATGGATGCCATTATCGTTGGTGGCGGCAACACCTTAAATATGTTGGCCATCTGGAAAGCTCAAGGTATTGATGTTGCCCTTAAAAAAGCTTATGATAACGGAGTTGTCATGGGAGGCGGTAGTGCAGGATCTTTATGTTGGTTTAATGGCGGTACTACAGACTCCAGACCTAAGGAATTAAGTATCGTTGGTGGTATGGCGTTTATTGACAAAAGCCACTGTCCACATTACAATTCTGAAACTTCACGAAGACCTTTATACTTTGAAAACATAAAGACCGGCAAACTATCCGATGGTTACGCCTGCGATGACCGTTCTGCAATTCATTTCATTGATGGTGAAGTTCATACTTCGGTTTCCTTAAACGATGAAAATCATTCGTACTACGTGTATTTGAAAGATGGTGAAATTGTGGAAGAATTGATACCGAGTACCGTTATTACATAACTTCAATCTAATACTATATTTTTTGTGCTAATTCCTTATTTAGAATTCTAGTTCATCTCTTGCATCTAAGATTCTCAATAAAACACTTTTAAAGTAAAAGTTATTACGTACTTTAAGGGTGTAAAATTCCCCTTTATTTTTCTGATTCACAATATGTTGCTCATCGCCCCCTGATGTGCAGCCCGATTTGTCTTGTGTTTAATTCAAAACATTAAATGCGAATATGAAGTTGTAATCAGTGCTATTTTTTTTAACCAACCACCAATTGTGCATGAAATTAGCTGTAAAAAGGGAAAAACAAGTCGTAGAAGATTATAACACATGGTTACCAAGTTATTTAAATGACGATGTAAAATCCTATGCTACCATTTTTAATGATGACACTTGTTTTAACGGTACCTCGGTTAAAGAGGTGTTTTTAATTCGTTCTTCTACCTCTAATTTCTTTAGAACCATTTTTGAACTAGGTTCAACTAATAATTTAAAAATCAATGATTAGACAATCCCTACTATTCATCACGCTATTATTCTGTATGCTATTTACGGCAAGTGGGCAAGAAAACCCGGTAGATGATAATGGATTGGCACTCGATACCATTATACATTTTACGAAAGCAGATGTAGATCCACTATTTGGTTTAACGTTGAAAAATAGAGAAGGTTGGATTTTTAAATCGGGCAATGAAAAAGATTTATCTCCTGTAGAGATTGATTTAGCTGGCTGGGAACGATTAAGTCCTTCTGAGATAACTAATGATATGGTAGATAATTCTGGAAAATTTGAAGGATGGTTCAGATTGCAGTTTACTATTGATAGTGCTATAGCAAAGCTTCCTCTCTATTTAGATAAAGAAGATCATGCTGCAGAGGATATTTATTTAAATGGAAAGTTGTTCCGTCAATTTGGCGAAAAAGGGAACGATAGAGCCTCATTTAAAGAACACATTCAAGATTTTGAAATAAGAACCCCAATATTTTTAGAACCTGATACAGTACATACATTAACGATACACTATGCTGACTATAGCACTTATGGAAACATAACCAAAGCTCTAGTGGGTTCAACCAGAATTGTATCCAACGCGTATTTTGACTATATGAGTTTATTGAGTTTTAAAGCTTTATTTGACTTGATCAGCTCTTTTATATTCTCAATTCTTTTCTGGCTTCTCTATATTCTAATTAGAGATGAAAAGGAGTTATTAATTATAGCTCTTTTTTGCACTGTAATGTTACTAGAAACCATTGCATCGGCATTCTTTGGTGGAGATAGTTTATTTTTCACCCTACCTTCTAACATCATGATTACATTAGATTATGTAAGTAATATTTTATTTTTCTTCTTCCCTATATTATGTCTTTTATTGGGCTATAGGATGTTATATGGAAACCTTCATAAATTGTTGATTCTATTCTGTATAATAGCATCTTTAGCAATGTATTTCAGTTCTTATTCCTACCTAATTACGGTAATAGGGATTGCCATATTTTTACTCATTTTCGCATTAAAATCCAGAAAAAAAGTAATGTCTGTCAGGGTAGTCATGTTTAGTTTATTTTTATCTTTTACTACTTCTTTTCTAGGACTTATATTTAGATGGCTCGCTTCTGGTGATCATCTTAGTTTAAGATTAGTTTCTGTAAATAGTGACTTAATTGGTAAGGGAATTTTTTATTTTGGAATGTTGGCATTTGTCGCTTATCGCATGAGAGAGAAAAATGAGAATATGCGTAAAAATGCAATGGAACTTGTAAAGGTTGAAGCTGAAAAGAGTGCGCTTACTACTTCTCAAAATGAAAAGTTAGAATTAAAAGTTAAAGAAAGAACATCAGAATTAAATCAATCTTTAGAAGAATTAAAAGCCACCCAATCTCAACTCATCCAATCAGAGAAAATGGCGAGTCTCGGAGAACTCACAGCCGGCATTGCCCATGAGATTCAAAACCCGCTAAACTTCGTCAATAATTTTTCTGAAGTAAGTAATGAACTTATTGATGAAATGAACGAGGAATTGGATAAAGGAGATCTTGAAGAAGTGAAGGCTATTTCGTTGGATATCAAACAAAACCTAGAAAAAATAAACCATCACGGTAAACGCGCGGACAATATTGTGAAAGGTATGCTACAACACAGTCGTAGCAGCAGCGGCACAAAAGAACCAACTGATATCAATGTCCTTGCAGATGAGTATTTGCGCTTGGCCTATCATGGTCTGCGGGCAAAGGATAAAACTTTTAATGCCGAACTCATTACAAATTTTGACGAGAGCATTGGAAAAGTAAACATTGTACCACAAGACATGGGGCGGGTAATTCTCAATTTGATTACCAATGCCTTTTATGCGGTAAACGAGAAAAAACAAAAGAATGTTAATTTCAAGCCCATAGTTACTGTCAGCACTAAAAAGTCTGATGAACATATCACCATTAGTGTTTCTGACAATGGTAACGGTATTCCTGAAAAGGTCAAAGAGAAAATATTCCAACCCTTTTTCACCACCAAACCTACTGGGCAAGGTACCGGCTTGGGCTTAAGCATGAGCTACGATATTATTACTAAGGGGCATGGTGGTGAATTGCTGGTGACAACACATCAAGGTGAAGGAACCACTTTTAAAATCATTTTTCCCATAATTTAAATGATAATGAAACATATATTATACATTATTGGTTTTCTACTACCGTTGACAGTTTTTAGTCAAGAAGACAAAGTGTTAGTCATTACAGATACTACTGTTGCTGATAAATGGATGATTCTTGGTGACAATTGGCGTTATCAAAAAGGAGATAATATGTCATGGGCTAATCCAGAATTTGATGACTCTACCTGGAATGAATTCTCTAGTAGTAACTTAAATCTTCTTGATGGTAAAAACGTTATTGCAGATAGAGGTGAGATTGTATGGTTTCGTAAACGTATTATGGCAGACCAGTCGTTAAATGATGCTCTAGTCTTAAATATATATCAAGAAGGAGCTTCAGAAATTTATTTAGATGGCAAACTAATTCACCAATTGGGTAAAGTAAGTTCCAACAAAGATGAAGTTATTTACAATAATCCATTTCGACAAATACTTCATATACCTATAGAGAAAAGCAAAGAACAAATTTTAGCTATACGTTTTGTCAATGCCCAATTCAAATACCCTATCTATTTCCATTATAACGGACTATTTAGAATTTATTTATCGTCTTTGCGTAATGCCAATTCAACTGACCTTGTAAAGAATTACCGTGTAGCTTTTTATCGACAATTTATCAATAATTATAATATCTCACTAGGTCTTGCTATTTTAATGTTTATTATTTTCCTATCGTTTTTCATCTTCTTTCCTAAAGAGAGAATTAACGGTTATTTTGCTGCCTCTTTATTATTCTTAATTCTATTTACTTTAGGAGTACTGTCATTCTATCCTAACACTGGTACTTATTTTTGGCTAACGTTTTATTTTGACACTTGCATTCTTATATCATGCCTTATTCTTTTATTCTGTTTTTATAAAATTTTAGAACAGCCTATAGACATTGTTTTTAAAACTATTAGTGTTTTATGTTTTTTAACTATAGGTTGTTATTTTTTATATGACCCTGACGTGTTGGCTCCAATCTGGTCAATTTTATTTTATGCTGCTATAATACGTTTAAGTTTAAAATCTTGGAATAAAAATAAAATTGCCAGCTTTTTATTTTTGAGTTCTAGCTGTATTGAACTTGTCTTTTGGACTTTAATACTATGTTTATATATGGGTTTAGTAGAGCAGCGCATAGAGAAATTTATTCCTTTTGCTTTTATGCTCACCAATGTTGTTTTAGCTATTTATTTAGGTTATGCTTTTGGAAAACGTAGTCAAGATCTAAGGTTAAATTTAGAACGTGTTCAAAAATTATCTAAAGAAAAAGAATCCATTTTATCCCAACAAAAAGATACTTTAGAGCAACTAGTTAAAGAAAGAACATTAGAATTAAATCAATCTTTAGATGATTTAAAAGCCACACAATCACAACTCATCCAATCCGAGAAAATGGCAAGCCTTGGTGAACTTACCGCCGGCATTGCCCATGAAATCCAAAATCCGTTAAATTTTGTCAACAACTTCTCTGAAGTAAACAAAGAACTTCTTGAAGAACTAGAGGAAGAAATAATTAATGGAAATTATGATGAAGTAAAAGCCCTGGCAAAAGATGTTTCTGCCAACGAAGACAAAATTATATTTCATGGTAAACGTGCCGATGGTATTGTAAAAGGGATGCTACAACATAGCCGAAGCAGTACCGGTCAAAAAGAAATGACCGATATCAATAGTTTATCAGATGAATACCTTCGCCTAGCCTATCATGGTTTGCGAGCAAAAGATAAAACCTTTAATGCTACATTGAATACCGATTTTGATGACTCCATCGGTAAGTTAAATATCGTGTCCCAAGATATGGGTAGGGTAATTTTAAATCTAATTACCAATGCTTTTTATGTTGTTAAGAAGAAAAAGGAAGAAAACCCAAAAGGCTACAATCCTACCGTTTCTGTAAGTACAGAAAAACAGGATAATATGGTACTCATTAAAGTATCTGACAATGGTAACGGAGTACCTAAAGAGGTATTGGACAAAATATTTCAACCTTTCTTCACCACCAAACCTTCTGGAGAAGGCACAGGACTTGGACTATCATTAAGTTATGATATTGTAAAAGCTCACGGCGGTGAATTAACTGTTGATACTAAACAAGGAGAAGGTACCACCTTCACTATCGCATTACCAACAAAATAAATGATTTAATGTTCCCCATTAAAATTATTTGAAAATTACAAAAAGACCAACTTATGAAGATATTAGTTGTAGATGATGAACAAGATGTAAAAGTACTTTTTCAACAGCGTTTTAGAAAAGAAATAAAAAAAGAGGAGCTCGAATTTGTTTTCGCATTCTCTGGCGAAGAAGCTTTAAAACTAATGAAAGCAATGGAACATGAAGCTGTGCTTATATTATCTGATATAAATATGCCCGGGATGAGCGGCTTAGAGTTATTGGATAACATTAAAAAGAATTATGTAAAACCACCACCAATGGTTATGATGATTACCGCCTATGGAGATGATGAAAATAGAACAATGGCAAAAAACTTGGGTGCCGATGATTTTCTTACCAAGCCTTTAGATTTTTCTCTATTAAAAAATAAGCTGATAACCTTAATCTAAGACTATGGCAAAAATAATGGTAGTAGATGATGAGACAGATTTAGAAATACTCATCAAGCAAAAATTTAGAAAACAAATACGGCAAAACGAATACGAGTTTGTATTTGCTATTAATGGTAGAGACGCACTAGAAAAGCTGGATAAAAATCCCGGAATAGATATTGTTTTGAGCGATATTAATATGCCCGAAATGGACGGTCTTACCCTACTCTCAGAGTTACATGAATCTAGCCCGTTAATTAAATCGGTCATTGTTTCTGCATACGGAGATATGGAAAATATTCGTGTTGCCATGAATCGTGGTGCTTTCGATTTTATTACCAAACCTATCAATTTTGAGGACCTTACTCTAACTATGGAGAAAACCTTAAAGCATGCCAAAGAAATTAGGAAAACCCTACAGGCTATTAAAGAGAATAATATTCTGAGAATGTATGTAGATGAGAATGTACTCAATTTTATGGGAGGTCAAGAGTATGAGTCTAAAATAATGGCTAACGAAAGTATTGAGGGTACCGTAATGTTTATTGATGTATGCGGATTCACAAAAATTAGCGAAACCACGAGTCCCGATGTCGTCGTTTCCATGCTAAATACTTATTTCGACACCATGGTAAAAGAAATCATGGAGCAGGACGGAATCATAGATAAATTTATAGGTGATGCCGTTATGGCCGTATTTAGAGGTGAATATCATTTAGACCGTGCCATTGATGCCGCATTGGCCATTAGAAATCAAGTCAATAGCCTACCTAAAGAAGAAGGTAAAGAAACGTACCAACCCAAAGTATCCATCGGTATTAAAAGTGGTGAAATGATTTCTGGCAATATTGGTTCCGCTACTCTTAAGCGTCTAGATTACACCGTTATAGGAGACTCGGTAAATACTGCCGCCAGGTTGCAAGATGCGGCAAAAGAAAATCAAATTATTATCTGTGAAAGTTGTTATGAGCAGGTGAAAGAAGCCTTTAAATGTGAAAACTTAGGAAGTATAAATATGAAAAATAAATCGCAACCGCTTACCGTGTACAATGTGATAGAATAGCTTGTGATATTAAACGAAAAAATCATGACCAAACCAACAAACAATAAAAAGGAAAAAACTACGAAAGTGGAAGTTCAAAATACCTTAACGGCTTTCGAGAAAGGGCTGTTAGATGAATTAAAATCCAAGGGACATGCAGAAGAATTAGTAGATCATTATTGGGGCACCATTAACTATGTATCGGGACTCATAAAGGCTTCGGAATTGAAGGCGGGACTTATACTCTCTTTCTACGGTATTATTCTAAACTTCATCTATCAAAGTGCTGCTCCTGTAATGCATTCTGTTTCAAATGCCATTTTGTTCTATATACTAATTGGGCTATGGTTTATAGCTACCGTAGTTTCTATCTTTTACAGTGTACGCTGCTTTATTCCGAAACTTGAAGGGAACTACAGTGATAATGTGTTTTATTTTGGAGATGTTATTACCAAGTTTGGCACTATTAAAGAGTTTTCACAGAAGTTTTATGATGTAAGTATCAATGAAAAAGAAGTTTTTGAGCAATTGGGTGAGCAGATATATATCAATTCCAAGATCTCCGCATGGAAATTTAGAAACGTTCAACGATCCATATTTTTTTTAGCCATTAGCCTTGTACTACTGCTATTAACAGCAGTTTATTATGGGATGCTTAGAATTTTATGATATACTTTTAATTTTATAAATTCACTTATTAGCAGTTTGGCACTGAAAAATACCCACCCCTAGCCCCTCCCAAGAGGGGAACAGTTTTAGCATGTATTTAATCCTTCGTGAAAAAAATTACTAGGCGACTTCAAATTAATAGTTGGTTAAATACTCCCAATCAAAAACGTGTATCTCCCCTCTTGGGAGGGAGTTAAGGGGTGGGTAATACGGATGGTGAGTTATTCTAAAAATCCACTTACCAACTTTTAATTCTTTTCAAACAAATATCCTAAATAATCATATAGAACAACTTGTGAAATTATACACTCGAAACCCACCCCTAGCCCCTCCAAGGAGGGGAATAGTTGGAGCTTGTATTATACTTTATGCAAAAGATTTCACTAAGTAATTCAAATTACTTTTTAGTCAAATACCCTAAACTCTCATTTAGAACAACTTTCGAAATTACACAGTCGAAACCCACCCCTAGCCCCTCCAAGGAGGGGAATAGTTTGAACATATTTTTTAATCCTTCGCTAAAAATTTTACAAGACGATTTCAAATTAATTGTTGATCAAAAGCTCGCAAATAAAATGTCTAAGTCTCCCCTCCCGGGAGGGGATTAAGGGGTGGGTAATACGGATGGTGAGTTATTCTAAAAATCCACTTACCAACTTTTAATTCTTTTCAAACAAATATCCTAAATAATCATATAGAACAACTTGTGAAATTATACACTCGAAACCCACCCCTAGCCCCTCCCAAGAGGGGAACAGTTTGAGCATGTATTTAAACTTTGCGATAAATTTCTCTAGGCGATATTACATTACTTTTTAATCAAATACCCCAATCAAAAACGTGAGTCTCCCCTCCCGGGAGGGGATTAAGGGGTGGGTAATACGAATGGTGAATCAATCTACTAGTTTACTCGTAAACCTACAAACCCTTATAAGCCTTCAACACATTCTCAATCTTAGCTTCAGTTTCTTCATCTATATTTTGATGATCGGGGTTTTCTAATAACCACTTTACGGTCCTCTTTATCCCTTCCGAGAACGGAATAGTGGTCTTGAAACCGGGTACAAAGGTTTTTATTTTCGTATTATCAAATAAGACACTTTCTGCCTTATCCGCTAAAAGTGTACCCGTAAATGACGGCTCTACTTTACAAATAAAGTCCGACGCTATATGCACTACTTTTGCTTCTTTCCCTAAAGCATCAGCTAAAATCTTATAAATCATATTCCAGGTCAACACCTCATCTGATGTGATATGAAAAGCGTGTCCTATAGCAGTTTGTAATCCTAACAACCCCACAAATCCTTTCCCAAAATCATCTGAATGTGTCACTGTCCATAATGAAGTTCCGTCTCCATGTATTATAATTTCCTTACCATCCAAAATCCGTTGTGCGGTATTGAATTTATTGAATCCGCCAATTGCAATTGGTATTACAGTATCATAGGTCAATGAAGGTCTAACAATCGTTATTGGAAACCCTTCTTCTCTATACGCTTTTTGTAATCGGTCTTCACATAGTATTTTATTCTCAGAATAGTCCCAAAGCGGATTATGTAGCGGAGTAGATTCCGTAATTACTGGATAACTTAATGGCGTTTGGTAGCACGATGCCGAACTTATAAAGATGTATTGCTTGGTCTTCCCTTTGAATAATTTAATATCGCGCTCAATATCATCGGGAGTAAAAGCTATCCAGTTCACCACAACATCCCAGTCGTGCTTCTTAAGTTCTGTAAGTTCTTTCGGTTTGTTAATGTCTCCAATAATGGAATGTGCACCGTCAATCTCAACTTTGGCTTTTCCCCTATTCAATACATATAATTCTATTCCTTTAGCTACTGCCAATCTACTGCTTGGTGTGCTTATATTTCCTGTTCCTCCTATAAATAATACCTTCATTTTTATATTTTTATCCTGATAATCAATTTAATAACACGCTACACATCTCTATAAAATGTCAATCCGTTTTTGAATGGGTCGTAAAAAGCAAACTCACGCGTACCCCAAGCTGTTTCCCGTAACAAGGTATGAGCATGAAAAACATCTACCCTAGAATATTCATTATACAAGGCTTCGATATTTTGAGAGACAATACGTAACAATGGTCTGTCCATTTCCACTTCCCACATTTTTTTATCGTGCCATTGCAAATGAATTTCTATATCATCCCTTAATATACCTGCGTATTTAGGGTTTTTAGCATCATCGGCAAAAGCAATTCTAAAGCCCAATCTATTCACATAAAAGTCTAGCGCCTCAACAACATCCCAAACCGGCAGTACAGGATGAATTTGATGTAAAAATCCTTTTTCTTCCATATTGTGAAAATACAAAAAGGATTAAAAAACTGAATGTTAATACTTACTCAATTCTGCAAAATAGCGATTCATTTTTTTAAGTATTTCGCTATCTTCATAGCATCGTTTCAAACCAAATTCAACACTATGAAAATTATTATTAAAACACTCTTTCTTCTATTCTTTACAACATCTATTACCGCCCAAGTTTCTTCTAACCTTGAGCTGACCGATATTTTTAATATGGAGTATGTTTCTGACCCTCAGATTTCTCCTGATGGTAGTAAAATTATCTATGTTAGGAACTTTAAGGATATTATGACCGATAGAAATTTATCGAATCTTTGGATTATAAATTATGATGGTTCGCAAAATAGACCTTTGACTACTGGCAACCAAAACGACTACTATCCTCGTTGGTCGCACGACGGTAAAAAAATCATCTTTAAATCGAACAAAGAAGATGAAAAAATGAAATTGTACCTCATGTGGATGGATACTAAAGAGATTGCCCCATTAACCAATACTCCAAAAGCACCTGGTGCCGTAAGTTGGTCTCATGATGACCGCTACTTAGCTTTTACCATGTTTGTACCAGAAGCTGAACAATCTATTGTAAAACTACCGGCAAAACCAGAAGGCGCAAAGTGGAATACCCCGCCAACTTATATAGACAAATTAAATTATAGAGGTGACGGACAAGGTTACATTAAAGGGGGACACAATCAAATTTTCACCTTATCTATAGATGGTGGCACACCTAAGCAATTGACTACAACAAAGTTTGACCATGGTGCTCCTGTATGGGCAAAAAACGACAGAACGCTTTATTTCTCTGCAAATTTTAATCCTGATGAAGCCTTTGAGCCTGCTAATAGCGAAGTGTATGCCTTGAATATTGCTACGGCAAAAGTTTCTCCATTAACGTCTAGATATGGTCCTGATAGTTCTCCACAAGTATCCCCTGATGGAAAAATGATTGCCTACACCGGTAACGATGATAAGTTGCAAGGGTACCAGATTACAAACCTTTATGTGATGAATACGGATGGTAGCAACTCAAAGTTAATTTCAGGAGATTTTGATCGAGATATTGCCAATGTACAATGGGCAAATGATGGTAAAGGTCTTTATTTTCAGTATGATACGGAAGGGGCTACGAAAATAGGGCATATTACATTAGACGGTAAAGTAACTACCCTTGTTGAAGGACTTGGCGGATTATCATTAGGCAGACCATATAACGCTGGAGATTTCACGGTTTCTAACAATTCAAAATTTGCTTATACTTTAGGTAATACCGAACACCCATCTGACCTTGGAGCTGCTGATAAAAAAGGATCTAAACGACTGACTTTTGTAAACGATGATCTTTTCTCATTTAGAGATTTAGGCAAAACCGAAGAAATTTGGTGGGAATCATCTTTTGACCAAAAGAAAATTCAAGGTTGGGTGGTGACTCCGCCAAACTTTGACCCAAATAAGAAATACCCATTTATTCTTGAAATTCATGGCGGACCATTTACTAGCTACGGTTCTGTGTATAGTGCAGAAATACAGGCATACGCTGCGACAGGCTATGTAGTTCTTTATAGTAACCCACGTGGTAGTACCAGCTATGGAGCGGAATTTGGTAATCTTATTCACCACGACTACCCTAATCATGATTATGAAGATCTTATGAGCGGTGTTGATGCCGTTATTGAAAAAGGGTATGTAGATACCGATAATTTATATGTCACCGGTGGTAGTGGCGGCGGAGTTTTAACTGCTTGGATCGTTGGTAAAACAGACCGATTTAAAGCTGCCGTAGTTGCAAAACCTGTTATCAACTGGACAAGTTTTGTACTATATGCCGATGGTGCCGCATTTTTCTCAAAATACTGGTTCGGTAAAAAACCTTGGGAAGACCCAGAAAACTATTTTAGACGCTCTCCATTAATGTACGTTGCCAATGTTACCACACCAACAATGCTGTTAACGGGTGAAGAAGATTACAGAACACCTATAGCAGAATCTGAACAATTTTATACCGCATTAAAGTTAGAAGGTGTTGAAACCGCTATGGTACGTATACCTGGTGCGGGACACGGTATTGCGAACCGACCTAGTAATTTGGTGGCTAAAATTGCAAGTGTTCTAGCTTGGTTTGAAAAATATAAAGATGCAGAATAGCATGAAAAAAGTGGTATTTGTTCTAACATTCCTCATCTCAACAGCTATACTTTATAGTCAAGAAATAGCTGTTTTGACCTATAATATTAAATATGACAATGTTAATGACACGGTAAATAATTGGAATGACCGTAAAGTTGACATGGTTAAACTCTTAGGGCATTACAGTCCTGCTATTATTGGCATGCAAGAGGTGCTGCATCATCAATTGACGTATTTAGATGAACAACTTTCTGACTATAGCTATATTGGTGTTGGACGTGATGATGGGAAAGAAAAAGGAGAGTACTCCCCTATTCTATTTAATGCTAAAAAATTTAAGCTCTTACAGAGTGAAACATTTTGGCTTTCTGAGACCCCTAATGAAATATCGGTTGGTTGGGATGCTTCTATGGAGCGTATTTGTACGTACGGATTGTTTGAAGATGTTGCCACTAAAAAACAATTCTTGGTTTTTAATACGCATTTTGATCATAAAGGGACTGTAGCTCGTGAAAAATCTGCCGAACTCATTGTTTCAAAAATAAAGGAGGTCAATACCGATAAGCTTCCGGTGGTTTTAATGGGAGATTTAAATTTAAATCCCTCCACAAAACCTATTCAATTCTTACAGAATGCCCTCACGGATGGTCAACATAGTACTCAAAAACCGTTCTACGGACCGTCAGGGACATTCAGTGGATTTGACCAAAACCGAGTATTGTCTAATCGAATAGACTACATTTTTGTGGAGAATTTTGAAGTTTTAGAATACATACATATTGATGATAGAATGGAAAACAACAAACACATTTCTGATCATTTGCCGGTATCTGCTAAGCTTTTAATAAATAAATAATCAATCCAAAATAGAATCATAAATAAAGCCTCTTAATCTTAAAGAATAAGAGGCTTTTTCTTTATAAATAGTGAAATCAATTAAAGTTCCGATACCAGACTTTTGTATATAAAAGCTTTGTTTCCGCTTGGTAGTTTTATGTGCGCCCAATTTTCTGTATATCCTAAAAGCGATAATGTATCGTTACGTTTAACTTCACCCAATTTAATACCTGCAACCTCAGGTGCATTTCTAATATTGGCTACCGCTGACGATACTTTTAAAAATCTAGATGTACTAATCAACCGTTGAACATCTGGTTTTTCTGTCAGCTTCACAAATGGAAGTGGATTAATTGCGCCTTGACCAGACTTATAAATTCCGAAATGTAAATGTGGTGCCGTGGTTCGGGCATTGCCCGTATTTCCTACTAGACCCAAAGTATCACCGATAGTTACTTTATTGCCCGTTGACACCAATATACTATCTAAATGCGCGTAATAAAGCGATTTACCAAAGAGTCCGGTTCTTAACCAAACTTGTTTTCCGCCTAAGCCCCTTTCTCCTGTAGAACTTACCATACCTTCAACGGCAGCTACTACGGGTGTACCTCTTGGTGCAAATATATCTATACCCTCATGACTACGTGCACCGCCATCTCTTACGGCTCCCCAATAGCTTTGTATGGCATTATTATCTTTACCAAGCACAGGAAAGCCAAAACTGGGTGACGTATACATTTGAAAGGTGAACGCCCCTTGCGAATCTAATTCCGGTTGTATGGTAATTTTATAAATTCCGGTTTCATCAATAGGTATTTTGACTTCATTTTCAGCCAATTCATTCTGAAATATATCCGTTAAACTATTATCTGGGTTTACTTTAATCAGGTTAATAAAATTTCTAATTCCCAAAACCTTATTTTCTATGGCAACATTGAATATTTCTCCCTCATTTAAAAAAACGGTATAGCTGTACACCGTAATGCGTTCTTTATAATATTCCCCATGTTCAGAATATGGTAGACGTATTTGCAAGCTATCGTCCTTTGCATTTTTAAACGCCAGTTTCCAACTGCTATATCGTAATGAGTCTAAGTTTTCAAATTCTCGGGCATAGAGTTCTCTTGCCGTAGGCTGTACAATTACATCGGCAACTTTTCTAATTTGCTTACAGCTAAACACTATTACCATAAGAAATAGAAAAACACAAGCTTTAATTTTTGTACTTGAACTCATTTATTTTTAAAAACCATTTTCAGAAACGAAAAATCGGACCTTGTTCGGGTCCGATTTACATTTTATTCGTATTAAATTATTTCTTCAAAAAAGAAATTAATATTTCATTTAATTCATCTGGGTGGGTTACATTAAGACCGTGAGGAGCTCCCTTAATAACTTTTAATGTACTGTACTTAATACCATCATGCGCTTGTTTTGCAGACGTTTCAATTGGTACGGTTGCGTCGGCATCACCGTGTACAATTAATGTCGGTACCGTAACATTTTCCAACTCTGATCTAAAATCAGTATGCATCCAAGCTAAAGCTGTTTGTATCGTAGCCCTTGGCGATGCGAATGAAGCAATGGTAAAGTCATAATCCAATTGTGACTGACTTATTCTCTCCCCTTCATTTTCATCAAAATTGTAAAAACCTTTACTGAATTCTTTTAAGAACCCTACCCTATCTTTTTGAAGTGCATCTATAATTCCTTCCAGAGCATCTTCTGGCACCCCATCAGGATTATCAGATTTCTTTTTAACCAATGGTATTATTGAACTTATCAATGCAGCCTTGGCAATTCTACTAGGTCCGTATTCGGTTAAATAACGAACTACTTCTCCTCCGCCCATTGAAAAACCTACGATGATTGCATCTTTCAATTCCAATTCTTCTATAATCGCATTTAAATCACTCGCTAAGGCTGAATAATCGTAAGCATCCCATGGTGAAGACGATGTTCCAAATCCTCTACGATCATACGAAATACAACGATAGCCTTCCTCTACTATCTTCCATACTTGTTGTTCCCAAGACTTACGACTTAATGGCCACCCATGAATTAAAATCACCGGTTGTCCACTTCCGTAATCTTCATAAAATATATCTACTTGTTCTTTTGCTTTTGTATTTGTTATAAAAGGCATATTCTGGTTTTAAAATTCACATACAAGATAATTAGTATCTCGTTAATTATGTAACACGAAAGATTAAATAATTGGTTCTAAAACCATTTGCTCAAAACAGTTATATTTACACAGAAAACCAGACCAAATGTTTATACCTGAGCACTATAAAAATACGGACATTAAGGAGATTCATGATTTTCTGAAAAAAAATAGTTTCGGTATACTCATCAATACTATAGAAGGAAAACCTTGGGGTACACACATTCCTTTAGAACTAACAAAGAATTCAGCAGATAAGGATATCTTGGTAGGTCATATTGCAAAAGCCAATTTGCAAAGTAAAAACTTGATAGATGGTGACGAAGTACTCTGCATTTTCAATGGTCCGCACAGCTACATATCTTCCTCATGGTATAAAGAAGAAGAAGTTCCTACTTGGAACTACATAGCCGTTCATGTCTATGGTACCATAAAAATTCAGACATCAGAAGAACTATTAAAATCATTATATGCTTTGGTAGATAAGTATGAACAACAGTCAGAACATCCTATCTCGTTAAATGACATGTCCAAAAAAACAATGAGACAGGTAACAGGGATCATTGGTTTTGAAATTGAAATCAATGACATACAGGCTGTCAAAAAACTATCTCAAGGTAGAGAGCATGATCACCCAAAAATCATAAATGAACTTGATAAACAAGGTGCCCCAGAAAAAGCTGTCGCGGATGAAATGAAAAAACGAACGCTTTAAACTCATTTAAACCAGTTAATATAAAATGGTTTAGAGTGTTTATGCTATTCTCATTTCATCTACTTTTAATTAAAGTAATTATTTCTTTAAACCTATAATAATGAGCGAAGTGAAACCCATTTATAAATTCGATAAAAATTCTAACCGTAAAGAATGGCAAATTGTCAATGATGGTGTAATGGGTGGTTTATCTATGGGGCTCATTCAAGTGAATCCTGAAGGTAACGGTGTTTTCAGCGGACATGTATCTCTTGAGAACAATGGTGGTTTTTGTTTAGTTAGACATGATTTAGCTCGTATACCAGTAGATGCCTTTTCTAAATTTGCTGTCAAAATTAAGGGTGATGGAAAAAAATATGCTTTCCGCTGCAAATCTGGAGAACACCAAAGACATACCTATAGCTTTGATTTTAAATCTAGCAAAGAATGGCAAACTATTGAGATTCCATTTGCTGAAATGGAAGCGGTTTTCAGAGGTGAAGAGTTAAAATTACCCAACTACCACGGCGACTATCTAGCTCAGATCGCTTTCATTATAAAAAATGGTATTGAAGAAGATTTTAAGCTTGAAATAGATAGTATTGCATTGAAATAACGCGAAACTCACATTTAAATTAATCATTTTAAAAAAATTAAACATTGATTTTTATCATCTGTAAATTCCCTAAATTTTTATAAGTTTAAGTAACCAATACTTAAACCTATGTACCACCAGCTACAACCTATTAAAAAATTAATTATTCCATTTAAGGTAGATGCATTATTGCCTAATGTTCTAATATTGATACCTAGGGCAATCACTGGCTATCTTCTTTCCTTTGTTTTTGCAATAAATAAATTTGGAACTCCATGGACTCCTGCTTCTGTGGGTTTAGGGTATTTAGAGGTTTCTGATTGGTTTGTTGCATTAGTTACACAATTTGGAATTCCATTCTCCTTTATGCCAGAACTGTTTGCTTGGTCTGCGGGATTAACCGAGGCTCTTGGTGGTATTCTATTAATATTAGGGTTAAACACTAGAATGACCGCCTTCTTTATTACCGTAACCATGTTTACTACTATAGTGTGCAGGCCATGGGACGGTTCTTGGAATATAATGCCCACATTTATCTTTTTCTGTTTAGGCTTATTTTTTATGGGTTTCGGCTCTGGAAAATTTGGACTTGATTATTTGATTACCAAAAAGATATAGAAATTTAGTCTTTTTAATAATCATAGTTTTTTATACTAGCACTCCCTTTTTACAGTTCAGTAACACATTTCTACAATTGGGTTCATCGCTTTTTTAATAAATGCATTTATAAGGCATCTTTGAAGTATCAATTAATCTTTAAAACCTTATAAAATGAAAAAGTTATTATTTACAATTACCGTATTTGCAATGAGTTTTACAATGAATGCCCAAGAAGAAACAGGCATAACTTTAACTGTAGTTATCCAAAATGTATTGAACAGTGAAGGTCATATATTAAGTGGATTGCATAATGAAACCACTTTTATGAAAGCGGAGGGTATTAAAACCAGTAAAGATAAAGCTGAAGCAGGAGAATTAATTTTAACTTTTGAGAACATACAACCGGGAGATTATGCATTTTCCGTATTACACGATGCAAACGACAATAACCGAATGGATTTTGCAACCAATGGTATGCCCACAGAAGATTATGCCATGAGTGGTGAATCTTTACCAATGGGTCCGCCAACTTTCAGTGATGCAAAGTTTACCATAGAAGGTGAGGATAAAGAATTAACGCTTCGTTTTTAGTGGTTAATTAACGTCTGATTACCTGTTGCCAATAGGTTATAATAATGGTTTTTAGTAATTTTATAATCTTATACTATATACATGACCATTACTCAATTACAATACGTGCTTGCCGTTGCTGAATACAAAAATTTTACACTCGCTGCCGAGAAAAGTTTTGTAACGCAACCAACGTTAAGCATGCAAGTACAAAAGCTTGAAGATGAATTAGATATACTTCTTTTTGATCGTAGCAAAAAACCAATTACCATTACCGAAGTCGGTAAAAAAATTGTAGCTCAAGCAAAAAATATTGTAAACGAGGCGGCACGTATTAAAGATATTGTAGAGCAAGAAAAAGGATATATTGGTGGGGATTATGTATTGGGAATCATCCCAACAATAATGCCCACTTTATTACCTATGTTCCTAAAGAATTTTATTCAGAAATATCCGAAGGTAAACCTGATTATTAAAGAGCAGAATACAGAGAGCTTAATTCAAAATATTGAAGACGGACATATTGATGCCGCCATTGCCGCAACACCTTTAGAGGTAGATTTTATTACTGAAAGACCGTTGTATTATGAGCCTTTTGTTGGTTATGTACCAAAGGAGCATCGTTTAGGGAATAGTACACAGATTACACCAGAGGATTTAGATATTGAAGACATTTTACTGCTACAAGACGGGCACTGTTTTAGGGAAGGTGTTTTAAATCTTTGTAAAACTCCAAAAATTGGTGGAGACCATTTTAGTTTGCAAAGTGGAAGTTTTGAAACGCTAATCAATCTTTCTAATGAAGGATTGGGTATGACACTACTACCCTATTTAAATACGTTAGAACTTGATGATGTAAAAAAGAAAAACTTGAAGTACTTTAAAGAACCTTCGCCTGCACGTGAAGTAAGTCTTATTTACCACAAAAAAGAACTAAAGGTACAGATTACGGAAGCTTTACGAGATATTATTACAGGTATTGTTCGTGGTGCAATCGCTTTTCAAGATGTTAAGATAATAAGTCCTATACACAAGTAATACCTATTGTTTTTCAAACCTGTACAAACAAGCCTCGATACAAATTCCTGGGTAAGATGGCGATAGCGTTAATCTTGTTTTACGCTCATTAAAGTCTGCGCTATAGCCTAGTGTATCTTTTTCACCTTCGGTTATAAAGTATAGATAAAGCTCTTCATCTGTAATTTCATAATCACCAGAATTCAGTACTTCTTTATTAAAATCGGTTCTTTCGTAATTACCGAATTCATCAAAGAAATAGCGATACCCTTCTTCAACATCTTTCCATTCCGTAGCACCACCAGGACTTACATAAGATGTTGTCAAAAGCCACTCGCCTAATAAACTTGGGTTATCAATTGGTGTGTCATCAAATGCATCATCACTTTCACATGCTATACATAATAGTGCACAAAATATAATAGTAAACTTTAGTTTCATCGTTTCCTTTTAATACTAGATACCAAAATAGGTAAAAGGTTGTCTCAAAAAAAAAGAGCCACTTTACGTGGCTCTCTATTATGCTTTTAAATAAACTAAACTTTGATGTAATTCTGGTTTATCAGTTATAAAACTTTCTAACCAAACTTTTAACTCCTCTACCTCTTCGGGCAGTAACGTCGTTAAGGCTTTCTTCAACTCTTTACAAAATAGTAAGGTATCAAAACTAACCTTTTTAAGTACTGTTTTACTATACTCTAGCATAGACTTAGACATGTTGTTGTTAGATTAATAGATTTGTTGTTGTATAAAGGTAAACAGAAATGCAGTTGTAATATTGTATACAAAAAGTTAAAGTAATTACCTACATGTTAAATTTTTATCGCATTCATAAGTATGCAATTTTGTAATTTCGAATTCATGAAGCATTTTCTTTTTATTATAGTTATTTTAATACTTGTTTCCGCCTGTACCTCAACAAAATCTATTATACGAAAAGATTTTAACCAACAGTTGTCATCTTCATTTTATCAAAATCAGTTTACCGGTGTTTTGGTAATAGATGCAGAAACGAAAGACACTATTTATACCAATAACAGTCATAAGTATTTTATTCCTGCCAGTAACACCAAAATTTTTACACTTTACGCAGCGCTTAAAACCTTGCCAGTTCAGATACCGGCTTTGAAATATATTGAAGCAAATGACACTTTGTATTTTGAAGGTACTGGAGACCCTTCTTTTTTGCATCCTTTTATAAAAGATTCCACAACTTTAAAATTTCTTCAGAGACATACTAACCTCGTATTTGTTGCTAACAACTTTCAAGATAAAAAATACGGACCAGGTTGGGCATGGGACGATTACCAGTGGTATTATTCTGCAGAGAAAACTGCGTTACCTATTAATGGTAATGTAGTGATGACGTACAGGAATCCGGAGGTTATGGTTTCTCCTGCTTATTTTAAGGACAGTGTTTTAGAATTGACCCATAAGAATAATAGAAATGAAATTTCAAATTTGTTTTATTATCCACCGACAAAAAAGGATACCTTAGAAACTCCCTTTATCACAAGTAATCAGACTACAAAATCAATTTTAGAGAATTTGCTTTCCAAAAAGGTTAGTGTCGCTATAACAATGCCTGTAGGCGAAAAGCAAACATTGTACGGTAGTAATACCGATTCGCTCTACGCGCGCATGATGCACGAAAGCGATAATTTTATTGCTGAACAGCTTTTACTGGTATCTTCAGGTGTTCTCACGGACACCTTAAATGGAAAACTAACTAGAAGTTATATCTTAGAAAATGAACTAAAAAATTTAAAACAAGAACCTAGGTGGGTAGATGGATCGGGACTCTCGAGATACAATCTGTTTACGCCGCAAAACATGGTTTCGGTTTTAGACCGATTATATGAAATGGTACCTCAAGAACGTTTATTTTCTATTTTCCCTGCCGGGGGCTTATCGGGTACTTTAAAAAATAGATTCGCAGGAGATAAGCAACCTTATATCTATGCAAAATCTGGAAGCCTTAGTAATAACTACTGCCTTAGCGGATACTTAGTTGCAAACTCAGGAAAAGTCTTAATTTTCAGTTTTATGAACAATCACTTTAAACAATCTACATCAGAAGAACGAAATAGGCTTGAACAAATGCTTCAAACACTTAGAGATACCTACTAACTATTGAACTTTTGCTGAAACATGTTTGGCATATTTCTCTTTCAACAACTTAATTTTAGGGGAAATATGTGTTCTACAAAAAGGCTTCTCGGTATCTTTAAAATAGTAATTATGGAAACTTTCTTCAGAGGATTTAAATGCCCCAAATGGAATAACTGCTGTTATCAACGAAGTTTTAAAATCTTGTTGTAACTCTGCCATAATAACAGCTAAAGTCTTTTCATCATACTTATTAAAATAATAAATACCTGATCGGTACTTTTTTCGCATAGAATGGTTTTCAGTACTTCTATGGGTGTCTAAATGAATAGCTACTAAATCTTTCAATTCTATAACCGCAGCATTATAATGGACGATTACAGCCTCGGAAAAATCTGTTGGATTCTCTTTCGGAGCAATGAAGCCTTGTTCAACTTTTTCAACACCGTTGAGTGCCATAAACACAGCTTCGGTACACCAATGACAACCACCACCAAAACCGACTTTAAAGACTTTATGCATATTAGAAGAGTCGCATATAAAACTTTAAACTAACGAAGTCAACTTTGCATGTTGTAACAGCATAATGGTTTTGGCATCTTTAATCTCTCCACTAGCCACCATCTTCATAGCATCATTAAAATCTAATTCCAAAACCTCAATATTTTCAGTTTCATCATCAGCACCACCACCATCACTGACTTTCATACTTTCATCATACTCCCCTACAAAAAGATACACTATCTCGGTCACCGAACCAGGGGACATATAGGTTTGAAATACCTTCTGTACATTACTGATTTTATAACCTGTTTCTTCTTCGGTTTCTTTACGAACACAATCTGCTGGGTTATCGCCATCTAAAAGTCCCGCACACACCTCTATCATCATTCCGTCCTCATTACCATTCACATATGTTGGCATTCTAAATTGTCTGGTAAGCACAACAGTCTTCTTTTTAGAGTTATACAATAAAATAGCTGCACCATTACCTCTATCGTAGGCTTCACGTTCTTGTGTCTCCCAAGTACCATCTGGTCGTTGATATTTGAATGTATATTTATGTAGCGTATACCAATTATCAGAAAGTAGTTTTTTTTCTACTTCTTTTATGCTTCCGTTTTTCAACTCAATTGAATTTATAATTCGATTATAAAGATATAACTAGTACGTTCCAATTCATAAATAAAAAGGGTATTGTCTTCTCGTATATAACCTTAATAGCCTGAATATTGTTATCCAGCAAAAACTCTTGCTATTTAAATCTCTTTTTCTTTATCTTTTCAATGCTAACATAAACTTCCACTACCTTGAAACAATTCTACATCTACGCCATTTTACTTTTAGTATGTACCACCTCTTGTAAAGACGATAAGTCATCTAAAGAAATCAAAGAACTACCAAAAATTGCTATTGCCGGTTTGGGCATTGAAAGCAGTACCTTCTCTCCTGCTCTTTCCACCGAAGAGGTTTTTCATGCAAAAGTGGGCGATTCTGTTTTCTCTAGATACCCATTTTTACAACCAGACTCCATAAATAGAAAAAGAGCGGAATGGGTGCCTACACTTGTGGGTAAGTCTTTACCTGGCGGAACTGTAACCCGTGAAGCTTATGAATCTTTGGTGACTAAAAGTTTAAAACTACTGGAGGAAAATAAGCCATATGATGGACTCTTCTTTGACATACACGGTGCAATGAGCGTTGTTGGTCTAGATGACCCTGAAGGTGATTTTATAGCTCGTATTCGCGAAGTTCTCGGTAACGATGTATTGATATCTACATCAATGGATTTACATGGTAATGTATCTGAACGACTAGCTCAACATACCGATTTAATTACTTGCTATCGTATGGCACCTCATGAAGATGCTATTGAATCTAAAAAGAGAGCGGTTACCAATTTAATAGATAGATTAGAAAGCGGCAAAGGAAAACCTGCTTATAAAGCATGGGTTCCTGTACCTATACTTTTACCAGGAGAAAAAACAAGTACGCGTATAGAACCTGGTAAAAGTCTTTATGCCAAAGTACCTACGGTTGCCGATCAAGAAGGTGTAATCGATGCCGCTATTTGGATTGGTTATGCTTGGGCAGATGAACCTCGTAATCATGCTGTAGTTATGGTTACAGGCGATGATAAGGAAAAGGTTGAAAAAGGTGCCGAGAAATTAGCTCAAAGTTTTTGGGATGTACGTAATGAATTTGAATTTGTAGCGCCAACCACAACCCTGGAGGAAAGCTTAAAACTTGCTTTGGCAAGTGATAAAAAACCCTATATGATAAGCGATATGGGCGATAACCCAACTGCTGGTGGTTCCGGTGATGTTACCTGGACCTTGAAACAACTGTTAGCAAGACCTGAGTTTGCATCTAAAAACGGAAAGTCATTAATCTATGCTTCTATACCCGGACCAGAATTCGTAGAAAAAGCTAAGGAAATTGGTGTGGGCGGAAAAATTAAAGCCGAAGCAGGTGCCGCCGTAGATCATAGATTTGCCGGACCTTTATTGTTAGACGGAACGATTAAAGCCATAAAAGAAGGTGATGTAAATGCGGAAGTTGAAGTGGTCGTTAAGGTTGGAAATATTGATGTTATTGTGACTAAAAAGAGAAAACCTTACCACCACATGAGCGATTTTACAAATTTAGAATTAGATCCTAAAAACGCTGATGTTGTTGTCGTAAAAATTGGCTACCTAGTTCCTGAGTTGTACGATATGCGTGGCGATTGGACCATGGCGCTTACTCCCGGAGGAGTGGACCAAGATCTTAATCGTTTAGGGTATAAAAGAATTAAAAGACCGATGTTTCCTTTAGATAGTTTAATGACACAGCCAGATTTAAAAGTAAGATGGATTCCTGCAGCTGATACTAAATAACTAAACCGTAATCGCTTTATTTAAATAACGCCTAAACGGAAGCATTTCTTTATAGGCGTTTATTAATTCATCATCAAAAGAAGCCTTGTTGGTTTCCTTTGTGGAAAACTCTTGGAATACGGCAAAAGTCTTATTTTTGAGTAATTCTATATGTTTATGATTTTTATCAAAACCTTTAGGTGCGTTGGATAATTTGGCATCTTCGAAAAGTCCGCCAAAGCGAGTTTTGAAAGATTTTTTATTCAATATTTTGACAAAGTCCTCTCCATCATAATCAATAGCATCACGAACACTGCGCAATACTTTAGACTCAGGTCGCCATAATCCGCCTGCGAAAATGCAACGTTCAATACCTAGTTCAAAATAGAAATCTGCCGTCTTAGGTTTTTTGTCAAATCCGGCTCCAAAATGGTCTTTGTACACCGGTTTGTTTGGATGAAACATTAAATTATTATTGATTCTATTAATCCCTTTTTTACCGGGTGTATCGTAATATTCATCATCAATAGCAGCTAATCTACTATTCATACTATTTAACCATTCAATATACTCATCACGAACTTGGTAGTACCATTTACGATTGGCATCCATCCATTCTTTAGAATTATTTTTCTGTAATTCTTTGAGAAATTCTATTTGATTTTTGAAACTCATTCGTTGGTTATTGGTTGTTAGTTGTTGGTTGTTGGTTGTTGGAAAATTAAAATTCAAACTCAAGTTCAAGTTCAAGTTCAAGTTCAAAAATCAAAATCAAACTCAAACTCAAACTCAAAAAATAAATTCAAATGTTTTTAAACTTTGTACTTAGTACCTTCTGCTACTGGATTTTGGCTTTTGGGTTTTACTTAAATTTAGCTTCGCAAAATACTATTAAAAAGTCTATTCTCTTTGCTCTATATTCTTTCTACTCTTCTCAAAATATAAACATACTTCTTAATAATCTGTACTTTGTGCTTTTCACCATGTACCTTTTATCTAAGCTTTCATTCTAATACAAAAAAGCAAAATTTTAAACTCCTTATCTCTTTCTTCGATTTTTTTTCTTCCACCAAAGATGCATCCAATAGAAGCTCCAAAAAAAACTATCCTATACCCCTTCTGTAACTTAGCATTTCACTCTTATTCAGATTTAGAATTTATCTCATATTATAGTTCAAATGAAAATTTCTACTAGAGTTATCTTCAGTGAAATCTGATTAACTCTATTTAGCTTGTAGCAACTAATACCACCACTAATGAAAGGTCGATATCGGTATAGGTATCGTTAAAAATGAAGTCTAAATAAGGAATTTGGCTTGCAAAAAGAGAATAACCCATGAAAATTGAAATGTCACCATAAACATCTATATCAATTTAAATTAGATTTATTACATACGATTTCGTTCTTCTTGAGAACCGATTTTACGGTTTCTCTTTTCTTTTAGTTTTCGATTTCCAAAAGGAAAAGAATATGTTGCTTGAAAAATTCTTTCTGAAAAGTTATTATCGCCGTAGGTTTTTATACCAAGTTCTGGTTGATGGTATTCCCAATCTATAATACCGCTTGTAGCTGTAATATCTTGTATGCTAAATGTGAATGAACTCTCGTTTCTGAATTTTTTGCTTATTCCAAAGTTTATGAAGTGTCGCATGACTTGAACTTGGTCTCCCGATATGAACGGACTCATATATCGACCATCAATATTAGCCGTCCATGATTTTCCTAATTCAAAAACATTAGTAAGTTGAGCAGTAATCGTAAAAAGGTCTTTCTCAAAAGGAAGCGGACGATTAGAAACATCTTTTACATTCTTGTAGGCACCATCAAGATTCCAGTTCATTTTCCATAGTTTATTTATTTTGATTGGGAAACTCATACTTAGTAAAAGTCCATCCATACTATCGAAATTAATAGGAATACTAGTTTGTAAATTCTGTTCCTTGTTTACGGTGTTGTAAAAAGATATTGTACCTTTTGTTCTGTTAACTTCAAATGCAAAGAGAAAAGAACCTTGGTTGAATGCCAATCTTGCAGCGTTCGTAAACGAAGGCCTAATTCGTGTATTCGATGTCACAAATAAACTCGGATCAATTAATAAATAGAAACCAGCTAAATTCCAAAAAGCAGGGCGTTCTATACGTCTATTAAGAGAAAGCGTTAAGGTCTTAGTAGAATCTATGGTGTAACTTGTTCTAACAACGGGGAATAAATTGGTGTATGAGATACTAAAGTCATTTTCTCCAGAGGTATCATCCAGTTCGTAGTTATACTGCTCTAAACGAACTCCTAAGTTACTTTCCCATTTTTCATTCCATTTTTTTTGAACCGAACCATGTGCCGCTAAAATAATCTCGCTAATGTCATCATTCATCCCAAAAGATTCATCTTCAATCCAAACACCAGAATCTCTATTCTGAATACTAGAGATGGTATTCGAATTATTGAAGGTGCCTTTAAGACCGGTTTGTATTGTAGTTCCTTTTTCGTTTTTCCATTCACAGTCCCCCTTTACCGTATATATTTCAAATGAGGTATCACGATTAGAATCTGTAGCATCAATATTATCTTGAACTTCTAAATATGAAAGTTGTGAAGAATTAACCGCATCTAGCGAAACTCTATCCACATCCAGATTTAAAGAAGTTGCAGGAGTCAATTGCCAAAAATAGTTGAGGTTGGCAAAGGTATTTGTATTCGGATTATTGCTATTAAGCAGGTAATTTAAATCCGTATTTATAGTATTGTTAATTGTACCTATTGACTTACTGGTATAATCACGACCAGAAGTATTGCTTTTTGTGTATCCAAAAATAGTACCTACGATTTTGTTTTTTTCTATTTCAAAATCTGCACCTATAGTAAAACCAACTGAATTGTTATTAGGATTAGTAAATCTTAATTTGTTTTCGTAATAATATTGATTACCAAGATATTCATATTCTCGATAATGATTTATCTCCCATAATGGCGATTTACTCTGAGAACCGGTGACTGTACCATATAAATTTAATTTTTTATTTCTATAGTTTAAGTCAATACTACCATTTCCTTTTTCCCTTTGCCCAATGCCAAGTGTTAGACTTGCATTACCATTTAAACCAAATAAATTGTTCTCTTTCATTACGATATGAATAATACCGGCAGCGTTGTTAGCGTCGTATTTTGCAGAAGGCTGATGAATAAGTTCAATTCGGTCTATGTTTTCGGCCTGCATGGCTTTTAGTTGTTGAATTAAGGCTCCAATAGGTACGCGAGAAATTCTATCATTTATCATGATTAGAACTGCACCTTTATTATTCAAACTTATGCTGTTGGAGTTTTCCTGCACAATTACTCCTGGTGCTTTTTGAAGTACTTGTAGTGCGCTGTTCCCACTAAATGTTGGTAAGGAGCCTACATTCAATATCAATCGATCACTCTTTTGTTCATAGAGTAGTTTTTTACCAACCACTGCTACACCCTCTAATTCTTGGTTTTGGGCAGCTAGTTGAATAGTTCCTATTACAATTTCTTTAATAGTCTGGATTTCTACAACCCTAATATTGGGTTCGAACCCAAGTAGAGAAATATTTAGTGTATAGTTTCCAAGGGCGATATCCTCCAGAAAAAATTCACCTTTATCGTTACTAGTAGCACCTTTGACCAAGGCAGAATCAAGTGTGCTTAATAAAAGGACATGGGCAAAGGCCAAAGCTTCTTTATTCTCATCTAAAACGGTTCCTTTTATAGAACCGTTTTGTGCAGATAAAACTTGTGCAATTCCAGAAAACAATAAAGTCAATACAAGGCTCTTGTAATATGCGTATTTCATCGTAGTTTGAATTTATGATGAGTAAGTCACCCGTATTTCTACATAATGCTAGTTGCAAAACTTTTTTTAGTAAACTACCCCAATGCAAGCCCCCGAGGCATTAAAAGGAATACACTATGATTTCAAGGCAAGCCTCGGGGTATTTAATCTCGAATATCGAGTATATAGTTGAAGTTGTTCAAATCTTCTTTTATCCTTTTTTGAATTTGGTAAACGGAAAGATCATCGGCACTCTCTTTTGGTAATTCTCATAATCTTTTCCTAGAAGGTTCCTCAAATCCTTTTCCTCTAAGTACTTCACGGCAATTAGCATGTAAGTGGTCGTTACTATGGCAAATAGCAGTCGACCATAGGTCATGGTAGGTGCTGCCCAAAACGCTATTATAAAACCTAGCATTAATGGATGTCTCACCAATTTGTAAAACCAATTGACTTGAAATTCTGGGTAGGTCAGGGACTGGTCCTTAAAGTTTTGATATATCTGCGTCAGGCCGAAAAGCTCAAAATGACTTATCATAAAGGTAGAGAGGAATACAATTGTCCAACCCAAAAAGAATATTGCCATTACTATAAGAGAAACTATATTTTCGGTCTCCCAAACAATTGTAGTCATTGGCTGCCATTTCCAATACATAAAAAGAAGAATCAAACTCGACAATAAAATATAAGTACTGCGTTCCATAGCAGGGTCAATTATCTTAGTAAACCATTTTTTAAAAGCAGGGCGTGCCATAATACTATGTTGAAGGGCGAAAAGACTTAATAAACAAAGGTTGATGAGAACTGCAGGTACCAGGGAAATTTCTTCTCCGGTATCTATTGATTTGGGTACGAAAAGGTTTCCGACAAAGCCGATAGCATAAAGAAAGGCTACTAAAAAAATGAGGTAAGCGATGATTCCGTAAATTACAATGAGTACTTTTTTCATGATTTTTGTTTTAAAATGGTTATTTATTTTAGCCTGGTCCTAATTAAAATTTGTTTGTTCTATACAAAGCTTTATAGATTTATTTCAAAAGAACAGATAGAAATTATCCTCATTGCTTTTGAACATATATACTACTCTGAAAAGTTGTGAAATTCTATCAGAGTAGTATTTTATGCTAACAATTCCTTGTTATTCTTCTATATCAAAATGAGTAATCAATTCTTCATATGTCATTTCACTAAAGTCATTGCTGTTTTTAGCAGAATTCACAGGAGAAGAAGGTGAAGAAAAAGAAGAAGCTGGAATTACAAATATTTTGAATTCATCAAAAATTACCTCCTCTAAATAAGCAAATAAAGTACCTAACTCATATAGATTTACGACAAAATCAGAACTTGGACCACCAGACAGAAGAGCTGTGCTTCCCTCTATGATTACCCTTGTTTCAAATAATGTAGGCGTTCCTCTACCAGGAACAGGCACCCAACGCTTTTGGGTTACAAATGAATTTCCGGCATTGGGTGTTTGAGTAATCTCAGCATAAAACCCTAAAACTAAACTCTCGTTTATTTCATTTAGCGATACACCGTCCATTGGGTAGGTAACACTACCCGTAGTAATGGTTTCTGACCCATATTCTAATAGTTGAACATCTGCATTACCATCTTCGCCATCTATACCATCGACTCCATCTGATCCGTCAGCTCCATCAGCTCCATCAGCACCATCAACTCCGTCGAGACCATCTGAACCAGTTTCACCTTGAGTACCAGCGGGACCAACAGCTCCATCTTCACCGTCTTTAGCACAAGAGGTAATTGTTAATGATAAAATGATTAATACGTAGGCAAAAAGTTTCATTGTAGTTTTCATAATGTTTGTTTTAATTATTATGATACAATGATATTGTGCATTAATAAAAAGGACTTGTACAATTAATTCAAATAATAGTAGTATTGGTTCATTGACAAAAAAAAGCAAGCACTATTATTGCATTTTATGCAATAAAAAATATCAAATAACTGAATATCAATTATTTATGAATACTACTTGGAGAAATTCCAAATTCGTCTTTAAAAGCTCTACTGAACCAAGAAGGGTCGTTAAAACCAACCTCATAGGCAATTTCGGAGATTGTTTTATTAGTGGTTTCAATTAATTCTTTAGCTTTTTGTAGTCGAATAAATCGAATAAAAACTGCTGTAGATTTATCGGTAATTGCTTTTAATTTTCTGTAGATTTGAGACTCACTTAAATGAATTTCTTTAGCTAATTGAGATGTTCCAAAATCAGCATCATCCAAATTATCATGAATGACTTTTATTACGTGTTGTAAAAATTTGGTTTGAGGATTTTCTATTTTATTCTTGACTAGAGCTGCAAACCCATGTTTTTCTAATTTACCAATCAATTTTTTGCGTACCAAAATTAATTGATCCAAACGTGTAAATAGTTCCTCTTTTATAAAAGGCTTTCCCAAATAGGCATCGGCACCATGGGTTAGCCCATTAAGTCGATCTGCTGTAGTAACCTTTGCGGTTAAAAGTATTATAGGAATATGATCTGTACGTTCATCTGTCTTTAAGGTTGCACAAACTTCATAACCATCCTTGCCAGGCATCATTACATCACTTATAATGATATCAGGTATTTTTTCGTAGGCCATTTCTATACCAACATTACCATTATTGGCATGCAAGGTTTGGTATTTTCCTTTTAAACATGTTTTTAAATAGTGGGCCACATCGTCATTATCTTCAATGATTAATGCCAAGGGTAATGTGGAGGTCTCATCTAAAAAAGACGGAATCGTTTTGGCAATTAAAGTAGTTTTGTTAAGTGACGGTTCAACAGTTATTTTAGCGTCAGCTGTTTTAATCGCTTTATTCGTTACAGGTAATTTTACGATAAAGGTACTCCCCTTACCAAAGGTGCTCTCTACCGCTATGGTTCCTTTCATTAATTCCACAAATTCATTAGCTAAAGAAAGACCTATACCCGTACCTTGTTGCTTGTGCGAAGATTCATTTTCAACCTGATAGAAACGATCAAATAAATGCGCGATGTCATCTTCTGCCAACCCTAAACCGTTGTCCTGTACTTTTAATTGAAAAAACTCAATCTCTTTACTTTTGATTTTGTTAAGGTGAACAATAATTTTACCATGTGCTGGGGTAAATTTTATTGCATTTGAAAGTAAATTAGAAATAATGGAGGCCACTTTGTTTACATCAATATCCATCTCCAAAGAATCAATTTCTGAGTAAATGGTGAGGTTGATATTTTTAGACTGCGCCAAGGAATGAAAACTTTCACTCAAATATTTCACAAACGGAATGGCATCGGTCTGTACCAGATTCAACTCCATAGAACCACTTTCTACTTTTGCCAAATCAAGCATTTCATTGACCAATTGTAACAAGTTTTTACCATTTCTGCGAATCATTTCCAAAGAATTTTCAGCCCCTTCAAAACTCTCTTCTTTAACTTTGGATTTTAAAGTGTCAGCCATACCGAGAATAACTGTCAGCGGTGTTCGAAATTCATGGGTAATATTTGAATATAGCTTTGTTTTTGCCTCGTTCAATAATTCGAGTTGTTCTGTTTGATGGCTTAAAAGTTCATTTTTTTGTCGTATTTCTAGAGTGCGTTTATTAATGATGTTTTCTAATCTTATATTTTTTTTCTGTAATTCATTAGATCTCCATTTAGAGTATAGCCCAACAATGCCAATTGTTCCTAAAACATAAACTACATAAGCCCACCATGTTCTATACCAGGGGGGTAAAACAGCAAAAGAATAATTATCTTCAGTACTTATATGATTAAAGACATTCTTCGAACGAACCTTAAAGCTATAGTCTCCTTCAGAAATATTAGTATAATCTTTTTTGGTTTCCGACGTCCATTCTGACCAATCTTCATCAAAACCTTCTAGTATATATTGGAATTGGTTTTTAGACTCGTCATCAAAACTAGTACTGGAATACTCAAATCTAAGTGCGTTTTCTTTAAATTTAAGGGAAGGAGGTTTTACTTCTGTTCTAGCTCCTCCATATAATAAAGAATCTTTTAAAAATGTTACTTTTCTAATAAGGGTTTTGAAGTTTTTAGAACTTTCTGTACCAACATCCAAATCATGTCTGATAATACCTCCGCTTCCTCCATACCAGACGACATTATTATCTTCGGGAAAATGAGCGACCCCAACATCTTGAGTAATTCTTTCATCAAAATTTTTTTGTATCGTATAATTACCATCCTTTGTTTTTATCGCCTTTATTCTTGATCTTCTTTTATCATCTTTCTTTATTTGAGCGAACATCCATAAATTTCCCTTTTTGTCTTCTCTTTTTAACGAGATTTCTCCTGGTAGTTTTAAAAGTTCGTTAATACTGGAATCTCGGATAATGCTATCGTTTTGTTTATCATAACTATACACATCATGGTCTATATTGAAAAGTACCTTATCCTTTATGAATCTAAGAAACAAGATACCTTCGGGTAGTTCCTCGTTAGCTTTAAAATGTTTTACAACAGGTTGCTGCTTGCCTAAATTAGTAGTCATCTTCCAGACACCGTCATTTTGAGATTCTAACCATAGATTTCCATCGCTATCTTCAACAATTTCTCTTATATCATCTACAATTCCATTAATTTTTCCATCGTTTTGCCATTTCCCATTCTTGTAAATAATTGACGCTAAACCGTCAATTAAGCCTACATAAATACGTTTTGGATTTTTCTTTGACCGAAATAGCGCACCGCTTTGTAAATCAATTTGTTGAACAAGTTTATGGTTTACAAAAACGAATAACCCAGCTCTGGTACCAGCGAACAAGGTGTCCTTTGATATGAGGAATTCAATAGCCTGCTTTGAGGAAATTTTGGTGGAGGAAACCGATGGTCCTACGTTTTTAAACAATTTATGACCTTCAATACTGTCTTCCTCTAGTCTTAAAACTCCATTGTAGTTAGCGGCATATATTTTACCGTTGTATAAAATAATGTCATTTACATATCCTTCGATACCTTTTCTGTCATCAAAAATTGAATACGGAGATTGAAGTTCAATACGGGAAACACCGTTATTAGTCGCAGCCCAAACACCTTTTTGTTGGTCTTCAAATAAACGAAAAATGGCATTGTCTTGTAACCCAAGATCCTTATTCACCTCCTGTACTATATTTCCGTCTTGATCAATGGTTATGATTCCATTTTTTATAGTCCCAATAACATAATTTCCATTCCTGAGTTTAAGTATTCTACGGGCTAACCATTTTTCTAAAAATATTGAGGTATTAAGATTTAAGGGTTCTATTTTTCCATTATTTGTCACAAAAAGTCCTTGCCCGTAAGTTAAGAGCAACAGCTCGTTATTTTTGTACAAGGCAACATCCGTAATTGCCTTAATCCCTGCGGTTGAAGCATTGATTATCTCTTGAGAATCATTTGCACTTATTTTTATAAGCTTTACTTTGTTTTTTACAACAAAAACATTCTCGCCTATTTTTTTACATAGATTAAAACCTGAAGGAGCGTCGTGAATTGAAAAAGCATTGTTTTTCCATTCAAATATTTTTTGTTCAGATCTGAAGTAGACAATGTTATTATGCGCGCTAATATCTTCTATTTGCTGAAAATTCTTATCCTCTAAATCTTTCTTTAAAGAAGTGAATTTTAACAAGCCTGAATTGTCAGGTTCTAAATACCCTAATTCATTGTACCCTCCCACATATATTCTATTGTTCTCATCTATAGCCATCGCTCTTGCGACTCCAAAATTGGGTAATTGAATAGTTCTCCAAGAGGTACCGTCATATTCTAGAATACCTTCGTTATTGCCGATATAGATTATTCCCTCTTTACTTTGAAGAATGTCCCAGTTCTGCGATGCACCTTTATAGTGAATTGAAGAATAGTTTTGAATATATGGCAATCCAATTTCAGAAACCTGTTGAGAATAAACACAGTGAAAAGTAACGTTTAAAACAAGCGACAGTAGAAATAATAGCTTAAAGCGATTTTTTGAGTAAATGGAATATAAGATTTGAGTTTCCTCCATTTTTCACTTGGTTTTAGAAAAATTGGTCCATTTGCACTCCAAATGAAATTAGAATTAGCAAAAAACAGTTCTAAATTTGAATTTTCGCTTTCATAACGAATTTAGTAAAGTACCTCCCCAAAACTTAATGTAACTGTACCATAAGTGATAATCCAAGTTTTGTTAGCTAATTATTATGTGTAGACTGTAAATCAATAGCGTATGATAATATAATTTATAGCATTCTTTAAACAATAGTTTTAATAAGAACAAACAATAGTAATAATTAAAACCGATTATCCCCACCAACAATGTCACCAAGTGTACCTAGAATACTACCTTCTCCTTTATCTTTTCCTCCTCTTGGTATAGATGCTAGTACCCTTCCTGCTAATCTGCTAAATGGTAGTGATTGTATATAAACAGTTCCCGGTCCGCGTAGGGTTGCAAAGAATAAACCTTCTCCGCCAAAAACTGTATTTCTAATACCGCCAACGAATTCAATATCGTAATCTACTTCTTTCGTAAAACCAACGATACAACCGGTATCTACTTTTAAAACTTCACCCGGAGCCAATGTCTTTTTTGCCAATGTTCCACCTGCATGAACGAAAGCCATTCCGTCGCCTTCTAATTTTTGCATGATAAAACCTTCACCACCAAAAAGTCCGCGACCTAATTTCTTTGAAAACTCTATACCTACAGATACTCCTTGTGCTGCACATAAAAAGGCATCTTTTTGGCATATAAAGCGACCGCCCATTTCTGATAGATCAATTGGTAGAATTTTACCGGGATATGGAGAAGCAAAACTCACCTGTTTTTTTCCCTGACCTATATTTAAAAATGCCGTCATGAAAAGACTCTCACCTGTCAACATTCTTTTTCCTGCTGAAAAAATCTTTCCTAAAACGCTATTGTCTTGATTGCTACCATCACCAAAAATGGTACTCATTTTAATATCGGTATCCATCATCATAAAACTACCAGCTTCGGCAACAACTGCTTCTTGCGGGTCTAGCTCTATTTCAACATATTGCATTTCTTCCCCAAAAATCTCGTAATCTATTTCGTGTGCGTTCATGTGTATTTTGTTTTTGATTGATGCTTATTAGTTGATGTAAGATAGGTTTTGTTACAATTCTAAATTAAAAAATTGTCCAGTCAATCTATCTGATTATATCATTATGAACAATTGTTCCATTTAACCCTAAAGCATAAATACCTATATCAATACTCCCCCAAAGTCCATAAAATGGTATATCAGCCTCAAACACGGTTGTTAGTTCGTTCAGTTCAATGTTATATTTGTAAATTTTATTTCCTGTTAAATACCTGCTTGTTGCAATATAAAACTCCTTAGATTCATAAATTTTGAATCCACCTACAGGTAGCAGTCCACTAATTAAGGTTTCCCAAGATGCCCCGTCATATTTGAGCACATTCCCCCCTGTACCCGTGGCATAAATTTCATTCTCGGAAATACCTTCAATATGATCTAAATAGTTTCCTTGTAATTTGTCTTCTTCTAACATTGCAGACCAACTAGTACCATCAAACTTCATTATATAATCCTTATCTAAATTATAACCCACAATAAATAGTTTACTTTGTATACCCCATACATCGGTTACTATAAAATCGTTAGAATCATAAATTTTGACCAGCTCATCAGATTCGATTTTATATAGTCCATCCCAAGTGGTAATGTAGACAATACCATTAATAACTTTTATTTTTGTAAAATTAATGTTCCCACGTATTTCTTCCCATACTAGACCGTTGAATTTTAGTAAAATACCACTATCCAAACCATCTGCAATACGCCCCACAGCATAGATTTCATTGCAGGACACTCCAGCAATTCCAAGTAAAACTAATCTTGCATCAAAATCAGCTTTCTCAACTACCCATTCCCCATTAGTCTTTTTTAGAATAGTTCCTAAATGTTCGTTTATATTAACACCTAAAGCTCCACCTACAGCATATAAGCATTCCCCATTTCCCCAAATATGACCTAATGGGACATCTTCTATTATAGTCGTTGAAACCCATTGACCAGTTAATTCTGTTGCAGAATATTCATCAGAAGTATCGTTCTTTTCACAACCTAAAAATAAAAAAATCGAGCAGACAGTAAGTAATATTTTTCTCATGTTGAATATTATTTGAATTACTGAAAATGTGACACAAATTACAAGCCAACTTACATAGTTACTTGTTAAATAATCATTAGTAAATTCTTAAATTAAAAAATGAGGTTAACATAAGTTGGTGTTTAACGTAAAGTGACATTTGCATTTTACTTTGATTATACCCTACAATAGTAAAGGTGGCAACTTTATTACAAATTACCACCTTACTCTTAAAAACTAGCTCACTTAAATACTATCAAAGTGGCATGACATAGCCTACTTTTAAATTTTACAACAAGTATGTTTTAGTACACCTCTCTATCATTTGTCTTATTCGTGAAGGTATATTTAACCCCTACATTGAAGTAAAAACTATTAGACATATCAAAATCGTAAATTTCGTTATTGCTATAATCTTGTATCTGCATACGGTTGTAGGCAGTGTATCCTCCTTGTGCGGTTGCGGTTAACTTTTCCCATAAATGAACATTATAACCAAGACCAAGCAATACACTTGTTTGTCTTAGAGTACCGCTATAGTCCTCTTTGTAGACCTCCACTTCGTCATTTATATTACCCGTAAAACCGCTTAATGTGGCAAAACCTTCAAAATCATGATTTTCTGCCAAAGTATACTTAACACGGCTATCTGGAACACCAACTTTGTAAGCCCAATTATCATTTAATCTTCTAGCATAGGTTATCACTGGTATTGGGTAGTACAGTCCGTACTTAATATCATAAGCTGCACCAAAGGTTAATACACTATTATCTCTACCGTTATACTTACTCAGGGTAAGCATGGCATTAAAAAACAAATCATCAGATGCAATATTATCATCTCTAAAATTAGAGGATATTTGAGATTCTTGCATGGCATATATGCTCCAATCGTTTCTTAGATTTCTTTGATAGGTAAATCGTAAACTAAAAGAATTGAAAGTTTCAATTTCTCCTGTTTCAAAGGGTACATCTTCATCTATGTAGCTTAATGTTGTGTTTTGTAATTTCCCTCCTACTGTAAATTTTTCTGTAGTAGTATTGATCATGGGAATGTCTGCACCAGCTTGCAATCTATAAATATCAGTTACATTACTACTTGGCAAAAACTCTGATTGTATATAAACATCATCCATCTCTTGCCCGTACACCCAACTTACCATAACCAACATTAAAAAAATCGATACTTTCTTCATACTCTGAACACTATTTATATTATGATTACAAGAATGGTCTTAGCCATTCTATACACCATAAAAGTGAACATTATCTAAAGTATCAGCAATCTAAATATATATGTAGAAATAGTATATAGAGCAATGGGTAGATTTAATCTACCAAACAAAATATTTTAATAAATCTTAAGAAACATCTAAAACCTGAAAGTTTTAGACTCTTTTAAATCAGGAAATATACAATGAAAATCAATCAAAATATTTAAAATCATAACATTGTAAAATACTAAGTAATCAACTGCTAATTGCCGCTAGAAGCTCCGTTGGCTTTTTTGAACCAATAAGGTATTTTTTACCATTGGTTAGAGTTAAAGCAACTCCTTTTTTACCCTTTACATTATAGACCGTACCGTACTTTTTAGTTTTTCTGATTCCGTATCCCACAAAATCATAATCGATTTTCTTAGCCTCATTAATATCACTCAGGTTGATTACTTTTTGAAAGAATAATAGATGACTAATTTTAATTTCCTTATCTGAAACCAATACTTTAAGTTTTGATAACGCCAAAAATAATATGGTAGCCACATAAATTAGTACGAATATAAATTGAACCATTGATATTCTACCTGATATCCAAGATATACTGACATTACTTGAATCGTTAGAAATAGAACCACCGTACAAACTAATTATGGTACTTACTAAATTTATAGTGGTTAAGACAATAGGCGCCAGTATAATCAACCACAACCACCATTGCGTGAATTTTTGTGTTTCCTTAAACCGTAAATCTGCTCTCATTTCTACTATTTTTTCTGCTTTAATCTAACTGTCCATTCAAACTTAAAGGTACTTACCACTACTCCATCTGTATTTACTCCTACAGATTTCATCCAAATGGTTTGTCCTTCTCCGGTAGCAATCGTTTTATCTAAAGCTTCTTTAATTAAGTGTCCGTCTTCACAAGTAAATGTAATTCTACCTGTTGCTTTCTTTGAAAAATTTGCGGTGTTGTTCGCTACTAACATAGAGATTTTCTTTCCTGTTGCTTCAATTTGGTCTATCATTAAAGCCCCGGTCGTCAATTCTGCTGCCATACCTTGAACAGCCCAAAACATAGAATTAAACGGATTCTGATTGAACCATCTGTGCTTTACCGTCACCACTGACCTGTTTTTATCTATTTCCTTTAAACGTACACCGCACCACCATGCAGACGGTAGTTTAAAAATGGAAAACATATTGATTTTACTAGGTGTTACCGCCATTTTATTCTAAAATTTGGATAAAAATAGCTATAATTTACTCCATTCTAAAATGTTAAAATATTGTTAAATATTAGTACTATGCGTTACATAGTACCTTTTTTTAGACATATATTTGCATAGGAAGTTAATAGGTAATCAAAGTAATTGGCTTTCGCATAGTATTAAAATCAATCATCATCAGTAACGAATCAATCATGACAGAATCAGTAACAAAGCACGAAAGAAACCTCTCTGCATTAATACATGCAAGTACGTTTTCTAAATTCTTTATTCCGTTTGGGAACTTCATCATTCCCTTAGTATTATGGACAGCGAATAAGAAAGAATATGAGTTTGTAGATCATAACGGTAAACAAGCTTTAAATTTTCAAATTAGTATACTTCTCTACTCTATTCTTGTAGGTATGGTTAGTATTCCATTCTTCTTAGGCGGATTTTTACCTAACATTTTCGACTTTGATAATTTCGGTTTAGTGAATGTTCACAGTTTCAACAGTATCAACATCAATTTTGACACCGATGATCTATTTGGTCCGTGGATGGTTCCTGTTGCACTACTAGGTCTCGCACAATCGGCATTATTCATTATCAACATTGTGTATACCATACTGGCTACCATAAAAACAAATGAAGGAGAAGTTTTTGAATATCCTTTCACTATAAAATTTATTAAATAGCATCATTAGCTTACATTATATATTGGGTATTCATCACACCTTTAAGAGTTTATTAATCAATCAAAAATCAATCAGGATGTTTATTCATCGAACAAAAAACGAACAGTTAACCTATGCAGACAACAGAGACAATGGAGCAATCTCCCGGGAAAGCGGGACTGCATAAAAAGCAAAAAGAGATTATGAATGTAGAAAATACAAAAGCACAAATGCGTAAAGGGGTTTTGGAGTATTGCATCCTGTCCATTTTAAATGGGCATGATAAATATGCTTCTGAAATCTTAGCTACGCTAAAAGATGCTAAAATGCTTGTAGTGGAAGGTACTATTTATCCGCTACTGACCAGATTAAAGAATGCAGGACTTCTGAACTACCGTTGGGAAGAATCTACTTCTGGACCGCCAAGAAAATACTATACATTAACCGAGACTGGTAAAATATTCCTTAAAGAATTAGATACCACTTGGGACGAATTAAGAAAAGCCACCAACCTGGTAACCAACTCAAAAAACAGCTAATCATGAACAAAACAGTAAATATAAATTTAGCAAACATGCTCTTCCATATAGACGAAGAGGCATACAATATAATGCGTAGGTATTTAGAATCTGTGAAACGTTCTTTTGCCAACACACCGGGCAGCGATGAAATCATTGCCGATATAGAAGCTCGTATAGCCGAACTTTTTCATGACAAATTAGAGAATGAAAGACAGGTTATCACGCAAAAAGAAGTAGATGAAGTTATTGCCATAATGGGGCAACCAGAAGACTATATGGTAGATGAGGACATCTTTGAAGATGAACCTAAAACCAAGTCTGCTTATACTAAAGAAAGAGTAAAAAAATTATATAGAGATACAGAAAAGAAATACGTTGCGGGTGTATCTGCAGGCTTAGCACATTACTTTGGTATTGACCCATTGTGGATTAGATTACTTTGGATTTTCTTGACCATTTTTACATGGGGCGGATTTATCTTCATTTACGGTCTTCTTTGGATTCTTATTCCTGAAGCTAAAACTACGGCTCAAAAATTAGATATGAGCGGTGAAACGGTCAATATCAGTAATATTGAGCGTAAAGTTAAAGAGGGTTTTGATGACGTAGCGGATCGTGTAAAAAGTGTGGACTATGAAAAAGTAGGCGACACCGTCAAAAAAGGAGGTAAAACAATTTTTGACACCTTTGGTGATATTGTAATGTTCCTATTCAAAATCTTTGGTAAATTCATTGGTATACTTTTGGTTATCATTGGTGCCGCAACATTGATCGGTCTTTTTGTAGGCATGTTCACCGTTGGTATTTTAGATATCATTCATGTACCTGGTATTGACTTTTACAATGTTGTAAACTCTACCAACCTACCTATTTGGGTAGTATCGTTATTGGCATTTTTTGCCATTGGCATTCCGTTTTTCTTCTTAATGTATTTAGGATTAAAAATATTGGTAAACAACTTAAAGTCTATTGGTACGGTTGCTAAATTCTCTTTATTGGGTTTATGGTTGATATCAATTATATGTTTGGTCATATTCGGCATTAGAGAAGCTGCAGCACACGCATATACCGGTAGCACATCTGTAGAAGAGGAGATTACAACAGTAATACCAACTGATACTTTGAACATTAGATTGGTTTCTACGGACGAGTATGACCATGAAAATGATATGAATCTGGGAGATACTTTTCTTTCTTATGACGAAGCTGGTAATAAAGTTTTGGTTTCTGATGATGTAAGGTTTCGTATTCGTAAATCTAAAGATACCCTAGTTCGTGTTCAAGTTAGAAAAGAAGCGGACGGCCCATCTAATAGAGAAGCAAAGGATATCGCCAGTCAGATCGTATATGAATATGAAGTAAGCGGCAATACGATTTCTTTTGATGACTTTTTAACCACACAGGTTCCTAAGTTTAAAGATCAAGAAGTTCGTGTAAACATATTTTTACCGGTAGGTACTATTTTAACTTATGACCAGACAAATTCTAGAGATTGGATTACGACCGTTAATACTGATAGAGATGTTGAAGGTCTAGAAGGCTATATCTGGAAAATGACCGAAAGCGGAGAGCTTGAATGCCTAGACTGTCCTGATTTTATTGAAATGAAAGATGAAGATGACGACAGCTCTAATCGCATCAACATCAATGAAAATGGTATCGACATTAATATCAACGATAATGGTGATAAAGGAAAAATCATCATCAACGAAAATGGAATAGACATTGACGTTAACGATAATGGCGAATCATTTAAAATGAAGTTAGACGAGAACGGTGTAAAGGTTGACACAAACGATAGTATCAATTAATTACAGTTCAGACATCTAAAACAACAATTCAGTATTTAATAGTAGTAAGAGAATAGAAAAACAATCATTTTTACATCATCATAACATATTAATCAATCAAAAAACGAACAATCATGACAACTTTAGTAAGAATAACAGTAGCACTCGTATTAGCCCTATTACTTTCATCTTGTGGCTTTGACATTAACTTCGGCGATTTTGGATCTGGCGAAAAAGGCAATGGCGTAGTCGTTGAAGAAACCAGGGAAATTACCGGTGAGTTCACAGAAGTTTCCAGTTCTGAAGGTTTAGAAGTATTTGTTACCCAAGGATCTGATTTTGATATTGCGGTTGAGGCAGATGAAAATATCATTGACTTGATCGGTACCGATATTAAAAACGGAAAATTAAGAATTCACAGTATTGAGAATATTGGTAGAGCAACCAAAAAAGTATACGTGACCATGCCTAATGTAACCAGCTTACGTGCATCTAGTGGAGCTCACTTAACTACTGAAAATAAAATTCAGTCAGATAAATTAGAGGTAGATGCCAGTAGCGGTGCCATTATCAATGCAACCGTGCTTGTTACCAATATGGATATAGATGCCAGTAGCGGTGCAAATATCTCTTTAGAAGGTACAGCAAAAGAAGTTTATGTAGACGCAAGTAGCGGAGCAAATATTAGAGCTAAAGACTTAACAACTTTAGTAGCTAATGCAGATGCCAGTAGTGGTGCAAATATTAGCATTGATGTTACGGACAATTTAACAGCTGAAGCTTCTAGTGGCGCTAATATATCATACAAAGGTGATCCTTCTGTTCAAAAGAACAAATCGGTTTCTGGTAGCGTACACAAATACTAAAAATCACATCAATCAATTCAACTTTAAAACCCGCTGAAATATCTGCGGGTTTTCATTTTTTAGTTAATGAACTCATCTGTATATTAGTAGTATGCAAGTACACTTAAAGAAATATACATTACCATTAAAGCACACCTTCAGTATTTCAAGAGAATCTCATGATTTTCAAGATACTATGATTGCTTCTTTATCTTTAGACGGAAAAACAGGATATGGAGAGGCGACCTCTAATCCGTATTACAAAATTACCACGCAGAGTATGATGGATGAAATCAATGCCATATCCTCTGAAATAGAAGCATTTGACTTCACAAAGCCAGAAGTCTTTCATGCATTTTTAATAAGTAAAGGATTATCAAACTTTGCTATCTGCGCTTTAGACTTGGCTGCTCATGACCTGTATGGAAAATTACTAGGTAAGCCGCTATATGAAATTTGGGGTACCAGTATTGAAAAATACCCCACCACAAATTACACTATTGGTATTGCATCAATTGACGTTATGTTAGCCAAAATGCAGGAGATGCCCTGGCCTATCTATAAAATAAAATTAGGCACTAGTGATGATGTTGCTATTGTTCGCGAATTACGAAAACATACAGATGCTATCTTTAGAATAGATGCCAATTGTGCTTGGACGGCAGAAGAAACTATTTTTAACGCTCCGCTTTTAAAAGATTTGGGAGTGGAATTTTTAGAACAGCCATTAAAAGCAGATGATTGGTCTGGTATGGAAGAGGTCATGCACCATAGTGTGTTACCCGTAATTGCCGATGAAAGTTGTATTGTAGAAAGCGATGTTGAAAAATGTGCGCTACATTTTAGTGGTGTAAATATTAAACTGACCAAGTGTGGTGGACTCACCCCTGCCCTACGTATGATAAAAAAGGCTAAGGAATTAGGTATTAGTGTTATGGTGGGTTGCATGACAGAATCTACCGTAGGCATTTCAGCTATAGCGCAGTTGATTCCGCAATTAGATTATGTGGATATGGATGGTGCTTTGTTATTAAAAAGTGATATTGCAACGGGCGTTCATATTGAACCTGACGGTAAAGTTATTTTCTCAAAACTTGCCGGTAGCGGTATACAATTGTTAGATTGATGTTTACGATTGATGAATTTCCTGATAGAACTATTGTCATAAACGGTAAAGAATACCTATACTTTGGTGGTACCTCCTATTTAGGATTACAGACCGATGCTGATTTCCAGTCCATATTCATCAAGAACATCAAAAAATATGGCACAGCTTACAGTGCTTCCCGTAAATCTAATATTAGAATTTCCATCTTTGATGAAGTTGATGCCCACCTAGCAGAAATAGCGGGTAGTGAAAGTTGTGTAACCATGTCCTCTGGGTATTTAGCAGGACAATTGGTTTGTGATTATTTCAGTAATAACGATTATCAGTTATTCTATGCCCCTAATACACACTCGGCATTATACAGAAACAAACAGGAAGTATTTGAAAATTGGAACGACATAGAATTTGCCCTCGATAAAAAAAATTCGAAATCTCCAGTACTATTTCTAGATAGTATTGACTTTCATGGCGATAATTATCCCGATTATTCCTTCCTTAAAAATCTCGACTTAACCGATACTATTCTAGTCGTAGATGATTCTCATGGAATTGGAATTACCGGAAAAGATGCCGGTGGCAGTTTTAGGTTTTTACAAACACTTCAACCAAAGGAGCTATTGGTTTCTTGCTCTTTAGGTAAAGGATTTGGGATTCAAGCCGGAGCGATACTTGGCAGTAATAATATAATTAATGCGTTAAAAAATACACAGTTTTTTGGAGGTGCAAGTCCCGCAACACCTTCTTCTTTAGCAACTTTGAAGGATGCTGAAGAACTTATCAGTTCTAAAAGAGCTCAATTATATAAGAATACCGAGCTTTTCATATCAAAATTATCAGATTCCTCACTTTTTGTATCTGCAAAAGGGCACCCTACCTTTAATTTTCAAAATGAAGCATTAGCCAATTATTTAGAAGATAATGGTATTATAGTAACCAACTTTAGATATCCTACAGAAAATGATTCCTTAATGAGTCGTATAGTTTTAAGCGCTTCTCACACAAAAACAGACATTTTAAACCTTTGCGCTATTCTTAACTCATACTCTCCAAATCTATAGTAATTATTATAATTACCTATATATCATTATATTATTCTTAATATTAGTGTATATTTTTTATTAAATTCTGATATTTAATTCGTATCTTTTTACTACACATTCAACTCTTTTATTAACTAACACCTTATCACTATGAAAAAAATTATAGGTTTGGTATTGTTGATGCTCATATTGGTTTCAGCAGCCTCTACAAATTCTATCAATGAAAACTACATGCACACCATACAAGGAACTTGGGAGCTAGAAAGTTTTTATAATTACGACGGACAACAAGTTATTGACACCGTACCTACAGCAGATGGGTATAGACAGGTTAAAATGTACTACAACGGTAAGATTATGTGGTCTAGATATGTACCAGTAGACAAAGTAGGTAGATTTGGTTACGGCACATATGATATCACAGATGACCAACTCATGGAAACTTTGGAATACGGAGATAATGAAATGATCCAGGCTATGGATACCATGCGCATTTTCACCTTTGAACTTCAACTTGGTAATGATAGATTTAGTCAAATTAGCTTAGATGAAGAAGGTAACAGAACATTCTCTGAAAATTATATTAGAATAGATTAACTCAATTTAGAACATAAAAAAAAGAGCCCATTCATTTGAATGGGCTCTTTCATACTTTTACTTTTTAAATACTAGTATTTATCAGCAACTGCTTCTTCAACAGAACCTATAGATGCTAAATAGCGTTCTGCATCCAATGCCGCCATACAACCTGATCCTGCAGCTGTCACCGCTTGTCTGTACTCCTTATCTTGTGCATCGCCACTAGCAAAAACACCTGGTAAATTTGTTTTGGTAGACTTTCCTTTTGTAATTAGGTAACCTGTTTCGTCCATATCCAATTGCCCTTTGAATATATCCGTATTCGGTTTATGACCAATAGCAATAAACAATCCTGTAATTGCTATATCTTCTTTATTACCTGTTTTATTATTTACCATGCGTAAACCTTCAACAACCTGATCACCTAAAACTTCGTCAACTTCGGTATTATATCGAACTTCAATATTAGGAAGACTATTTACCCTATGCTGCATTGCTTTAGAAGCTCTCATTTCATCTCTACGAACCAACATGGTTACTTTATTACAAATGTTTGCTAAATATGAAGCTTCTTCCGCTGCTGTATCACCGGCACCAACAATTGCTACATCTTGTCCTTTATAAAAAAAGCCGTCACAAACCGCACAAGCAGATACCCCACCGCCACGTAAACGTTGCTCACTAGGTAAATTTAAATACTTGGCAGATGCTCCGGTTGAAATAATAATAGTTTCAGCCTCTATTTGCTTATCGTTATCGGCAACTACTTTATGTATACCTCCTTTTTCTTTTGAAAACTGTACTGAGGTAATCATACCTATTCTAACTTCCGTACCAAAACGTTCAGCTTGTTGTTGCAATTGTACCATCATAGTAGGTCCATCTATACCTTCTGGGTACCCTGGAAAATTATCTACTTCTGTGGTAGTCGTCAATTGGCCTCCCGGCTCCATTCCTGTATACATTACAGGTTTTAAATCTGCACGGGCAGCATAAATTGCAGCTGTATACCCTGCAGGGCCAGATCCTATAATCAATGTTTTTACACGTTCTATTTTATCAGACATAATATCAAGTGGTTCTTTAATTCATCTACAACAAAAGTAGGTTTTTGAGTGAAAAACTTACAATATAGTTATCAAAAGTTTTTATATGATAATTAGCAATGAAGATAAGTATTCACTATTTTTCGCCTGTTTTTCTTATTTTAAGATATTATTAAATTTAAGAAAAAGAACTATCCCCCATTCTTTACGTATGTATAATTGAACTTATATGATTATTGAATGAAAACCTTTAAATGCGCTATAATAGAGGATTCCAACACTCAAAGGAAGCTTCTAGAACAGATTATTTCGAAAAATAAAAACTTAAAGCTATTACATTCCACTAGTGCAAATGCGGATAGTTTAAAGGAGGTAAATGGTTCGAATATTGACTTATTATTTCTTGATATTGAGATGCCGATAATGAACGGCTTTGAATTTTTAGCCGGATTAGAAATAAAGCCGCAGGTGATTATCACCAGTCAAAATCAGAAGTATGCGCTTGAAGCATTTGAATATAATGTAACCGACTTCCTTTTAAAACCCTATAGCAATGTACGTTTTGATGCTGCAATTACCAAAGCTATAGAGAAGGTCAAATCTGCCAAAAAGAAACAGCCAGAAAGTAAATTGGTGGTAAAACATAATCTTAAACAAATAGAACTTAATGTACACGGTATTTTGTACGTTGAAGCCTTGGGCGATTATGTAAAGGTGGTGACAGAAGAACGTAATTACGTTATTCTATCTACCATGAGTAAGTTTAACGAAAGATTGGAAGCCGATAAATTTATTAGAATTCACAAATCGTACATCGTTAACCTAAAAATGGTGGAACGCTACAACCACGAGTTCATAGAAATCAAGAACAAAAAGATTCCTATTAGCCGAGCGAAGATAGTGGAGTTAGATCAACTTCTCAACTGCATAGATTAAGCTATTATTCAGTAATCATATCCACTGTTGCCACAGTTCTAAACCCGGTATGTTCTAAAGAAGAGTCCATACTAGACCCCATTCTTGCCGATACTCGGTAACTAGCACAATAGGATGCGCTACACAAGAAAGAACCTCCTTTAATTACACGTTCTTTTGCTAGCGGATTATTTGGTGTAAACGGACTTTCTGCTCCTTTAGGATTCACCAATATTGTATTTGTAGCTTTTGTTTCTTTGTAGTAATTAGTATTATACCAATCACTCGTCCATTCCCAAACGTTACCTGCCATATCATATAGACCGTAAGCATTTGGTGCATATGATTTTACCGGGGCTCGTAACTCAAAACCGTCCGCAATTGTGTTTTCTACCGGAAATTCGCCCTCCCAGGTATTTGCTTTTTCTTCTAAAACAGATACATCATCGCCCCAGTTATATATAGTACCATAAGAACCTGCTCTAGATGCCAGCTCCCACTCTGCCTCTGTTGGTAAACGTCTATTTGCCCATTCGCAATATGCCAGGGCATCTTCATAAGATACTTGTACTACCGGGTAATTGTCTTTGCCCTTAATACTACTATTAGGTCCGTTTGGGTGTTTCCAATCCGCACCGATGGTCCAGTTCCACCACTGAGAAAAATCATATAAATTAGGTACGGATGATTTTGCTTTTTTGAACGTCAGCGAACCTGGTTTTAGAATGGAATCATGTGGCTTTTCTGTACCAGCAGGCACTTGCTTTTTTAACTCTTCCCAATCTATTCCCCTTTCTGCAACCGTTACATAATCTGTAGCTTTTACGAATGCTGCAAATTGTGCGTTTGTTACTTCTGTGGCGTCCATAAAAAATCCGTCAACTATAACATCTATAGCCGGTTTTTCATGATCCATTGCAATTTTATCGCCGTTTACCGCTCCTTGTTTAAAAGTTGTTCCAGAAACCCAGACCATGCCTTCTGGCGTGGTAACACCATCAGGTTTTTTATTTAATACTGTATGTTCAACTACAGGAGCAGGGTTTTCTACCTTCGTTTTTACTTCTTTTTTCGCTTCGTTCTTCTTCGGTTCTGGCTTACAGTTAACCATACTTAATAACATCAAACCCAAGCCTAAAAACTGTACTTTTTTATTCATACCCTAAATATACTTTCTCCTATTTAAATTCTGATATATTTTATGAATTTAACGTATCGGACTAATTACGTAATCAAAAGAAAGGTTTTCCGGTTTTATCTGATATTTTTCCATTGGTAATAATCCCCAGCTATTATCTCCACCAACACCCATTTGACTGTGATCTATATTAATATTGATCAAGTCTCTTGTTGGTATATCGTATGTATGCTGCTGTCTTTTCTGCATTCCTTCATCAAAATCTGAATTTAATTGATGGTGGGCACTGAAAGAAAACAATTCCGGAGCGGTGATTTTTATTCCTTGCCCATCTTTATTTTCAAATGACAAAGTTCTAATATCCGTTCTGTTTCCATTTTCTTGCGGACGAATATATTTAAAATATAAATCGGATACTTTGGCGTCATAAACTCCGACCAAAGCAGACGTTTTTCGATCTACATAATTTTCATGCTCTCCCCTACCATACCATTCTACCTTATCGTAACTGTTATCTATAATCAGGTTGTTTCCAAATCTTGGTATAATTGGCAAGTCGCTTTTAATACCTGTAAGCTTAGTTCTCACCAATATTTCGCCTTTAGCATTGATGATGTACATTACAGTCACCTCTCCGTTTACCGCAGGTAAACTATATGTGGCATTCAATTGTAAATCATTTCTAATTTTGAACGGATTAGCGGTAAGCTTCATGGCATCTAAAATCTTCTTGCCTTCATTGGAATTGATTTCTAATTTGGTCAATTCTTGATTTAGGGTAGCATCTTTCCAAGGTTTTAGCAATTTTGGCATGTTGTAACCGTAATCATTATCATTTGGTGCACGCCAGAAATTAACATTAGGTCCTTTTTGCAAAAGATTTCCTTGTCCGTAATCTATAGAAGACAATGTACCGTCTTTACTATTGAAACCGATTTCAAATCCGTCTCCTATAACGGTAATGATATCTTGTTTTTTAGTCACTTTTAATCCGTCAATATTTTCTTCGAAAACAGATGGTTTAAAATCCGTTAGTTGAAATTGCTCATACGCCAATAAATAGTGTTCAGGTATTATGGCACTTTCTTTCTTTGTGGTCATATACACATTCAAATGATATTCAGAACCTGTATTTTCTAATTCCGGTAAATCTATTTGAATTTCTTTAGTTTCATACGGGGCGATATCGACATCAGCAATTTTTCCCTTACCTACTTCTACCCCATTCTCTAACAATCTCCATGAAAAATTATATTCCGAAAGGTTCGTAAAATCATACATATTTTTTAGACTGATTTTTCCAGATTTCGGATCCTCCGATGTAAACTTCACATATTGATATACTTTCTTCACCTCATATAAAGCCGGATGCGCAGAACGATCAGGATCAACCAAACCGTTCAGGCAGAAGTTATTATCATTCTGTAATTCGGCTCCGCCTAAATCTCCTCCAAAGGCATAAAATTCTACTCCGTCTTCATTTTTAGCTTTTAAACCTTGGTCCACCCAATCCCAAATGAATCCGCCTTGCAATACATCATACTTTTCAATAGCATCCCAGTACTCCTGTAAATTACCAACGCTATTTCCCATAGCATGGGCATACTCGCATTGAATTAAAGGTCGCTTTGGGTTATTTTCCGCATAGGCAATTGTTTGATCTACCCTTGCATACATAGGTGCCTGTATATCCGTATTGGAGAAATTTGTCGCTCCTTCGTACTGTACAGGTCTGGTGGGGTCATTTGCTTTCAGCCAATCATAAGTATCAAAAAGGTTCTTGCCATTACCGGCTTCATTACCTAAAGACCATGTTACAATGGACGTGTAATTTTTATCACGCTCGAACATTCTAATGGTTCTGTCTAAATGCATTTCTCTCCACTCTGGTCGGTATGCCGGGTGAATGGCAATTGCGGCTTCATCACCGTCTAAACCTTGGTTGGTAGCTCCCATGCCATGAATTTCAATATTGGCTTCATCAACTACATAAAATCCGTATTTATCTGCCATTCTATAGAAAAACTCGTTCTTCGGATAATGGCTGCAGCGAATAGCATTGATATTACTTTGCTTCATTACCTGCATATCTTTCAAGGTAACCTCTTCGCTAATCACATGACCGGTAACCTCATCATGATCATGTAGGTTCACACCCTTGATCAATACAGGCATACCATTAACCAAAAACTGATTGTTCTTTATTTCAATTTTTCTGAATCCTATTTTAGAACTGATCGCTTCGGTAACATTTCCTTTTTTATCCTTCAATGTAAATAGTAGCGTGTATAGATTTGGCATCTCTGTATTCCAAGTTTTTACATTGGGAATTTCTTGCGCGAATTTCACTGTAGTCGAACCTTCAACAATATCCACCTTTTGATTTACTTTAAAGACTTCTTGTGTCCCATCTAATAACGTAACTTCTACTTGAGCACTTTTTTGCTTTTTGCCCGTATTTGCCAATTCTAAATCTAAACTAAATTTACCGTTCGTATAGGTATCATCTAAATCTGCCACCACAGTATAATCATTAATAGTCGCTTTATTAGTGGCATACAAATAGACATCTCTATCAATACCGCTTAAACGCCAAAAATCTTGATCTTCTAAATAACTCGCATCAGACCAACGTAATACTTGTACAGATAAATCATTGTCGCCCTCTTTTAGGTACTTACCAATATTGAATTCTGCAGGTGTTTTGCTACCCTCACTATAGCCAACCATTTGTCCGTTAACATAAACATACATGGCACCGCTTACACCACCAAAATGTAAATACACTTCTTTGCTTTCCCAGTTTTCAGGAATTTTAAAACTACGTTTGTAACTACCTACTGAGTTGATATCGTGAGGAATGAATGGCGGATTTTTAGGAAAAGGATATACCACATTTGTATATATAGGTGTACCGTGACCCTTTAGTTCCCAGTTAGATGGCACCGTAATTTTATCCCAACCAGATGTATCATATTCTGATTTAAAAAATGTAGTTGGGCGCTCTGGTACACTTGCCGCATAATTAAAACTCCATTCACCATTTAAAGACCGATAAAAAGAGGAATTCTCCCAGCTTTCATTTGCTAAAGCTGATTTCACATTCTCATAACGATATAAAGATGCTGTTGGCTCTTCTCTATTAATTTGAAAAATTTCTGGATTCTCCCACTCCGGATTTTCCCATTTTGGAGCTTGTGCAGTTACAAATGCGGTGAATAAAAAGTTGCCGAGTACGCAAATTTTAATAAATTTTTTCATGTTCTAGTTGTTCAAGAGTGTTAGTTTCAACATATACAAAACCATCAATATTATAATGATTTCGCATTTAAATTGATTATATTAAATGAAATTCACATTTTAGCATATAAAAAAATATGTACTATCTATAATTTCATCCTTGCAAAATACAATTAAACTTGTACTTCTAAAAACAATAAAACCTTTGACAGCCTATTTAAGCTAAAGCGTTAACCATCTATTTTTCCTAATCACTTAACAACCCGTTTTCTAGCAGTGGAATTTGAAAACTTTCGGTCTTTGGCTTGGTATGTTCCCGCTCAAAAATTGTAGCTGCCCTTTTCAAAACTTCAGGATGTTCTTTTGCAATATTGTTCTTTTCGGTTGGATCATTTTTTAAATTGTAAAGTTCTAAGGTTGGCTGCTCGTCATCTTTTAAATGTTGACGAACCACTTTCCAATCGCCCATTCTTATGGCAATCTGCCCACCATATTCTGGAAACTCCCAATACATAAATTCATGTGCAACCTGTTCCCCTTCTCCCAACAAAGTGGGCAACATACTAATACCGTCAGTTGTAGGTTTTTCAAATTCTAACATATCGGCAAAAGTTGCCAACATATCATAATGTGCAGAGGCATGATTACTAGTAGTACCCTGCTCAATCTTATCAGGCCATGTGAAGAAAGTTGGTACACGAATACCGCCTTCATATACAAATCCTTTTCCCTTTCCATATTCAGCATCATAAGGTTTCGCGCTTTCAAAAAATGTTGGATCTGCACCACCGGCATAACTTGGTCCGTTATCTGAAGTAAAAACAATTAAGGTGTTCTCATATATCCCCTCGTCTTTTAATTGCCGCACCAACTTACCAACATTCTCATCAAAATATGAAACCATGGCAGCATAGGCAGCATGCGGAGTCTGGTGTGAAAAATAACCATTACCCTCACCGGATAAGTACGGTTCTTCTGGTCCAAATTTCTCTTTGTAATAATCTACCCAGCGTTGTGGTGCTTGTAATGCTACATGCGGAATAGGAGTTGCCCAATACAAGAAAAACGGATTCTCTTTACTATCTGCTACAAAACCGGTAAGCTCTTTAAACATTAAGTCTGGAGCGTAATCTGTAAGCGTATAGTCTTTATAACTATCAGGATTCTTTGGGTCCAAACCTTCTGGGAAAGGTGAACTTGGTGCCACGGTATCATTCTTTAAATGCACGCGATTTCTATTTTTATACAAATGCAACGGATAATAAGTATGTGCCTGACGTTGACAATTGAAGCCGTAGAAAAAATCGAACCCCATTTCATTGGGGATGGAATGTGTATGCGGAGCGCCTAGTCCCCATTTTCCAACCAAAGCCGTTTTATAGCCTTCGGCTTTTAAGTAAGTAGCAATGGTCTTTGTACCTACCGGAACAGGGCGTTGCCCTTCTAAAGTAGAATCTTTAGCCATAGCTTCATAGTTCCAAACATCGCCACGATCGTTCCACTCATCATTTCCACGTATAAAAGAATTACCCGCGTGCTTTCCTGTCAAGAACATATATCTGGCTGGTGCGCATACCGGAGCACTGGAATAATGCTGCGTAAAAATCATCCCTTCTTTTGAGAGTGCGTCAATATTAGGAGTTTCTATTTTTCCTTGACCAAAAGCACCTATTTCAGCATAACCCAGATCATCAGCCAAAATGTAAATGATATTAGGTTTTTGTGGTTTTACTTGCTCTAATTTCTTCTCATCATTACAGGATAAAAACGAAACAGCACTAAGAAATAGTAGAAATAGATTTTTCATTTTTTTGATAGGATAGGTTGGTTGTCTTAAAGATACCTATTTTCCTAAAATACCAGTAATCAAACCTTTAAACATTAAGAGTCCCGTATCTATTAACTCATCGGGGAAATCGTAATCGGAATGATGCAAGGCTGGTTGATGCTCCCCTGCTCCTATGCCAAAAATGGCACTTTTGTATTTAGATGAAAACCATCCAAAATCTTCTCCAAATTTTAATGCCCTCGGATGTTCAACTAACTCAATACTATGTTGATTCGCTACTTTCTCAATGAATGAAACACACACGGTGTTATTATCGGAAGCCGGAAAAAATTCAAACCAACCCATTTCCGCTTTTAATTCGTGCTTGCTAGATATAGTACTTACAAGCTGCTTTATTTTTTCTTCTAAATTGGACATTACTTCGCCGCTCCAAGTACGAATAGTATAATGTAGTTCTGCATTTTCAGGAGATATACCATAATTCTTTTCTCCTAAATCAATACAAATGGGAGTTAACAGCGCAAAGTTTTCACTGTTTACATTCGTATCTGCCAAAGCATGTATTTCCTGAACTAATTCAGCTACTGCAATTGCAGGATTCACTCCATTTTCTGGCTCAGAAGCATGGGATTTCTTTCCGGTTAATTGAATGCTGAAGCTTTGTACCGTTGCCGTAAAGTAACCTGATTTTACAATGACAGAATGCATCTTCTCACCTGGTAAATTATGAAGCGCAAAAACATAATCTGGATTGAGGTTTAAAAATCGCTCATCTTCTAAAACCTTAGCAGCACCTTTTCCTGTTTCTTCGGCAGGTTGAAAAAGTAATACCACTTTTCCTATTTTAAACTCAGCCACCGACAACCACTCAGCTAACCCAGCTACTATAGTCATATGACCGTCATGACCACATTTATGCGACACTCCGTAATTATCAGATTTATACTCAAATGTATTCTCTTCAATTATCGGTAAGGCATCTAACTCGCAACGTATAGCAACGGTTGGTCCATTTTCTTCATATTCATAAACAACCGCGACCCCTGCCCCACCAATAGCGCAAATAATTTCAGTAGGGTTATATTCTTTTACAAATTCAATAATACGTTTTGCCGTGTTATGCTCTTTACCTGAAAGCTCAGGATTTTGGTGTAGTTGTTTTCGAAGCTGAACCAAGGTTTTATTCATACCATAAATATAGTTTGATTACAGCTTGATTGATAATTAAGAATTAACTTTTAAATAGAGAACTAAAGACTTTCTAACGATTTTGTTTTCTCAAATACAATGAAACTACTACTTAAATATTTTTTCACAATTAATACCATTGCCATAATGAAACCAGCGACTAGGGGTATAAATTTAAAAAATCCTTTTGGTCCATATTTTGTCAATGCAACTGATATTATAATTGCTCCTATTAATACCGGAATAAGAATTGGCAGAATAGAAGTTTTCACATCTAAATTCGTTTGACTCACTTTGCTAAAATTCTCCATTTCAAATTGCTCTAAGAATTCCATCATGCTTTGATTTGAAAAGAATTTCAATGTTTTTTCCCCATCGTTAAACCTCAAAGTCAAAATATTACCAATAGAATGATACTCTATTCTTTGAATATCAGTTACTTTTTTTAATTCGTCATTTTTAGAGTTACTAGCTCGGTTCTTAAAATCTTCAACAGACTGATAATGTGTCTGACTTAATAGAATAAAGTCATCAAAAAGTAATGCGTTTTTATAATTTTCTAGTTCTATTCTACTCACACTTATCAGATTAATTTTAGCTGTTTTAACAAGTTAAACAATGGTTTACTTATGCAATTAATTACATATCTACATTTATCAAACCAGTAACTCATAGTCTCAAAATTTCGTATCAACCTAATTTTCAATACATAAATTCAACTATCAAACTTAATTTCATAGTGGTATTTATTTTCCAAATAGCCTCTTCCAAAATCCTTTTCTCTCAGGTGCCTTGTTAGCTTCTACATTATTAATTTTGTATTCCGCATTGGATGAAATCTCCCCTTCTTTTATTTTTTCCTTTTTTTCAATTTCCGCTATTTGCTCCATAGCTGCTTTCTGATACAGTATTGCACCTCCTGGATCACAATTAAACAGATTAGAATAACATGAAGAACTATTAAGATCAATTGGGTTAGGCTCAACAACCTCTGTAGCTTCTAATAAGCCTAATTCATTATCTTTTGCATAATTCAATGCTTTCAGAAACACATTAATTCTATTGAACGAAAACAAATTATCCAATTCATTTTTAACTTCAGTATTAACTTCATAATCCTGCAACAATTCAACAACCTTATTTGCCGGAATATAAACACCTGAACAATAATTTTCTATGATTCTATTATGCACATTTTTTGTCACTTTTTCTTTTGGTAGTATTTCATCCCAATTTTTAAAATAACTTTCTAATAAACCGGTTTCTGAAAAAGAAAGAGCAGCACCTCTGGTATAGAAAAACTTTTGAAAAAATCCTTGTACAACTGCAGCATAATAACCGTGACTTTTATCAAAAACATCAGTGTCTTTGGTTTCTGAACCAACTGCAATTGTTTCTTTGTATTTCTCTTTATAAAAATCTTCAATTTTGAATTTGGTCGCTAATTTATCTATTAGACTTTGATCATCAAGTACATCAAAATACCATTCACTTATTTGTTTCTCCGAAATTGGATGATAGCTTATGTCCCAACCCATATTCTTATTTTTTATACTTAATTATTAATTTACTACTTAAAATCTATTACCTGTCCACTAACTAATATATCTATGTTAACGCTTAAACAATCTATTTTATGCTTGCATTAGATTTTTAATACTTCCACTTTTTAACAATATCAGCTCCAAACATGGTATCAAGAATTTCTTCGCACCATGCATTGACTCTATTTTGTCCTATTTCTTTATTAAAAAAATCTGATTGACAAGAGATCAAACACCCTTTTAAATAATCGCTTGCATCATCAAATAATTTTGTTAAATATGGTTGTGTATCGTGATCAAAATAGTAAATTTCCAATGTTTCACTATGAAAACAAAACATATTTCCATTACCTAAGTAATCACTAAATGAAACCAAAAAAGGTAAATGTTTTTTATCTTCTGCTGTAAAATCTGGTCCGTATTGAGGTTGGGCTTCCCAAATATCTTTTATCCAAGCCATTTCATCTAAACCTTGCAACACTTCTCCTATTCCTGCAATTCCGAAATTTTGATAAAACAATTTTAAGCTATCAGGCAAAATAGTTCCAAGTCTTTTTTCTTGCTCTAATATGCTCTCAACACCAATTGATTCTGCTATTTCATCGCCCCACAGATCAGCGAGTTCTTTTATTATATAGTTCGTTTTTTCAAGCCAATTATCATCACCGATGCTATTGAAGGGAATAATTATATCTGACTTTAGTTTAATGTCAATCATTCTATTACTTGTAGTTAATTTCCTATATTTTGACTAATATAAAACAAAAAAACCATCACTTTTCAGTGATGGTTTCCTATATCAATAGACCGAATCTTACAACTAAAATTCCTTTTTGGTACCAGCTAATAACAAATTGACACTTTTATTTTAAAACAATTATTTCTCTTCAGAGACTATAATATGCTCCCAATTCAATTGCTTGGCATAGTCAAATGCAGTTTTTCCCTTTTTATTTTTTATGGTTTTGTCCGCCCCTAGCTCTAATAAAATATCAATGGTGGTTTTATTACCTGCTATAGATTCTCTATGCAGCATATTATTACCATTTTCATCTATTGTCATTATTTCGTTCGGATTTTCTTTAAAGAATTCACGAGCTTTTTCTGCCATATTCTTAGCCATTGGATGTTCTGTAAGATTCTCTGGATGTTCCCTTTGCTCATACACTACCAGAATATCATCATAGTCTCCAAAATCCAGTCCCCAAGCATTATCATGGTTTCTTCTTTCTTTCTCACTCATATTAGAACGAAGAACTTGAATGGTATAACCACCATACGTTTTTCCTTGTATAGCCAACAACCAATCGCTTATTTCGTCTAACCATACCGATACGGTGTCGCCAATAGTAATATTGGTTAATTCATTTGGCGAATTCATTAAAACCCCATTAATTTTTTCACCATCAAAATTAATCTCATTGATCCACATATGTTCAACAATGGGCTCTTCCAATTCATCGACTTTTTGCTTGAAGGGAATTTTAACTATCGCCAAATCTTGCGCCGGTACTATTCGCCTATATTCCCAATATAACTCTCTCCAAAAATATTTGAATGTCTGTTGTGCCTGAAGATATGCCTCTTCCATGTTTTTATCTTGTTGGGCATAGAATATCTTTTTATCTTCATTTGCTTCTTCTTTTTCGTTTTTGTTCCCAAATAGTTTATCGAATATTCCCATTTCTTTTATTTATCAGTTTTTAGAATAAAGCTAGTCAAGCAAAAAATTCAATTCTGTTATTTTTAATTTTTCTTCATCATTGGCAGCGGTGGAGGTGGTATGTCGCTAACTTGACTTCTCCATTCAGCCTTCATTAGATTTATATCTTCCTTAGTGTCGATTTGTATAAAATTTGCCATTAATTCACCAGGTTTGTAGCAAACATAAATTTTTGAATGCTGCTCATTATCTTTTTTTACATAATAATGAATTGAATATTGAACATATCCATTTTTTGATATAAGCCAGTCAAAATTATAATCAAGATTTTGTTTTGATTTATGGACATCCTTTTTAAATCTCTTAAGATTTTTTCTAATTGAACGCTTTGAATCTCCTTTGTACCAAGCTAATTTATCTAATTTCATTTCTTTATCGAAAACAGAAATAGCTAAATCCTTTATGTTTTTAAACAACAAGCTATCCCTATTTTCATTTGAGGTAAAATTATTCTGAGAATGTAGGATGGTTGTTAATAGACAAAAAAATAAAAGTAGTTGATATTTCATTATATAATATTTGCCGACGGTTTTGTATGTAAAAAATAGAAGATACTTGTTCATTTTATGGTTTGTTCAAAATAATAAGCCCATCAATGTAATGGAAGTGATCACTATGATTTACATATGGTTCAACTTGTTGTTTTTTATTCTTTTCGTTGATTGTCCAATTGCTGTTTTTTTTGTTTAGCTTTTTGTAAAATTGAATCTAAATCTTTCCTATTCAAATATTGCCCATTATTTACAACGGCATAAATATCTTGAGTGGCTTTTACGTCGAGCAATGGGTTACTATTTAAAATTACCATGTCTGCCTCTTTATTAGCTTCAATAGTACCCAATGTATTTAATTTTCCCATTAATTCCGCTCCATTAATTGTTGCACTTTGCAAAATTTGTAAAGGTTTTAGACCTGCTTCTTGAAACAGACCTAATTCTTGATGAAGTGATAAAGCCGGATAAACATATGTATTTAAAGCTGCAGCATCACTGCCTGCAAGTATTTTTATACCCGCTTCTTGTAAAAATGGAAGTTGTTTTGCAATCAATTCATACCGACTTTTACGACTTTGTCTTTGCTCTTGTGTATCATTTTCCATTCTATCGATTCTCCATTGATAATTTGCCGTAAAACGGTCTGTTAGATAGTTTAAGAACTCATCTTGATTATGATCCTCTTCATCCAAATAAGCAAGTTGTCTTCCCCCAATTAGTGTAGGTGTTACCGCAATATTGGTTTTACTTAAATTTTGATACGCCAACATTGCAGTGTCTTGATCAAAATTAGTACTATAGTATTCGTTGGCCTCGCTCTTTGTAATATCCCCAGATTTAAGCTGCGCCACAATTCCTTTTTCATCGCCCCCTAATCTTAATAAGTAACTTGCGTGCTCTATACTTGTAAAGCCTGACTTTACAACTTCTTCAATGGTCAAGTCTATTGGTATGTGACCTGAAACCTTAAACCCTCTATTTTTTGCTTCTTGTACACTTTTGAGAAATAATGGACCTGATAATGTATTCTCGGTTATCTTCACCAAATCAACTTTATAAGATTCCAATTTATTAAGCATTTGCCCTAATTCCTTTTCATTGGCTATTTCTAAATCGCCCTTCCATATTGAGTTTATTCCTTCTAGTTTTCTTCCTGCAGTAAATATTTGCGGTCCCAATATTTTATTATTCGCAATTTCTTCTCGCCAAGTTAAAACCTGTTCTCCAAGATCACTCGCCATATCTCGAACGGTCGTAATACCATATGCAACAAAAACAGGAAGTAGTGCTAAATTATCCTCCACCAGATCCTGCCCCTCAAGATGAATATGCATATCCCATAGTCCGGGGATGATAAACTTTTTATCAATATCAATTTCATTTTTAGGATTTACGATTGATTTTAAAGAAGAGTACTCTCCAATGACTTTTATCTTTCCGCTATCAATGAGGATAGCCTTGTCTTTAAGAATACTACCATCTTCAATATTTATAATAGTACCATTGTGAATTAAAATAGCTTCGCTAGATATACTATAGTTGGTTTTATTGGAATCGTTGCAAGAGGAAATAACCAATGCTATAGTTATTAGTCCTAATAATATCATTCTTTGCATATGGCGGTATTTATTAATAATTGGTTACGGATTAATATGCGTTAATTTTCGGTTGTGTAAGCAATTCCGAGTGGCATCGGACGTATTCGCATCCGCCGTAATTGCGGTTACATAATGTTACCAGCTGGCTTTTATTCAATTCATTATTTCTTTGACTTGAGTTTCCAAGTCCTCAATTCCTTTAAACTTTCGAAAAATCAAATCCTTTCCGATTGATTTTAATTCAGTCGATAAGTCTATTATTAACTTCAAAGGCGCTGCTTCAAATCCGAACATATTTTGGTCAAATTGTGTTCCAACTAAAAGTCCGTCATTTTCCATTCCAACACACCAGTTTTCCATAAATTCAGATAGAGATATTTCAGTCGGCTCATAATTTCTCCACCCATCTTTTATGCAAGACTTTGCTCTTGCCTTTTCAGCCCAAAAACAAATCATTCCAACAGGTTCTCCATCTTCGTCATCATAATGGAATGAGCTTGAAGTTGCAAATCCTTTTTTGTTTTTCAATCCGTAAACGGTCTCGGTTTCACATACTGTTTTTAGAAACTTTTTGTGTCGGTTTTTAACTGTTATATAATTTTGGAACATAGTTTTTTTAGCTTGTAAGAAACGGTCTTGTGTATGAGCAGTAGCGAATTTTAAGCAATTGCTTTTCAGATTACAATATACTTTATAAAAAGAAAAAACGGTTCGAGTTTGCACTTAAACCGCTATTGCTTATACACCATGTGCCTGTTGCACAACTATAAAACAAGCTTAAAAACCTATTTTTTTAAGCTCATCAAAATCATAAACATCTGGTTTTTAGATGTTTAATTTTATTAAACCATCTGAATATCATCTATTTATTTTATAAAAGAAGTTGTGCAACGGTTACTTTTGTTATAGCCAGTTTTTAATACATTAAAATTGTTCCATTCGGAAACTCTCCTTCATATCCACAAGGTAAATGTCCATTTTTGTATATCGGAATCAAATGAGAATAGAATGTTGGAATATTATATTTTTTATACGCAACTTCTTGGCAGTAACTCAAAATATCCCATTCTAGAGAAGCAAATATCGAATCAGGTAAATCACTTTGATTTAATTTTTCTTTTGCAGTTTTAAATATTCCGTTATTCAAATAGTTCTTTATTCCAACAGTAATTGTGTTCCATTCAGTCGATTCATTTTGTCGAGTTCTGTTTAAAAATGAAGTTAAATCATTTCTTTTCTCTAATTGAAAGTTTTCCCATTCAATCGAGTTACATAATTCAACAGATTGCTTTAAAGATTCAATTCTTTTTAGATTGTGTTTAGAAGAGAAATCAATTTCTTTTCCACAATTACTAAACCAATTTATATTTTCTAAATCTGAAAAATGTTCAGGTATTAGAGGTTTTAAATATCTTAAAGGCTTATCGTATTGAATTTTCATTTGGTTGTTTTATCGGTTTTCTTGAATTGTTTACAACGGTCTCGTATAACCGTCAATTACGGGTTAATATGCGTTAATTTTCGGTTTAGAACTGGCGTTACCAATTCCCAGTGGATTCGGACGTAGTCGAATCCGCCGTAATTGCGGCTATACATTGTTGCCAACAGTATTTTATTCCATTGTTAATTCATTCGGCACTTCATAAATTGCAGAATACTGTAAATTCTTTCCTCTATTTTTAAAATCCGAAAATGCTTCTCGATACCACTTTGGGTCATTTGGTTCAGCATTTAGTTGCTCGTGAACTCTAACATCATAAAAATCTCCATTCAGCCAAGGTTCAATTCCATAAATTCCAATTCCGTTTTTTTCCACTCTGTTCAACACGATTTCAAAGTCAGATTCTGAAAAATAATATATCGATTCCGAGTCAAATCCGTTATTCAGATTTTCAAGTCCGAAGAATATTTTTGACTTTAAGAACTCCTCCTTTTTCAATTCTAAATTTTGAGTTTCTTTATTCAATTCCGTTTTTATTTCGTTTTCAGATTCTTTTTTTTTCTTGTTTGCACAACTTATAATTAAAAGACTTAACATTGTTACGAAAACTGCTTTTCTCATATTGTTGGCAACAATCGTGTATGTACACAATTGCACATATATCTTTTATATCCCTACTAATATAAAACAAAAAAACCATCACTTTTCAGTGATGGTTTTCAATTCTTAAAAATTATAGAATCAACTTTATGTTAACCAATTAAATGCTGTGTTAACATAATTCTTAAAAGGTCTTTTCATTAATTTGGACTAACTATATTTTTTAAACATTTCTCATATTTATTTTAATATCTAATTTGTTGCCAGGGAGACCATATGCCGTTGACTTTCTCTCTGTATTTCATATTTCTAGCTTCATAAACAAGCTCATCTTTTTCATTAAAACGATATTTCCCCACTCGCCATTTATAATCTTCTACAACGGTTGAACTTTTTGGTAAGTTTACGGCATTATCAATGGTTTTTTCTACTAGGCTATCCTTTTTAAATTCTAAGGTAATAGTTTGGATTAATGTATCTGCTTTATATAATCTCTTAACATCACGCTTTACGCCTAATGGTAAACTATGAGATTTAATACCACTTATTTTTCCATCTTCACGATAAAAAAAACTAACTTCTCGAGAACTTCCAGTTCCTATCGAAGTATGTTTAGTTTTTAATTCAGAATCCCCTATTTTCTCGACACTTTCTATTGCACTCCTAACATCAACTTTTTCATTAAAATGCCTATGAGTTATTTTGTTTTCATCATAGGTAAAAGTTACTTCTTCCCACAGTTTTCCTGTTTGTGAAATTAATTTACCATTTACAATTTCACCGTCAATGTAATTTAATTCACACGCAGCTACCTTATGATATCCAATCTTTACATTTTTAAAAATAATTGTATTTCCGTTATTGGCATAACTAACAGCGGCGTTAATTGAACTATCCTCGCCACCAATATGAGTTAAACTTCTATTATTCCAAGATAGTAATACATCAGCATCAGAAATATTAATTAGGGTTAACTTATTATCTTCATATTGATATTTTATACTGGTAAATGCTTTTCCATAATCTGGCTCAAGTAATACATTTTCAATGAGTCTTCCTGTATTTTCATCGACTATTGTATCAATAACTAACGGATAATTAGAAGTGTAGGCTGTAGCTACAACAAAATAATCTAACAACATGTTGGCTGTTTTTTGCAACAAGGCATTGTCTGCTTCAATGTCATCAGTAAGAACAAATCTATTGTCTACAATAATTTCTGGTTCTATTATCTGGATATTCTTTTGCTCATCTATATTATGAGTAGTGATATCTGTTGTAAACACCTCAAAATGCCTGGAATTTATCTTATTTGCATTAAGTCTTGCTTTTAATTCAGTTGCTTTTTCAACTAAGCGCTTACCTTTTCCTTTACTAACTCCATTTTCAATTAAACTATTGGCATAAACTATAGATTCATCCGGTAAATCTAAATAATAGTATAACTGAGCGATATTGTAATAACTAGCATACCTAATCTTTTTCTCTTTAGCTTTCTTAGGATCGGTGTACTTATTAATTAAACTTTTGTAATATTCAATTACAGGCTTTGTTTCTCCTAAGATTACATCTACCGGTAAATTATATTTCATGGTTTTAAATAACTCTTTAATTTTAAGATAGTTTTTTTGGTGCCCTTGAAATTCGGGATGTTTTTTAGCCCCAATTACTTCCATGTCTACATTTGTAGATATTGGCTTATACCCATAGAGGTCGTTTATTTTATAGGATACCCTACTTTTAATTAAGTCTACTATTTCTTTATAAAATCTGTTTTTGAGTTCCGTTAAATTATTTGAGACATAATCTTCCGCCTTTGCTAAAGTGCTATATTTCAATGATGTATTTAACTTTTCACCTTCACTTAAATTAAAAAGTTTACTTTCTCCCTTTAAGTCAATTATTTTATACGCAGCACTTGTTTTATAAGTAATAATTGGTGTGTAAAAACTTTTGCTACTGATAACCTTACCTTCATCATTCTTTTCTATCTCTTCTGTTTTGGCAAATTCTACTTTCTCAATAATTACATCATTGATTTGTATCTGAATCTGTACACTGCCATTATCATTGATTTTTTCAAATCCCTGTAAAACAATGTCATCTTTTAATGCATTGGTTGAATAGGCTTTTTCAACTAAATCACTACATCTAATATCAATAGAATATGTTTGAAGACTTTTATCTAATATAGGTGTTGAAGGTAATTTTACATAATTAACATGTATTGTTTCTGTTTTTAGGTTAGCATTCTGTGCTTTTAAAGAATAAGAAATTAAAATTAAAACAGCGATAATTAGATATCTCATAAAAAAATTGCTTTTGGATAATTGATTTGGTTAGTATTATTTATTCTTAAACGAATAAATATTGAATTTGTTTGGCTCAATCAATTTGTTCTTTTAACTTTTCATTATTTGAGACCAATTCTTAGCATACAAATTAGTGTCTTTTACTTTTTTTAAAGGGTTCTCTTCGTGGTATTAACAAAAAAACCATCACTGAAAAGTGATGGTCTATGTACAAAGAAGATATATACCTCTTTAAGCTCATATTTGAGAACATAATACCTATTTAATACTCTTCTAATGCTTGTAAATAAAGCATATTGAAACTACTACTAGAAAATGGATTCTGACTGGTTACTAAATTTCTATCCTTTACCGCAAAATTTGCTTTCGGTAGACCGCTTTTATATTTAAGACCTAGTTTCTTCAATTGTTTGGCTATTTTTCTATTTGTAGGTTTACCTTTCATTATAAATTTTTCAATAACAAATTCTTCTATGGGAGAAACGGAATTGACCTTGTAGCCTATATACGGGTTTTCATCCATTGGTATAGTAAGTAGTAAGCTTGGAGCGTGACAAATGAGTCCCGTAGGTCTATTATCTTTTGCAAATTGCTTTAGCAAAATCGGTATATATGCATCACACATCAAATCCACCATTAATCCTTGGCCACCAGGTATGAGCAATCCAATATAATCACTCTCATTTTCAATTGCCCTGTCAAGAGTTATAGGGTTGTTATACGCACTGTCTTTTTTGACAAACGTTAAAGCTTCATTCTTTACTTCTATCCGGTTTTTCCAGTATTTGTCGTTTATACTTTCTTCATCAATTGTAGAAATGAGTCCGTTAGGCGTTGCAAACTCTACCTTATATCCATGCGCAACTACAGATTTGTAAGCCAAATAAAACTCATTTAAAAAAACACCTGTTTGCCTTTTTTTCTGTCCATTATTAAGTTCTAAAGTATCAGCTGCGCTAAGAACAAACAATACTTTTTTGTTTTGTGAAGTAATTGAAATACTAGCCATAAAAGTCGTTATTAATATTAGTATTTTCATAAAACTATTTGGCTGCAGTGATTTCTATTTCTATTAAACAATTAGGAGCTGTAGCGAGTAGAGGCACCGGTACTATGGTGCTAGCCGGAAAATTTTTAACTCTCCATTCTTTAGCTGCAACATCAACCAATATTTCTTTTTTCTCTGGAGTAAAATCAACAATATAAACCGTCTGCTTTACTACGTCATTTAATGATAATCCTGCAGCATTAAGAGCTGCTTTAACATTAACTACGGTTTTACTTACTTGCTCTTTAAAGTCTTTGGAGATTAATTTACCGTCATTATCTGAAGCCCATTGACCAGAAAAATAATAGTGTTCTTTTCCTTTTGGTATCTTTACAACATGTGAAAATCCGTTTTGCTGCGGATTAAATAATTCACTAGGATTGATAAAACTGATTTCTTCCTTTTCCATCGTATTCGCTTTTTTAGAGATTACATTTTCTGATGCTGTACACGCCAACAAAACGGTTAGCATTAGAATAGAAACTATTCTTTGTGTCATATTAATTATTTAAATGATGAAACAAAGTAAGTACACCCTGTATTGGAGTACATTTACATATGTAAAGAAAACTTGCCCAACTTATTTCTGACTTCTAATACGGCTAAGTTGCGTTGGAGTAATACCAAGGTAAGATGCTATTTGGTATTGAGGAATTAGTTGTTCTAATTGTGGATATTCTTTTTGAAATATCGCATATCTTTTATTGGCATCAAGCAGTACTATTTCTACTTCACGTTTTTCTTTGTCAACAAAATAGCCTTCTGCTATCTTTCTCAAAAGCCTTTCCAAATCTTGATGTTGATTTAATAGTGTAGTTATCCTTTTGTAGTCACCAATGAGCAATTCACAATCTGTTAGAGCTTGTTGGTTTATTTTATTTGATTGTTGACTTACCAATGAGGAATACCCCCCTACCATATTATTTTCAACAAAGAAATGTTTGTTGTATTCAGAACCTTCATTATTTCTATAAAAGGCTCTAATGACACCCTTTTTAAGAAATCCCACTTTTGTAGCGATATCACCACTCTTAACAAAATAGTCTCCTTTTTTTAATGAGTATTCTCTAAAAACACTTTTCACCGCAAGCCAAGTAGACTCTTCAATAGGTGAAATGGTATTAAAAAAGGTGTGTAATTCTTTCAAATTTTGATGTTTTCAAAAATTGTTATCAACGTTTAATGTACGAAACGTAGGACATGTTATAAGCGATACGTTGCGGTTTGGTACTAAGCCAAATATAATATTTTGCTTTTATCTTTTTTTGTTGAAAATGCCAAGTTTTATATTTGGCGACTTTTATAAATAAACACAGACCTTTCGAAAAGCCTAAACCGCCCTATGTTTTTTTATACATCTTAAGTTTGATTCTCAGTAAATTGTTGCTATAACTAGAAAGAACAAAAGAGAGAATTAAGGTTACTTTATACGGTGAAGCTTCAGACTTCGACAACATTGATAATCCTCTCTCTTTTACTACTCAGATCACGTTCAGTTCTGTGAGACTTTAGATCTCGTTTTCAAGTTGTTGTGAGCAGAAGTAGCCGGTTCTTTCATAAAACATTTCTTATGAATAAATATAAAGAAACTTTTGGAGTTGACATTAGTAAAGATGTTTTTGATGTACATGGTAGTAACAAAGGTCACGACCAGTATAAGAACGATGAAATTGGATTTAAGAAATTCCTTAAGGAATTACCCAAAGGTTCATTGGTCGTTATGGAAGCTACCGGTTACTATCACTATAGACTTGCTCAGTTTCTTTACAAAAAGGGTGTAGTAGTTTCAGTAGTAAACCCATTATCTATAAAGCGGTTCATTCAAATGAAACTGGCAAAGGTAAAAACGGACAAAAGCGATGCCAAGGCTATATGTGAGTATGCCCTGATCAACGAGGTTCCTATTTATAATGCCTTAACAGATACCCAGAGCGAATGTTTACAGTTGTTCCGGTTATTGGATACCTATTTAAAGCAACGTACGGCAACCAAGAACAAGATACATGGGGAAGCAGTTTTAGGTATACCCTCAAAGTTTGTTTATCGTTCCTTGATACGTAACAAGAAACAGCTCAATAAAGAGGTAGCCGCTATCGAATCAAAGATTTTGTCATTGGTGAAAGAGGATCAACAAGAACAATTGACCTTGTTGACCTCGATACCAGGTATAGGGCAGAAGACCGCCTTATTCCTGATAGTTGTTACGGATGGTTTTAGCAAATTTGAAACGGCATCACAGCTTTGTAGTTACGTTGGTATTACCCCAACGATACGAGAGTCGGGGAGCAGTGTAAGAGGTCGAGCGCGAATAAGTAAGGTCGGTAATAGAAAGCTTCGCAATCTATTGTTTCTATGTTCTTTTAATGCCTGTAAACACAACAAGGCTTGCAAGGAAGTTTATGAGCGAATCGTGAACAAAGGAAAGAGTAAGAAATTGGCATTGATAGCAGTTGCTAACAAACTACTCAAACAGTCTTTTGCTATTGCAAAATCTGGTAGACCATATGATGAAACTTACGTTTCCATACTGCCAAGATAAATAGAAGATAGATTGAATAAAAAAAGCTCAAAGAATCTGTTTTTTGAATCTATGAGCGTGGAATAATAATGTCTCAAATTAAAGAAGAATTTGTTTGTTTTTTACCTCAGTTCTTTGTTAGGCAACGTTATTTATATTCAATGATATATTTTTTAGCATATTTGGGCTTTCCATTCTCATAATATTTTTCTTCAATCAAATTTCCTTTTAGGTCATATTCATATTGGAATTCGTCAATACGACTACTATTGTTCGTGTAATCACTGTGTATAATTTTCTTGATTTTTCTGTTTGAGTCATATTGATATTCTTTAGTCCAAGAAACAGAATCATTTTTGCAGAAGGATTCTAGTTGTATAAATCCTTCAGAGTTATACTTGTAGGTGTATTTTGAATTAGAAAAAAGTACGTATGAAATCTTTCTATTATATTTATCATATTCATACTGTTCAAATTCTTCTTTTCCATTTGAAGACCAAATCGTTTTTACTTTATTTCCGTTGGAATCATATGAATACTTAAAATACTTGATTAGTTCGTTATTAGAATTGTAATTTTCCTTTTTTACAATCTTATTGGAATCATATTTATTTAGATAAGATTCAATCAGTATTCCATTATCAAAACGGATTTCTTTAATTAACTCAGAGTTTTTATTATAGACTAATTTTTTAGAATCAGTTTCTCCGTATTTATTCTTTGTTTTTTCTTCAACCATATTTCCGATAGAATCATAATCGTAAATTGTTGTACTATAAGCTGATTCATCTATTTCTAGTTTCTGAACTTCAATGACACGCTGTAGACTATCATATCTATAAATAGATGTCCAACCAGTTAATTGACCATAAACAACTTTTCCATCTAAATCATTTTTGATATTATATTCTTTAAAAACAATCGTCTTTACATTACCAATTGTTTTAATTGGAGCAATTTGTCCCATTGTTTTTTGTGTTACTAAAATTGAAACTATTGTAAATATTAATTTTATCAATGTTGTTTTTTTATGTTGCCTAACAATCGTATATGTACACAATTGCACATACATCTTTTATATCCCAACTAAGATAAAACAAAAAAACCATCACTTTTCAGTGATGGTTTTTAATAATAAATTGATTAAATCTTACGATTTAGTTTCCTTTTTGGTAATCTGCCAAGAACTTTGCTAAACCACTATCAGTTAATGGGTGCTTTAATAGTCCAGTAATTGAACTTAAGCCGCCGGTCATAACATCAGCCCCAATTTTAGCACAGTCTATAATATGCATTACGTGACGTACAGATGCTGCTAATATTTCAGTTTGGTAACCGTAGTTATCATAGATCATACGAATATCAGCAATCAATCCTAATCCGTCTGTTGAGATATCATCTAAACGACCAATGAAAGGCGATACGTAGGTTGCACCTGCTTTCGCAGCCAATAATGCTTGACCAGAAGAGAATACCAACGTACAGTTAGTTCTATACCCTTTATCAGAGAAATACTTAATCGCTTTTACACCTTCTTTGATCATAGGTACTTTAATTACGATCTGTGGGCTTATTTTAACCAACTTCTCGCCTTCTGCAATCATACCCTCGTAATCCGTAGAAATAACCTCAGCGCTTACGTCACCATCAACTACATCACATATTTTCTTGTAATGTGCCAATATGTTGTCTGCACCTGTAATTCCTTCTTTAGCCATTAAAGACGGGTTTGTTGTAACACCATCTAAAATACCCATATCTTGAGCTTCTTTGATCTCGTCTAAATTTGCTGTATCTATAAAAAATTTCATCTTTTTCTACTTTTAAATTATTATAATGCTCTCTAGGCAAGGCCTAAAGTTTTTTTACTTTAAAAAATCTACTACTTGTTGGTATACTTGTTCTCCGGTAAATCCGAATTTTTCATCAAGTACAGTTGCCGGTGCAGAATAACCGAAATGCTCTAAACCGAATACTTTTCCGTTTGGTCCTGCTAATCCTTCCAAGTTTACAGGTAAACCTGCCGTAAGTCCGAATACTGGTTTGTTTGGCGGAATCACTGCTTCTTGGTAAGCTTCTGACTGTTGTCTGAACAAACCTTCCGAAGGAATAGAAGCAATGTTAATTTTCAAACCTTCTTTTTCTTCCAACAATTTTGTTGCAGCTACCAATGTTGCTACTTCAGAACCATTTGCGATTAAGATTACATCTGGATCTGCTACTTCTTGTACCAAATAACCTCCTTTTTCTGCTCCTAATGCCTCCTCATAACGGTTACCGCTCTTTACTGGAAGATCTTTTATCCCTTGACGAGATAAAATAAGTCCGGTAGGAGTTTTTTGGTTTTCCATTGCCATTTTCCAAGCTACGTTGGTTTCTTGAGAATCCGCAGGACGCAATGCTACGAAACTTTGCTCGTGGCTATGGTTCTTTAATTTCTCTAACAAACGTATTTGTGCTTCTTGCTCAATTGGTTGGTGTGTTGGTCCGTCCTCACCTACTCTAAAGGCATCATGTGTCCAAACAAACTTCACCGGTAATTCTTGAATACAGCTTAAACGAATTGCTGGCTTCATATAATCAGAGAATACAAAGAATGTTGCTACTACTGCCATTACCCCGCCGTGAAGCGCAATACCGTTTGCCATAGTCGCCATGGTCAATTCTGCAACCCCAGCCTGTAAGAATGCTCCAGAGAAATCACCTTTCTTTAAAACACTGGTTTTCTTTAAGAAACCGTCTGTTTTATCACTGTTGGATAAATCTGCAGACGATACGATCATATTCTCTACATTTTGCGCTAAATACGCTAAAACGTTAGAGGATGCTGCACGTGTTGCCTGACCTTCTTTCTGTGCTACAGAACTGAAGTCTAATTCTGGTAATTTACCTTCTAAGAAACCATCTAATTTTGCAGATAGCTCAGCATTTTCTGAACGCCATGCATCTATCTCTCTTTTCTTAGCTTGTGCTTCGTCTTTCTTCTTATTGATAATGCCTTCGTAGTACTCCTCTACTTTTGAATAAATATCAAAAGGGTTATCTACGTCTGCACCTAAGTTTAATAAGGTCTTTTCATAATCTGCACCTGTATCGCCAATTGGCTTACCGTGTAGTTCTGTATACCCTTCATACGGAGTACCATCTGCAGTTACACAACCTTTACCCATAATCGTTTCACCGATTATTAAAGTTGGCTTTTCTGTTTCTACATTGGCATCTGTAAGTGCTTTTCTTATTTGATCATGATCATGACCGTCAATAGTTACTACCTTCCATCCCCATGCTTCATATTTCTTGGCAGTATCTTCTGAAGTTACCTCATCTGTTTTAGATGATAATTGAACATCGTTAGAATCATAGAACATGATAAAGTTGCTTAAGCCTAAGTGACCTGCAATTCTACCTGCACCCTGAGAGATTTCTTCTTGTACACCACCATCAGAAATAAAACCATATATCTTATGGTTCATCCAATCTCCAAAACGTGCCTTCAAGAAATTAGCCGCTACTGCAGCACCAACACCCATAGTATGACCTTGACCTAAAGGACCGGATGTATTTTCAATTCCTCTAGCAACATCTACTTCCGGGTGACCAGGAGTTACCGATCCCCATTGTCTAAAATTAGATACATCGTCTTTAGAGTAATTACCCAATAGGTAATATTGGGCGTACATTAATGTAGATAAGTGCCCTGCATCCATGAAAAAACGATCACGAAACGGCCACTTCATATCAGAAGGATCGTAGTTGAAAAATTCAGAATATAAAATGTGCATGTAGTCTGCGCCCCCCATTGGCCCACCTGGGTGTCCAGAGTTTGCCTTTTCTACCATCGCTACAGCTAATGCCCTTATATTATCGGCTGCTAATTGATCTAGTTCCTTGTTCATTATATTATTAGATTATTTTTCAGGTTCGTGTTTATTTTAAAACTACTTAAATATCCTCAAAGATACTTTATATAGGGCTTTAATTAAAATTATTTGACCAACATAATTCTATAGTATTCAAGTAGTAAACCCCTGATCGCTTATGGAATAGCATAATAGCCCTCTCGAAAGGGTTTTCGGAAATTATATACGGTAAAAACCAATAGACAAAAGCCTATTACCACCTAGAAGTAAGACAGTTATGAAATATATTGTTGATTTCTTTAAACCAACTGTTAAACTGCAATATCTAAATTAGAAGTGTATAAAGTAGGTGACTATAATAAATTAGATGTCATATATAACACTTTCGTCCTTTTCTGTACCTAGAATAGGTGGTTCATCAAGCTACACTAACCCCAAACCAATGACCTATCAACGCGGTAATTGCCATTGCTACCGTACCCCAAAAGCTAATACGCAACATGGCTTTATATATATTTGAACCTCCTGCTTTTGCGGCAATAGCCCCTAATACGGCCAAAAATATAACGGCAAAGGCATATTGAACGTACTCCATATTTTCTAACGGAGCAAAATACGAAACTAACACCGGTAGAATTCCTCCAAAAATAAATGATGCTCCAGAAGACAGTGCTGCTTGTAAAGGATTTGTCTTGGATACATCATTAATTCCCAATTCATCTCTTGCATGGGCTTCTAAAGCATTGTGAGCAGTTAACTGTTCAGCTACCTGTAAAGCCAATTCAGGTTCTAACCCTCTTTTCTCATATATCTGTGCCAGCTCTTGAAGTTCTTCTTCTGGCATTTCTTTTAATTCTACACTTTCACGAGCCAAGTCCGCCTTTTCCAAATCTTCTTGTGAACTCACGGATACATATTCCCCTGCCGCCATTGATAAAGCTCCTGCTACCAAACCTGCCACGCCAGCTAAAATAATCGGCTCTCTTGTCGTGCTTGCCGCAGCAACACCGATAATTAAACTGGCGGTAGACAAAATACCATCATTGGCACCAAGAACAGCTGCCCGTAGCCAGTTACTTCTTGTTCCATAATGGATTTCGTTTTCCATACTCTTAAAAGTTAACGACCAAGGATCATCTTTTCTTTACACTTGCTTCTTCGCCTTTACCAATGATAACTACATTGGTACTGGTCAAAAATAACCCTGTTTCCACTACACCGGGAATACTTTTTAATTGTTTTTCTAAATCGGTGAGTTTTATATCACTGTTCCAAATATCAATATCTATAATATCATTATTCTCATCGGTTTTGTAATCGTCATCACCCTTCATTCGCTGAACCGGACTCAACCCCACACCATCTAACTCTTTTAAAATCAATTGCGTAGCAAAAGGTATTGTTTCTATTGGCAATTTAAATTTACCAAGTTTCGCAACACTTTTAGATGAGTCGGCAATTATGACGTTTAAGTCGGAATTATGCGCTACAATTTTCTCACGTAATAATGCCCCGCCACCGCCTTTGATCAATTGAAAATCCCGATCTACCTCATCTGCACCATCAATAGTTACATCCAATCTTTTAGCTTCTGCTAAGGTTATCACGTTAATACCCAACTTAGTTGCCAGCTTCTCTGTTTCATTTGAAGTTGCAACTGCTTTAATCTGTAACCCATTTTTCACCATTTCACCAATGGCCTCAATCATAAAAAATGCCGTAGAACCTGTTCCCAAGCCCACTGTCATTCCAGATTTAATATATTTTACTGCTTCTAATGCTGCTACTTTTTTCTCGTTTACGGCGCTCACTATTGTTGAATTAAGGTTTATTTGGTCTGTTATTTGGGTTAAAGATATTTATAATTGACCTATGTTGCCGTTATTATATTTAAGTTCTTACAATTTGGGCGAGTATATACTTAACCACAAAACACTTATTCTATAGTTTATGAATTCTTCCATTCTAACGAGAAATAGCTATGTGATTTTGTTTTGCCTGCAATGATAAGATGGGTACTTCAGTATTAAATACGGAACGCTCTACAATAAAATTTACTCGTAGATTTTTCATGAAACCATTTGTATTATTAGACACTACAAGCAACTGACAATTAGTTTGATCAATAAATGTACCTAAAGCCATGGCTAAAGATGTTTCTATCGTTACATCGTAAAAATGATGTGGTACGTTTTCTAACTTATGATCGATTGTTTCTAAATTCAGTTTTTGTAAGGTGGTCATATACCCCGGTACCTCATTGATATTTATAATGTGAACAGTACTTTTAAAAACGCTACATAAGTTGATCAACGGATACAACTCATTTCCATTATACAGATAATTGGCGTCTGAGATAAAGGCCACACTAGTAAGGTTTCTAAATTTATAATTTTTAGGAATAGTCAATACTGCACAATTATCAATAGTATTTAAAAGTCTGACCGCATTTCTACCCATGAATAGCGCATCGTCTTCAGCACTACCTGTAGCCCCCATTATTATAAAATCGATTTTATGCTTTAAAATCAGTTCTTTTACTTCTTCTATCAGCAATGAGAACGTTGAAATCTTTTTATATTGATGAAGTTCATTTTTGTAGCTTTTTTTGATTCTGGCAACAAGATTATGAAGTCCTTTTTCAGATGTTTTTTGCGCAGTGCATTGTTTTGTCTTTCCTATAGGACCACCTGCCATTAAACGATTACTATAAATTTCTGGTGTGTAAGCATTTAAGAAGTAAAATTTACATTCAACCTCTGCAAAAAGATGCAGAGCAAACTCTGTTGCATTCCAAGCAGCACTAGAAAAATCTGTAGGTATCAAGATGTTTTTCATGAATGTATTAAACCATTTGATGATAAATGTAAGTGCGCAACATCTTTGAAACTATGACATTTATCAGAATCAATAATTAATTAAAAGCCGTCAGCAAGTTCTTGCAATGTAAATTCCATCAATATGCCTACCTTCTTTCCTTCGGTTTTTATATACCCTTTTTTCTTGAAATCAGAAATCATTCGTATTAGAGACTCGGTGGCTGCGCCCACAATATTTGCGTAATCATCCCTACTTAGCGTTAGGGAAAGAAATCCGTCTTCGTCTTCTCCATAATTCTTTTTCAAGTAAATGAAGGCTTCTGCCAAACGTTGCTTTACCGTTTTCTGAGACATGTTCACAATGACGTCATCTGCCTCTTTTAAATCGTGAGCCATATGCCTTAAAACTTCAAGCGAGAAATACGGATTTGTATTCAAAGTATTCGTTATTATTTCTTTGGGAATAAAGCAAACCTCCATATCATTAATTGCCGTAGCACTTAGGTTAGTACAGTCTTCTGCTATGACAGAACGCTGCCCCATTATTTCTCCCCTATTGGTCAGTTTTACAATTTGTTCTTTGCCATTGCTACTTAACTTAGAAAGTTTAGAAACTCCATTTCTTACACAAAAAACACCGTCTAATTTCTGCCCTTCGACAAACAAAGCATCTCCCTTTTTAACCTTTCTAGAAACTTTAGAACTAGAGACTTTTTGTAACTCTTCTTTGCTTAATGCACGAAGCGAATTAAACTGTCTTATGATACAATTCTCACATCTACTTTCCATGGCTATACTATTTGATATAGCAAATCTAAACAAGCAAATTATGCTAAGAACTGACAATTATCATGTTTTAGAAAGTGTTTCATTTTCACCTTTGTAGTTCTAATTATTAATAATGACAAAGGCTGATACATGTTTTCATTGCGGAGATCCTTGTGAAAGGCAACTCATAACGTTTGACGAAAAGTCTTTTTGTTGTGCAGGTTGTAAAACCGTGTATGAAATATTCTCTACCAATGACCTTTCTCTTTATTATGAATTGCAGGATGCCGCTGGTACCACGCCAAAAGAAATTGAAGGAAAGTATGATTTTCTTGATAATGAAGAGATCATTTCCAAACTAACAGAATTTAATGATGGTAATATTCAAATTATAAACCTTTATATACCTACTATTCACTGTAGCTCATGTATTTGGATTTTAGAGAATTTGAATAAACTAAACAAACATGTTACCAATTCTCAAGTAGACTTCCCAAAGAAAACGATTAGGGTCACATACAAGCAAGATAATTTCAGTTTAAAAAACCTGGTGCTTTTACTAACTAAAATTGGGTATGAACCTTATATATCTTTAGAAGATTTTGAGGGCAAGAAAAAGGTTTCCGACAGAAGTCTCATTTATAAACTTGGGGTTGCAGGCTTTGCCTTTGGTAATGTGATGTTTCTTTCTTTTCCCGAGTATTTTGATTTGAACTCTAATGCTGCCTCTGGCGGAGAATATTGGCTGAACAAATATCAAGATTTATTTAGATGGATGATGTTCTTCTTCGCTCTACCTGTTGTGTTCTATGCCGGGTGGGATTATTTTGTTTCCGCTTATAAAGGACTACGTGCCAAACTACTTAATATAGATGTACCCATTGCACTAGGTATTCTTGTACTTTTTCTTAGAAGTACGTTTGATATCGCCTTCGATTTAGGTAGTGGATTTTTTGACTCCCTCACCGGACTCGTATTTTTTCTTTTACTGGGTAAATTCTTTCAACAAAGAACCTATAGCTTTTTATCTTTTGAGCGCGATTACAAGTCGTACTTCCCCATTGCCATAACAAGATTGACCACTAGCGGAAAAGAAGAAACCGTACCTGTACAGGAAATTGAAAAGGGAGACCGGATTTTAATTAGAAACGAAGAGATGATTCCCGTTGACGGTACTTTGGTGTATGGCAATGCGCAAATTGATTACAGTTTTGTATCGGGTGAATCAGAACCTGTAGCCAAAGAAATTGGAGAGCAAGTTTTTGCAGGTGGCAAACAACTGAACGGTGTTATAGAAATAGTCGCCTTAAAATCGGTCTCACAGAGTTATTTGACCCAATTGTGGGGCAATGCCGTATTTAAAACAGATAAAGCAACCGCATTTCAAAACCTTACGGATAGTATTGGAAAACGCTTTACCATTGCAGTACTTTCCATCGCTTTTATTTCAACTGCTTTTTGGTTGTTCTACGACCCATCAAAAGCAATGAATGTATTTACCGCAGTTTTAATTATTGCCTGCCCTTGTGCTATTGCTTTGGCTTCTCCATTTACTTTAGGTAATATGCTGCGCATTTTTGGTAAGAAGAAGTTTTACATTAAGAACACCCAAACCATAGAACAGCTAGCGAAAATTGATACTGCCATTTTTGATAAAACGGGTACGATTACTACCACACAAAAAAGTACGGCACACTATGAAGGCATGCCATTAACCGCTGAAGAAGAATCTATTTTAAAGAATACCATTAGGGCTTCTAACCACCCTTTAAGCAGATCTTTATATGACCTGCTTAAAGAACAGAATATCATCACCTTAGATGAGTATGAAGAACATGTTGGCAAAGGTTTGGAAAGTTCTAAAGGCGACATTAATATGAAGATTGGTTCCGCTAATTTTGTTGGAAAAACTATGACCAATAATTTACAGGATACGTCTATGTACATAAGTTCCAACAATGCATACAAAGGCAGGTATATCTTTAAAAATCAATATAGAGACGGATTGTCTACTGTTTTTAAAAACATGTCCGATTCTCTTCATCTTGCTATTTTATCCGGTGATAATGAGGGAGAAAAATCACGATTGGAAGCTTTGTTGCCCAAACTGACTCCACTTTACTTTAATCAAAAACCGGAGCACAAACTAGAATTTATAAAATCGCTGCAAGACCAGGGCAAAAAGGTGTTGATGGTAGGTGACGGATTAAATGATGCTGGTGCTCTTGCCCAAAGTAATGTAGGTATTGCTATTTCTGAAAATATCAATGTCTTCTCCCCTGCTTGCGATGCCATTTTAGATGCCTCAAAATTTCAGCAGTTATATTCTTATATACTGGCGTCTAAAAAAGCAATGCGTATCATTAAAATGAGTTTTATGCTTTCTCTACTCTATAATTGTATCGGGTTATATTTCGCTATTACCGGACAGTTAGAACCTGTTATCGCAGCTATTTTAATGCCTTTAAGCTCTATCAGCATTGTCATTTTCACCACAATTATGACCAACCTTATTGGTAGAAAACTTTCTTAGTAAAAGTATAGTTACCAAAATTTCTGTATAGCAGCTAACTGTGTTTTATAATACCGAATTACTACAACCTATTTTCTCGATTTACAACAGTATTTAAAACATTTCCAAACGAATTTAAATCCTTCAAAATATCAATTTTAACTACTGATAATCAATTAGTTAAATTCAACATAACGAAACAAACCACAACAGTCATCCTACAATTTTTAGGAAAAGTTTTAAAGTATGACAAATGTCATTTTCTAAGGTGTACAACCCACCTAAATTTACCGAATAATTCAGGTAGGTATGAGTGTTATATATGTTTTGTTAGCGATTAGCCTAGTTGTGGCAATTATCTTTTTTGCCGCTTTTATCATATCGGTCAGGCAAGGACAATATGATGATGCTTACACCCCATCTGTACGAATGCTTTTTGAAGATGAATTGGTGAAACCTGTGAAGGAAACAGGAAATACAGTGAAGAGTGAAGAGTGAAGAGTGAAGAGTGAAGAGTGAAGAGTGAAGAGTGAAGAGTGAAGAGTGAAGAGTGAAGAGTGAAGAGTGAAGAGTGAAGAGTGAAGAGTGAAGAGTGAAGAGTGAAGAGTGAAGAGTGAAGAGTGAAGAGTGAAGAGTGAAGAGTGAAGAGTGAAGAGTGAATTAAATAATTGAACGGGTGGAACATATGCAAATAAATAAGAGTCTATTCTCTAAATTCTTTTCTCTCTGTTCTTCATTTAATAAAAATAAAATCCAACTAAATAAACAAGTATAATTATGGAAGTACAGCAGTTTTATTACGATAACAAAATCGTGAAAAATTTCCTTTATGCAACCATGTTCTGGGGCATTGTGGGTATGTCCGTAGGCTTATTGTTAGCCTTTATGTTCATGTTTCCCAACTTAACCGATGGTATATCATGGTTAAGCTTTGGTCGTTTACGCCCTTTGCATACCAATGCGGTAATTTTTGCATTTGTGGGTAACGCAATTTATGCTGGAGTCTACTACTCTACGCAACGTTTGTTGAAAGCACGTATGTATAGTGACTTTCTAAGTAAATTCAACTTCTGGGGTTGGCAATTAATCATTGTTGCAGCAGCTATAACGCTTCCTTTAGGCTATACCAGCTCTAAAGAATATGCTGAACTAGAATGGCCTATAGATATTGCCATTGCTTTAGTTTGGGTCGCTTTTGGCGTTAACCTGATCGGTACCATGATCAAAAGAAGACAACGTCACCTTTACGTAGCCATCTGGTTTTATTTAGCAACATTTGTAACTGTTGCGGTACTTCATATTTTCAATAGTTTGGAATTACCTGTTACAGGTTTAAAAAGTTATTCTGTCTATGCAGGTGTACAAGATGCCTTGGTTCAATGGTGGTATGGTCATAATGCGGTTGCATTTTTCTTGACTACTCCTTTCCTAGGGCTTATGTATTACTTTGTTCCTAAAGCGGCAAACAGACCTGTTTACTCTTATAGACTGTCAATTGTTCACTTCTGGTCATTAATTTTCATATACATCTGGGCAGGTCCTCACCACCTTCTATATTCTGCATTGCCTGATTGGGCACAGAATTTAGGGGTTGCATTCTCCATCATGCTTTTAGCTCCGTCTTGGGGTGGTATGATCAACGGTCTATTAACCTTAAGAGGTGCATGGGATAAAGTACGTACCGATCCTGTTTTAAAATTTATGGTTGTCGCTATTACCGGTTACGGTATGGCAACTTTTGAAGGTCCTATGCTTTCACTTAAAAACGTAAATGCTATTGCACACTTTAGTGATTGGATCATTGCTCACGTGCACGTAGGCGCTTTAGCATGGAACGGATTCTTAACCTTTGGTATGATCTACTGGTTGGTGCCAAAAATGACCAAAAACAAATTGTTCTCTACACCATTAGCAAACTTCCACTTCTGGATAGGAACCTTAGGTATAATCCTATACGCATTGCCTATGTATGTTGCTGGCTTTACACAAGCCTTAATGTGGAAAGATTTTAATCCAGATGGTACTTTGGTCTATGGTAACTTCCTAGAAACCGTAAACGAGATAATGCCTATGTACTGGATGCGTGCCATTGGTGGTAGCCTTTACATACTTGGTGCTTGTGTTATGATATATAACGTAGTACGTACCGTACGTTCTGGTAGCACTATTGAAGATGAGCTGGCTGAAGCTGCAGAACTTACTCGTGTATCTAAAAGAAGAACTGCGGGTGAAACTTTTCATACGTGGTTAGAGCGTAAGCCAATACAATTGACCATTTTGGCTACTATCGCTATCCTTATCGGTGGTATCATACAGATTGTGCCGACCATTTTGGTGAAATCCAACATACCTACAATCACTAGTGTTAAACCATATACTCCTTTAGAACTAGAGGGTCGGGATCTTTACATTCGTGAAGGTTGCGTTAGCTGTCACTCACAAATGGTTCGTCCGTTTAGAAGTGAGGTGGAGCGTTATGGCGAATATGCCAAAGCTGGTGAATTCGTCTACGATCACCCATTCCTTTGGGGTAGTAAACGTACCGGTCCAGATTTATTGAGGGTTGGCGGTAAATACTCCGACAACTGGCACTTGAACCATATGTATGATCCTCAAAGTACCTCATCTGGCTCTATCATGCCTGCATATGCTTGGTTAGTTAGAGATGAGCATGATAGAAGTGATATTCAAGCAAAAATGGAAGCGATGGTTACCCTTGGCGTACCGTATACCGATGATGACATTGCAAATGCCGAAGCTTCAATGGATGCACAAGCCGAACAGATTGAAAAGAATCTTTATAGTGATCCAGATTTTGCAAAATCTTATGAGGCAGATAAAACGTATGCCGCTGAAAACGGAGAGGAATTCATTGAAATGAGAGACCGTGAAATTGTTTCCTTAATTGCATACCTACAACGATTAGGTACCGATATAAAAGTTAAGGAAACGGGGGAATTATTATCTAACAAATAAAACTAAGAATCATGTTCAAATTTGTAAAAGGTTACATGGAAACTATTGATGGCGTAGCAACCTACCCCATGATATCATTACTGATCTTCTTTGTGTTTTTCACATTGTTATTCTGGTGGGTCATTACCGCATCAAAATCATACATCAAAGAAGTAAGCGAATTGCCTTTAGAAGAAGATAACCAACTAAACAACGAATTATGAAAAACAATACAGCCTGGTGGTTAAGAATAACTGTGGCCTTTTTCCTGGTCGTAGTACTTATGGAAGTTTACATTGATAGTGGAGATCAACCTGCCTTTTTGGTATATCCTACTTTAATGTTCGGTTTTATGGCACTTATCCTATTGCTATTAATTGCCATAGCTTTTATAGTACAAGCAATAGAGAATGTACTTTATAACACCCTAGATGAAGAAGCCAAAGTAAGGTACTTGGCACAGAAAGAGCAAAAGTGGGAATGGACCTGGGGCAAAAGAATGTACAGCAAAATGCTGGGCAGTAAACCCATAGAAGCCGAAGGTGAAATTATTCTTGACCACAATTATGATGGTATACGTGAGCTTGACAATAATTTACCGCCTTGGTGGGTGTATTTGTTCTATGCTTCTATCGTTTTCGGTGTCGTATACCTAGCTCGTTTTCACGTGTTTAATGATTATGACCAAGACCTGGAATATGAACAAGAAGTTGCCGCTGCTCAATTAGAAATTGAAGCCTACAAAAAAACGGCTAAAGGGCTTGTTGATGCCAATACTGTTGAGTTGCTGACCGACGCTTCTGATATTAGTGCCGGTAAAGGCATTTTCGAAGGTAACTGTGTTGCTTGCCACATGGCAGACGGCGGTGGCGGTATTGGTCCTAACCTTACCGACCAAAACTGGATTCTTGGCGGAGGTATTAAAAACGTCTTCAATACTATATCTGAAGGTGGTCGTGACGGTAAAGGTATGATTGCATGGAAACAGAACTTAAAACCCGCAGAAATTGCACAGGTGGCTAGTTATGTGTTGAGTTTTCAAGGTACTACGCCTGCAAATCCTAAAGCTCCTGAAGGTGATATATGGGTAGACCCAAATGCTCCTGCACAAGAAGCTCCCGTTGAGACAGATGCTACTGAGGTGGTTATTGATTCTGCAGCGGTGACGATGAACTGAATACAGTGAGAGGGTAAAACTTCTCAAACTATAAAGAGAGATAACAATGTCACAAGACCAAGATAATTTTAGAGATTCCATCGGTACCATCAAAGAAGATGGTAAGCGTGCCTGGGTATTTCCAAAAAAACCAAGTGGCAAACTTTACGAGTACCGTAAGTATGTAAGCTACGTACTTCTTGTTTTCTTGATTGCATCTCCTTTTATAAAGATAAATGGCAACCAGTTCTTAATGTTCAATGTGCTGGAAAGACGTTTTAATATTTTCGGATTCCCTTTTTATCCGCAAGATTTTCATCTCTTTGTTATCTCCATGATTATTGGGGTGGTTTTCATTGCATTGTTTACAGTGGCTTTTGGACGTATTTTCTGCGGATGGATGTGTCCTCAAACTATTTTCATGGAAATGGTTTTCCGTAGGATAGAATATTGGATAGATGGTGACCGCGGTGCTCAAATGCGTTTGGACAGGCAAGAATGGAATGCTGAAAAGATCAGAAAACGTGTATTGAAATGGTTCATCTTTTTTATCATTTCATTCATAATCGCAAATGTTTTTCTAGCCTATTTAATTGGCAGTGACCGGTTGATACAATACATCACCGACGGACCATTACAGCACGTAAGCACTATGGTATCGCTGCTTATATTTACAGCGGTATTCTATTTTGTTTTTGCTTGGTTTAGAGAGCAGGTCTGTATCATTGCCTGCCCCTACGGTCGTATGCAAGGGGTTTTATTAGACAATAAATCTATTGTTGTTGCCTATGACCATAAACGTGGTGAGGCTGAAAACGGCAGAAAAAAATGGCGTAAAAATGAGGACCGCGAAGCAATGGGACATGGAGACTGTATCGACTGTTTTCAATGTGTAAACGTTTGCCCTACAGGTATAGATATTAGAAACGGAACACAGTTGGAATGTGTTAACTGTACAGCATGTATCGATGAGTGCGATACCATCATGGAAAAAGTGAATCTGCCTAAAGGCTTGATCCGCTATGCCAGTGAAGACGAAATAACAAAGAAGGAAAAATTCAAGTTTACGCCACGTTTAAAAGGGTATACCGCTGTACTTGTTATTTTAACGGGTGTGCTTGTTGGTATGATGTTCTTAAGAAATGATCTGGAAGCTAATATTTTAAGGTTACCTGGTCAACTTTACGAACACAAGGATGGCAATATTATTAGTAATGTCTATACCTATAAATTATTGAACAAAACAACGAAGACGGTTGAAGACGTTCATTTTGAATTGATTTCTCCTAAAGGGGAAATTAAACTGGTTAGACATGAGAATTTTGATGTTCAACCAGAAGCGCTGGCAGAAGGTACTTTGTTCATAGAAATTAATGCATCTGCCTTAAGTGGCGATAAGAACAACCTCAAAATTGGGGTGTATAGTAATGATAAATTAATTGAGACCACTACGGCTCGCTTTTTAGCACCACGTAGTTATAAATAATAAACATAGCATCATGAAAATTAATTGGGGTACCGGTATTGTAATTGCTATAGTCGCATTCATTAGCTTTATTATGTTCTTCGTGGTTAAAATGACCACGAGTCATGATGCTAACCACGATTTGGTTACCGAGGAATATTATAAAGCTGAACTTGGTTATCAAAAGGAAATAGATGCCGAAAGAAACGCCAGTTTCGCAACTACACAAATAGAATTAAAAGAATCGCCAGAGGGTTTACTCGTTATTTTCCCTGCTGGTTATGATGATACCAATATAAAAGGTATCGTATCCCTTTACAGACCATCTAACAAGAATCTGGATTTTAACTTGCCCATTCGTTTGTCCGATTCACAATTGCTCATACCTGACAATCAATTGTTAGATGGTCGCTGGGATATAAAAATCTTCTGGGAACACGAAGGAAAAGAATTTTTACATAAAGAAAGTATAACCCTTTAACATATGTTATTATCTGCCCTCATATTAGGTCTTATGGGAAGTTTACACTGCGTAGGCATGTGCGGACCCATTGCTTTTATGCTTCCGGTAGATAGAACAAATAACTACAAGAAATTCGGTCAAATATTTATCTATCATTTTGGTCGCTTACTTGCTTACGGAATAATAGGTCTTGTTTTCGGACTGCTAGGAAAGGGATTATCCATCTTTGGAATACAACAGAAACTTTCTATCGCTATTGGTATTATAATGATTCTGATTGTTTTAATTCCGTATCAAACTTTCAACAAATACAACCTGTCAAAACCTATTTACAAAATCATATCAAAAGTTAAGAACCAACTAGGTAAAGAGCTGAAAAAGAAATCGCCCGACACATTTTTAACCATAGGTTTCTTAAACGGTTTTCTTCCCTGCGGATTGGTTTACATGGCACTTTTTGGCTCCATTGCTATGGGTAATGCTCTGCAAGGTAGTTTATACATGGTGCTATTTGGCGTAGG